>JBEKVO010000051.1:0-26026 GCA_049513895.1 Rectinemataceae bacterium | reverse complement strand
GGCCGTTCGGACCTAGCAGCATCTGGCTATTCATGTACTAATTATTGCCCTTTCAGCCCATTTTATCTAGTATATGCGGCAGTTATTTATACGCTATATTCCTGGATAAACGAGGTCTGAACTTACTGTAGATGAAATACATGTATCTGCTGCATTACTCATATATCTGCTATTCATATTTCACCTAGCATAACGGTTTTATAAGCGGTGATTTACGCACATTTTGGCTTTGATGCCTTGTTTAGGTACCTGTTTTTATGAGGAAAACACGATGGAAGGCGTCTACAACAAACGTCATTGCTACGCTTTTGCTCGCTCCCAATCGTATTTCTTATACACCGAGCGGTGTGTCCCTGGCCGAAACACAGTGAACTGTCCTACTCGGTGATTTTATCCTAGGCCAGAAATAGTATACGTACACTTGATGCTAAACACAATTATAAACGAACTAAGCTCACTCTAATGTTGATATGCCTAAATATATACTGTATAACATGATATGTATATTCCTACATACATGGTCATGATTCGCCTTAGACGTTTTTCCTACTTGTTTCGTGTTCAGATAGCAAAACCGTGGCAGTTCTAACCTGATCAGCAGGCTGCTGACTAACTCAAATTGAATTTCAAGAATGTAGAAATTCTGTTAGAATTCCCTTAGACAGAAGCGACCAAAATGGTCGGAACACCAGAGAACGATGACCTGTTTTTGTACAATGTCAGCGCCAAGAATTTTCTTCCGGAAGATCATCAGCTTCGAAGGATACGGCCCTATATCGATCCTCGTGCGATCAGAAAATTTCCCCTTGTATTCGCTTATAGGTAAGGCATCCATCTTCGGCAGACACTTCCCTGATTTTGGCCTATTGGTTATGGTCCTTACCGCCCGCACTTCACCTCTTGGTTCGGCGATCGCTACCGAAATCGTGTTCAGCCATTCGAATACTTCTCGAATTAGAAGGACATAATATATGATAGAATTTCTCAGTCGTCGGAATAGAATTTCTCAGTCGTCGGAATAGAATTTCTCAGTCGTCGGAATAGAATTTCTCAGTCGTCGGAATAGAATTTCTCAGTCGTCGGAATAGAATTTCTCAGTCGTCGGAAAAGAGTTTCTCAGTCGTCGGAAAAGAGTTTCTCAGTCGTCGAAATAGAATTTCTCAGTTGATGAAATAGAATCTCTCAGTTGATGAGAAAAGAATATCGGAATCCCAAAATATTTCTTCCATTTTATAGACATCCATGCACGGCTAAAAATAATGAAAATATGAAATATTTCATGCCTTCTTCAATCGCCAAAGCATCTCAGATGCGTAGCAAGATTGTCGTGGCGCGCCACCGCTATTGCAAACTCCGCCGTTGGCGGTACTAATCCCATTCAAGAGGGGAACATAATGCCCTTAAAAGTCACATTGATCGAGGATCCGATTCGCAAGGACGGCTCCACCATACCTAGAGTGGTTCAACGAAACAAAGTCGGCTTTGAGAAACTCTTGAGCTACATGAGCAAGACCACGAGGCTCACGGAGACGGACATACGTTCTATCTTTCTCCAGTTCGCGGAAGCACTGGTCTTTTGGCTTCCCGATGGTTCCGAAGTGCAGACTCCCCTAGGAGCCTTCACACTCTCTGTTAGCCAATCAGTCTCCGAAGACTCAACTTCAATGTTCGCCCAAACACAGATTCCGACATTTAATCCCGCCGATATGCGGATACGTATCCGCAGTGACCGTGGTCTCTTGGAGCGAATTCAAATTGCAGCGGCTGTTCAAATAATCGACACTCCGGCGCTTAGCTCCCCAGTGGTAAAGTGCGTCGAGAATGCCGATCTCGAAGGGAGTATAAATACCGGGGTCCCTGGACAGATTCTCCACATTACCGGCAGCCGACTTAGCTTCGACAGGGGAGACCAAGAACAAGGCGCGTTCCTTATCAGCGCTTCGACGCAGGTCGCTACTCGTGTGGTCGTCTACAGTCATATCGGGTCGAGCTTCGTCGATTGCAAGATTCCCCAAATCGACAAGGGAGATTATAGCCTCGAGATGAGGAATCGCCCCACCGGTAAGGCTATCCGGACAGGTGCGTACAAAAACATCATTACCGTGAACTGACCAAGTTTTGCAGTAGAAGGCGGCAGGGAATCTTCCCTGCCGCCTTCATTACTAAAAGACTATAACGGGAGGTTCGAATGAATGTATCCGGTTCAAAGTTGTGGAACGACCGGGAACGGGCCTATTTCTTGCAGTGCAATAACCCAACGGAACATATCCTTAAGTGCCTACTACCCAAAGGCAGCAGTTGGCTGGAAACCTGTGGTCCCACCGCCTCCCTGAATTGCCAGGCCTCGGTTGGGCGAGATGTCATGATAAAGACCCCAGGAGGCTTCTTGCCTCAGCCCGAGGAAATTCTCACCGGCTGGTTCAACGATGCGCGTAACTTCGACACTATGCGTAAAATCTGGTCGGATCTCGATCCTGAGGCACTACCGGGAAACGAAGTAGCCCAGTGGTATCCCCTTGCGGTGCTAGAAGTCTTCGGCAATCCCTGTGAGTTCGGCGGAAATATTTCCTTCGACGAGGCTATCGACCTTCTTCGCCAGGGTAGGGCACTACAGGTCTGCCTCAAAAAACCTGGTCACTTCGTGGCTATTGTCGCCTTCGACGAGGACCACGAAGTTTTTATCATCAAGGATAGTTGGACCTCGCGCTGGCCAGACGGAGACGGGTTCTGCAAACGCTTCTCGCGTTCCGAATACGAGACGAACGTGAAGCCGCTGAGCCTCGTGTACTCCTGAGGAGGTCGAGATGGAAGATCAAACGAAATCGCGAGAAGGGAACCTTATGCGAGGAGGGGACGAAAAGCTTCAAGGACGCAAAATCGCCGCATGGATATGTTTCATTCTCGGAATCGGGCTACTCATCCAAGGTAGTTTTTTGCCCAAGACTGCCGGCATAGAGTCGAAAGTGCTGCCGGCTATTGTCGCCTTGATCTTTTCCCTTCTTTTTTGGGGACTCCTGACAATCCAGAACGTGGTTCAACTCGTGGCCCTGCTCAAAGGCCAGAACTCAGGGCTTGGCGGCAAAGATCAAAGCGCAGCAGCGCAATCCAAGGAGGCAAACGATGGTCAGTAACGAGATCAAAAGAGCGGTCATGTATATCGTGGCTCTTGTAGCCGTGAGCTTCGGCATCGAGTGGGGCTTCTCGTACATACTGAGCGCCCACAGCGATAAGCTCGCAAAGAAACGGCCCGCTACCGAAGCCGCGCCATGAGGCGATCAACCAGGATCGTCCTCGTGGGCATCCTCGTTACGGCCGCTCTCATTGCAGCGGCCGCGTGTATATGGCCTGACTCTCCACTCAGGCAGACACTATCCGGCCTCGGCGCAGTTTTCGCATTCTTACTCTTCGGTAGCGCGAAGGCCACAACAAGGAGGGACGATGCACTACGAAAGGCAGCGGCGGCGGCCGAGACGTCCGCCCGAGACAAAGTACTGGCTGCCGATCCTCGCGATGTCGTTTCTGGCCTCGACGCCGATACTCGCGCAAGAATCGACCGAGCCACAGCAGCCGGAGTCAAGGCAGGCCTCGACGCAGCTCAAGAAACTTTACACCGAAGAAGAAGCGCTGTCGGCGGCGGAGGCGGCAGCTAAGGCAGCCATCGATGTGGCGGTTCCGCTTGCCGTACAGGCAGCCGTGGCCGAAGAACGCGGCAAAGCGGCTGCACAGCAGGTTCTGGACAAGGCGGCGGCTGAGGCGTTCCAGAGACAGGCCCGTGACCTGCCCCCCAAATTCATCCAATCTAGATTGTGGATTCCGCTCCAAGTTTTAGGGTGAATCCCCAAGGTGTCAAGCCTCCAAGAGAACCATGGGGGCGTTCTTCGTTGTACTCTCTTTGCCATTTCTCGATGATGATCTGGGCCTCATAGATGGACCAGAACCAATTCGTGCTCAGGCATTCATCCCGGAATGTGCCATTGAAACTTTCAATGTAGCAGTTCTCCGTCGGTTTGCCGGGTTTTATGAAATACAGTTCGATCTCATTTTGATAGCACCATTGATCAAGAGCTTTGCCAACGAACTCAGGACCGTTGTCGCAGCGGATCCGTCGGGGCTTTCCATATTCGACAAGGGCTTGGTCGAGGAATTGGGTTATCATACTACCTGTCATCGAAGCTCGTGCCTGTAAGCATAGGGCCATGCGGCTATGCGTATCGATGAGCGTGAATACCCGGAACCGGCCACCGTCATGGAGCGTGTCCGAAACGAAATCCATCGCCCATTCCTCATTGAGGCTCGTCACCGGCTCGGGGTTGTTCCGGATAACACTTCCCGTCTTCCGGCTTTTGCGCTTTCTGGCTAACTGGAGGCCTTCTTCTCGATAAATGCGCTCGATCCTCTTGTGATTGGCCAGCACCTGCTGTTGGCGCAATTTCAGGGTGATCATGCGATACCCATACTTCGAATGCTTTTCGGCAAGTCGTTTGATTGCATCTCGTAAGCCATCATCGGCGACCTCTTTCTTTTCATACCGATAGGAGTTGCGATTAATGCCAATCAGGGAACAGGCACGCCGTTCGCTCAGCCCGAAAGTGCTGATGACCTGGTCGGTCACCGGACGCATCATTTCGGGCTTGAGTACTTTTTTGTGATGTCCTTCAGGACAACGATGTCCAGCGCCTGATCGGCGACGATCTGCTTGAGACGCCGATTTTCATCTTCCAGAGTTCGTAGCCGGTATACGTCGCTGACCGACATCCCGGCGAACTTCTGCCGCCATTTATACAGGGTGTTCACGTGCAGGCCATGCTTGCGGCATACCTCCGTTACTGTGGATCCGGCTTCATGCTCCGCCAGGATCTTGATGATTTGCTCTTCTGTGTATTGCTTCTTCATACCAGCTCCTTTTCGACAAGTTTTGAGCTAGAATTCACATCTGGATTTGGACTAGTTTTTGGGGCTCAGGTCACCGGACCTGGCGCGCCGTGGTCCTCATCGCCGCGGGCGCCGGAACGGGAGCCCTGGCCGACAGTGGCCGGGGGGCACTCTATGGCGCGGCAAGCGGCGCGGTATCGGTAGTTGTGTGGTGGATCGTCGAGCATTGGCCAAAGCGCTCAACTGCTCGCGCATCACCATAGATTGTACCTATTTACAAAACAGGCTCCGTCAAGGGGCCTATTCCTATTTTATGCACTCAAAAGGTCTGAGCGGTTTAACCTTATGTCCACTGGATCGGGGGTAACTCCGTTGCCGACCCGCCTCCTTCTGCGGTACATTCGCGGCATATGGCCGGTCTCAATGTCACGAGCGAGATAGGGGTTCTCAAGCGGGTCATGGTGCATAGCCCCGGCCCCGAGGAGGAGGCCATGACGCCCAAGGAAGCCGAGGCCGACCTCGATAAAGACATCATCCCGCTCTCGGCGATGCGCTCGAAGTTCGACGTGCCCAGGTCCTTTCTCGGTTAGGTGGCCGATCTCCTCGAGATATTCGACCTCGAGCGGGACAGGCCGGAGACCGAGGAAGTCCTCGAGCCCGAGCTTAAAAAGGCAAGAGAACGCCTCGGCGATTCGGTCCGCAAGATACGCGAGCTCGACTTGGACCAGGCCTGTGGCTTTAAAGACTGCGCCTGCCGCTTGAAAGGGAAGATGAAGCGAAAGTATTCTATGGCTCAATCGGAGAGCGATCATGATCCATCCTGAGATACAGACTCGTCTCGAAGCACTGAAGCAGATACTCAAGAGCCATAAGGTCAAAGAGGCCTATATTTTCGGCTCCGCAGTAAACGGTCGCTTTACCAAGGACAGTGACCTGGACCTCCTCATCGAATTCGAGAAGGGCATCGATCCGTCGGAGTACGCCGATCTCTGGTGGGACCTGGGGGACCGACTCGAAGAGCTCGTCCAAAGAAAGGTCGACCTCGTTACCTTGTCCTCGGTCAGGAACAAATATTTCCGAATGGAACTCGAAAATACACGGGAGGCAATACTTTGAACCTCCGCTTCCTTACTTATTGCGAAGATATTCGGATGTCGATCGAATCGGTCGAGTCGATTCTCGCGGAGGTCCCCGACCTCGAGACCTATCGGAGCAATCGCCTAGTCAGGCGGGCTGTCGAACGGGAGCTGGAAATCATCGGCGAAGCCACAAAGCAGTTGCTCGACGAATTCCCCGATACGACTTTTACCGATAGTTCGAAGATCATCGGCCTTCGCAACCGCATCATACATGGCTATGCGGATATCGACGACGGCGCCATCTGGACGATCGCGAAAACTCGGCTGCCAGGATTACGCGAAACAATAGAAAACCTAATTGAGAGAGAAGAAAATGCCTGATAAAATAAAGCTCGGCAACGTGAAGACCTACCGCGACAACCTCTCCCTCGACTGGTACGGCAAGGACTACGCGATCATCCAGGGCGAGGAGGCCGACAACGCGCCGGGAATGGTGCCGCCCCCGCGCAAGCAAAAATTCGATGTGGTGGGGGTCGTCATCGAACACCTTCGCCAACGGTATGAAGTAGTTTTGTAATAGAATACGCCTCTGCTCCGTTGCCGACCCGCCTCCTTCTGCTGTACATTCGCGGCATATGGCCGGCCTCAATATCACGAGCGAGATAGGGATCCTCAAGCGCGTCATGGTGCATAGCCCCGGCCCCGAGGTGGAGGCCATGACTCCCAAGGAAGCCGAGGCCGACCTCTACAACGACATCATCCCGCTCTCGGCGATGCGCTCGGAATTCGACGTGCTCAAGTCCTTCCTCGAAAAGGTGGCCGAGGTCCTCGAGCTCAAGGAGCTCCTCGCCCAGGTCCTCGCCGACGCCGGAAACCGCTACGAATTCCTCGACGGCATCGCCCAGCTCTGCCCCATACGCAGCCGCATGGAGGAGCTCATGGCGATGCGCCCCGCGGAGCTGGCCCGGGTGGTGATCGAGGGATTGCCCGCCCTGCCCGGCAGCCTCGCGGGGACCTTGAGCCCGAGGAGCTTCTCCCTCCGTCCGCTGCCCAACGCCTACTTCATGCGCGACTCGGCGGCGGTAGTCCGCGATTGGGCCATCGCCTCTGCCACCGCCTTCGACGTGCGGCTCATCGAGTCGATAGTCACGCGATTCCTGTTCCGCCGGCACCCGGACCTGCACGCGAACGGCCTGCTCATAGACGGGCCGCGCGAGCGCAGCCGCTTCATCACCATCGAGGGCGGCGACGTCGTCGTGCTGTCGCCCAAGGTGCTCGCGGTGGGCGTCTCGGAGCGCACGACGGCCGACTCGGTGGAGAGGCTCGCCTCCAACGCGGCGATGGCCTTCGGCGAGGACGTGACCGTCTTCGCCGTGGTGCTGCCCCGCGAGAGGGCCTGCATCCACCTCGACATGGTCTTCACCGTCGTGGACCGCGACGCCACCCTCGTCTACGCGCCCATGGTGACGGGCCGAAACCGCGCCCGCGTGGTCCGCATCGACGCGCTCGCCAACGGCACGCTACGCTTCGGCGAGGAGGAGGGCCTCCTCCAAGGGCTCTGGGGAGCCGGGCTGGACCTCGAGCCACTGTCCTGCGGCGGGAACGATCCTCTCTTCCAGGAGAGGGAGCAGTGGTGGTCGGGCGCCAATTCCTTCGCCTTCGCTCCCGGCAAGATCATCATGTACTCCTGCAACGCCAAGACCCTCGACGTCCTCTCCGACGCAGGCTTCGCCATCCGTGAGGCGCGGGACTTCATAGAGGGAAAGGAAAAGGTCGAGGACTTCGAGCGGCTTGCTGTGCGTTTCGACGGCATCGAGCTCGCGCGGGGGGGCGGCGGCGCACGCTGCATGACCATGCCCGTGGAGCGCGAGGACGCATTATTCTAATCTAATGGTATGTTTATATCAAATAAGGCAAAAAACGCCGCAGGAGATCTCGATGCGTACGTCCTTACATTCGTTTTTTTTCGTTCTGCTCTTTTCCGCCATTTCGATGGCTCCCTGTCTGGCGGAGGATCCTCCTCCCACCCAGCCGAAGAAATTACTGATCGAGGACGGCGAGTTTCTCAAGTATGCAGATTTCCTCGGCGGAGAAAGATACAATGACGTCAATATCGTGAGCCGGATCTCGGCCGACCGCAAGACCATTAAAGTCTACGTAGGCAATCATTTCATCGGAACGAACATCCCTATGCCACGGAATTATACCGACTACCAGAGGCAATACGTCATCTCCCTCGAGACCGCATCGATGATCAATAGTTTCGCCGATTTTTATAAAGAGTATCTCGCCGAAAATAAGACCGGGGAGGTTGCCTATACTACCGTTATCGATACCGTGAAGAACGTAGCCATCTACACATCCAAGATTTGGGATGGCTACGACCTGCGCACGAAGACGACGCGCGTTAAACTGAAGCCTAACTATCCAGTGTGGGACCCTACCTCCATCGCCTTCATCGGTTCCCGATTCCTCGACCTTTCCGGGAAGGGTATCGTTTATGGAGTGTTCCCGATGATCGTCAAGGATGCGGTGCCGATCAGCGCGCACTTTATCAAAAAAGAGACCATCGATACTCCTTTGGGCAGGTTCAACACTTTGCGATACGGCCTCGGCATCATGGATCCCTTCCTCGCTCAGCTCCTCGACTCCTACGTCAAGGAGATGAGCATCTGGATCGAGGACGCGCCGCGGGGACTCGTGATCAAGACCGAAGCGCCCGGGGACAGCTTCCTCCTCGAAGAGATATCGACCTGGGCGAACTAGGGCCGCGATTGACAAGCTGCCGACTAAATGTTAGCGCGATCCGCCTCCACAGCATCCCCCGCCTCCGGATCCGCCCGAGGCCCGGTACGCGTCGATCTCGGCCTTGATCTTCTTCATGTCGATCTTGGATAGATCATCCACGGTCTTCACGTAGCCGTGGAGCATGCCCATGCCGCATTGGAAGGTGAAATCGGCAGTGATGGGGATGGGCGGAGTCTCGAGCTGGCCCTTGGAGAGATCGAGGCCGCCGTTGTACTCGGGGAAGATGACCTGGTAATTGCAGGATGTCAGTTCCTCGGCCTTGAACCTGATGACGGCCTTCATGCCTTTTTGGAGGACGATCGCCGCCGGGGAATATCCCCGCGAGCTCACGTTTATGCTTATCTCCTGGACGCCGTCCTTGATCAGGGGAATGCCGATCGCCTCCGGGGGAAGCTTCGACCGGTCCTGAAGCGAGGGCGCGTCCCAGCTCGGGTCGGAGAGGACGGTGATGCTGCTCCGGATCATGCCCATCCAGCAGCTGTAGGCGATGACGCCGGCGCTTTTCGGCGTGAACTCGACGAGGTTGTCGCCGGGCTTGAGTTTCTTCCGGATGCCGTAGGAGGGCACGATCATGGTGCCGTTGCAGCCGTTGATGTCCTCGGCCCGTATCCTGATCGTCCATTTGAGAGGCAGCCCGGGCCTGACGACGAAGGCCCGGTAGTTGTTGGCCCCGAATATGGTGGTGACGGTCTGCACGCCGCCCTCCATTTTGGCCTCGAGCCTGCCATCGGAAATCGCCGCGGAGTCCGAGACGAGGACCGAGCCTGCGCTCGCGGCCGTGGTCTTGGCCACAGCCATGGTCGGGAGGGCGATGCCCGCGAGGGAGGCGGCTCTCGCGAAGGTGACGACGCCGAGGAACATCACGAGAACGGCGCTCGCTCGTACCATGACGGGCACGACCTTCCGAGGAAGGAAGGCCGCGGCCAAGCCGAAGACGAGCATGAGGGGTACGGTTCCGGCCGAGAAGATGAACATCGAGAGGGCTCCCGCGAAGGCGCTGCCGGTTCCCAGGGCATAGAGCTGCATCGTCTGCAAGGGGCCGCAGGGCATGAGTCCATTGAGGAGGCCGACCGCGAAGGGGCCGCGTTTCCTTAAAGAGGCACCGAAACGGCGCATGGCCTCATTGAAAGAGGCGGGTAGAATTCTGGGTAGCTTTGGCATTTTGGAGATGATGCCGAGCATCTTCAGCCCGAGGACGACCATGAAGAGTCCTGCCGCCGCGGCAATCATGCCCTTAATGAGGGGCGAGAAGCCGAAGGCCGCACCGAGGGCGCCCACGATCGCGCCCACGATCGTGTAAGAGATCACGCGTCCGCCGTTGTAGAGGAGGCCGGGGCCGAGGCGAGCGAGCCGACCGGCCACGGGACCGGTTCCGGACCCGGGACCGGGGATGCTCTGCGACAGGGCGATGCCGCCGCACATCGCGACGCAGTGGACCGAGGTCATGAGGCCGACCACGAAAAGCATGCCGTAGCCGATGGATGCATCGACCTTCGGCAGAGCGTTGAATAATCCCGCCTGGGTGGCGATCATATAGGCCGCGACGAGAAGGACCCCGATACCGAGGGCGATCGTCGTCCCGGCGGCGCTCCTCTTTTCCTTGACGACGTAGCCCGCCTTTTCGATGGCGGCCCTCAACGCGTCGATACCTACTCTATCCTCGTCGTATTCTACCCAGACTCTCCCGCCCCTTAGGCTTGCCGTGGCGTCAGTCACGCCCTCGATCTTACGAAGGGCAGAACCTATCCTCGCCTCGCATGCGGAACAAGTCATGCCTTCCACGAATAACGTCGCCTGTTTGCTGCCCATCACGGCTACCTCGCTCGGTTTCAAGCTTTTCAGACTGAAACCTTACACGAGCACTGTGAATGGCGTATGAATATCGGACGCTCGCTTCGTGTTATCGCGCGCGATTTCATCGCAAGGGTAGCCTTACCACGAATGCCGCCCCTCCCAGCTCCGAATCTCCTGCCTCTATGCTGCCCCCATGCGCCTTCACGATCTCCGAGGCGATGGCCAGGCCCAGGCCGCGTCCGCCGGAGTCCTGGGCCCGGGAGCGGTCGATGCGGTAGAAGCGCTCGAATATTCGCTCGCGCTCTTCGGCGGGAATGCCGGGGCCGGAGTCTTCGATGGCGAGGCGTATGGAATCGCCCTCCTCGGCCGAGATGCCGATCCGCACGAGGCTTCCCGGCGGGCTGTACTTGATCGCGTTGGATACGAGGTTGTACACGACCTCGTCGAGGCGGAGGCGATCGGCGACGAGCCTGGGCCTGGTCGATCCCGATTCCACGACGGAAAGCTTGATGTTTTTCCTCGCCGCCTGCGACGAAAACAACGACAGCGCCTTGTTCGCCACCTCGAGGGGATCCACCTCTTTCAAATCGAGCACGAGCTCGCCCGACTCGATGATTTCAAGTTCGCGCAATGTGTCGATGAGCCGGGACAGCCTGATCGTCTCCTCGTGCATGGATTCCAGGCTCGCCACGTCCAAGGGATAGACCCCGTCGAGCATGGCCTCCACGGTGCCCTGTATGAGCGTGACGGGGGTGCGCAACTCGTGGGCCGCGTCGGCGATTATCCGTTTCTTGGCCTCTTCAAGTCGCCTCAGTTCCTCGGTCATCGCGTTGAATGAAACCGAGAGCTCGGCTATCTCGTCGTTGCTGCGTATTTCCACGACCGTGGACAGGTCTCCCGCCGCGACTCTTCCGGCCGCGGCATTCAAGGCGGCGAGGGGGCCCGTCAGGCGCTCGGCGAAAAGGAGGCCGAGGATCAGGGCGATGAGACTCGACCCGAGGGTCGCCCATAGGATGGAGGCCGATATCGAGGCGAGGAAGCGCTCATCTATCCCGGACAACGATGAATCGACCATCGATCCGACCAATACCGTCCCCACCTTCGCGAAGTTGGCCATGATCGCGTAGCCGTGGACGAGGTGCCTAGCGGGATGGATGGAGCCGAGCAGCTTGCCCGAAGTGTCCGCTACGATCACTCCTCGAAGGTCGACGACGGCGATCCGGTCCGCCAAAAGACTCCGGATGGTGTCGAGAGGATAGGAGTCGAGCGCGATCGATCCGCGCGCGCCGCCGCGGGAGATGCCGTGGATGCCCCGATCGAGGGCGAGGAGTACCTGCCTGGGAATGTCGGAGAGGAAGCCCTGAGCCCCTTCCCAACCGCCGTTGGCGGAGTAGTATTCGCTCAATATCGTCGCGTAGGCCTTCGCCTTCGCGGAGTCGCCGGAGAATACGAAGGAGCGGAAAAGATTTTCGATCGTGAGGCGGGCCAGCGCAAGCGAAGCGACCGAGCCGACCAGGATGACAGCGCAGAAAAAAAGGGAAAGGCGACGCTTAAGCTTCATCGGATCGCTCAAGGAACCTGTATCCGACTCCGCGCATGGTGCCTATGTATTTCGGGTCATCGCTGTCGTCCCCGATCGCCTTTCGGATATTCTTGATATGGGCGTCTACCGTGCGCTCGTAGCCTTCGTAGCTCGCGCCGACCGCGCGCTCGAGTATCTCGAGGCGGGTCCATACCCTGCCCGGCTCGCGCATGAGAAGGCCCAGGATGTCGAATTGGATCGCGGTCAGGTTGACCGCCCGCCCGCTGACGATCGCGCTGCGCTTTCTTGAGTCCAGTTCGAGGTCACCCTGCCGGAGCAAGGCCGGTGCGGCATCCTGGTCGGGCGTAACGGAAAAAGCTCCGCCCGAACTTCTCCTCAGGACAGCCCGCACTCGCGCGACGAGTTCCCTCGGGCTGAAGGGCTTGGAGACGTAGTCGTCCGCGCCCAGCTCCAGCCCGATGATCCTGTCCATCTCGTCCGTCCGGGCGGTCAGGAAAATGATCGGAGCGTTCGAGGTTTTCCGCACCTCACGCGCGATTTCCAGTCCGTCGGCCTTGGGCATGTTGATGTCCAGAATGAGGCAGTCCGGCGCCTCGCTCCTGAACAGCGAGATAGCCCGGGCGCCGTCGAAGGCGAGGGCGACGAGGAAGCCGGCGGCCTCCAAGTAGCTTCCCACCATGCGGGCGATTTTTTCCTCGTCGTCGGCGACGAGTACCTTATCGGGCATCGGCTCTTCCTCGCCAGACGTCAGTCGACGGTGGTCGCGATCAATTGATCGCGACCACCTCGTAGCCCGCCTCGGCTACCGCCGTCTTGAGGGCCGCGTCGTCGAGGGCTCCGCCGACCACGACGGCGCTCTTCTTGGCGAGGTCGACCTCGACGCTCTCGACCCCCGATACTTCGACTAACGCGTTCTTGACGTGCATGACGCAGTGATTGCAGCTCATGCCCTCGATCGAAAGAATCTTATTCATCGTATACCTCCTTTAACTTATCGCGTATGGCCTAAAACCCTTCAGTCGCAGGGCGTTGGTCAGGACCGATACCGAGCTCAGGGACATCGCGGCGGCGGCGAAAATCGGGTTCAAGAGAGGCCCTCCGAAAACGTACAGGAGACCGGCAGCCACGGGAATGCCCAGGACGTTGTAGCCGAAGGCCCAGAAGAGGTTCTGCTTTATGTTCCGTATGACGTTCTTGGACAGCTTGATCGCCGTGGCCACGTCCATGAGGTCCGAGCGCATGAGGACGATGTCGGCGCTCTCCATCGCCACGTCCGTGCCCGATCCAACGGCGATCCCTACGTCGGCCTGAGCCAGCGCGGGCGCGTCGTTGATCCCGTCGCCAACCATGGCGACTTTCTTGCCCTCCGCCTGGAGCTTCTTCACCTCGGCGGCCTTGTCCTGAGGCAGGACCTCGGCGAGGATGGCGTCGATGCCGACTTGCCTCGCGATCGCCTCTGCGGTCCGCCTCGAGTCGCCGGTTATCATCGCCACGGAAATGCCCATGCGGTGCAGTGCGGCGATGGCCTTCGCGCTGGATTCCTTCACGGGATCGGCGACCGCGATAAGGCCGGCGTATTTTCCGTCGACCGCGACGTACATCGGCGTCTTGCCTTCGCCGGAGAGCCGGTCGGCATCAGGCGCCCCTGAAGCCGGGTCCGCGCCTAGGGCGGCCAGATGCCTGGAGTTCCCTAAATAGACGCGCCTGCCGGCTATAACGGCGACGATGCCCTGCCCCGGCATCGCCTCGAAATCGGATGCGCCCAGAATCGCCGCGCCCCTCTCCTCCGCGGCCCGCAGAACGGCCTCGCCCAGAGGATGCTCGGATGCCTTTTCGGCGGAGGCCGCGAGGGAGAGGAGGGCGAGCTCGTCGAGGCCTAGGGCGGAAAGCCCGGGGGAGGCCACGATATCGGTGAGCTCTGGCCTGCCTTTGGTGATGGTGCCCGTCTTGTCGAAGACGATGGTGTCGATTTTATGTGCCGTCTCGAGAGCGGCGCCCGACTTGATGAGGACTCCGTACTCGGCGCCCACGCCGGTGCCGACCATGATGGCCGTGGGAGTAGCCAGGCCGAGGGCGCAGGGGCAGGCTATGGTGAGGACGGCGACGAAGACGGTCAGCGCGAAGACGGGCGTATGGCCCAGGAGTAGCCAGCTGCCCGCCGTCAAAACGGCGATGGCGAAGACGATCGGCACGAAGTATCCCGAGACGATATCGGCCATACGCGCGATGGGCGCCTTGGAGCCTTGGGCGTCTTCTACGAGCTTGATGATGCGTGCCAGCATGGTGTCGGCGCCGACCTTGGTCGCCCTGAAGGTTATGCTGCCGTTCTTATTTATGCTCGCGCCGATGACCTGGTCCCCGACGCCTTTCTCCATGGGAATGCTCTCGCCGGTGAGCATGGACTCGTCCACCGAGCTGCGGCCGCTTACTACCTCGCCGTCGACGGGGATTTTTTCGCCGGGGCGGACCAGTACGACGTCGCCTTCCGCAACCTCGTCGATCGGCAGTTCGATCTCGGCGCCGTCGTGGATCACGGTAGCCGTCTTTGGCGCGAGTCCCATTAGCTTCTTTATGGACTCAGACGTTCGTCCCTTGGTGACCGCCTCGAGGGATTTGCCGAGGAGAATCAGCGTGATGATGAGTCCGGCAGTCTCGAAATAGAGCTTATCGACGGCCTTGAAATCGCCGCCCGCGATCATGAATACGGAGTAGAGACTGTAAAGGATCGCCGCGGAGCTTCCCATCGCGATGAGGGAATCCATGTTGGGCGAGGCGCGAAGGATGGCCCTGAAGCCGACGACGTAGAAGCGATAGCCCGCCGCGATCACCGGTATCACCAGACATATCTCGAGTAGGGCGTAGCGAAGGGGGTAGTTCATCGCGCTGACCGCGGCAGGTAAGGGCCAGCCGAGCATCGCGCCCATCGCGATATAAAGAAGAGGAATCGAGAAGAGGGCCGAGACGATGAACTTGATCCAAAGTACGCGTATCTCGCGTTCTTTGGCGACCTTGTGCTCGTCCGTCCCGGCTCCCGCCTCGGCGATTGCAAGAGGCATGTAGCCGGCCTTGCTTATCGCGCGCTTGATCTCCGAGAGTCGGAGCACGGCGGGATCGTACTTTACGGATGCCTTCTCGGTCGCGAAATTGACCGACACCGAATCCACGCCGGGAAGCTTGCCGACGATGCGCTCGATCGTCTTGGCGCAGACCGCGCAGGTCATGCCGCCGATAGGAATGGTGACGTCCTTCGCCTCCCGGTCGTCCACGGCCTCGTAGCCCGCCTTCGCGACGGCCGCCTTGATCTGCTCGATCGTCAGTTTCCCCTCTTCGAACTTTACGAGGAGTTTTTCGGTCGTGAAATTGACCGCCGCCTCCGAGATTCCCGGCAATTTTTTCACCGCCCGTTCGGAGGCCTGAGCGCATGCGGCACAGGTCATGCCTTTTATCTGTAGCTGAAGCGCTTGCACCATCGTGGACCCCTATCCTATGTACTTCTCGAGGATCATCGATATCTCGTCGATCTTCTCGCTGCCGTTCTCGGCTTTCATCGCATCCATGACGCAGGTATTCATGTGCTGTTTCAGGATGATCAGATTCGCTTTTCTGAGGAGGGCTATCGCCGCCGATATCTGGTTCGAAACGTCGATGCAGTAGCGGTCTTCCTCGACCATGCGGACGATGCCGTCGATCTGCCCGCGCGCCGTCTTCAAGTGCCCAAGCGCTTTGGTACTCTCGCAGCTACTGTGATCCATATCTCCACCTTGGTTTGAGCGATCGCATTATTTACCTTGCGATCGCGTAAGCGAACCGGCGTAAACGAATTAAGCCGGTTCGCTACACCCCCACCCCGTGGGAGGGGGTACATCAATAAGATAGTCTGCTTCTTATTTACAGGTCAAGCCGGAACAGGGCAAGATTGTGAAGGGAATGTGAATGCTCCATGCTTTTTCGCCCTAGTACTGCGCGTAAGGAATAGTGTACCACGGTAATCAGGATATGCTGCGCGCTGAAAGCCTGGCCGCGTAAAGGGGAAACCACGATGAACGTTCTAATTATTTCGGGCACGCCGAAGCACGAGGGCCTGACCCATTCCTGTGTGCAGAGCGCTCGCGACGGCGTAGTGAAAGCCGGCGGCGACTGCGCGATCGTAAACCCATGCGAAGCCAAGCTCGACTGCTGCGAAGTTTGCAACGATGGCTGGGGAACCTGCCAGAAGGAGCATGTCTGCTCCTTCGGAGACGACGGTTTCACCGCCATCCAAGATAAGATCGCCGGCATGGACGCGCTGATCTTGGTTACGCCGGTCTATTGGGGCGAAATGTCCGAAGCGATGAAGGCGTTTTTCGACCGCTATCGCCGATGCGAGGCGACGAAGGGAGACAAGAGCGCATTGCACGGCAAACAGATTTTGCTCATCGCCGTCCCCGGCGACTCGGGGAACGGGATGGTGAGTTGCTTCGAGCAGATGGAAAGGCTATGCCGTCATCTCCGAGCCGAAATATTCGACTTTGTCGGGGTCAACAGGTGGAACAAGGAGTATAAGCTCGTGACGATAAGTGCCGCAGCGGCCGCTCTGGTTTCTCAGTCGAGATTGCCCACGGTAGGGAAATAGCCGTTTTGACCCTACGGAGGATTTAATGGAAAAACTCTATTCCGACCTAACGATCAGCATGTCGGATTTCAAGAAGAATCCCGCCAAAGTCCTCAGGGAAGCGGGGGATAGACCGGTTGCGGTCCTGAACCACAACAAGGCAGCCTTCTACCTGGTCGAGCCTGGACTATTCGAAACCATGCTCGAGGATCTCGAGGATGCGCGGATACTTCCCCTCGTCCGCGTACGGCAGGCGGATCGTGAAAAGGCGATCGTGGTGGACATTGACCGCATCTGAAGAGCCAGGAACACCTGAAGCGCGCTACACCCTCAAATTCGTTCCCGCCGCGCTCGAGGAGTAGTACTCGTGCTCGCTATCGACAAGCGGGAGCGTTCTGCCGCGTATGTCGCGGCAAAGGCTCGCCGGAAGTCCACGTAGAAAAAATACCAACGCGGCCCGCTTTATGTCCTGCCCGAGGGTGAGCTCGTACTCCCATCCCCGGTAGTTCAGGAGGCAAGCCCTCCGAGCCCCAATGGATACATGGTCAAAAAGCCCGACAGGCACGGACGGCATATTGACTGCTCATGTCGAAAATGTCGCTGGTCTGGCAGCCGTCAGAGAACCTCTGCTCCCAGGCGTAGAAGCTGTAGATCTGGGAAGACGACCAGAGCCAGCTTTCGCCGAACGAGCCCAGACCTGCCTTCTTTTTGAGATTCTTATACATGAGGCTCAGTTCAAAAATCGATGGCAGGAACCAGTCCGAAAAGCCACCGAGGGTCAGGTTCTTGCAGAGTGTCGCCGCGTAGCTTCCGATCCCCTGGGCGGCGATGATGGCTTCAGTGTTGGCCATGCCTGTGCCGACCGCATACCCGGTATCTATGGCAGAGCTACTGTTGCCGTTGGACCACTGGATGCCTATGCTCTGGTCATCGGGAGCGGCTTCGAGGTAGCGCCAGCCCTCGCTCACTTTGCCCTTGTCATAGAAAATGAAGTCCCCCGCGGGACCGGTATTGCCTACCTTCAATACAGCATTCGTCGCGCTTATGGTCGTAGTTTTACCGGCACTAATGGCGCCCTGTTGTACGAAGGGCTTTGCATAAGCATCGGACCACCTGACTTCGACGACGATCGCTTCTCCCCGTCGACCTGCACGCCGTGGCCGGCATAGTAGAAGAGGGCCGTTTCCTTCCCTTGAGCAGGGTCTGAAAGTCCGCTAGCAGGATGTTGAAAAGGCTACGGAGCCTTTTTCAACTCACGAAAGCAGCCCGCCCGATGGGGGCCTGGGTAAAAGCGAGGGCGGCACAGATTACTAGGGAAATCACGATGATCAGCAATCGCAGGACGGGTTTCAGGCTCATATATGGGAGTGTGACAGCCGGATTTGGGAAGGCAACTCAGAGGCAAATGCCCGCCTCTTCTACCCTCGATAGCTTTCCTTCCGATGAGCGATCCTGAGTACGAGTATCGTCTCCCCGACGAGGGAATAGATCACGCGCCAATCCTCGCGTGGCCTATTCATTCTGAGGCTATTTCTTTATCATTGATTGCAGGAAACGCGAGGAACCATGAGCGACGATGCGGGACGGCACATTCGCCGCAGGCGCTACCGGGGCAGCCACCCCCGGACGTTCTCGGAAAAATACAAGGAACGACATCCTGAGCTTTACCGCGAGGACGTGGAACGCGTGTTGGCCCGCGGGGACACACCCGCGGGCAGCCATCGTTCCATCTGCGTCGCGGAGATACTACAAGTCCTCGCTCCCAAGCCGGGAGAGACGGCGATCGACGCGACGCTGGGTTATGGCGGACACGCGAAGGAAATTCTGGCGGCCATCCTTCCGGGAGGCCGTCTGTACGGCTTCGACCTCGATCCGATGGAGCTTTCCAAGGCGACGCGCAGGCTCATGGGCGAGGGCATCCCGGAGGGCGCCTTCGTTCCCGTCCACGCCAATTTCGCCCGCCTCGCCGAGGTCCTCTCCGACGCGGGCCTCGCCGGCATAGACCTTTTTCTTGCCGACCTCGGCGTATCCTCGATGCAGATAGACGATCCCGATCGGGGATTCAGCTTCAAGCGAAAAGGACCCCTCGATATGCGCATGGATCCCGAAAGAGGACAGTCCGCCCGCGAGTATCTCCGGACCGTATCCGAAGCCGCCTTGCGCGAGGCCCTCCGAGCCAACGCCGACGAGGCTGAGGCCTCGAGCATCGCCCATGCCATCTGCCTTCGCCGCGAAAGGCTCGATACGACCCGTGACCTCGCGGAGGCGATTTGCTCGGCCTTTCCGGCGCTGACTTTCAAGGACAGGGCCATGCAGAGGACCCTCCGCCGCTCGTTTCAGGCCATCCGCATCGAAGTGAACGGGGAGTTCTCCGCCCTCGAGGAACTTCTCGCCTCTCTCCCCTCATGCCTCAATCCGGGCGCGAGGGCGGCCATCCTTTCTTTCCACTCGGGGGAGGATCGTCGCGTCGTGGCCGCGTTCAGGGAAGGCCTTGAAACCGGCCTCTATTCGACCATCTCGACGGAGGCCATTCGCCCGAGCCGAGAGGAGCAGTACGGCAACCCCCGCTCGAGCTCCGCGAAACTGCGCTGGGCCATACGTTCCGCGGAGAATACATGATCAACAACGACGTTCTGCGAAGGCTGAGATACGCGCTCAATATTACCGATATCAAGGTGATCGAGCTGTTCAAGCTGGCCGATTACGAGATGGCCAAACCGGAATTGGAGAGCATATTCAAGAAAGAGGACGAGGCCGGTTATGCCGAATGCGGCGATTTGATTCTGGAGCGTTTCCTCGCGGGGCTGATTATCAGTCGCAGAGGGGAAAGGGACGAGGGCAAGGCGAGACAAGCCCAGGACCGAACGCGTTTTTCGAACAACGACATTTTGAAGAGCGTTCGAATAGCGCTGGAACTGAAGGATGACGATATCATAGGCATGATGGCCCTGGCGGGGGTCGAACTCTCGAAGCCGGAATTGACTTCCTTCTTCAGGAAGATGGGTCAGCGCAACTATCGACCCTGCGGCGACCAGTTCCTCAGGAATTTTCTGGTCGGCCTCACCGCCAAGTACAGGGTTTAGGCGTTATAGGCTCTGGAGGTCGCGCTCCCGCCTGAGCCGGTCCAGTCCGTATGATGGAACTCCCCTCTCGGGCGGTCGGTCCGCTCGTAGGTGTGGGCGCCAAAGTAGTCGCGCTGGGCCTGGAGCAGGTTCGCCGGCAACCTTGAGCAGCGGTAGCCGTCGTAGAATGCCAGGGCCGCCATGAGGGCGGGCACGGGAATCCCGCTCTCGGCCGCGAGGGAGACGACGCGGCGCAGGCTCGACTGGCAGTCGGCGAGGAGTCCGGCGAAATAAGGGTCGATGAGGAGGCAGGGCAGAGCCGCGTTGCGGTCGAAGGCCTCCTTTATGCGGTCCAGAAAGACCGAGCGGATAATGCAGCCCCCGCGCCAGGTGCGCGCGATGGCGCCGTGGTCCAGGTTCCAGCCGCGCTCGGAGCCGACCTCGCGCATCAGCATGAAACCCTGGGCGTAGGAAACTATCTTTGCCGCAAGGAGGGCCTTGCGCAGGTCATCGAGGGCCATAGGCGTCGCGGGGCGGAGGGCCACAGGCGTCACGGGGCCTTTTAGCTTGGGCGCGGCCGCTCGACGCTCGTCGACCAAAGCCGAGAGGGCGCGGGCGAAGACGGCCTCCGAGATCAGGGTAAGGGGCACGCCGGCGTCCAGGGCAGCTTGGCTCGCCCATTTTCCCGTGCCCTTCTGGCCGGCCGCATCGAGGATTTTATCCACGAGTGGCGAGCCGTCCGAATCTTTCGCCGCCAGGATGACGGCCGTTATTTCGACTAGATAGGAATCGAGTTCAGTGCGGTTCCAGGCCGTAAAGGCCTCGGCCATGGCCCCCGGCTTGAGCGAATAGGCGTCGCGCAGGAGCTGGTAGGTCTCGGCGATGAGTTCCATGTCGCCGTATTCGATGCCGTTGTGCACCATTTTTACGAAGTGTCCCGCCCCCTCGGGGCCCATCCAGGCGCAGCAGGACTCGCCCGAGGCGGTCCTGGCCGCTATCGCCTCGAAAATAGGCCGAATGAGGGGCCACGCCGCCACGTCGCCGCCGGGCATGAGAGAGGGGCCGTGTCGCGCTCCCTCCTCGCCGCCCGACAGGCCCGAGCCGACGAAAAGAAGGCCGCGGGCGGCGAGTTCCCTCGCGCGGCGAACGGTATCCTCGAAATTGGAATTGCCCCCGTCGATGACGCAGTCGCCCGTTTCGAGGAGGGGCACGAGCCGCCCTATCGTCTCGTCGACGGCTTCCCCCGCCTTGATGAGGAGCATGACCTTGCGCGGCCGCGCGAGGGAGAGGACCAATTCCTCGAGGCTATGCGCCCCCAGTATGCCCGGCCGCCCGGCGGCGGACCCGGCGAGGAATTTCTCGGTCACCTCGGGCGAGCGGTTGTAGACCGCCACCGAAAAACCGTGGTCGTCGATATTGAGCACCAGGTTCTGTCCCATGACGGCGAGGCCAATCAGTCCGATATCAGCTTTCATAACTTTCTCCTCTCTGAGAGCGGTATGGGAGAAAATACAATAAAAAAAGCCGTCTGGGAATTGCTTCCCTGACGGCCCTTATGCGGAAAAGGATCGGTTACCAGCGGTTGTCGTCGCGGCGGGGCTTGTCCATCGCCTCGTTGACCTTGAGGGCGCGGCCATCGAGATCCTGGCCGTTGAGGGCGGCGATGGCGGCGCGCGCCTCGTCGTCCGAGCCCATCTCGACGAATCCAAAGCCCTTGGACTGACCGGAATCACGATCCGTGATGATCTTAGCTGATGCAACAGTGCCGTAGTTCTGGAACAGGGCCCTGAGGCCGTCCTCGTACGTGTTGTAGCTGAGGTTTCCTACGTAAATTTTCTTGCCCATGGGGGACTTCCTTCGCCCGGTTTATTGGCCGGGGCTTTGTAGTAGCTTATCCATGATAAGCTGGCTTCCTCAATCGGCTATGCCGAATAAAGAAACAGGAGCGGAGCGACTTACGGTACCGGGTGTGGTATCTTCTTCTCTGTACAGATTTTAGCCTGCACAAAGATGGAATGGTCTTTCGTACGATTCCTTTAGTAGCTTTGCTCTATCCGGATCATATCATAGAGTTTAAAAAAAATATCGCATAATCGTAAATTTTTTGCGTTTTTTTTTACTTGGGCCCAATCTCGGCATGAAACAGTCAGAATGGCCCGAACTTGATCGCTACGGCGAAAGCCATAAAGGCGAAGCAGACCAGGACGGTGATGGCCTGAAGCGGCGCCGTCCAGCGCAGCCACTTCGGATAACTGACGACGGTTAGCCCGAGGCATATCATGAGGAAGGGGCTCGTCGGATAGAGGATATTGGCGAAACCGTCCCCATTGTCGAAGGCTAAGACGACCGTTTGGCGAGTGAGGCCGACGAGATCGGCGAGGGGCGCGAGTATCGGAATGATAAGGAAGGCCTTGGCCGAGGCCGAGGGGATGAAGAACTCAAAAACAAGGGTGAGGAGAAAAGCGAACGCAACTGCCGCGTAGGGCCCCACCCCGCCGATCTTTCCCGCCGCCGAGAAAAGAATGGTATCGAGGATGCCGCCCTTGGTGATGATGAGTTTGACGCTCATCGCCATGAGTATCATCACGATGGCCGGCACTATCGACCTCATGCCCAGGAGGAAGCACCTTCCGAGAGTTTTCCCCTTCTCTCCCGCAACGAGGGCGGCGCCATTGCAGGCGACGACGAAGAAAAGGCCCATTATCGGGAACGCGAAGGGGGAGATAGCCTTGATGCGCGTCGCCGCGAGGATGAACACTATCGCGGCGAGGAACCAGAGGCCGAGCCACCTGACCGCGGCGCGCATACGCGGCCTCGAAGTATCCTCCTCGTTGGCCACGGCGCTCGCGACGTCGATAGTGGAACGCAGGCGCTGGTCTTCCTCGTAGACGAGGGAGGAGGCGGGGTCGCGCTCCACCTTTCGGGCGTGGCGCCGTACGAAGAGAAAAACGAGGACGAATATGGTAACGAAGAAAATAGCCCTGAGCCAAAGCCCCGAGTAGAGAGGCAATCCGGCGAGGGACTGGGCGATGGTCACCATGAAGGGGTCCATCGTCGCGGCCGCGAAGCCGAAGCCGAGGGAGAGGAGGCTCATCCCGAGGCCCGTCAGACTGTCCCAACCGAGATAGAGGGCGAGAGGTACGATGAATACGACCAGGGGCGCAGCCTCCTCGTAGATGCCGAGGACGGAGGATGCGAACATGAAAAAGAAGATGATCGCCGCCATGAGGAGGTACTTGTTGCTCTTGAAGCGCGCGACGACCATCGAAAGCGCGACCTTGAGGATGCCGCCTTTGTCCAGGACGGTGAAGGATCCCCCGATAAGGACGAGGAGGAAAATGATGGTGATGACCTGGGCATTGCCCGGTGACCACAGGACTTCGACGGGGGCGGTGAGCCAGCGCCATGCGGGGTAGTTCGGCCTTTGGCCGTAGGCGAATGTGCCGGGCACTACCCTATCCACGCCTCCCGCGACGATATGCTGATAGCCGCCCGCGGGAATAATGTAGGTCAGTACGCCGGAACCGATCATCAATGCCAGTATTATCGCGATCGTGGTGATGAAGGCACGGGCGCTGATCTGTATCGTGGCTCTGCCACGATCCGTGGCTCTGCCACGATCCGTGGCTCTGCTCGGTTTCACCGTTTTACCCATAGCTTCATTTCCACTCCGAGTGGAAGATCTCTCCGCGGGGCCTGTCGACGCGCTCGTATCCCGAGCCCTCTCGGGAATCGCGGAGGGCCACGACCATGTTCGAGGGCAGCCAGGTGCTCCGATATCCGTCGTAGTAAGAAAGGGCAGCGGAAAGGCCGGGCGCATGGAGGCCCCCTTCGACGCAACGCGTGCAGATGCGACGGAGGCTGACGAGGGTGGGATCCAGCGAGGATTTTATCGTGGCGTCGAGGATAACGCTCTCCTTGGGACCGCAACGCGAGCGGGCCGCGGCGGCCATCGATGCTACCGCGGAGGCTGTATCGGCGAGGGCGGTCGTCGCGTCTTCCCTGCTTTCGCCCGAGGCGGACAGGAGGAAGTACCCCTCCACGTAGGCGAGGATGAAAGCGGCATGGAGGGCCTTGCGCAAGCCCTCAACCATGTCGTGCCGCTCGCCGGTAAGCGCGGCCTTGGGGCCGTTCAGCACGGCGCTGGCGTCGATGCGCTCGTCCTTGATGACCGAGAGGAAAGACGCGAAGGCCGTCTGGGACACGAGCGGTGCGGGTACGCCCAGCTCAAGAGCGAGGGCGGCCGCGGCCCGGCAGAGTTCGGGTCCCCTCGAGACATCCAGGACCTTCTCGATGAGGGCGTCCCCGTCCTCGTCCCGAAGGCCGAGTACGTCGGCGGCCGCGGCGACGAGGGGATCGGCGAGCTCGCTTCGGTTCCATTCGGAGAATACGGTCCGCATCTCGTCATGGCTCATGCGTATCGCCAATTTGAGGATGCTGTAGGCCTCGGCCAGGAGCTCGAGCTTGACGCCCTCGACGGCCCGAGCGACGATCTCGGCATTCCCCTTCATCGTTGGCTCCCCATCTCCAGCAGTTTATGAACCTCGCTCACGAAATCGGCCGCCCCTTCGCGCGTGCGGGAGGGAGCGGCCGTCGCCGAAAGAACGGGCTTCGCGGCGTTCGCTTGGCACCTTAGCCGGCGCCCGGCTATTTTCAGCCGGGGATGATGGCTTCGGTCGGGCAGACGGCCGCGCAGCTGCCGCAGTCCGTACACTTGGCGGGGTCGATCCAGCGCAATCCGTTCTTCTCGCTGATCGCCTCGACGGGGCATTCGGAGTCGCAGGCTGCGCAGTTCACGCAGGCATCGGTAACCTTATAGGCCATGGACATACCTCACTTCAATGTAGTGTCGGGGGAGTATAACACCAGTGCGCGGGACAGGCAAGATCCGACATGCATCGTCTGCCATACCCGGGCGCCGAAACCTTGACTTGCCTTATGGCGGATGAATCCATTAATTTATATCGATAGAAATCATGAAACGTTCATTGCGGGCGGGGGCGAGGAGATGAGATGAAAAAGATCGTCTTCGCCATGATAGAGGCGGGGGGCGGGCATAAGGCCCCGGCGAGGGCCGTCATGGAAGCCCTCGAGGAAGCCTATCCCGGCCGCTACGAGACAGTGATGATGGATTTCATAAAGGACATCGGCAGCGTAAAGGTCGATGCAGCTCACAAGAAGAGCTGGAAGATGTTCCTCGAGTACCCGACCCTTACCCATATAATCTACCAGGTCCAGAACACGCTCGGCCCAATCACGCGCGCCGTCCTCTATCTCACGATGGTCGCTCCCGCCATCAAGGACGCCGTGAGATTCGTAAAGAAAAACAGGCCCGACGTGGTGTTCAGCAGCCACTTCTTCGCGACCATGGCCCTCGTCCAGGCGAGGCGAAGATCGGGAGTCGATTTCAGGATAATCACCTACCAAAGCGAGATGTTCACCTTCCATGCGGCATGGAAGCTTCCGGAGACCGATTGGTACGTCACGGCCTCCGACCGAGCGGCTCAATCGGCGGCCAGGCACGGCATCAAATGGAACAAGATAAAGGCCTTCCCCTATCCCATCCCCCCGAAATTCCTCGCCTCGAGAAGAGACAGGACGATCGTGGCGGCCGAGCTCGGCCTCGATCCCTGCCGGAAGACTTTCCTATTCAGCTTCGGCAACCACGGCGCCGGCCTGATCATGCAGTACCTGATAACCCTCGATCTGCTCGGCCTCCCGCTCAACGTCATCGTCGTGACCGGTCTGAACAAGGCCCTTCGCACTCGCTTATCGGTGAACAGAAACCTTCTCCAGAACCTTCGCATAGTCCCGGTGGGCTACGCGAACAACATGAACGAGCTCATCTGCGTATCGGACGTCTGCTTCATCAAGCCCGGCCCGGCGACGATGATGGAGTGCATGCACTCGGCCAAGCCGATAATCTTCAACGTCGCCGCCACTCCCTGCGAGCAAGAGCACGCCAATTACGCGGTTTTCAGGGGCGTGGCGAAGTACACCGACGGCAATCCGATGCTTTTCGGGATGGCCGCCCGCCACTTTCTGAAGGACGACGTACGGGAGGAAGTGGCGAGGCGCTACGAGAGGCTGGCGTTGCGCAACGGCGCGGCCGACATCGCGGCCTTCGTGGATTCCGTAGCAGCCGGAAGCGCGACTTAGACCGAACTTCGACAGGCCAACATTCGTAAATTCATGTGGCATTGTGATATGGCCCGAAGCGAGCTACGTCCCTCTGCCTACATGAAGGTCCCTGGCCCCCAAGTCGAGGAGTTCGAAG
>JBEKVO010000050.1:0-32299 GCA_049513895.1 Rectinemataceae bacterium | reverse complement strand
CCTTTCGGCGCGCGGAGATTCGCACACGCGAATCTCCGCATGATTGCCCCAGCGAAATCGACCAGAAACAACTCGACGAATTGCATCTTGCGATTGTAAAAAAGGCGGATTAGCGGCCAACCGATGGAGGCCGCGGTCGCGTTAGCGACCACTACAATCCGTTCCACTCGGCCAACGAGGCTCCGCGCAAGCGGGGCCGAGTACGCCGCGGTCGCGTTAGCGACCACTACAATCCATTCCTTTCGGCGCGCGGGGATTCGTGTACACGAATCCCCGCGCGCGGATCAGGAGGAGGCGGTCAGCAGCTGAAGCGCGGGGCTACCCTTCAGATTCGCGTTTTGCATGGCGTAATCCAGGGCCTTATGGCCCGACTTGTCCTTGACCTTAGCGTCGGCGCCGGCCTTGAGCAGGACTGGAATGAGGATGGGAGCGCCGTCGGAGCTCGCGGCATACATCAATGCGGTCACCCCGTCGCCATCCTTGACATTGACGTCCGCCCCCGCATTGACGAGTGCGATGGCCTCGTTCGGCGTCGACCCCGCGGCCAATCCCCAAGTGAGGGCATAGAGGAGGGCTGTGAAACCGTTCGGATCTTTCGCTTGGGTATCCGCACCCGCCTTGACCAGCATCCCCACGACGTCGGGATTGAAATCGTCGGCAGCCGCGAGCATAAGGGTTGTCAGTCCGTCCTTCGTCTTGACCTTCGCGTCGGCGCCGGCCTTGAGCAGGGCCGAGATCGTGTTCGAGCCCTGATTGCCCATAAGCGCTGCGCCGAGGGCCGTGACGCCATTGCGATTCCTGTCATTCGCCGTCGCGCCCGCTTTCAAAAGGGCATCGATGATCTCAGGTGGATACTTATTGTTGAGGGCAGCGATAAGAGGCGCCTCGACGGGGGTCGGCTTGGCGCTCGCCCCCGCCTTCAAGAGGGCCGAAATCAAGTCGGCGGGGAGTTTCTTCTGGACGGCGAGAAGGAGGGGGGTATACCCGTTGGCGTCGCTCGCATTCGCGTCCGCGCCGGCCGCGAGGAGGGTTAGAATCACGGCGGGATCGGGCTTGGTGTTCTCGAGATTGCAAACCAAAGGGGGACATCCGTTGGAGTCCTTGGCGTTGACGTCGGCGCCCTGGGCGATGGCCGCTTGCACATCGGTCGGAGAGCCGTTTTGGACGAGTTCGAAGAAATCCGTCGTCTGGGCCTGGATCTGCGCCGCGCAAAGCCCGATAAGGGCCGCGGCGATAACATTTCTTTTCCGCATGCGTTCATCCTCCGCGTAGAAATATCATCGTCTCAGATCGCCACTTTACCGATTTCGAGCCACGCGTCAAGACCCGTGCAGGCTACCGTCGGCCCCTTGCGCTAAGACGAGGAAGCCGGGATATGATGCCCCTCGATATGAAAGCCGGAAAATGTGCCCTGGTGTTGATATTCGCCGTCCTGGCACTCTCAGTGACGGCGGAAGACGCGAAGAAGGCGGCGTCGCTATGCGCACCATACTACGACGAGCTGATCTCCAAGGGAAAAGCGACGCGAACGGGCGACGCCGCTTCCGCCCAACTTCTGCCCTTGGACCCCTCCGCGGATCTATTACGCGCGGCTATCGCGGCCGATAAGTCGGGCATCCTCGTCGAAACGGTTTTTTTCCTCCCTCGTCCGGCCCCAGCCGGTCCACTGGATAGACGGGCCGAGCTCGCGCGCATCTACGGCCTCCTTCGATCCTTCTCTACGCTCGAGGGCATCCAATACTACTCGGTTTCCCATAAATCGATGCGCGTCCTCTACGCCGAGTCCTATCGGATCGACGGACCCGAAACCAGGCTCCGCCTGCCCGATCCTCCAGCGCCTCTTCCCGCTGAGATGCCCGGGGAGGAGACCTTGTTTGCCTTTCAGAGGGACCTGAGCTTCGGCGCCAACACCTACAGCTATGTTTTCAATTCTTACGCCGAGGCCGTGAGTACGGAGATGACCAACCTCACCCGCTTGAACTACGGGATACTTCCCCTCGTCGCGCCCAAGGCGCTCAAGACGAGGCTCCTCGTGATACCGGCGTCGGACGGCATCGTTTTCTACACCGAGAGCGATTCCTCCTCGCCCGGGCCCTTCAAGTCGAGGCTCGCGGAATCATTTTCCAATAGGGCGACCGCCCTTTTCGCCTGGTTCTCGTCGAAGTCCCCTGTTTTCCTCGAGCGCTGACCCGTCCATCTGGTTCTGAAGAGAAGTCACTTTGCCGCGACTTCCAGATTTTTCAAATACCCTAAGTGGGTATCCACTTGGCCAATAGGCCGGCATAGGTGACCAATTTGGAGGCCAGAGAACTATTCCCGGGGGACGATGGTTGTGCGCAACCGAAAAACACCGCCATACATACCAGGGAAACCAATCCAAACCAATTCCTTTGCATGGCGTCGCCCCTTTGGGTAATAATTATTACCCCTATAGGCAAGATACTGGCGTGATTTCAACAGGGGGGGCATCAGTCTGCATGGATTGTAGGCGGATTCATGAAGCGAATCGAGTAAGACCTCCGTGAGACGAATAAGGCGAGGCATGCCTCGCCTTATTCAGGTCTCACCAATAGTATCGGCGGTGTCTGTAGCCGCCTCTCCAGCCATGCCCCCACCAACCCCAGCCCCAGCCCCAACCCCAACCGGCGGAGACCGCTACCACGACCGGCGAAGAGTCGCTTTGTTCGCTGACCGCGAACGAGGTATAGGTGCTCAGCTTGGCGATCGCGTCTCGCATCGCCTGGATGGCATCGAGCCAGCGAGGATAGGGCTGAACGTCTATGAGCGACATTCCGCCGCGCAGGTCCGCGAGGACGTATTTGGCGCCATTCGCGACCGTCACGCCGTTTTGCGAGTCTTCCGCCGAGACGCCCTCATTGGACTGCATGGTGGCGATCTTCAGGACTTCGCCGCTGTCCTTATCCGCTTGGATGACGACCGCGATCTCGACGGTCTTGCCGCTCGGGGTCAGACCGCCGAATATTCCATAGGTATACAGATCGGCTTCGCCGATCGCCATGTAAAAATCATTTCCTTTGAGTTTAGGGCTCACCGTGCCTTTTTGGATAAAGTTGGAAGCACCCTTGGTGACTTGCGGAGCCGTGGCGCAACCGGCCGCCGCCAGCGCGAAAATCGCCATCAAAAATCCCCAGAACAATGGCCTTTTCATTGGATTCTCCCTTAGATGGAGGTCCTTACTGCTTGTCTGGGCTTACGTCCCCCGACATCGGCCTGAATTCCAGACCGCCGACCGGCCCCATGAAACCCATCTGCATAAGCCCTCCCTGCATTAATCCCTCCCGCATAAGATCCTTACGCATGAACCCCCGTTGCCGGAAACGCTCGTGCATCGATCCCATCACGAATCTGGCATACTTCGGGAAGTTGTCGGCCCCGATGATCTTCTCGATCTGGAGCCGCGCGGACATGATCGTCTTCTCGATATCGGTTCTAAGTTGTCCTTTCCTCTCGATCAACGAATCGATCGCCCCTTTATCGGGGTTCGCCGGAAGCAGGGCTTCGGCGATCTGCGCCTGAATGAGTCTACTATGGGTAAAATCGGTGCGTACCGTCTCGCGAGTCGATTTCTGGATCGCCATCACCTGGGTGACTTGGCCGTCGTCCAGCCCGAAGCTTTTGAGCAGGTTGTTCTCGTCCGCTTTCCGGCCTTGGGCGAAGATCGTGGCGGGAATGAGAAACGCGAAAAGAACGGGAAGGAATCGCTTCATCTCTGACCTCCTGGTCCTATCTTATGATGAAAGTATCGTACGGGATCATGTTTATGCAAATGAAGGAGCCGGGCTTCCCCTACTTTTTACAAATTGGTTACATAGGAAAAATGAACGAGACTCGCGTGTCCCCTTGCCCCACCCTCGGGCGGGCGCTACTATTCGCGATTACGGAGACAAAAATGATCAAGGATTACCTGGCAAAGGATATACCCTCCTTCGATTGGCCCAACTTCAACTACATGCTCAGGGATATCAGTTCGCGCTTCGCCCGGCGCGTGGCATTTCGCTACCGAAGTCGAGGCGCCAGGGAATTCGAGGAATGGAGCTACGAGCGACTCGGACGCGAAAGCGCGTCCCTCGCCGCCTTCCTTTTCTCCCGCGGGCTGTCGCGCGGGGATCGCGTGGCGATCTGGTCGGAAAACCGTCCCGAATGGGGAGCGGCTTATATGGCCATCGTGGCCGCGGGTTTGGTGGCGGTGCCCATCGACGTCCTCCTTCCGGAGGACGACGTCGGGCGAGTGCTCAAGGCGGCCGAGGTCCGCGCAGTCATCGCGAGCGGCCGCTTCTCGGGACGGGTCCTCGAGCTCCTATCCGCTGTCCCTCGCGTCGACGCGAGCTCAGGAATCGCCGTCGGCCTCGACGGCGCTCCCGAGGGAGGCGCCTCGTGGGCGGAGGCCTCCACCTTCGCGGGCGGCCCCGGTCTGCCAGCGCCCGAGACGATAGCCCCCGACGCCGACGCCTCGATAATATTCACTTCCGGGACTACGGGCCTGCCCAAGGGTGTCGTCTTGAGTCACTCGGGCATCATCGTCAATTTCGACGCGTCGATCAGGTCTCTGCCGATCACGGAGGACGACGTCTTCATGTGCGTCCTCCCCCTCCACCACACCTACCCCACCACCTGCAGCCTCATTTCGCCTCTCGCGGTCGGCGCGACGATCACCATCGTGGAGAAGGTCGTGGGCAAGGTCATCGTCGACGACGTGCGCGACACGGGCGGCACGGTCATGATCGCCGTCCCTCTCTTGTACGACAAACTGGCGCAGGCCGTGATACAGGGCGTCAAGGCGAAGGGCGCGCCGATACGGGCCCTGGTCGGGGCCATGCGCCTCGCCTCGCGCTCCTTCTGCGCCCTCGGCCTTCCCGGACTTGGCCGCATCCTGTTCAAGGGCCTGCGAGCGAAATCGGGGCTCGGCTCGCTACGGCTCCTCGTCGCGGGCGGCGGGCCTCTGAGCGCGTCGACGGCTCGGGTATTCGACGAGTTCGGCTTCACCATCGTGCAGGGTTATGGGATGAGCGAGAACGGCCCCCTCATCTCCACGAATACGCCGCGCCACCACGACCACCGCTCCGCCGGCCTCGTAGTGAGCCGGACCAGCGTCCGCATCGCCGAAGCGAACGGAGAGGGCGTCGGGGAGATACAGGTGACCTCGCCCTCGCTGATGAAGGGCTACTGGCGCGATCCCGAGGCCACCGCGGCGATATTCACGCCCGACGGCTGGCTCCGCACGGGCGACCTCGGACGGATCGACAGCCGCGGCTTCATTTTCATCACGGGACGCATCAAGAGCCTGATAGTCACCGCGGGCGGGAAGAACATCTACCCCGAGGAGATCGAGGCCCTCTTCGAAGGCTCGCGCGTCGTGCGCGAGGTCCTCGTCATCGGCAAGCCGGCGGCGGATGGCGCGGGAGCCGGCGAAAACGCGGCCGAGGCGGTCGCCGCGGCCATCGTGCCCGACCTGGAGGCGATAACCGCCGACCACGGGGCCGCCGTCGCCGGAGACCCGTCGGCGCTTCGCGAACTCGTTAAGGTCGAGGTCGAGCGCGTCAACCGCTCCCTTCCGCCCTACAAGAAGGTCTCCGACTTCCACCTCCGATCCGAGGAGTTCGAGAAGACCTCGTCGAGGAAGATCAAACGCTACCTCTACAAGACCTGGGCGGCCGCGATAGGCAGAGAATAGGAGGGAAGAGTCTCACACGGAGAGCACGGCGGACACGGAGAAAGAGTTTCAGTTGGGGAAACCGTTCTTTCAGCCTTTCCATCTTCCCTCAGTGGTCGCCGTGTGCTCCGTGTGAAATTTCTCTATTATATTGGATACCTCACTGTATAACGGTGAAATCCGAGAGCCAGATCTCCGTGACCTTGCCGAGGGACAGCCTCGCGTTGAAGGCGTCGCGGAGAGCGGCCTTCAACGCGCCCTCGAAGGCGGGCGCGAGCTCGGCAGCCTTCTTGGACGAGAGCACGGAGACGGCGACGGCCTTCAGCACCGGCGCCTTGCGCCCGAGCTCCTCGGCGAAGGACCTGTCGCTAGAATCGAAGGGGAAGGCTATCGTAGCCACGACGACCGCCGCGCCTTTGGCATCGGCGCTCTTGGCTCTGACCGTGCCTATGCCCGTGTAGGAGGCGCGGCCTTGGAGCTCGGCCGCGACCTGGGCCCTATCGGCCTCGCGCTCGAGTTTTTTTTGCCGAGTTCCGGCCGCGAGGCCGTAGACGCTGCCCGCGACGACGACGATGGCGAGGAAGGCCGCTACAAAGGCGAGGTCCCGCGCAAAGGCGGCCCCGTGGCGAGACGCGGCGTCGCGGCGCGCGGCGGCGGTGCGCTCAACGCGCCCTCGAACTTGTCTCTCGTCATCGGACCAAAGCGCCATCGGTCTGCCTTCCTCTGATTTCCATCCTATCCCAGGCGATGAGCCGGAGCAAGGCGAGAAGAAAGGCGCATCGATGGGGCATTGTTTCTATAAGTAATTACATTACAGCGAATTACAGGACTCTCCCCTTGTTCCTTCCTGGAAGTTGAAGCTACACTGAACACTGAGAACGGAGGCAGTCATGGAGTTCCCCTTTGCCGAGCCCTACAGAATCAAGACGATCGAGACCATCAAGCGCAGCAGTCGCGACGAGCGCGAGCGCATAATCAGGGACGCGGACTATAATCTCTTCAACATCAAGGCCGAGGACGTCTTCATCGACCTCCTCACCGACTCGGGCACCGGCGCGATGTCCTCGGCCCAGTGGGCCGAGATGATGCTGGGCGACGAGAGCTACGCGGGGGCCTCCTCGTATTTCAAGCTCAAGGACGCGGTGCGCGAGATCATGGGCTTCGACTACTTCCTCCCGACCCATCAAGGCCGAGCCGCGGAGAACGTCCTCTTCTCGGCTCTCGTCGGGGTCGGGACCGAGGGCGCGGGCAAGGTGGTGCCGGGCAACGCGCATTTCGACACGACCAAGGGACACATCGAATTCCGGCATGCGCACGCCATCGATTGCACGACCCACGAGGCCCTCGAGCCCGAGACCGATTACCCCTTCAAGGGAAACGTGGACCTCGAGAAATTCGAGGCCGTTCTGAAGGCACATCCGCGGAGCGAGATCCCTCTCTGCGTCCTCACGATCACCTGCAACTCCTCGGGCGGCCAGCCCGTTTCCATGGCCAACGCCCGCGAAGTCTCGCGATTGTGCCGGGCCCATGGCGTCCCTCTTTTTATGGACGCGGCGCGCTTCGCCGAGAACTCCTACTTCATCAAGAAACGCGAGGCCGGATTCGCGGACAAAAGCATACGCGAGATCGCCCGCGAGCTGTTCTCGTACGCCGACGGCTGCACCATGTCGAGCAAGAAGGACGGCCTCGTCAATATCGGCGGGCTTCTCTGCTTCCGCGACGAGGCTCTCATGCGCCAGGCCATGCCCTTCAACATCATGTACGAGGGCTTCAACACCTACGGCGGAATGGCAGGCAGGGACCTGGGCGCCCTGTCGGTGGGGCTTCGCGAGGCGACCGAGCTCGACTACCTCGAGGCGAGAATTGGCCAGGTGGCGCACCTAGGGAGCCGCCTCGAGGGCTACGGCGTACCCGTTCTACGTCCTTACGGAGGCCACGCGATCTTCGTGGACGCAGGCCGTTTCTTACCGCGCGTCCCGCGCGAGGAGTTCGTCGCGCAAGTCCTCTGCGTAGAGACTTACAGGGAGGGAGGCGTCCGCGGCGTCGAGATAGGCGCCATTCTCGCCGACCGCGACCCGGATACGAGGGAGAACCGCTTCCCGCCCCTCGAACTGCTGCGCCTCGCGATACCCAGGCGGACCTACACGAACAACCACATGGACTACGTCGCCGCCGTCCTCGGCTCGGTCTACGAAAGGCGGAATAGCGTCACTCGCGGATATCGCATAACGCGCGAGGCGCCTATTATGAGGCATTTCACCGTGGAATTGGCGCCTGCGGAATAGCTACAAGACCGACCTCTCCGATGACTGTCCGATGCGTGATCAGATCGCCGTCGCGTACACACCCGAGTCCCGCTCGGGATAGCTTTCGTATACGTGCTCGAAAAGGGCCCCGCACTTCTGCTTGTAGAGTTCGGGCGAATATGCGCGTGGCAGGCCGGAATCCAGCACGTCCTCGATAGCGATCTTGAGTTGAGAACGGGCGGCAGCTTTTTGCCGCCAGTTGATCACGAGGAGTTGCTTGAGCCTGACCAGGAGGTCGCGGGCGACTTTTTTCACTTCGACGCGCTCCTCGGCGCTCAATTCCGGAGCCGGCCGGGTCAGGATATCGAAGATGACCAATTCTTCTTGTGTCATGCTCTCGCGGACGTGCCTCTGCTGCTCCAAATCCAGATCGCGGCTCAGCTTCACGAGCTCCTCGAACAACTCCTCGATGCTTCTCGAGCCCGAATTATAGCTTTCGATGAGTTCCTCGAATTTCTCGGCGAAATCCGTTCGAGTCCGATTGACCAGCATGAGCTTCCCCAATCGAGCGCGGATGACGGCCTTGAGCCTTTCCAGGTCGATATTCTTGTGCCCGGTCCGCATGAAACGACTTGCCAGCGTCTCGAAATTTATTTTGGACAGATCCAGAGGGGGCGGACCATTATCCTTGATGGTTATTCCGGTGATGGATTCGTCGAGCAGGGCGTTGATGCCGCCCATTACCTTCGAGATATCCGGAAGATTCGGATTGAGCCTGTCACGAATAGTCACTGCAATGGTAATAATGCAAGCGACACGGCTGGCGAAATCCAGGGCCACTAGATCGGGCATGACGGCGCGATAGAGCGTACTCACTAATCGCTCGTACGTGAAGAACTCCCGCCGTACCTTTTCGGGCGAGATGAGTGCATCGACGGCATCGTCGATGCACTGCAAGCGTTCCATGCTTCCCAAGACGAGCTGCTCGATGGACGAGAGCAGGACGTGATGCCGCGCACAGAAGTCAGTTGCGTCCTCTATCGCTGTCCGAAGCTCTTCGGACAGCTCCTTCTTGTCCCTTACCGGGCTTTTACCGTCCGTGCCCGCGCCATAGATGGCCAGGGCCTTCTCAAGCGATGCGAAGACATTTGCGTAGTCCACGATTATACCTGAATGCTTGCCGGGAAAGACGCGGTTCGCCCGCGCGATGGTCTGCATCAGGTTGTGGTTGCGCATTGGTTTGTCGAGATAGACGGTGGAACAACTCGGTGCGTCGAAACCCGTCAGCCACATGGCGCAGACGAAAACCAGCCGCAGGGGGTCACCTGTGTCCTTGAACTTCTCATCGAGCTTGGGCTGCGAGTCGTTCATCCGCTTGCGGTGTGGTTCGATATCGAGGCCCAGCTTCTTCATATGCGAAATCTCGTTCTGGCCGGGAGAGACGATCAAGGCCATATCTGTCGTCCTGAGCAGGTCCAGGCGCCGCGACAACTCGACCTTCCGTTCGCTGTTTTCAGGCGATCCGCGCTCGGTTTCAGGGAGATAGCTCAAGCGCCCGAGCTCCTTTTTCACGCGTTCGCTTTCCGTTAGCCAGTACGCGCGCACCTTGTCGAACATCCTAAGCGCAGTTGCCTTATCGATGGATACCACCATCGCCTTCCCGATAAATCCTCGCCCGAGAAAGTGCCTGACGATGTCCTGGGCCACTGTCTCCAGCCGGTCGTCGCGAGTGATGAGGTGGTACTGCTTGCTCAATTCTCGTTCGAGCTTGGCCTCCTCGTCGGGATCGAGTTCCGCTTTCTCAATGAGGCTGTAGATATCTTCATTCAGATCCGGGTTTATTAGGTGTAGCTCCGGCGTACGGTTCTCGTAGAAGAGTGGCACGGTCGCGCCATCCGCAATCGATTGCTGGAAATCGTAGATCGAGACGTAGTCGCCGAAAACTTCCTTGGTGCGCTCCTCGCCTACGATGAGGGGCGTGCCGGTGAAGGCTAGAAAGAGAGCCTTTGGCAGACACGCACGCATGTTCAGGGCCAGCGTGTCGTATTGGCTGCGGTGGGCTTCGTCCGTAAGCACGATCACATCGGGCCGCTCGCAGAGCGGTTCAGGCGTCTGGAACTTGTGAATGAGGGTAAAGACATAGCGGTGATTGCCGCGCAAGAGTTCGCGCAGATGGGCGCCGCTCGCAGCGTGGCACTGGTCTCCCTCCGTCTCGCTGACTGCGCCTACGCTCTTGAAGGTCTTGGCAATTTGATCATCCAGCTCCACCCGGTCGGTGACGACCACGAATGTCCAGTTACCCGCCTGCTTACGCAGCACTTTCTGCGCGAAGAAGACCATGGAGAAGCTCTTGCCCGAGCCCTGCGTCTGCCAGAAGACGCCGGCTCGACCGTGCCCCCGCCGACGCGCTTCGAGCATCGATGCGATGGCGTTATTTACGCCGAGGAACTGGTGGTTTTGCCCGATGACCTTCACAAGCCCCGCCTTGTGCTCGGAGAAGAGCGTGAAGTTCTCCACCAGATCCAAAAGTCGTGTACGGTCACAGACACCGCACAGCATCACATCGAGCGATACGCGGCGCGGCTCGTCCTCGCGCTCGATGCGCTTCCACTCGAAGAAACGCTCCCAATCGGCAGTGAGCGAGCCGACACGGCTATCCGTGCCGTTCGAGGCAATGAGGAGGGCGTTGTACCAGAACAGCGCTGGAACCTGCTCTTTGTAGTGCGTCAGGTTCTCATCGAAGGCCGCGCGAGCGCTCACTCCCGGCTTCTTGAGCTCGATGACCACAAAGGGGAGACCGTTGACGAAACCGACCAAATCCGGCCGACAGGTGTAAAGCGCGCCGGTGACGCTGAACTGACTGACCAGGAGAAAGTCGTTGTTCGTCGGCTTCTCCCAATCCATTATCCGCAGCCGCTCAATCTTCTGACCGCCGCGCTCGCGGTCGGGCAACGAGACCTTGATGCCCTCCTTGAGCATCAGATAGACCTCTCGATTCGCCGCTTCCAGGCTCATCGCCGAGCGGTCGCGGGTAAGCTCATCCACGGCAGTGGTGATGGCCTCTGGCGACAAAGTGGAATTGAGCCGCGAAAGGGCCGTCCGAAGGCGAGCGATTAAGACTACTTCACCTTTAGTCTCGCGCTGAAGGGTGCCGGATTCGCCAAATTTTTCATCCATCGCTGACAAGGTCTGCCAGCCAAGCTCCGCGAAGAGAGCGATGGCGGGCTGTTCGACCAGATGATCTTCAGTGTAGGGGTTCATCAGACTATCTCATGTACGCACTTTGACATATTGTTCTGCTCCCTGCGAATTATTACAGGTACTAACGGAAACGGAAATCGATTCCTGCCTGCTTCAGGATCGCATTGGCCGTATGACGGGATTTGATCTTCCCATCGACGGTAACATAAGCAGCAGAGATAGGGCTGTACCAGATGTCATGGTCTCCCTTCCCCTGCCGATGAAAGGAACAGCCATTCTCGGAGAGGATGGCGCGAACCTTCTTTTCATATTCCGCCATCAGGCATGGACCAAATCGTGGCGCTCGGATTTAAAGTACAGGGGAATATCGGCCGGGGCCTTGCCATTGAGGGCTAGGAGCTCGGGAACCGCCATCTTGACCCGCTCCATAAGGGCGTCGAGAGAACCAGACTCGAGCACTAGGCCGGGGACATCTTCGCTCGTGGCGATCCAGACACCGGATTCAGCGTCCCAAGTCGTGGAAATGAGGTACTCCATAGCTCCTCCTCATGAGATTGTAGCTTGTATTGGCTGGTTCCTCAATTGCTTCGCTTCCATCATTCGCGATTCGCCGCTTCCAGGCTCATAGCCGATCGGTCGCGGACCAGCTCATCCAGAGCAGTGGTAATGGCCTCGGTCGACAAAGTGGGATTGAACCGAGAGATGGCCGAACGAAGGCGAGAGACCAAGACCACATCACCTTTAGTCTCGCGCTGGAGGGTACCGAATTCACCAAAACTTTCTTCCATCGCCGAAACTGTCTGCCAGCCAAGCTCCGCGAAGAGAGCGATGGCGGGTTGTTCGACCAGATGGGCTTCGGTGTAGGGGTGGGGGCTCATGGCTAGAATAACTCCGGTTGTGTTCGGTGTGGAATCGGTAACACTCCGACAATAACCCAGGGATTGGGTGCTATGAAATGAAATTGCTGTGTAGTACCGAGAAAAAAATGAAGATCCGTATGGCAAAATTGAGTCAGGTATTTCGCTTTAACCTTCTCGAGAGCCTTTATCTCATCGCCTTCTTTGCGAAGGCATTTCCAGTACAATGCACCCGTCTCCCAGTCGAGTACTTGCAACTCGCTTTTCCGTCCATCGATATCTTCGAATCGATATGAAAAGCTATATGGCAACTTCGGAATAACTTGGAATGTCTTGCGCCAGGGTTCTTCCGCGAATAAGTCCCCTTGGTTTGTCTGTCTACGCATCTCCTCTAGCTTGGCGAGGTCCCAGTCACGTGATTCCTCTTCCCAGATAAAGTCAATTATTTTTGATGGCTTAAACACGGATAGAGACATCACATTTGCTTTCGCTCCATCTATCAGGGTTTGAAGTCGCGTATGTACAGTGGCTTTTTCTAGCAATAGCCTTCGTCTCTCGTACCAATCGTTGTCGGTTCCCATATGTGCCACTGGAATTAACTGTCCAATATCTGCTGGATGGCGAGTTTCTGGGCGTGGGTCTTTTTTACTTTTAATAAGGTCGCATTCCAGCCAGTCATATTTTCGATATTGTTCCGTATCTTCGAGTCGCCTGAACGGCACGGGATATATCCTGGCCCAGGATCCATCCTCGCGTAGACCGGCGGTGCAGACAGTTTCTCCATATTTCTTCGATAGCGTCGGGTAGGTCTTTACTGTGATAAGGATCCGCTCTTTTGACATACTGTAGTACCGCCTTTATAAATGCTCGACAGTCACCTTGCCCTTATTTATCCGCTTCAACGCATCTGCTACGCAATGCCGGTGGCACTGCTTCGGCTGCGCCTCATAACAGGTAAGCGCGACCCGCTCTCCTCCTGCTATCCATTCGCTGATTCGCGACAAAGGCGCTCCCTGCTTGGGCAAGTAGTTCTGCTTATAGTGAGCGAACAGAGCATCATAGTCCGCTTGAGTCTCGAGGTTGCGGCGCTCTTCCGACGCGATACCAAGCTCAGGGAGATGATGATACACGATCCCTATGCCTTCACAGGCCTTGCTCAGGGTGCTTTTCGAGAAACCGTACTTTCTGCTCAGGGGATTGCGCCGCACGTCACAGAGCATTGTTACACCATCTCGTAGAAGCGTATTGAGGTAATCCTCGAGACTGCGGCCCTCGTAACCGATCGTTACAACGCCTGCCGGTTTCTTTTTAGGTTTCGCCCCGTCGATCCGTGTTCTAGTCGCTGGCGAAAGAGATAATTCTTCGAGAATTTCGCTCCTCGTCGCGTAGTAAGGGTGCTTGCTGTACTGCTCGATGATTAACGTATTGCCGCGTGACATGGAATATCTACTACAAAACGCGGCTAAGAGCAGTCGTTCATTAGTCTGACTTATTGCGACATTATGCCCAGCAGCGGTCAACACCCAATTTTGGTCATCCTCGGCTAGGAGACCGTTAGCGATGAGCTTTCGCTTGTCGGCGTACGATGTGAAAGAGAATGCGCCGAACTTATAGGGCACGAAGGAGTAGCTCGGCGTGGACTCGCATTCCTTGGTATAGAAAAACAGCAGCTTCTGAAAATCCGTGTGGCTCAGCGGCTCGCCGATCGCGTCGAGCAAGCTCAGCAGGCGCCGCTGGCGTTCAAACAACATGACTTAGAATACCCCCCGTTGGCTGTCGAGAGCAACCTGCCCCTATGGCCGGCTGCTGCACCATTGCTTACTTGAATTGAATCAAAATTTGATGCCGGCTTGCTTCATTACCGAATTGACCGCGTGCCGGGACTCAATTTTGCATCAGGCATGGACCAAATCGTGGCGCTCGGATTTAAAGTACAGGGGAATGTCGGCCGGCCCGAAGTGGTAGAAGAGGAGGTCGAGGTAGAAGTCCTGATCGCCCACGTCGAGATGGACCTGCCGGCCCACGAGCGCGAAGCCCTCGCCCAGTTCCAGCAGGAATTTCTCCACGTGTCCGAGGAGTCCTGTCTCGATGCTGCGCTCGTTGGCATCGTCGCGTAGGTTGAGAAAGTCGAAAAGGTAGGGGTCCTTCGTAATGCCCTGGGCGAGGTCCGACTGCGGGGGCGGCAAGGTTAAATCGAAATTAGTGACCGCCTTTCCTTGCCGCGTATACAGGCCCGATTCAATCTGCACAGCGAGAATGTCGCGGGACCAGCCATGCTCGAGGGCTTTGGAGGCGTACCAGAGGCGTTCTTCCGACCCATGGATTTTTTCAAGGAGGGCGATGTGGTGGTACCAGGACAATTGTGCAAGAGGTGCTTGCACAATTGCCGACTCTGGCCATGCCTCGGCGACTGCCCGCATGTATTTGAGATTCCGGGCAGAAAAACCTTGCTGCCCGGGAAAGGCGCTTTGAAGGTCAGACGAAAGTCGGTCGATAACCCCGGCGCCCCAGCCTTCCGCTTTCTGCCGGTCGAGGATCAACCGACCGATGTCCCAGTAGAGGGCGAGAAGCTCCCGATTTGCCGCCAGCCCCGCCTTGACCCTCGCCACCCGTACCCGCGCCTTGATGTCGGCGAGAAGGGGGGCGTAATCGATCGGCAATGAGGCGGCCGGTTTGGATGACGGGGTAAGGCGTTTATTCATGGCTCAGCTCTCCTCGAGTATATCCATAACCTGCCCCGACAGCAGACGCGGGGGAAAAAGACCCGCGAATTGGCCGATGGCGGGCTGCTCGACCAGATGGTCCTCTGTGTAGGGGTGAGACATCACTTGGTAAATACTCCTGAGATGACCTTAATCGTGGCTTCAACATATGGTTTTAATTCTCCATCTGTAATTGGATGCGTATTTGCACCACCAGGATTTTGAGTATGGTGAAAATGTTTCGAGAAATCGTTGATGCTCGTGAGCTCTACAAGGAAAGGCTGCACCTCAACCAAAGGACTAGTTGGAGTTGCTAGTCGTATCGCTTCCAAGAAGTCACCAAGCCACGCATTGCGCGAAAATTGACCAGGAAATCGAAGGCGAAGGTTCGCTTCAAGAATCGGTCGGATACAACGAACAACATCCCGAAGGTCTCCCTTGAATTTGGCCCCAAGATAATCCTCCAGCGTGTAGTAGTTCTTGTAGTAGTCCCCACTTGTTTCGGCCTCGATGTTCCATTCAGCAACCCCACTGTCGTCATGAGGCTGTCGAACAACTCTCAAAGATTTTGTTTCGTTTCCCGCAACCAACTCCCAGATTTCGCGCAGGAAATTGGCGTCATGGCTAAGAACGATGACTTGCTTCGCATGGGAGACGAGGTTGACTATGTTTTGGCAAGTTCGAGTTTGACGATTGGAATCAAGACTTGTCGTCGGGTCATCAAAGACGACAACCTTGTCCTTCAATTGCGTGTCGGCATCGAGCCTAGCCAAGAAAAATGCAAATGCCAGTCCGCTCTTGTCGCCACTGCTTAGGCATGTCTTAAAACAGGGTGCGTGCGGGTTTCCCTTTGGGGGAGAAACGGCCACAGCGACGTTGTTTATTTTTAACTGATAGTCCAAGCAGACTTGTCCAGCAGGATATTCCTCTTTTGCTTCGATGATTTCAAATCCAGCTCCGAACTTTTGTAAATAAGCGTTGATCCCGCTTTGGAAATTTTCCAGCACTTTCTTTGTAGTCGCCTTCAGGGCTTCCTTCGCTTTGTCTTTCCGCTTCTGTAATGCCGCCTTTTTAGCGACCTTGGAAGTATAATTCATACAGAGAACATCAACGCTTAGATCACTTCGCTTTACCGCGAGCTCTTTTTGGCTTAATTCAGTCCTTAATTTTGCTGCATCAATATTTTCGACCTTCTCCTTAAAATGTAGTATCGCCTGCAAACAGCTTTTTACTGCATTATTGTATTGATGAAGCGTTACCGTCGTCGTGTCAAATACGGCTATGGCATCCCTCTCGGCCACGGTAAACTCCACATTCTTGAGCGGGTCCTCGGTCTTTCGCTGAAGCGCAGTCACTAGCGCGATTAAGGCGTCCGCGTGCGCTTTATGAACCACAGCAGCATCAATTTTTGGAAGTTCAAACTTCAAGAATTTTTTCCACGAATCGATCCTGGCAACATTCAGCTCCAGATTCGACGAAGGCTGAAAATCCTTAACTGAGAACAACGTGTTTTGTTGTATAGAAATTTCTGCTTTAAGTTGAGCGTAAGTTTCACTAAAAAATGTTTTGTATGCCTCAAAAACTGGCGAGGTAGCGAGAGATTGCGCGCAAAAAGGGCATCCATCCGATTTGTGGTGCTTATGATAACCGACACTGAGCCACTCTTCTCCGCCTTGTCTCATATTCGTTGCAAGATGGATTCTGATTTTCTTCTCAGCGTCTGGGCTCACGCTATTTAGTGTCCGGGCAAGAATAGCTTCGGTCTCCGACACGGGCAATCGAACTATGGCGATTTCGGTAGGTGTGGATTCCTGTTTGATTGAATCGATTTCTGATACTCGCTGGATTTCAGTTTTTAGCTCTTCGATTCGAGTGGTTGCTGCAGTCACAGCCGCTGGGTTAGGCAGCGGTGGAAGTGCTGCGAATGATTCTGCGTTTGAGACAACAGTGAACTTCAGGATATCGGACTCCAATTCTCGGATTTCACTACTGAGTTTTCTGCTTTCGTCGTCAATTGACTCAATCTCTTCGGCGAGCTTGACGCCAGCCTCGCCAATAGCCAAACGGTGGAGATTTTTTCGATGCTCGTGATCTACATCTTCTCCCGAATGCACATTCTCGGCGACAAATGTGGCATCATATATTTCAAGGTCGGAATATTTTGTTGTCCATCCCGTACTCTGGAACTTCGACTGGCTTCCTGAGATGAGTATTGTCACGCATGGAGTTCCAGTGCTTCCGAGAGTTTTACGCTGGCTGAGCAGTTTTGGGTCGTCAACTTTAAGGCAACGAAGAATGTTGGTTAGTGTCGTTTTCCCGCTACCATTCTCACCATGAATCAATGTGAGCTTGCGGAATGTTGTGTCGCCAGAAGCAGAATAGTCGGCAAACTTACCGACGTTTTTGATAGTAATGAATTTCTCAATCATAGATCAATTCTCCAATTTTGCTTGCCTCGACAACAACCGTGGCAGCAGCAGGTCGCGCGTCCGGCCGAGGTTTTGGATTGTGGAGTAAAGCTGAACGATGCGGCACACCAGAGGTTCGGCAAGGGCGGCGAATCGCTGGCGGAGCTCTCGTGGAGGACGTACGAACTCCATTTTTGACGCGAGAACCGGACTGAGGTTCTGCTGAGCAACACCATTGGAAAGTTGCTCCAGCTTTACCCGCATCTCTGGCTCACGGAACATGCAGTAGGCCATTGCCCAGTCGAAGTTTTCAGCAGGCACGAGCTTGGATACGCGCTGATTCAATAGGAACGGGCCGTCATAAACCAGACATACGCGGCCCACGTTGCCTGTCAGCGACAGCAGGATGGCGCCATCGTCGAGCACACAATACTCTGGCAGTTTTTCAGGCAGTTCGCTCATCCGGCTATCCGACTCAGGATTGAACGTGCCGTCCTGTACATTCCTGATTGTGACCAACCGATGCCCGCCGTCAGAGGTGAAAGAACTGCTCTTGAAGGCGAAACCGGACTTGAATTGAACGAGATCACCGAGCGCACAAATCTCCCACCCCTCCGGTATCTCCCCGAGCGGCGACTGCACCATTTTCACCTTCTCATGCCCTGGGAATCGAAATTGTACAAACCACTCACGGTAGAGCGCGCGTGCCATTGTCTCCAGAATCCGGATGCGCCGCTGACCGTTCTCGATCAGCTCGTCGTAGGCTGAAAGGATACCGGCAATCCGTTGTTGGACTGGAAGTGGAGGAACGAGAAAGTCAAAGCTCAGCAACTTTTCCAAGCTCAGGTTATCCTGTGTTGTACCGCGTGACACGCTCTGCATCTGGAACTTGAGTACTTCCAAGTAGTACTTGATAAAGCGAACATCGGCCTTTTCTGGGTCGGCGACGAAGCCGACGACACTATCAGGGAAACATCCTTCGATGCTGAGAATCGCACTCTCGGCGATATTCGCAGCAATCGTGATACAAAGAGTCCCAGGTTTCCAAAGTTTACTCTGCGCCAACCCTTCCTCGTTGTATGTCTGTGTATACGCCGAAAGATGAAAACTGGCAGCTTTGATGTCGCCAGTCTGGAAGAACGGATATGGTCCACCATAGAGAAATGCAGCATTGCGCGGGCGATGCCGCGACTTGCCTCGGCCAACAAAACCAAGTTCGTCCAGCTTCGAGGGTTTCCACTCAGCTTCGGCAACCCTCATTCTTCGCCTGCCAGTCCATCCGGATTCTTCAACGACCTCTTCCCCTCTGATGCAAGCCGTCGTTCCACTTTTTTCACGTCTTCTACTGGCGGCAAGGATTCCGGCCCTATACCGCGTTCCAGAAGGGGGTCGCGCACCGCCTGGTTGTTGGTACTGTGTTCGCTGGTAATAGCCGACCCGCTCGTCATACCGTGCTGGCGGGCGTTGAAGATGGTGATCTCGGCGGCGAAATCCTTTCCTTCGATAAAGTCGACGTTCGGGCCGATCACGTCCACGCCATCTTCACAAAAGGTCGAATAAAGAAATTTCGCGCCAAGACGCGAAGCGCGCCAAGGAATACGGAAAACAGGGAAAGGGAATAATTCTGCCGCTGAGAAAGCGCCAGTCATCTTAATTTGCCCTTCTTCACTTTGCGCCCTTTGCGCCTCCGCGCGAAACTTTCTTTCTCTCGGCTCTTCATTTCCTGACCCTCAATCCCAGCACCGCTTCCATTTCGTCGAAATCCCTGTCGTTGTGGATCAGCTCGAAATCATGCTCCACGCAGAAGCTCGCGATGATCACGTCGATGGTCTTCCTGACCGTGACTCCCTTCCTTCGGAGCAGCCGGTAATTCGAGGCGGCGCGTAGGGCCATTTCCTTTCCGAGAAAGTCATGGTACTCGAGGCTCTCCATCATCAGCTTGGCTGCCTCGTAGTCCTTCTCCTCGCGGAAACCCTGGAGAAACTCCGCTATGATGATGTCGCCGGTGACTATCCTGGAATGGAGGAGCTCGTAGTCGAGGAGTCGGGTATGCGGGGCATCGACACCGCGGACATAGTCGATCCAGACCGAGGTATCGGCGACTATCATGAATCCCTTCTCATTCGGTCAAGGTCGCCATCCCAGACAAGCTTACCCCGAAGCCCTCGGATCGCTGCTTGATTTCTTTGGGCGATCAGCAATTTCAAGGCTTCTTCGACGGTTTCTTTCTTGGTCCTGAAGCCGGAAACGGCTAAAGCCTCATCCATAAGAACATCGTCGATGACAATATTTGTCCGCATGATCCCCCCGGATGTGTATAATATACTATAATCATACACACCATGGATCGCAAGACAGCTTCGTCGAGATTTCTCGAAGCCCGCACTCATGCCTCGAGCAGCTCCGCAATGTTTTTTGCTATCGTAGCTTCGAGCTCCCGCGCCTGGGCATTGAGCGTTTCGAGCTCCTCGTTCAGCGTTTCGAGCTGCTCCTTGAAGTCCTCATCGCTCACGACTTCGCCTGGGGCCACGCCCACGTAGCGGCCTGGGTTGAGCGACCAGCCCTGGGCTTCTATCTCCTTGAGCGTGGCGGCGCGGCAAAGTCCGGGGATGTCCGCGTACTTCGATTTCTTGCCGAAAATCTCCTCGAGCTTTGCCTTGGCCTCATCGCCGCCGAGGGTGAAGTCGAGGGCCTCGCTGCGGTAGAGGCGGACGAGGTTGGCAAGGAAGCCGATCTGCGCCTTCGTCCATTCGCGGTGCGCCCGGTCCACCTGGCGATAGATGTGTCGGGCGTCGATAAAAAGGACCGATTCGGCGCGCTCCGTTCCGGCCTTGCCCCTGTCGAGGAACCAGAGAGTGCAAGGGAGGGTAACCGTGTAGAACATGTTGGGGCCGACGGAGACCATCGCGTCCAGGGCCTGGGCCTGTATCAGCTTTTGCCGTATCTCCTGCTCGGAAGCGCGGGCATCGGAAGCGGAGTTGGCCATGACAAAGCCCGAACGCCCCTTGGCGTTGAGCGCCGAATAAAAGAGCTGGATCCAGAGGTAGTTGGCGTTGTCGCTGCGCGGCAGACCGAAGGGAAAGCGGCGGCCGGGGCCCACGGAGTCCTTCAGCCTCTCCTTGTCTACCGCGTTGACGTTGAAGGGGGGATTGGCGAGGACGAAGTCGAAGCGACCGGTGGCCTCGTGCGGGTCGTCGTAGTAGCTGTTGACGTTGCCGCCGTGTCGAATGTCCCCCTCGAGGCCGTGGACGGCGAGGTTCAGGCGGCAGAGACGGCCGGTCTCGTCGGTCTTCTCGATGCCGTGGATCGACAGCTCGGCAGCGGGATTCTTCTTGTGCTCCGCGACGAAGCGCGCCGATTGGACGAACATGCCGCCCGAGCCGCAGGCCGGGTCGAGGATGAGTCCGTGATAGGGCTCGATGACTTCCGAAAGCAGACGGACGATGGAGCTGGGGGTGTAGAATTCCCCTCCTCCCTGGCCTTCGCTCATGGCGAACTCGCCCAGAAAGTACTCGTAGATTCGCCCGAAGGCGTCGTACTCGAGAGAGGCGGGAACCTCGGATACTTTCTTCAAGAGCTCCTTGAGAAGGGTGCCGGTGAATAGGTTGTAGGTCTTGGGCAAGACGCCGGCCAGCAGTGGATTTCGCTTTTCGATGTCCCGCATCGCCGCGTTGACCTTCGCGCCTATATCCTTGGATTCGGGGAGACCCAGTAGGTAGTCGAAGCGCGCCTCGGGCGACAGGAAGAGGATGCCCTCGGCATGGTAGGCATCGGCTTCGTTTACCCGACTGCCGCGACGCGCGGATACTTCAAGCTTCTCCAGCTTGGCGCGTTGGGTGGCAAAGCGCAGTTCGGCGAATCGTAGGAAGATGAGACCTAGGACAGGAGAAGAGTATTCCTGTGATTTGAGTCCGGAGTTGGCGCGAAACTGGTCGGCGGCATCCCAAAGTCGCTGTTCAAGCGTTGCGGTATCCGCGTCTTTCTCGGAGGGGGCGATCCATTGCATGGACTATTAACTCCTGTTTTTATTTGCCATATTTACATATAGAAGAATGCCATCGGCCACATATCCGGTCAAGGGCAAGCGATATTGCCTAACTTCTGTAGGTATTGCAGCTCTTAGTGCTGTCGTATCGCTTCCACGTCGGCCGCCACTAGGATAGCCAGCCTCTCAAGGAAGGCGCGGTCCTCGCCCGTAAAGGCCGCGACGGTATGCGAATCTATGTCTATTTCGCCCGCCACTTCCACGCTCGCCGGCGCGAGGACCGGCACGACGATCTCGGACTTCACTTTGACGCTGCAGGCCAGATAGTTGGAGGCCGCGCTCACGTCGTCCACGACGAAGGTCTCGCCGCTTTCGGCGGCCTGGCCGCAGATTCCGCGTCCGAAGGGGATGGTGGTGTGCTCGGTGCTTTCGCCGACATAAGGCCCCAAGTCGAGAATCCGCTCCGCGCGACGGGCGACATAGAAACCGAACCAGTCGTAGTGGGGGACGCGTTGCTTCAGCAGGGAGCAGAGGGCCTCCAGCCGCTTTCGAGGCTCGGCCGGTCTTTCTAATAGCGCGATTACTTCGGTTTCGAGCTCGAAAAAATCCATAATTTTGGAGCAAAAGTATACACCCGAATTCCAAAAGCGCAAGTGGCATATTGTCCAGGACTTGATCCTGACTGCCTTTTCCCCTATACTGCAAAGGAGACCAAGGTTTTTCAATTATATAGGGAAAAACCGCAGAGCTTTCAACGAAAGCGCATGCTTTCGACCCCTTGGAGACTGACATGGCAATCGACATCCATACGATGCGAAATATCGGCATCAGCGCGCACATCGATTCCGGCAAAACTACGCTCTCGGAGCGTATTCTCTTTTATTGCAACAAGATCCACGCGATACACGAAGTCCACGGCAAAGACGCGGTGGGCGCGACGATGGATTCGATGGACCTCGAGCGCGAGCGCGGGATCACCATCCAATCGGCCGCGACCAACGTCGAGTGGAAAGACTTTATGATCAATCTGATCGACACTCCCGGCCACGTCGACTTCACGATCGAGGTCGAGCGGTCCCTGCGCGTCCTCGACGGGGCTATCCTCGTGCTCTGCGCCGTCGCGGGCGTCCAGTCCCAGTCGATCACGGTCGATCGCCAGCTCAAGCGTTATCACGTTCCCCGGCTCGCCTTCATAAACAAGTGCGACCGCACGGGCGCCAACCCCTTCAAGGTCAAGGCCCAGCTCGCCGAGAAGCTCGGCTTAAACCCCGTTTTCCTCACCATACCCATCGGCCTCGAAGACAAGCTCGAGGGCATCGTGGACCTCATCGAGATGAAGGCGGTCTACTTCGACGGGGACAACGGCGAGGACCTGCGCTTCGCCGAGATCCCGGCGCACCTCCGCGCCGACGCCGAGAAGTACCGCGAGGAGCTCCTCGAGTCCGCGTCGATGTACGACGACGAGCTCATGGAGGCGGTGCTCGAGGGCAGGGCCACAAACGAGCAGGTCATCCGCGGCCTGCGCGCGGGCTGCGTGGCCGAACAGGTGGTGCCGGTATTCGTGGGCTCGGCCTATAAGAACAAGGGCGTGCAGACACTCCTCGACGGCGTCACGCGCTACCTCCCCGACCCCACCGAGGTCAAGAACATAGCCCTCGACCTCGACGACGGCGAGAAGGAAGTCATCCTCAAGGCCGACCCGGCGGAGAAGACCGTCGCCCTCGGCTTCAAGCTCGAGGACGGCCAATACGGCCAGCTCACCTACGTGCGCATCTACCAGGGCGACATCAAGAAGGGCACCGAGCTCTTCAACACGCGCTCGCACAAAAAATTCAAGGTCGGGCGCCTCGTGCGCATGCACGCCAACGCGATGGAGGACATCAACGAGGGCTACAACGGCGACATCGTGGCCCTCTTCGGCGTCGAATGCGCGTCGGGCGATACCTTCTGCGATCCCAGCCTCAACTATGCGATGACCTCGATGTACGTGCCCGAGCCGGTCATCTCCCTCTCCATCGAGCCCAAGGACCAGAAATCCTCGGACCAACTGGGCAAGGCCCTCAATAGGTTTACCAAGGAAGACCCGACCTTCAGGACCCACGTGGATCCCGAGTCCAACCAGACCATCATCAGGGGCATGGGCGAACTCCATCTCGAGGTCTATATCGAGCGCATGAAGCGCGAGTACAAGTGCGAGGTCACGACGGGCATGCCCCAGGTCGCCTACCGCGAGGCTATCACCCAGCGCGCCGATTTCAACTACACCCACAAGAAGCAGACGGGCGGCTCGGGCCAATACGGACGGATCGGCGGATTCATGGAGCCTTGCGAGGACAAGAACTACGAGTTCGTCAACTCGGTCAAGGGCGGGGCCATCCCCAGCGAGTTCATCCCGAGCTGCGACAAGGGCTTCAAGGAAGCCATTAAAAAGGGATCGCTGATCGGTTTCCCCATCGTCAACACCAAAGTGACGATCAACGACGGCGCGTCCCACCCCGTCGACTCTTCGGACATCGCCTTCCACCTGGCCGCCATCGGCGCCTTCCGCGAGGCTTACGAGAAGGCCAAGCCCGTGATCCTCGAGCCGATCATGAAAGTCGAGGTCGAGGGACCCACCGAGTTCCAGGGCAACATCTTCGCCTCGATCAATCAGCGGCGCGGGATGATCTCATCGTCCAGCGAGGACGGGCTTTTCTGCAAGGTCGAGGCCGAGGTGCCGCTTTCCGAGATGTTCGGCTACTCGACCGTGATCCGCTCTTTAAGCCAGGGCAAGGCCGAGTTCACGATGGAGTTCCTGAAGTACGGCAAGGTCCCCGTGAGCGTCTCCGAGCAGCTCCGCAAGGAATACCTGGAAAAGCGCAGGGCGGAGCAGGGTCGCTGACGGCTGGGTGAACGGCGGCATGAGAATTCGACACGGAGAGCACGGAGATATCGGAGTGCAGATAGGAAGACAGGAATGGATCGAGGGATTGGGAAAAAATGGGGAGTTCTCGAACGCTGCATTTTCCATATCGTTCTTCCATCATTTTTCCATCCATCTTCTCCGTTGTCTCCGTGACCTCCCTTCCCTCCGTGTCCCATCGGACGCATGTTTTCCGCGATTAAAGTTCTTTTGCCCGAAGGGGCGTTTGGGTTTATACTGACGATCACAAGGAGTCCATATGCTGAAAGAGGAGCTTATCGCAAAGAGTCCGGTTCGCCTCCTTGAGAAGTCCATAGAGGGCGGCCTCAAGGCGGGCAATATCGGAGTTATCGCGAGCCGCAAGGGCATTGGCAAGACGAGCGTCCTGGTGCAACTCGCCCTCGACAGGCTCCTCCAGGGTGAGAAGGTTATCCACGTCTCGTTCACGGCCCACACGAGCTACGTCATCTCCTGGTACGAAAACATCTTCTCCGAGCTCGCGAAGCGCAGGAACCTCGAAAAATTCAACGAAGTGAAAGACGGCCTGGTCAAGAACCGCGTTATCATGAACTTCGCCCAGGAAACGGTGACGATCGAGCAGATAATCCATTCCCTTCGGGCGATGATCAACGAGGGCGGCTTCAAGGCGAGCACCCTCATCGTCGACGGCTACGATTTCACTCGCTCCTCCGGCGACCGCCTTGCCAAGGTTAAAGCCTTCGCGGCAGAGTCGGGGCTCGAGGTCTGGTATTCCGCCACCCTCGCCGGCGACGAGCCACAGATAGACAAGAACAACATTCCCCTCCTCCTCAAGGACTGCCTGGACTCGATCTCCGTCCTCATCCTCCTCGAGCCCAAGGCCGAGTATATCCATTTCACGGTCGTCAAAGACCATGGCCGGATGAATCCGCAGGACCTGAAGTTGAAGCTCGATGCGAAGACGTTGTTGATAGCTGAGACCTGAAAGAGGCATGGCGCGTCGAGTCCCATCGGGCCTCGAAGGCCAAAAGGCCGTGCGGACATGGATGTCCGCGCCATACCCGCCGAAGCGATTCCCAATCGCTTCGGCGATGTCATTTTCGGACATGGACGTTCGAAAATGAGCGAAGCTCGATGTGAAGACCTTGTTGATAGCTGAGACCTGAGTAGGACAAAGCATCGAGGCCTGGTTCGACGGTGGAGACAACCGTAACAAGCGAGATGGCTCGCTATACATCCCCTTTGGGGAGTTCTGACCCCAATTTCGCCAAGGGATTCCATACTCGTTCGAACCCATAGTCGCCGAAATGCTTCACGTTTCCGGTGGCGAAACCAGAAACGCCGTGGTGCCTCAGGGTAAGGGCCAATCGGGCATCGAAAATCGATCTTCTTCCGGTTTCGGGCTGTGCCGCCCTCCGCCAAATCTCCTCCATCAAAGCCCCGGGATAGTCGATGACGCGCCAGAATGGGTTCGATCGAAAACCGCGGCATGTTTCGACTGCCATCCCCGCCGACAGTGGACTGGCCACTACTGCCGGGTTACGCAGAAGCACATACAGCTCCACGAGAACCAGGTCGCAGATCGCGAACTCGGCGTCTGTTCCATGCTCTACTAAAAAAGCTTCTGCTGAGGCTTGGAAGGGGCTGCGGGCACTACAGGCATGCAACAGGATGTTCGTATCACAGGAGATCAGGGCGATGCCTCTTCGTCGCTCGCCATTTCGCGCCACTGCTCCTCCGGCACGAGGAAGGCACCGAGGTCATGGGCTGCCGGGGGGCTCCAAAGCGGAGTTTCTGCCGCGCTTTCCGGGTGGACGACGAGGTAGTATTCGCCTGCCTTCCTCATGATCTCGGCGAGGCTGGTCTCCTCAGCGACCGCGCGAGCCTTGAGACGCTCGTACAACCGATCCGGAAGTTGGATTTGAGTGCGCATCATGCCATCAATACTACAGCTACATCATTTTGATGTCAAGAAAGGAATTGGCGCCGTGGGTATTCCCCGCCCGTATCTTCCCGACCTCGCTGATGTAGCGGAAGAGCAGCAATCCGATCACAGGGGCATAGGACCGGTCCATAAACGGGAGGCACACCAATGATCGCGATTGAATTACCGCCCGAAGTCGAAAAAGAACTTGATCGCCGCGCGAGGGATAAGGGACAGACCACGGCTGACTACGCCCGCGAGGCGCTGATCGAGCGGCTCGAGGATGCCCAGGACGTTGAGCAGGCCGAAAAAGCCTACGCTGAGTATCTCGCCGATCCTTCGAGCGCCGTGCCGTTTTCCGTGATTAAGGCCGAGCTTGGCCTATAGCGTAGACTTCACAAGCGGTGCGCGCCGTCAACTCGACGACCCGCGAAGCATTGGCGATGCCCTGAAAGGGACACGACTTGGGGAGCTTTGGAAATATCGCGTCGGCGCATACCGCGTGATCACGAAGATCGAGGATGCTCGTCTTGTCATCCTCGTCGTCGCCATCGGCCATCGCCGCGAGGTTTACAGATAACCTGGACACTCATGACAAACCGCCCTGCCTCTTTTTAAACAGCATGTCGAAGTTTTCCCTGGTCCATCTTGAGAACTCTGCGGCCTTGATAGCGAACAGCCCATCGACCAGGGGCTGATACCAAGACATGGCGCAGTAGTTCTGGTCGGGGCAGGCCTGGCACGCGGGGAAATCACCCCGCTTGATGCTCCTGAGATACTGGAGTTGGGGCGAGGAGGTCCAGATTTCCTTCAGGCTCCGGGTGCGGAGATCGCCGACGGCGTAGCCCTGCCAGCCCGCGCAGGGGTAGTAGGCGCCGCTGGCGACCATGCACATCTTGTTGATCCCGACACCGCAGATCGGCTCGTCCTTCTGGTCCATGAAGAGTTTCGTCTTCTGCTCCTCGGATACCATGATCCGATAGTCGGCGTCTACCTTGATGATATCGCTGAGCATCACCTTTGCCTCGTATTCGCCGATGCGTTGATCGAGATTGCTAACCGTCCCGTCGGTACGAGCCATCATGATGAAGTCTGTGTAGGCTTTGATTTTATGTCCGTAGGCCCAGGAGAGAACGTCCTTATAGGACCTGTAGTTGATCTTCATCACCGGACAGGAGATCTGCACTGGAATGTCCGATGATGCTCGACAGGAGGGGGAGATTATTCGTCGAGAGCATATGGGTGCCGGGACCGAAGATGTCGAGAGCCTTGCCGCCCTTGTAGAAGATAGCCTCCTGGCTCTCATTCACGACGAGCTGACTTCCCAGGCGGATTTCTCCTTCTCGTTTTACGTCCTTTTCGCTCCGCCATTTCCAGACCAGTACATTGTTGGGTCCCTCGTACTTGATGGCATTCCAGATGACGCCAAGTATGATATTACCGGCCAAGGAGGCCATGAGCCATTGGAAGAGAAGGCCGAGAAGCCCGCCGGCGATCGCGCCGCCGATCGCGCCGGCTATTCCTCCGAGAGAAGCCCGACGATCAAACCGATGACTGCGATCCCTCCGACGACCCAGGTTTTAAGGTTTTCGGGATCGACGCTGTGGCCAAGCCAAACCAGGACTTCACAGATAAGCTCGACGCCGAGGAAATAAAGAAGGATCAGGATAAATTTCTTCGAACTCTGGGCCCGCGCGCTATTTTTAATCTTCTCGTTCGTCGCCTCGATTAGCAGTTTGAGTTCGTCGACAATGGCCAGAACTTTCTTGTTTTCCCCGGCGAAAACCGCGAGGTTGCGCATGGCCATTTCCGCTTTATCGACCGTCGAATCCTCGATACCTAGCATGCGATACGAGGAGTGGCTATAGCGTTTGAGTTTCGAAAGAAATTCATTTGCCTGGGTAAGGGCGGTTTCGAGGCGATTCTCGACTTCGGGAGGAGCGCCGTGCTCTGTTTTTCCCTTTGCCTCGAGCGAAGTGCCACAGTACTCGCAGACAATGCTTGTTTCCGGGACTGGGGCGCGGCAGGAAGGACATGCCCGACTCATTATCGGACTGATTGCGTAGGTCGCTTTCACGATTTCTATGGAATGGCCCATATCGCCCCCAGAACCATGAGGGCAGCGAAACCATCCACGCCCGGGAACGGACGGCTTCTCAGCCCAGGTACAGCACGAGGGAGCCCGGCCCCGCGAGGAGCGATGCGGGAATCGAGCTATCCTCGGCTTCCAGTTTTCGGAGCGCGGGAAGCTTGTCGGCTCCCTTGACCAGGAATATCCGTCGGCGCGCGCTTCTGAGAGCGCCCAAGGTCAGGGTCATGCGGGCGAAGGGCGGGACGGGCGAGCGCGCGACCGCGGTCAGGCGCGGCCGCAGGGTCGAGTCGGAGGCTTCCTTCAGGAGGGGCGAGCCGGGAAACAGGCTCGCCGTATGGCCGTCCGCGCCGAGACCCATCAGGGCCAGGTCGAAGGTGGGCTCGGGTCCCAAGGCCGCGAGGAGCTCCGCCTCGTAGCGCGCGGCCGCCGCGGGAGCTTCCCCTTCGGTCTCCGCGTCGGGCCAGAGGCGAAGGCGCGGCGTGGGCTCCCAGACGCAGCCGGTGAAGGCCCGGGCAGCCATGACGCCGTTGCGCGCGGCGTCCCCGGCCGGGACCACGCGCTCGTCGCCGAGCCAGAGCTCGGCGGCCAATCCCCCGAGCGGCAGGGCCGCCATGGAGCGGTAGACCCCCTCCGGCGTGAGGCCCCCGGCGAGGCAGAGGGCTAGCGAGGCGCGGCCCTCCTCTCGCGCGGCTTTTGCCGCGGCGCGAAGCTCATCGAGAGCGGCCTCGATCCACGAGTGCGCGTTCGAAAATGTCGAAACCAGCATGGCCCATACCGCCTTAAAGACCGCTCGAGCCGGCGGGGTAGAGCTTGGGCGAGGGGCCCGCGGCCCAGGCCGACTCGAGGGCGTCGACGATGCGCCAGGCCTCTTCGGCTTCATCGGAGCGTATGAACAGGGTCGAGTCGCCGGCGAGGGCGTCGGCGATGAGCCGCTCGTAGGCCTCGGGGAAGTAGGCATCGTTTCGCTCGCGGTAGGAGAAACGAAGCTCCTTGGGAACGACTCGGGCAGCCCCGGGCTGCTTGGCGTTGAAACCCAGCCACATGCCCTCGTCGGGCTGTATCCTCAGCGTGAGGACGTTCGGCGAAAGAAGGTCGCCGCAGTAGCCCGAGAACAGGGTCGCGGGCGGCCGGTTGAAGGTCACGCGTATCTCGCTGACCTGCCGGTCCAGGGCTTTGCCCGTGCGGAGCGTGAATGGCACCCCGGCGAAACGCCAGTTGTCCACTTCCAGCTTGAGCGAGACGAAGGTCTCTGTGGCCGAGCCCGGCGCCACGCGCTCCTCGTCGACGTAGGCCGGAAGGCTCGAGCCGTTCGCGGCCCGGCCGGCCGAGTACTGGCCCCTCCTCGAACGCGCGAGCAGCTCCGCGGAAGAGTAGTCGCGTATCGACTTGAGCACCTTCACCTTCTCGTTCCGCACGGACTCGGGGTCGAGGCCGGCGGGGGGCTCCATCGCGACGAGGCAGAGGAGCTGGATGAGGTGGTTCTGCAGCATGTCGCGGGCCGCTCCCGCCTTGTCGTAATACCCGCCCCTCGAGCCTATCCCGCCCGTCTCGAGCACGTCGATCTCGACCGATTGGATGTGGTTGCGGTTCCACAGCGGCTCGAAGATCGAGTTGGCGAAGCGGAAGTACAGGAGGTTCTGCACCGTCTCCTTGCCGAGGTAATGGTCGATGCGGAAGATATCCTCCTCGGCGAAGCATCCCTGCAAGGTGGCGTTGAGCGTACGTGCGCTCTCGCGGTCGCGGCCGAAGGGCTTCTCCACGACCAGGCGGCGGATGGCCCCGCATTCCCCCAAGGCTCGGCGCACGGAATCGCAGCCGAGCTCCGCCGAGGAGAGGCCGCGCGCGACTGCCGCGAACTCCTCGGGAGCCACGGCCAGATAGAAGAGCGCGTTAGCCGGCACTCCCGGCTCGGCGAGGCGGAGCGCGAGGGCCCGATAGGCGGTTTCGTCGTCGAAGGAGCCGCGTTGGTAGGAGACCCGCCTCGCGAGGCGCTCCCACGCGGCCTCGTCCAGGGGCTTCGAGTGAGAGAAGAGGGCGCAGGACTCTCGCATCTGGGCGAGGAAGTCCTCTTGAGACAGCTCGCGCCTCGCGAAGCCTATGACGAGGGTCTCGGGCGGCAGGATGCCCATGCGCTCGAGATTATAGAGGGCGGGGAAAATCTTTCGGCGGGCAAGGTCGCCCGTCGCGCCGAAGACTACAATGGCGGCGGCCTCGGGCTCGAGCGCGTTGCCTGAAAGATCGCAGTAGCCGTATTCCTCGTTGTTGTCGGGCATGAGTTTCGATGGCCTCCCTGTATCCAATATACTTATTTCAGCGCGGCGGCTTTTGGGGTTTCCATCCCGGCTTGTCGGGCCCTCGCCACGCGGCGCGTGGCCGCCACTCGGCGCGTGCCGCGCGAGATCCTTCGGGACGCGGCCCTCCTCCCGGCCTGCCGTCTCGGGACTGCGGCCTCGCTGGGCGCACTCGCGGCTCTTCCGGCCTTCGTCCCGACTCGCCTTCCGAGCCCGCAGGGTACCAATGGAACCATTGTTCCTCTGTTCCATTGATGACCTTGTGGGCGGTGGGCGCGAAACGTCCGAAGAAGTCCCCGAAGTCGGGCCGATTGGTCACGAAACCCAAGCCCCAACCGGAGAATCGGGTAGACATCTCGCCGAGCCCGCGGTAGAGGGCCTCTGACTCCTCGACCGTGCCCATTCTTTCTCCGTAGGGCGGATTGCAGAGAAGGGAGCCGACCTCGTAATCGGGCGCCGAGTCCTCGGCCTTGCCGAGGCGGAACTCGAGGCCGGCGGCCACGCCGGCGCGGGCGGCGTTGGCCCGGGCCGCCTCGAGGGCCCGAGGGTCTGCGTCGGTTCCTACAATCCGAAACTCGGCGTCGCGCCTCACGCGAGCCTTGGCAGCCTCGACCTCCCCCGCCAGCGGGCCCGCAAGCGGGCCGCCCCTGCCCTCGCCCAGGGCGAAGGGCATGTCTTCGAGAGCGAAGGCGCGGCCGAGGCCTGGCGCCCTATCCATCGCGAAGAGAGCGGCCTCGATCGCTATCGTCCCCGATCCGCAAAAGGGATCGAGGAGGGGAAGTCGGCGGCTCCAGCCTGAGAGGAAAAGTATCCCTGCCGCGATCGTCTCCTTGAGCGGAGCCTGGGCGACGGCGAGTCGGTAACCGCGCTTGTGGAGGGCCTCCCCGGAAGTATCGAGGCCGAGGAGGCAATCGTCGGTATCTAGATAAACGCGCAGGCCCCTTTCCCTACCGGTCTCGGACATGCGGATGATCTTGTATATCGAGCAGAGCCTTTCGTACACCGCCTTGTGGACTACGGACTGAACCGAGGTCTGAGCGGCCAGGCGCGAGGACTTGATGCGTACGCGCTCGATAACGAGACGGTCCTCGCGTCGGATATAGAGTTCCCAGGGCAGCGCGCGGACCGTCTCGAAGAGCTGGTCGAAGTCGAGGGCGCGGAAGCGGCCCGCCTCGACGAGAACTCGCTCGGCGCTGCGCAGGCAGAGGTTGGCGCGCATGAGGGAAGCCGCAACCTTCTCGGGCCCTGCTCCGACGGCCCCGACGGAGTCGGGGCCGAAGCGCACGCGCCCGGGCTCCCTGCCCGAGACCTTGAGACCGATGCGCTCTATCTCGTTCTGACATACCTTCTCGAGCCCGAGCGCGCAGACGGCGAGGCCGTATTCCGGTGATTTCACGGCTATAGTATGGACCGTATCGGGCCCTAGCAACAAGGAGATACTTCTGCGATATCCCGCTTCCACGATATCCCGCTTGACAGCCGTAAAGCCCCTCGGCTAGTATTCCCACCGTTCGATTCGGGGTACCCCCGAATCGCAATTCGGGGGTGTAGCTCAGTTGGCTAGAGCGCTTGAATGGCATTCAAGAGGTCGTGGGTTCAATTCCCACCACCTCCACGAATAAGACGGTCGCCTGAACGGGCGGCCGTCTTTGTTTGCTGACCCGGCAATCGGATGCATGAGTGACGCCGCAAAAGCTTCGGCCGTAGCGGGTCTTTACGACGCTGACTTTCATCGACTCAACCTGTAACCCGACTTTTCCGGGTTTTCGGGTTGAAGCAGTTGTCAGGTTTTGTCGTCGTGTTCGACATTTATCACTACTTCATCCCGAGAGGATGAGTTGAAACCAATATACGATAAAAAAGAAGCGGGAGCGATAGCCATTGGAAAGCGCGGGGACGCCTCAGTATACTCGAAAAAGATCAATTACCCCGCAGCAGTTACTATGTAGAAAGAGCGCCGGTCCTTCGAGCCGGATATAATCCGGAGTGGAAAACAACCACGAAGGAGGCGACGCTCAATGACGATTGTATGTGGGATCGA
>JBEKVO010000049.1:0-27627 GCA_049513895.1 Rectinemataceae bacterium | reverse complement strand
TCTGTCTTTCCGTTGGCGCGCTGGCAAGTCCGTAACGTGTCCTCATCGAGGTCGAGGCCGTCAAGTTTCACGGCCCCGCAGCGACGGCCGATCATAGCGGCTACAACCTTGTTGCTCTTCCATCGCTCAGGGACGACCATATAGAGGAGCTTGCAGTTAGCCTCAGCCACGATCCTCTGCATCCAGGTCTCGTATTCGCTATAGGGTGGATTGCAGAAAACCACGTCGACGCACTTGTCGATGAGGGTCTGTTCGTGGAAGTCGGTTCCAATGACAAACACGTCAGCGGGCAGAGCATCGATGAGGAACTTGGACTTCTCAATTGCGTAAGCATCCCCATCATTGCTCGTAAGCTCGCGCAGGATCTTAAGCGCGCTTCCGTTGCCTGCGCCGATGTCGAGGACAGAATAGGTCGTGTTCCCACGGCCGTAATCGTCAAGCTCGCGACGGATGTCTCTCGCTACGACTTCGAGCATCTTCCGCGTGGTTGGGTACCATTCGAAATCCTGACCGGATAACTTTACAGACTCAAGTAGATTATTCATGCCACTATCCCCGCCTTTCGCTCGGCGATCATGATCTCATCAGCTACAGAGTTGATTGGGCCGTAGCGGGTAAGGTTGAAGGCGATCATCACGGCCTCACGGCCGCAATCATGGAAGCTGAAGCCTATGGTGACTAATTTGAATATGTCCTCTAGCTTCCCGATGAAATCTGACCGCACCTGGAGGATATTTTGAATAACATTGAGATCTTGACTGCCTATGCCCTTGATTGCCTTTCCGATTGCGTTCATCACTTAGCTCTTTCGTTTACGATTCATCAGGGAGCATGATTGTCAGGACGGGCTCGCCATCGTCGCCGGGACCTGCAATGGAGATAAGCTCGACGGGGATAGGTGTAGAGTCAGCGGACATCAAAAAGAGGACCTTGAAGAGGATGGTGTCGGTGTCACGGGCCTTGGCGATTGCAAACCGGAGGATGAATAAGAGATCCCACAGGCGACCTTGGATTGACTGGCCCGCGGCGACGAGGTCGAGCGCGGGGACGACGTAGGAATGGTAGAGCGTTTCGGTGAGCGCCACGGGGAATACAAAGCCAGCCTCACGCGCTAGGTCAGTTGCGTCTACAAGGACGCCGTCGGTCAGAGCCTGTTGTCTTGTGTAGCTGTAAATGAGATCGCCGAACAGGGAAGAAGAATCAGAAAGCATTGGCGGCCTCCACTTTAGAAGGCTGGAGCCTAGCCGCGGGCTTGATCTCGACATGCTCGGCCACGACGTGGAGCTTGAAGGAGCCGGTGGCCTCGGAGGATTCGAGGTCCTGTGAAATACGGCCAACGACGCGAATCGAGCAGCCTTTGTCGAGAAGCTCGGAGCAACGCGTGGCGAGACGGCCGTAGGTGATCACCGGAACGGTAGGGGCGGTGTCGCCTGAGGCGAGGTAGAAAGTGCAACGGGGGATGCCGTCGGGGCTTTTAGAGGAAATGGGCCGCTCAAGAATGTCGCCCTCGAGCAGGATACTGTTCAGGAACTTCATGGGGATCTCCTATGTGTTGGCGCGGATGTAGAGCTCGTCGGAGCCGAGCTCAGCGGAAACTCCAGGGATCGCTGTACCACTGAATACCAGGCGCTTGAGTTCCGTCTTCGAGAGGTCCTTCTTGATGATGACGGCCTCGGGATGCGAGGACTCGCAGTAGGAGAGGGCAGCGTCCTTGTCGACGATGTCGAGCTTGTCGGGGAGCTTGCGAAGCTGGGCGACGCCGCTGGGTAGGATGAGGCTGCGAGAACGGCGCTGCATGGCGAGCTCGGATTCTACGAAGGGTCGGAGGAGCGAGCTGATGTAGACGATCGAATCGTTGTCGGTGGACGAGGACTTCGTAAGCCAAGCGTCGATGCGCTCGTGTAGATTGGCTGCGAGCGCGGCACGACGTGCGATGCGGGCCTCGGCCTCGAGCACGCGGGCGACGGCCCAATCCGCCTTGGCCAGAGAGTCGACGATGAAGGCCGGGGCCACCATGTCCGATGACTCGGAAGAATCGACAGGAACCGGGGACGACAAGGACGGGGAGGAGCCGAGGTCCAAAGTGGCCGAGAAATCCGGGTAGAGGATCGATGACGGGAGATCGAGTGGCACGGATGCGGGCTCGGTCCGATCGAGGACGGCTGCTTGCACGGGGGCCTCCTTGGAGAGAATAGGGTTTAGGCTTGCGGCCGGGATCACGCCTGCCCGGTTGTGAGCGAGGCGTGAGCGTCCTATAGAAAAATAGACGGCCAGGGCCACCGAGTTGTACGCAAGGAAAAGCGTAGTGATCGAGGGATTGCGGCAGAAGTAGGCGAGCGCTATCGTGGCCAGTAGACAGCGGCTCGGCGGGGCTTGCTACCTCGGGTAATAACTGGGCTGGAAGGCTCCATGGCGGCGTGCGGAACCAGGGCAATAGCGAACCGAAAGGCGTAGCAATGAATGAGGAGCAGGTCATCTCGGGCGCTGGGAGAGTAGTTTTGACTCTTGGGTATACCGGGGGGAAGCGGGGGGTGAGGATGCTTTTCATGTGCTGGGTCAGCGAGGGAGCTGAAATCGAAAATGCCCGAAGCTGAAGGCAATCAGTTGAACTTCGGACTAGAAAATGTTTCTTAGTTACTGGAATATTTGAGTGGTTGGAAGGCTCTTGGACCGAGTTTGTTTCTGGACGGGAAATCGATATGACTGATGAACTTTTCAATTAATAGCTTAATACTATTTTCCTAGCCGCTCCAACACTCGTTTTCTAACACTAGCGTGTAAAATATTTTCAAATATTTTGGGCACATTGCCTCCAGAAAGCAAGGGCCGCCCTGAAAAGGCGGCCCTGTTGATATGACGGCGAATGAAGAAAGTTAGTCGGTATCCGAATCACTGAAAATGTCGAGGAAGTTGGAGAGCACCCGCGCGACTGGGAGGTCCCACCGTTGTCGTGCGGATGGATCGGTAATCGGGGGGAAGTTGCGGCTGTTAGCTAGACAGCCACTGTAGAGACAGGCAGCGATGTCCAGCGGAAGGGATTCGAGGAAGTTGTCGTCATCGAGGTCTGCCCGAAGGTAGCTATACAGCTTCTCGAAGGACTGGAAGCGAAGAACGCGCTCGGCGCAATCCGAGGAGGAATCTGAGGACGTACCGGTCGGCCAGGCCCTGAAGAATGAGTCGACAAGCTTGGCGAGGTGGGATTCCGATAGAAGCCGAAGGGCATGCTCGCGCTCAAGTTCGGTGAGTCCCTTTGGGAGCCTGGGGGTCGGTGTATCGAGATCCATGTAGCTAGGAATTAGAGAGACTGCGGTCAATTGGTCCTCCTTCGATCGAGATAAATATGAATACTCGAAACGAATGAGGGCCAACACAAAGGCGCTAGTCGAGATTAGACGGAACGATAAGGCCGTGCTCAATGAAGCTGTAAAAGCCGCCCTTGGGGCCTACAATCAGATGGTCTAGAACGCTTATTCCAAGAAGTTCACCTCCTTCGCGTAGACGTCGTGTAATTTCAATATCTTCAGGGCTAGGATCAAGCTTACCCGATGGATGATTGTGCCCAAGAAGGCATGCCACGCCTGCGAAGCGGATACAGGGGAAGAAGACCTCCGAAGGCGTCACGACGGTCCTATTCAGAGAACCAATCGATACGATCACGACCCGATTGACCTCGTGAGCGCCGTTGAGGACTGCGACAAGGAAGCGCTCAGTACGAGCTTTAGCGTAACGTGAAAAGGCCTTATATGCATCTGACGGCGATGAGATCCTGTACGCTGGCTCACTGCGCTCGGAAACAATTTGGTAGGTCAAAGAGGAGCCTCCTGTTGAACATATAAATAGGCAACAGAGGCGGCGATGTGCGGTCGAAATCGATAACAAGACAAGGATGGGATCCTTGTCTTAGGACAAAAAAGAGAGGCGCAGATGCGGGGGAGTAAAGCATCTGCGCCTCATACGAGACGGCCCCTAGAAGGCCGTGCTATTTGAAAGAGCCGAGGCAGGCACTGATGCTCAGGCCGATCTGCGCGAGGAGTTCGGATTCGGCGGGCTCGGCGTCGAAAGAGGGAATGAGTAGGCCCATGAAAGGCGGATCGGTGTCGAAGCCGAAAGAAGCAGGCCCGATGCCTACCTCTAGAAAGCCACAGATCTGGACAGCTGTCTTTTCATCCGGAAGGCTGTCGACGATGATGAGTGCAGCTACGAATCCGAGGTAGTAGTTGAGGAGAGCGAGAGTGCGAGGGTGGCTTAGCTTGGAGGAGACAATGTCCGAGAGGACAGCGGGGATCTCCGAAAAATCTATGCGTCCATGACTTCTGCGCTCGCTGCCGAGTTCAACAATCCAGGGCAACTGTGAGTCCGGAAGCAACTCATCTTGTACCCCAGGCCACTTGGTGCGGCGAGCTTCGCACCATTTTTGAAGCTCGGCAAGAGCAACTGCTCGTTCGAGATATTTTGGGATGTCCGTGGAATCAGGAGCGACACAAGGTAGCGCCTGAGTCTGGATTGGTGAATCGAACTGGGAATCAATAACATCTGCCATAACGTCCCCCATGATAAGTGAATTAGAACACTCCCTTGCCGACTAAAGCGGTCGATCAAAAAATATGGGTTGTGGATTAGAGAAAGGGCGAGGCGGGTAATTGGAGCCAAATCATAGGACCGTCACTCGGAAAGGCTATAAGGGTCTCGTGGTGATATGGGTAAAGCCCTTGGTTGCAGTCGATGTCTCCGAATGTTGGTGAAAAGCGTAAAGCAATCGAAAATATTAGGGTCTTTGCATCGGGTTGCATGTGATCGTTAATTGAGGATGTGGATGTGCGAGTTCATATGTGTGTTGTTGCACGAGTTATCATTGCGTTGCATTGGTTAGCACTATAGAGCATGATAAGTTATTACCTATCATAGAATTAGATGAATGATAAAATTGACGTATCAGCTTGAGAGCGTTATTGTAACTATGAAATTGATATGCACGCGGGGAGCTTATGCGGACATTTGATGAAGTATTCCAAGGACGAAAAGAACGGGACCTCTGCTTTATGAAAATCCATGGGCAGGAGGAGCTCTTCGAGGACGCGATGAGCGACACTGAAGAGAACGTGCACCAATTATTTCTTCTCGGTTCCGGAATCAGAATGCGCTTCTGGCCGGCGGAGAAATTCTTTGGAAAGGTTGTAGAAGAACGATACCATCGCAAAGTCCTAAAAGGTGAGGAGCTCAAGAAGACGAGGCCCATCGGCGCAGATGACGCACAGCGGGTGAGGGCGTGGGCAAAAGAGCTCGAGGATAACGAGCTTCAGGTCGCGAGTTGTGAAAAAAGGATTGCAGAAATCAGAGAGAATATTCGGATGGAGTTAGCAGCAGATTACAGTGATCAGCTGCCCATGACGTTTGATACGTATGCGGGCGCGGGGCGGCTAGTAGGGCCGGATGGAAAGCCGCTGACAAAGAAAAAAGTGGTTGAACTGGCGAGGGCCGGTAAAGACGAAAGGGCGTGGCCTTATCTGTACGTCAAACTCGGCGAGCGAATGGAATTGTTCGAGGCCACGGAAGAGTTGACGATGATCCCGAGGATCCTCGAGATTGCGGCAGAGGATATGGAGAGGCCGTTAGAGGAACTCGTTGAAGACGAGGGATATATTGCCGATCTGGCTCACTTACTTATAAATAATAGTAGGGATGGATTACGGGATTACATTGATGGGTACCGGCCCGTGAGAATTATTGAAAAGAAAACGCGCGAGATAAGAAATAAAAAGCGACCAGGTCTCGAGGTCAATAACAAGAAAGGGTTACTGCCTATTTACCCGAATGGCCCCATGCTGCTAGCGGGATGGGAGATTATCCTAACGCCCGATGATGGTGCACAAATAGCACAGGATGATGATTTAAAAAAGGCATTCAATGTGATGATCAAGCCGTATGTACAAAAAGGTATCCCGACGATGAATCCAAATGGTGGACCGATCGAGATGGTGCAGGTGAAGGTCATCGAGGAAGAGAAAGTCGAGGAACTCAAGAATAAGGTCACGGAGTTCTGCGAGGAATATAGGCTGAATCGACGGCACAGATAGCGCCATCGAAAAGGCCTGCGAGGAAAAGAGGGGGGGGAAGATGGGTTATGCGAATCCGGATTGTCCGAAATGCAAGGGGACGGGGATCGTTAGCAATGGTGGGCCGGGGTATTGCGAATGCTTCAAGCTGAACCAGCTCAAAGAATTCATGGGGCCGATCCTGCGGTACAAGAAGGGGCGGGTGGCACAGGCGGGGTTGCCCGAGCTGGGGGACCAGAACCAGGGCCTCGTGGTAAGCGACCAGAATATCGCGAGCCTCGTGATATTCGCCATTGGACGGTGGTACGAGAAGAGCAAGAAGTACAGCCTGCTCGGCGTGGAAGAGCTTAACGGTATTGGCATGCGAGGGACCGCGCAGTTTAGGTCGCTGAGCGATTACGCCGAGGCGTTCCCGAACTTCGTGGTAGATTTCAGCAGCTTGAACCCGATGCGAGGCCCTGGGTATCGCGAGAAGGACGAGATGGTCTTGTTGGATTTCCTGAGGATGATGGAGCGGCGGGCGGAGAAACGCGTCATCGTGCTGATTGGGCCGACCGCGGGTGAGTTCAAGCGGGAGCATCCGGAATTGTGCCGGGCGCTGGCCGCGATGAGGTTCCCGTACTTCGACAAGGGGAAGATGTTCGCGTTCGCCAAGAGCGACGAGGTCAAGGAAGCAATGGAAGCGATGGAGAGGGTTGATGACGGCGATTGAGGAGTTCTTCGCCACGTTCAGGCCGAACCGGAAAGAATATGTGCGCAGGGACACGGAGAAGACAATCGCAGCGCCGCTGACGGCGAAGATCGTCCAGGAACATCTCGCCGGGAAGATCGTCGTGGCATTCAAGGCGTCGGGCGTTGAGAGGGATTATGTCGGCGTCGACGTCGATGATCACGAGGGCGGCACGTGGCTTAATAAAATGCTGGTGGGAGGTTATCCTAAGATCACCGAGAAATATGAGGAAGTCGTGCGGCGCATGGGAGGGAAGGAGCCAAGCGTGGTGTTCAGAAGCCCGCGCGGACTGCACGCGTATTGGTTCATGGATAGAAGATTGCCGAGTCTGCTCCTCGACGAGGTGATGAAGGAGCGGTTTGAAGACAGGTTCGCGGAAAACCTGCCGACGAATAGGGACGCGCTGCGGGTGCCACGGCCGCAGGATTGCCTGGGCGACGATCTGAGGCCGAAGACTTTCGAGGGGTACTACGGGATGCGGAGGTATGCGCCAGAGGCGATATTCGGTGAGGAGATCAGGCCGGAGGTGCGGCGGGCTAAAGGGTATGCTAGCGCGGTAGGAACTGGGAAGGGCAAGGGCGCGAAGAGGGAGCGGGACCCTATGAAGAATATCGAGGACGCCGAGGCGTTCTTCGGGCCTTTAAAGAACTTTCAGACGAATGAGCCATTCAAGAAATTGGTCGGGAAGTATTTTGCGAACGGGCTGAGCGAGGAGCAGGCCGTGGCGAGGTTCAGGGCGATGCTTGACAGGAGCCCGGAGTATACGCGGGATCTGCGAGCGGAGGTTGAGCACCGCGTGGCGAGCGCGTACCGGAACCTTAAGAAACCGAACAGCTTGGCGGGGATGAAGCACGCATTGATCCGGGGGGACCCGGATGCGATGCGGGTCGTGCAGACAATCATCGAGGCCGTCGGCATGAAGGAGACGGACAAGGAATATCGAAGGCTCGAGGACTTTATTCTGTGCCTGTGGTCACGGAAGATCGAGCTAGACTGGATCGGCCGAGACCCGGAGCGGGCGGCGTACCACGACTACAAGTATCCGGGGTTCCTGAGGTTGTTCCGGCAAGGGTATTACCCGATCAACTCGAAAGAGCTCCACGGGTGGTACAGCGAGTACCATAGGTACCTGAGGCTGCTGAAGGGCATTGGGGTGATGACGGAGTGCCCGTTCGGGTTCTCGACAAGCTTGAAGAGGTGCAAGCATTACGTCTTGAATATCAACATGTTCAAGAACCTTCATGGCAACGTGGTCCAGCTTACAGGATCCCTGACCTTTGAAAAGGTCGGGACCAGTGAGCCTGACAACGTGCATGGCGGCGGTGCGGCACCATCAGTGTCCGCATGATGCTGGACCCTATTCTACTAGATAGCCTCTGGTATCGAGCTATAGAGCCAGGGTATTGAGTGGGGGGGGGGCTTGTATAATATGTTTCCAAAAGTTCTTTCATGCGTGGATTAAACTGGTTTACTGTAGCCTACACCAATGCCCTGCGAAATTGGCATGGAGATGTTATCAAGGGCAGCCATTCTTCTCCCTTGATTTTCGCCATGCATCGAGGCTCTCTTTATTGAAGCGAATCCCGCCTTCCGTAGTATATGGGACTCCCCATTCCTTATAGTGCTTAGAGAATTCAGAATAGCCCATCCCTAGGTAGTTAGCTGCTCTATTCATTTTCCAATTAGGGTCTTCTTGCGGCGAAGGAGGTGATGGAGGAGAGGACTTTGGGGATGAGGAGGGTTCACTAATTGATCTTACTTGAGGCTCGAGCGTCACAGTCCTTTTAGCATTTACTTTGCCTTCGAGAATAATCCTTGCCCGAAGGACCTTTAGGTGCCGGATTGCACTAGCCGCGGCAGTATCGAAGTCCCCGAATACATCAGGCTCATCAACTGCGCCCAATCTTTCGGCCTCCCTGGAAATGTCCTTTCCATCAGCCATATATTTTATTAACTCTTTAATGCCAACATCAATATAGCCAGTCTTGATCTCAACCGTCTCCGCCTCGAGAACTGATCGTTCTGTGTTCTCAATCAATTGGTTGATATCGGGTAGGGGAGTGATCACCCTAGGTCTAGATTCTTCCTTGAATTCATCCATGGAGGGGCCGTACCTTTTGACAGGTTTAGGTTCAGGCTCTTCCATCGCGATCCTCCTTGGATTTTTTCATACTCAGTGCGCGTCGACCCTTCTCAATGGTCTCCGGTTGGAGGTGCCCGCCATAGCGTGATAGCATGGTTAGATCCTTGTGCCTTGTGAGCTTGGCGACCTCCGCAGGTGTCAACTCACCAGAATCAATAAGCCGTGTTGTATAGGAATGCCTGGCACCATGCATGACCAAATTCCTGAGCTTGCGCTTGTTCTCATCAATGCCTACGGCCTCGAGAGCCCGCTCCCATCCACGACGCAATGTTATATCACTGATGGGTGTTTTCCTAGTAGTGCCCGGTAGTACGAAGTCTCCAAGCTTGTCGTAGCCGAGCTTAACACTCAGGGTCTTGAGATCCTTCAGGACCGGCTCCAACTCGGGTGCGAGAGGAATCACTCCGATCGAGTCCTTCTTAGGGGCCTTGTCCCCATCGAAACGGACGAAGTTGTGCTTGACGTCGATCTGTTTTGTTACCAGGTCGATGTCATCCCAGCGTAGACCACGTATCTCTCCGCGGCGAAGGCCTGCGAAGAGAGCAAGGAGGATAGCCGCCTTCTGCCTCATATCGAGCATAGGTGGCCCCTTGTGCTTATCCACCCCCTTCAGCCGGGGGCGAGGGAGAACGCTGACGTGCACCTTATCTGAATCTTCGTTCCATGCCTTGGCATACGACAAGTCGACGATCTTCTGGATCTCCTCATCGGTAAGTATCCCCCGCTCGTGGGCCGTCTTCTTTGGGAGTACGATTGCTTTGAAGTTGAAGGCCGAATCTACGAGACCTCGGGACTGTGCCCAGTTGATGGGTGTTCTGAGTGCGTCGATGTTGCGCTTGACTACGTCACGAGATTTGCCAGCCCGTCTGAGCTTGCGCACAAAGGCTTCGATTTCCGTGATGTGTGCTTCCTTGAGGGTCGTGACCCTGAACTGCTCGAAGTTCTTGACTGTGGTTCGGATGTAACTGCGCGAGGTCTCCACGTATTCATGGGCAAGGGCCCTACCAGCATCTTTGCGCTCGGTGATGTAGTAGCTGCCTTCGCTCCAGAACCAATCGACAAACTCGAAGACCGTCATGCTCGAGAGGCGCTCGTCGTCGTTGAGGTCGGCAGCTCGCGCCTTGTCCTTCGCCTTGGACATCGCCTTGAGATCCAACTCTGCCAGTAAGGCGGCGATCTTCGGCTTGGCGGCCTTCTCGGTCTCCTTGCCTGTAGATCGAGTGGCGACGATCTCGCCAGTTTCCGTGTCGATGAAGCGGACATAAACAATAGAGCGGCCATTGCTGACCGCTCTAGAGTAGAGATTGTACGTGAATCGGTTCTTCGAGCCGGCCCGGCGCATACTGGCCTCCGTTATCTAGTAACAGTATCCAGTAACAGTGCCGAATTCAAGCTCCCAATCTCACGTAACTCCTTGTCGGGCTGAGTGGATTTGAACCACCGATCTCTTGGTCCCGAACCAAGCGCGCTAGCCCCTGCGCTACAGCCCGAAAAAAAATCCCGCCAGGGAGGACGGGATTAGCGGGAGCGACGGGACTTGAACCCGCGATTTCCGGCTTGACAGGCCGGCGCGATAAACCAGCTTCGCTACGCCCCCATGTATTTATCGACGAAAGCGAATGATACCGACCTCCCCGTGTCGAGTCAAGGGATGCTTTTTCAAAATGCGGGGACATTTTGAAAAAGCTACCTTTAAAATGCACAGATTTCGTAGCGCTTCATATAAAAATCATGAAGCGCGAGAAACTGCCAAGCCAATTTCAAAACTAGCCGAGTTTTGAAATTGGATCAAGTAGGGAGTATTATCGCGCCCGATTTCTCGTCGTTCCTCTGCTGCTGAGAGGAGGTCACCTCGAGCAGGTCGCCCGAATCGAAGCTCTCCTCGCCTCGCGGGCGTTTCAGCAGGGTGTAACCGAGGCTGGAGCAGGCGTACTGTCCCGAAGAGCCGTCGGGGAGGGGAAATGGCTCCGATACGACGCGAACGAGGATACCGCGTCCAGCCCTCGCGCGCCGCTCGTGCTCGGAGCTTCGTACGGGATCGGGAATACCTACCGGCTCGCGGACGACGGCGCCGCGAGCGGCCCAGAGATACGAAAGCACGGCGCGTTCCTTGGGGAGGCCAGCCTCCTCGGAGAGGGTCTCGAGCCAGGAGGGCGCCTTGAGGGCGTCGACGCCGAAGTGGCACCAGGGATACTTGTCGCGCTTTTTAGGCATGACGACGGGAGGGAGGAGGAAGCGCGATGGCGCCACATTGGGATCTTTTTTTACCGTCCTCGTCTCCTCCGGCGGGAAGAGGTGATGAAAGATGCCCGGCATGGGGCAGGAAAGGGAATGGGGGCAGGGGCCGAGAGGCGGGGCGCCTTCGGCGATGAGGGCGGCGCGTAAAGCCGCGATTAAGGCGCCCGAGCGCGGGTCCCCGGGCTCCATCACGAAGAGACTGCCGTTCTCCTTGATGTAGGACAGGAGAATCCGGGCCGTATCGAGGGCGCGCTCGCCGAGGTTACGCTTGTCCTTCCAGAAGAACTCGTTGAAAACGTTGGCGGCGGTGAGGAGATGGGCCCGCTCCGGCAGGGGCGAGCCGAAAGAGTCTTTTCGGGTTTCGATGCGCCAGGGAGGAAGCCTGCCTCCGACGCGCATGCATAGGGTCTGGAAGATGGTGATGCCCGCCTCGAGGACTCGTTCCACCCTATCCATGCAGTAGATGGTGAGGGGGACCTCGCGGAGCTCGGGCCGGGCTATCCAGAGAGCAATCGGCAACGTGAGCGGCCCCGACCCGATATCGGCGATGACGGCGTTGTCCGGGAGGCAGAAATCCGCATTAGCCAGCAGGGCGGCGAGACGGAAGACGTTCCAGGGGAGGAAGTAGCGTAGGTATGCCGAGAGGGCGGGCGGCGAACCGAGGTACTCGGCCGTGCGCGACTCGCGATCGGAGGTGAGGTCTTCCCAAAGCTTCCGAATGTCGGCCTTGAGGGCCGTCCGGTGCTTCGATTGGAGCGGTACTGCCTCGTTGAGGACTCCCTCCAGGGCCACGAGAGCGGCGATGCTTTCCGAGGAGGGCGAGAGTACCTCGAGCCTGCGGACCGTGTTGGGCGCCTTGGTCGGAGAGGCGCGGGAATGACCGCGGACATTGGAGACATAGCGGGGAATCGCGCCGTCATCGTTGCCGGACTGCGAAACGGCGGCCAGGTCCTCGGGGCTCATGGGAGGGCGGCCCTCGGCCTGACGCCTTTCTCGATACGCGTCGGAAGACCGCGGACCCGTCCTGGCCCTGCCCTGTTGGGAGGACGGTCCCTGCTGCCCTTTTCCTCGGAGACCGGAGGACCCGCGAATGTCGGGGCGAGCGGCGCCTTTGACCGCGGCGCCCTTGGTGATCCCGCTTTTGGCGGGAGCGGCGTCGCTCGGAGCGCTTGTCCCGCCGGATTTTACGGCCTTGCGACGTTCGCGGCGCCGCTTGGAACGGCTTTTCTTGGCTTCGGATTGGCTATCGTCGTCGGGCATATCGCCGAAAAGACTACCCTGGCCGGATTCCTTCTCGGCGTTGCCATGGGAGTATCTGGAGCGTTTTCTCAAGGTGTTTTCACTATAGCACCCATGCTCGCCCTCCTACAATACGCCGCGGCTTTCCAGATTCAGAGGCTCAAGATCACTTTTCCCGATTCGCCCGACAGCATCGCATCAAACCCTTTTTGGAAGTCCTCGAAGGCGAAGCGGTGGGTTATAATGGGGCCAATATCGAGGTGGGAGCGGATCATCGCCTCCATCTTGTACCAGGTCTCGAATATCTCGCGGCCGTAGATTCCCTTGATAAACAGGCCCTTGAAAATCACCTTGTCCCAGTCTATCGCCGTGCCGTTGGGGATGAGGCCGAGGAGGGCGATGCGGCCTCCGTGGTACATCGTATCGATCATCTGGGTGAAGGCCTGGGGGCTTCCAGACATCTCGAGGCCCACGTCGAAGCCCCCGACCATGCCGAGTTCGTCCATCGTGGCCTTGAGGTCCTCCCTCGAGACGTTGACGACGCGGTCGGCGCCCAGTCTCTGCGCGAGGACGAGGCGATAGTCGTTGACGTCGGTGACGACGACGTTGCGAGCCCCGTTGTGCCTGCAAATGGCGGCGGCCATGCAGCCGATGGGCCCCGCTCCGGTAATTAGCACGTCCTCGCCCACCATGTCGAAGGAAAGGGCCGCATGCGTCGCGTTGCCGTAGGGATCGAATATCGCGGCTATCTCGTCGTCCACGCTGGAATGCACGCGCCAGACGTTCGTGGCGGGAACCGATACGAATTCCGCGAAGCAACCGGAGCGATTCACGCCGATGCCGACGGTGTTCGGGCAGAGATGGCGTTTCCCCGCCTTGCAGGCCCGGCATTCGCCGCAGACGATGTGACCCTCCGCCGAGACTCGATCGCCGACTTTCCAGTCCTCGACCTCGGGCCCGAGCTCGACTATCTCGCCTACGAACTCGTGGCCTATCGTCATGGGCGTCCGGATCGTTCGCTGGGACCATGAGTTCCACTTGTATATATGCAGGTCGGTTCCGCATATCGCCGTTTTCTTTACCTTGATGAGAACGTCCTTTAGGCCGACGGAGGGCATGGGGACATCGTCCATCCAGAGGCCGCTTTCGGCCCTTTTCTTGACGAGAGCTTTCATCTTCTCGCTCCTTTTTCGCCTCCTAATACTATAGCCGCAAGGAAAGGAACTGTGAAAGGACGGGATTTCGTCTGTCGGACCACTCCCCGAACGAGCGGTTCCGGGTTATCATCCAACGGTCATGCCGGATCCGACCGCCGTCAAACTATTCATAGAGAAGCTCGTCGCCGGGGGCGACGGGCTCGCTTTCCTCGAGGGGAAGGCGGTTTTCGTGCCCTTTGCCCTGCCGGGAGAGACCGTGCTCGCCTCGATAACGTCGGTTAAGCGCGACTTCGCGCAGGCCAGGCTGGTCGATCTGCTCGAGCCGAGCCGGCATCGCGTCGAGCCTCCCTGTCCCGTCTACCGCGAGTGCGGGGGCTGCAACCTCCAGCACCTCGCCTATCCGCGCCAGGTCGAGGAGAAGGCCCTCATCGTAGCCGAAGCCTTCGCCCGCACCGGACGCATCGAGACCGGGGAGATCGCGGTCGTCCCGTCCCTTCCCTTCGCCTACCGCAACCGAGTACAGCTTCATTTTACGCGGGAACGGCGCCTCGGCTTCATGAAGCGCTACTCCTCCGACCTCGTCGAGGTCCCTACCTGCATGGTCGCCCTGCGTCCGATTCAGGACTGGATCGAGGACCGAGCCGGCACGAAACGCGCCTTCGAGGAGCTCAGGCCCTTTGTCTTCGATAAGGATCGCTTCCTCGTTTTCGGCTACGGCGACGAAGTCTGGATCGAAGGGAAGAAGGGCCTCGTCGAGGTCTCCATCTCCGGCCAGGGCATCCGCTTCCACATCAGGAACTTCTTCCAGAGCAACCTCTACCTCTTGGACTATTTCGTCCCCGACGCTGTCACGGGCTTGTCGGGCCAAAGGGCCGCCGATCTCTACTGTGGCGTCGGCCTCTTCGGGCGCTTTCTTTCCTCTTCATTCCAAAGCCTCGTCTGCGTCGAGCAGAACCCCTACGCCCTCAGTTTGGCCAGGACCAACGTGCCGGGCGATGGACACGAGTTCTTCTCCCTCTCCGTCGAGGATTGGGTCCGCAGCGACTCGGCCAGGAAACCCTTCGATCTCGTTCTCGTCGATCCGCCGCGAACGGGCCTGGCCCCACAGGTTCGCGAATGGCTGATCGCCGCGAAGCCGGCCGTGATCGTCTACCTCTCCTGCGACCCCGTCACCCTCGCGAGGGACTCGGGGGAGCTGGTCATGGGGGGCTACGAGCTTCAGAGCCTCAAGGCTTTCGATTTTTATCCTCAAACGAGTCACGTGGAGTGCAATGCGCGCTTCGTGTTGCGCTAGGGCGGCCGCCCTGGTAGCGGCATTCTGCCTTGCCCGGGCGCAGTCCCATTCTCAGGCGGGGGTATCCGTCCTGGATCCGGCTTTTCGCCTCCCCGCGGGAGGCCTAGCCCTCGCCGGGCCCGTCCTGGATACGAACTCCTCGCCGGCGGTCGCATGGCTGCTGTCGGAAGACCTTTCCCTCTATGCCCTCACCGAGACGGGTTCCCTCGTCGCCCGCGTCGATCTTTCCGGCGACGCGGGCTCCGAAAGACCCTCTCCTTTCATCGCCGTCGATCCCTTCGGACGCGCGGTCGTAAGCTTCGGCGGCGGCAAACTCGCGGCCTATACGCGGATGGGCGCGCGGGCGTGGCAGGCCTCGATCGAGAGGGTCGAGGGCGATGCGGCGGCTTTCCCGCCAGCCTTCGGTTCGGACGGCAGGGCATTCGTCCTCTCGGAGAAGGGGCTGATATGCCTGAACCCCGCGGGGCTGCGTCTCTGGACCCTACCCCTGCCCTCCCGCCCGTCCTGTCCGCCCGGAGTAGATGGCCGCGGCAATCCCTGCGTCGGCCTCGAGGACGGCAGCCTCATTATCGCCTCGCCCTATGGAGAAAGGATGCAGACGGTCTCGCTCGGCTCGAGCCCGCGGCTTCTCTTTCCGCTGTGCCTTCCTCCGGGCGGAGAAAGGGAAGGACCCTGCCTCGCGGCGGGTATGCGGGACGGCAGTCTTTTGTTCATCGGGACGGAAGGCGAGGTCAAGGCCGGCTATCGCTCCACTGTGGAGCCTCTTTCCCTCGCCGGGGATGGGACTCCGCTCTATGGCCTGGACGCGTCGGGAAGGGCTTTCGCCGTCTCCGTCGCGGGCATGGCCCTATGGAGTCTCCCGACGGGCTGTCTGAGTGGGCGGCTCTTCCTCTTCGCCGAGCGTATCGTCGCGGTGGGGCAGGGAAGGGCGGTTTCCCTCAGCCTCGGGGGCGAGGTACTTCGCGAGCTGACGATTCCCGACGCGTCCGGAACGCCCGCCGTTTCCCCAGCGGGTCTCGTCTTTTCGTCTGGCAGGGATTGGGTCCTCGCCGCCTATCGCTTCGAGAAGTCTCTTGGCGCCATGAGCCTCTCCGACCTCGCTGCATACGCCGATCCTCCCGACAGTGTCTCGCGTGTCCTCAGTTTCAGTCTTTCGGCGGCCGATTCCGATGCTCAGCTAAAGAGACTCGCGAATATTGAAAATTCCCTGCGATCGGGTACTATTGGAAAGGACGAGCCGGAGGCCGAGGCCTATTGCGCCGCGGTCGCGACGGGGACGCTGGGCGGCGATCTTTCGCGGGCCGAGCGCCGCCGGGTGGGCAGTTCCCTGGCCAGGTCGAGTGCCTGCCGGCTCCTCGGCGACCTTGGCTCGCCCGCGTACCGCGCTCCGCTCTTCCGCGTTCTCGAGGCCGATGACGATCCCGTGGTGCGCGCGGCCGCCTGCGAGGCCATAGCCGCGCTGGGGGTGGATAAGGACGGCCGTTCCATGGCCGCCTTACTGGCCGCGGCTGAGAGGCCGCTCGACGAGATCACTGCCTTCGGCATCGCCTCCGCCATCGAGGGGCTTACGCTCCGTTCAGGTTTGGACCCGAACGAGGACGGCCTGCGAATCCTCGTTAAGTTGACGACCCTGCCCTATGGGCAGACCGTCCGGAACCGCGCCTTGGTCGCTCTCGGGCGGATCGCCGGGACGATAAAGTAGGAGGAGATAGCATGATGCTTCGCGTATTGGCAGTCGCTGCCTGCCTTCTGTCCCTTCTTTCGCCCGAGGTTCTCGCGCAGACGGCCGGCGGCGGCCTCGCCCCCGATCGCGGCGAGATCGAGAGCGTCAAGTCGTCGAATCTCGTCTTCGTCAACTACGAGGGGCCGCAGTCGCGGATCGACAGCCTCGCGGACATCAAGGGCTTGGGTGCGGAGCTCGGCCGCGAGATGCCCGCGGGCAGCCCCGGCACGCGGGCGGGCTCCGCCGCGCGCTACGAGGTGATCCGCGCGGTCGATCTTTCCGTCAAGGCAGGGCTCGACGCCGACATCCTTGTCCTCGGGCCCGATTCGCAGGTCGACCACGTCCGCAACCTCCGCTGGATAATCGCGGGCTACCTGGTCGCGGCCTGGGGTTACGCCGATAAGGACGCCTACACCCTCGCCACCTTCATCACGGTCTACGACGCCGTGCATCGCGGAGACATGAAGTACTTCGCCTCCAAGTACAAGAGCGTCGTCCAGAGGGAGCTCAGGGCCGAAACCGCTGGCCTGGCCCTCTCCTATACCGAGTGGCCCGGCAAGAGCTGGATCGTCATTCCCTTGAGCGAGGGAGCGGCGGCGGGCAAGCTGGGCGCCGTGGACACGGGAGCCGTTTCCGACAAGGCCGTGACGGAGAGCCTCAAGTCCCAGAGCGACAAAGGCGTCGCCGATAGGCAGGCCCTCGTCGACGTGAAGGAGCGTGAGGCCGCGCAACGTCAGGCCGATCTCGACAAGCAGAAGGACGACCTGGCCAAGGCCGAACAGAAGCTCGCCGACGACAAGGCAAAGGCCGAGGCCGACCGCGCCGCCCTCGAGGCCGCGAAGGCCGCTGCGGCGGCGCCCAACGCGGCAGCCGAAACAGGCGCCCCCGCCGCCGGAACGGCCGCCGCGACCGCCGAGCTCTCCACCAGGGAGGCCGCGGTCAAGGCCGAGGAGGCGGCCGTCGCGGCCAGGGCGGCCGACCTCGCCGCGAAGAAGGACGAAGCGGCCAAGGGCGCCGCGGCCGTCGCCGCCAAGAAGGAAGAGGCGGCCGCGGATCGCAAGGACATCACCGCCGACCAGAAAGCGGTCATCGCCGCCGAGGTCGCCGCAAAGGGCGGCGGCGCCGCGGGTTTGTACCTGATCCGCGTCGGGAACGACGCCAACCACTTGGGGCAGATCGTCCTCGTCGACGCGGACAAGGGGACTGCGATACGCTCGTCGAGGATCAACAGCCTCCACCTGCGCTCCCTCGCCGAGCTGGCCGACGCCTTCTTCGCGGTCTCGGGCCTCGAGGGCAAGGCGGGCGGCGTCAAGCTGGTGAAGCTCGACAAGACGAGCCTCGAGTCCGTCGCGGAGAGCGCCGCGGATATGTTCCCCGAGAGCGCCGTCCTCGTATCGGGGGCTTCGATCTACGCGATCGTAAAAGCGGCCGACGGCAAGTACTATCCGGCGAGCTTCGCCGCGGTCGACCTCGCCGAGCAGGCGCGCGCCAAGGACGCCGTGACGCCCTATACCCTCCTGCGCGAGGCTTCGGGGGGAATACTGGTTCAGGCTCCCGGCCCTTCCTTCGCCCTCCTCAAGGCCGACACGCTGGAGAAGACAAAAGAGTTGAAGCCCTGATATGGAGGATAGATGAGTTCCAGGAACGGCCCCTTCAAAGGGCGCACGGTCGCGGTCGTAAACGATCTCTCGCTCGACGAGCAGCGCTATCTCCTTCGCAAGGCGGGAGAGGTCAAGCGAGCGGTCCTCTCGGGGGGCGAGGCGAGCGATTTCCGTCTGCGCGACAACGACTACTCGGTCTACCTCATCTTCATGGAGGACTCGACGCGCACCCGCGAGTCCTTTCGCAATGCCGCCAAGTTTCTTGGCGCCCGAACGAATCTCTTCGATACGGCCACCTCATCCTTCAATAAAAACGAGTCCATGTCCGACGCGGTCAAGATGCTCTTCGGCTACGCCGACGAGTCCTGCTTCGTCATACGCTCCAAGCTCGAGGGCGTGTGCCGCTGGCTCGACGACTCGGTGGGGCGTTTCGCGGACCTGAGCGGCCGCCCCCGACCCAGTTTCCTCAACGCGGGCGACGGCAAGCACGAGCACCCCACGCAGGAGTTCCTCGACGAGTACTCCTTTCTCGAGCAGCTCGAAGGCCGCGACGAGCAGATACACATCGCCCTCACCGGGGACCTCTACCACGGTCGCACCGTCCACTCGAAGGCCGACGGCCTTCGGCTTTTCCACGACGTGGAGGTGGACCTCGTCGCGCCCGCGCCCCTCGCCATGCCGGCCGCTTACGTCCAGCGGATGCGCGACAACGGCTTCCGCGTCAGCTCCTACGAGTCGATAGACGAGTATCTCGCCTCCGGCAAGGTCGCGCCCATCTGGTACTTCACGAGGCTTCAGCTCGAGCGCATGGGCGAGGCCGTGCTCGAAAAGGCCCCCGCCCTGCGAAAGACCGTCACCTTCCGCAAGGACATGCTCGGCCTGCTCCCCGGGGGCTGTCGTTTCTATCATCCCCTGCCGCGCGACCGCACGGCCCCGACCAACCCTACTTTTCTGGACGAGACGCCCCTCAACGGCTGGGACGCTCAATCGGCCAACGGCTACTGGACGCGCATCGCCCTGACCGCGATGGTCTCGGGACTCATAGGCGCCGACTTCGAGGGCGAGCCCAAGGCGCCGGAGTCCTACGAAGACGATTTCGTGCGCGAGGTATCGGTCACGCAACGCGAGAAGCCCGAGTACAAGGTGGGCATCAAGCCCGTCGATGACGGCCTCGTCATCGACCACATCTCCTCGGGCGAGCCGATAGACGCGATATGGGGCCACCTCGACGCGATACGCCGAATGCTCAAGCTGGACGTGCGCGGCGGCCACGGAGTCTTCCACAACAACAGGGGCACCTTCAAGGGAATCATCTCCCTGCCCGACGTGATGAGCTTCGGCGGGCGTGAGCTCAAGAAGCTCGCGGCCATCGCCCCCGGCTGCACCCTCAACCTCGTGCACGATCATAGGGTGGTCAAAAAGTACCGTCTCTCGATGCCGCCGCGAATCTATGGCTTCGACGAGATTTCCTGCAAGAACGAGCTCTGCATCTCGCTGCCCGCCAACCTCGAGGGCGCCACGACCGAGTTTCTGCGCAAGAGCATGGTCGGCGAGCCCGGTGGGGCCAAGTTCGTCTGCCGCTACTGCGAGCGGGAGCACGCGTTCAGGGAGATATGGGATTTATGACGATCGGGAGGGGCGCCGACCTTCATCGGGGCTCACCGGGTTTCCTCGCTCCAATCCAGCACCGCGCCGTGATCGGCTCCCGACACAAGCCTGCTGTATAGACCCAAAAATCCATCCTGAATCGCGGGTGGATGAGGCTGCCAGGCCGATCGCCGTTGTGCCAGGATATCTTCCGGCACTATCAGGTCCAGCCGCCGGGCGGGAATGTCGATGTCGATACGGTCGCCGTCGCGTGCCAGGGCGATCGGCCCGCCGACGTATGCTTCCGGGGCGACATGGCCGATGCAGGGGCCGCGCGTGGCTCCGGAAAAGCGTCCATCGGTTATCAACGCCACAGATTCGTTCAGGCCCAAGCCGGTCAGCGTGGCGGCCGGTATGGAAAGCTCGCGCATTCCCGGCCCGCCTCGCGGACCTTCGTTCCGGATCACCAGCACCTCGCCCGAACGTATCGAGCCCGTCAGCAGGTCCTCGGCCAAATCCTCTTCACATTCAAAGACTCGCGCGAGGCCGGAAAACCGGAGCATGCCCGCGGCGACTCCGCTTTGTTTTACCACCGCCCCGCCGGGTGCCAGGCTGCCATGCAGTACCGCCAACCCGCCTTCGGGCGCAATGGGATGATCCAGGGAGTGTAGAACCCTGGAATCGCGTACCCTGCCTCGGCCTGCGCACTCGCCCAGGCTCTCCCCGCCTACCGTCGGCGTTTCCGGGTCCAGGAGCGGTCCCAGGATCTGCAGAACCGCCGGTATGCCGCCCGCGCGATCGAGATCCACGACCGTGAAGGGCGAGCTGGGCCGGAAGAGCCCGATCAGCGGCGTAGTCCGGCTAAGCCTATCGATGCTCGCCAGGTCCAAGGCTTGCCCTGCGGCGTGGGCGAGGGCCGGGAAGTGCAGGGCGATATTGGTGGACCCGCCCAAGGCCAGCGCGACTCTCATGGCATTTTCCAGGCTCGCTTCAGTCAGGAAGCGCCGAGCTGTCACACGGTTTCGCACCAGGTCGACTGCACGCCGGCCGCTGTCGAGGCATAGCTGGCGGCGGCGACGGTGCAGCGCCGGCAGTGTGGCGCAGCCTGGCAGCGAGAGGCCCAGCGCTTCCACCGCGCAGCACATGGTATTCGCGGTCCCCATGAAATTGCAGGCCCCGGGGCCCGGGCAGGCGTGAGCCTCGATCTCACGGAATTCGGCGGGCGTGATGCGCCCGGCTTCCATGCGACCCATCCCCTCTTTTACGTCGCTGGTCATCACCGGACGCCCGTCGGCCTGGCCGCTGGCCATCGGCCCCCCGGTCACGAAAATCGCGGGCAGATCCAGGCGGGCTGCGGCGATCAGCATGGCGGGCACGATTTTGTCGCAAGTGCACAACAGCAGCAGGCCGTCGAAACGATTGGCCCGCGCGATCAACTCCACCGATGCGGCGATCACCTCGCGCAGCGGCAGGACGGCATGCATTCCCCGTCCTTGGGCGATACCATCGCAGGGGGCCACGGTATTTACCTCCACGGCTGTGCCGCCGGCCGCCCTGATGCCTTGTTTCGCCCAAGCGGCCAGCCGGCGCAGGTGAAAGTGCCCGGGGTTGGCCTCGCTCCATGAGTTGATCACCCCGATCAAGGGTTGTTCGAAATCCGCTTCGCTGAAACCCATGGCCCGATACAGGGCGCGCGGATAGGCCCCGTGAAGCCCTCTGAAAATCCCGCGTCCGCCCATGTCATCTGGTTTCATCATGTACCCTTGCTCCCACTCTAACTTTTCCACGCCGGGGAAGCTACTCCCGCGGCTGATATACCGATCCTCCAACTCCACCCTCGAACGCGTCATCTACGAGCCCGACATTTCAAAGGCAGGCTCGGGGACTTCCCTCTCACCGTGGAATACGGTAAGAAGATGGATGCGCTGAGGACCGAGCTGCGCGATTATTTCTGGGACGGAGAATTCTGCGGAAGTCGAGGCGCAGGCTGATGGATCGAAGCTCTCGCGTTGGAGATCCATCGACGATTCGCGCTGGCACAACTTCGGCGGCGAGGTTCTAGTCCCGGCGAGATCTTGCATCGTGATCATCGAATAGGAAGGGCATGGCCATGCCGTGATGGGGGAGGAACATGGCACAGTATATCGCTCTGATTCGCGGCATCAATGTCGGCGGTGTCGTCCTCAAAATGGAGGACCTAAGAAAGCTTCTCGAGTATATCGGTTTCAAGAACGTTGCGACCTATATCCAAAGCGGCAACGCCCTGTTCGAGAGCAAGGAATCCAACAAGAGGAAGATGGAAGCGGAGATCGCCCAGGAGATCAAGAACAAGATCGGCCGCGACATCGTCGTGATAGTCAAGACCGTCGAGGAATTGAGGCGTATCGTCGAGTCTCACCCGCTCGCGGAGCTCGGGGATGAGAAGAACCTCTATGTGACGGTGTTGTCCCACGACCCGGCCGCCTCGGATATCGAGATCTTGATGGAGACGATGAACGGGGTCGACAGGCACGAGGTCGCGAACAGGGTGGTCTATTCCTGGTACGGCGAGGGCTACGGGAATTCGAAACGATCGAACAATTTCATCGAAAAAATCCTGAAGGTTTCGGCGACAACCAGAAATTGGGCGACGATGAAGAAACTGCTGGAGATCGCGACTGGGGGAAAATCGGGACCGCCGCTCCGCTTAGGCTGAGCTGTTTCAGGCGCTAAACGTCAGACCGAGAGTTCCCCCTCAACCTCGCGGAGGAGGGCTTCGATCGTCTTCATGTCCTTCTCGCTCCCGTAGAGGTTCGAGCTCAGCGTGAGCGTCCCGGCGAAGCCGCTGAGGGCGAGCTGGAAATACGGCTTGTGCTTGATTGATCCGCACATGTATGCCGACTCGACGCGCGTTCCCTCGAAGGCGAGTTTTTTCGAATCCATCTCGCCTAGATTGGTCATGCAGATGAGGGGGTTCCTGAGGCCGTGCCCAAGCCTTCGGAATGCCTCGCGCTCGCCCAGGAGCGAGAACAACAATGCGAGCTTGACGAATCCACCGAGGCCGATTCCCCGCCTCTTGAGGGAGTCCATCTCAGTCTTCGCCTTGAGCATCGTCTCTTCGAAGGATTCTCCGGCGCTTTGTCGTACGCGAGTGACGGCAGTCGAGGACAGGTTGCTCAGGGACAGGAATTCATCGCGCCGTAGATATCGCCTCATGTCGATCATTATGGGGATCTCGAGGCCTTTCAGCGCCGAGGCGCCGAGATGGCGCGCGAGCACGCGATAGAAGGCGGCAAGCGCGGCATCGTTGAGCGTGGCTCCGTGCTCGCGGCAGTACTCCTTCAAGCGGGTGACTTTCTCGCCGCCGATTGTCCGGGTCGCGATGAAGGGACTTACGTCTCCTCCATCTTCTAAAGGAAACGCAAAGCTCCCTCTAACATTGCTTGCCCCTCCGGCTCCGAGGAGGGCGGCAGCCTTCGCCAGGGGGCCGAGGCCCCGCAGGACCTCGCTCAGGCCCCTGTCGCCGCCGAGCGCCAAGGGTGCCGCGAGACGCGGTTCGGAGAGGAGCCGCGAGTAGTTCTCGCACACCAAGTAGAGGTACTCCTTGAAGCCCGCCCCGTCGGCGACCATGTGGTTCATCGTGACGGCGAGGCCGTTCCTCCTCCCGCGGAGGAGGCAGAACCTGACTTGGGGGCCAAGCTCCTCGAGTATCCTGTAAGTCCTCTCAGATTCGAAAGAAGCTTCGTTTTCGGTCGCGACGAATGCCCTTCCGAGGTCGGAGCCCTGCAGGCTCTCCCATGCGGCCCGTCCATCATGCATAATGAACCTCGTCGCCAATATGGGGATCGTTTCGAGCGACAGTTCCACAGCCCGTCTCAGGGCGGCCTCGTCGAGGGGGGCTCCGAGGCCTATCACGCAATGGACTTGGTGGTCGTTGAAGCCCTTCGCCTCATAGAGCCATTGCATCATGTCGAATATCTGCGCCCTGTATCCCATTTTCCTCTCCTTATTACCACCGCCCTCGCACGATACGGGCAACGGATGGAATCTATTGACTTGTCTGTCAATAGTCAATACTATCGGTATTTAATACTTTTGGTATCGTATAAGGGAAAACAATGGGCGAGGAATCGAGGGAGGTCCCGGCAAGGCGGAGGCGCGAGAAAAGGGAAGAAGTCCGATCGAGGCTGGTCGCGGCAGCCGTCGGCGTCTTTTTCGAGCGCGGTTACGAGGGCGCGAGTCTCGAGCGTGTGGCCGAGGCGGCAGGGTTCAGTAAAGGCGCGGTTTACTCGAATTTCGCGAGCAAGGATGAGCTATTCTTCGAGCTCGTATCCGCCCGAATAGATGAGAGGCTCGAGGCAGTGCGCGCGGCCACGGAGAGACGGGGCACGAAGCCGCTCGCCGGGGGAGGCGGGCCGGAATCGGCGGCGAGGGCCGCGGGCAGGGCTCTTCGCGAGGTCGGCGAGGCCGACCCGGAATGGCAGCTACTCTTCCTGGAGTTCTGGCTGCGCTGCGCGCGAAACGAGGAGCTGCGCGGGAAGCTCGCTCAGAGGCGCCGCGAGATGCGCGGCCGCATAGCCGACCTCATCGAGGCAAAGGCCGGCTCCGCGGGGACTCGGATAGGACGGGCCGAGGCGATGGACCTCGCGACGACGGCCCTGGCCCTCTCCAACGGCTTCGGCGTCGAGGGCATTATCGACCCGAAGGCGGCTCCACCGCGACTCCTCGGGGAAATATTGTCGCGTATCGTCGCCGGCGCCCGCTTCGACGAGGGCCGCGGCGAGGATTAACGGGCCGGCCAGCGCCGCCTGAACTCGTACATCAGCACCGCGGCGGCCGCGGACACATTGAGCGAGTCCACGTGCCCCGCCATCGGGATCGACAGGGCGAAATCGCACTCGTCCCTTAAAAGGCGCGACACGCCCGCACCCTCGTTGCCAAGCACTATCGCGGAGCGCGCCGATATGTCGGCGTCGGGCAGATTCTCGCCGCCCATGTCGGCCGCGTAGAGCCAGAAATCCGCCTTTTTAAGCTTGCGCAGGGCCTCAGGCAGGTTGGGTACGAAGACGAGGGGCGAATAGGCGGCCGCTCCGGCCGAGGCCTTGACCGCGGCGTCGGTGAGGGGGGCCGAGCGCCGGCGCGGCGCGATTATCAGGTCGGCCGCGAAAACGTCTGCCGAGCGTAGAATGGCGCCCAGGTTCTGCGGGTCCTCGATATGGTCCAGCACGAGGACGAGTGACTTTTCCGGCGGGTCCAGAATGAAGGTGTCGAGGTCGGGTTCCTCGCCCTCGCTCGACTCGTCGGTCTCGAGGACGATGCCGCGGTTGCCGGGGGCGAGGCGGTCGAGCTCGGTCTTGGAAACGCGGTCGACCGGTACGTCGAGCGCAGTCGCCAGGGCGAGTATCTCCCTGATGCGCGGTCCGGACCCGGAGATCAGCAGCCGCACCGTGGGCGAGGCCCCCGAAGGCGGGCCCCTCTTCCGTGAGCGGAGAGACTCTTCTATCGTGTGAAACCCGGTTAATCGCCGCATGCGGAAATTGTACACCGTCGCGCGCGAAATAACCAATCGGCGAAGCGCTCAATATTGTGCAGATTGCCTGCGGCAATCTGCAAAGCCAATCGGCGAAGCGCTCATATTGTGCAGATTGCCTGCGGCAATCTGCAAAGCCAATCGGCGAAGCCGATTGGCTACGGCATCACGGTGAATTCCTGCACTACCTGTATCACGCTCTCGGCCTCGGCCACCCCGGGAACGGATCGAGCGGCGGCAAGGGCCGCGTCGATGGCCGATTGGGTGTTGGCGACGCCGTGGAGCATCACGTGAGCGCCGTCGGCGGCCGCCTCGAGGAAGTGCACGGGAATCTTTTTGGCATAGACGATCTCGGTGACCACGCGTTGCCCGAGGAGGAGCTCGGCCAGCCGGCGTTTACCGGCCTCTTCCTTGGCCGGCTCCACGAAGATCTTGCGGAAGTGGTCGATCAGTTCGGCGGCCTGAGCCGGCTCCATTTTAATGGAGTTGATGGTCAGATCGAAGGTGCGGGAATCCTGCCAATTGACGGAGAAGAAATATTTATGGAAGCCGATCCGGTTGTGGTCGCTCTCCTCGACTATCTGCAGGGCGTGGCGCTCGTCGCACGCATAGGACTTCATCACGCGCTCGATGCGGAGGGCGAGGGACGAGACCAGTTTGACCGCGACGAGGCTCGGGACCGATTTGAACACCGCCGCCCCGCCCCTGCCCACGACGATGCAATCCCCGCCTATGGCCTCCTCGTAGAGGGCCGACTTGAGGAAATGAAGGTAATCGTCCCTCTCCTGGGAGAGGGAAGCCCAAAAGCCGGGTTTCTTCTCGTCGTATTTGTCCCTTTTCCCGGTGTCGAGCCCATAATCGGCCAGGCGTTTCTCGAGATACTCGCGGTCGATCAGCTTGTAATTCGTGAGGCGGGAGAGCTCCCTGGATACCTCTTCTCCGAGGGCGGCAAGCTCGCGCGCGATGGTGATGATCGCCATGATTGCCTCCTTGTACCTTCACTATCTACTCTACGACGCCTTCGTTGCGAAGTCAAATGGACGCTTCGCTCGACTGCGTAAAGAGGCGCAAAATCGTTTCGCGGGACAAGTATCGCCCAACGTACCGATCGTCGATAGCGTGAATCGTATTTGTCCTCATAGCGGGGGCCCCGCTCGGCTGCGAGGGGTCTCGCTAGTCCATCGGGCCTGCGGCCCGAGATCCGCTTGGTATCCTCGGGCGGATACGCCTTGCGGAAGAGCACGCGGCGCAAGCCGCGACGTCCAATGATTTTCCTTGCTCTCTCGCGAGCGCCGCGAGCGTCATCGCTCGACCCCTCTCCGCCGGCGGCCCCGCCAAAGAGGCAAATGCGATTCGCGATATCGAGTAGTGCATGATGTATGCCGCGTCCTATGCCGCGGTTTCAATCGCGAACCTGAGCTTATAAAGCGGCCAAAACAACAGAGTGTGGGGGTGCCGAAGAAGACCGGAACGAAATGCGTAGGTTGCGCTACGATCGGGACGAAAGTAGCGTAGAGCTACATGCGAAGGGGGTGGTCATGAATAAGTCTAGCACGAAGGTTTGCCGGTTTGTAGGGCTCGATGTCCATGCCGAGACCATAGCGGTGGCCGTTGCCGAGGTAGGTGGCGAAGTACGCTCGTTGGGGACGATTCCGAACCGGGAAGAGTCCGTGAAGCGGCTGGTAAAGAAGTTGAATACGGACGGTCCCTGGGAGGCCTGCTACGAAGCAGGCCCAACCGGGTATGCCCTCTACTGGCAGCTTGCGAAGCTCGGGATCCGCTGCAAGGTCATCGCCCCGACGCTCGTTCCCATGAAGGCCGGGGATCGGGTGAAGACAGACCGGAGGGACGCGGAACGGTTGGCGCGAAGCTTCCGGGCAGGTGAGCTCACGGCGGTCTGGGTTCCAGACACCGCGCACGAGGCCCTCCGCGATCTTGTCCGGGCGCGACATCGGCTGGGTAAGTTTCTGCTCCGGCAGGGGCGCAGGCCGCCAGAGAAAATGCGTGCCTGGACACAGACCTACATCGACTGGATCAAGCACAAGGTTCGGTTCGACGAGCCGGCCCAGCAGTGGACGCTCGAGGACTACCTGAACGAGGTCGAGCATTGTTCGCAACGCATCGAGCGTTTGGAGGGACTCATCGAGGAGGCCGTCCAGACTGCTCCAGAGTCCATGAAGGCGGTCATTGCGGCGTTGCAAGCGCTCAGGGGGATCGCCAAGGTGTCGGCGGTGACGATCGTCGCCGAAGTTGGGCAGCTTTCCCGATTCGCCACTGCGCGACAACTCATGGGATACTCGGGTGCGGTGGCCAGCGAATATTCCAGCGGCGAGCGGACTCGTAGAGGGCACAT
>JBEKVO010000048.1:0-48105 GCA_049513895.1 Rectinemataceae bacterium | reverse complement strand
AGAGTGCGGTGTCGCGGATAAGAAAAGAGAAGAAGAAGAGAAAAGAACGTGGCTCCCCTGGCCACCTATCAGTCTAGTGCACCCTCCCGTCGCGCTCAACTGCGTGCCGGGGAATTACTGCTCTCTCCTGCCTTTCCTTGACAAGTGTTTGCGGGAGGCCTATTCTATTTTCCCTACAGGAGGTAGATTGTGAAAAAATTCGCAGCGATCGCCCTCGTCCTCGCCGTCATCGCGGGGAACGGCGCGATCTTCGCCCAATCCAAAGTCACCCTGACCATCGAAAGCTGGCGCAACGACGATCTCTCCATCTGGACCGATCAGATCATCCCAGCCTTCGAGAAGTCCAATTCCGGCATCCATGTCGTATTCCAGCCATCCGCCCCCGCGGAATACAATGGCGTGCTCAACACCAAGCTCGAGGGTGGCACCGCCGGAGATCTCATCACCGCGCGTCCTTTCGACGCCTCGCTTGCCCTCTACAAAAAGGGCTACCTCGCCGACCTGTCAGCCTTGCCCGGAATGGGCAACTTCAGTTCGGTGGCCAAGAGCGCATGGATCACCGACGACGGCAAGCACGTCTTTGCTGTCCCGATGGCTTCGGTCATCCACGGCTTCTTCTACAACAAGGACATCTTCGCCGAGCTCAAGCTGAGCGTGCCGACGACCAAGGCCGAGTTCATGGCCGTCCTCGCGGCGATCAAGAAGGACGGCAAGTATACGCCCATCGCGATGGGCACCTCCGACATGTGGGAGGCCGCGACGATGGGCTTCCAGAACATCGGCCCCATCAACTGGAAGGGCGAGGACGGCCGCACGGCGCTATTGAAGGGTAAAGCCAAGTTCACCGACGCCCCCTACATCAAGACCTGGAAGGAGCTCGCCGCCTGGGCGCCCTACATGCCCGACGGTTTCCAGTCGGTGAAGTATCCCGATTCCCAGCAGCTCTTCACCCTGGGCAAGGCCGCCATCTATCCGACCGGTTCCTGGGAAATCTCCCAGTTCGAGAAGGACGCGACCTTCAAGCTCGGCATCTTCAAGCCGCCCGTCGATAAGAAGGGCGACACCGTCTACATCTCCGACCACACCGACATCGCGCTCGGCATGAACGCCAAGACGGCACACCCCGCCGAGGCCAAGAAGTTCCTCCAGTGGATGACCACCTCCGAATTCGCGGTCCTCTACGCGAACGCCCTGCCCGGTTTCTTCCCCCTCTCAAACGCAAAGGTCACGCTCAAGGACCCGCTCGCCAACGAATTCCTATCCTGGCGCGCGACCTGCAAGTCGACGATCCGCAACTCCTATCAGATTCTCTCGCGCGGCTCCGACTTCGGGGCGCCCAACCTCGAAAACGAGCTTTGGAGCGTGAGCGCGGCTGTCATCAACGGTTCTCAGACCCCGGAACAGGCTGCCGCCCAAATCCAGGCCGGCCTGGATAAGTGGTACAAACCGGCCAAGTGAGGCCCGAGCGGCGCTTAGCCCGAGAAGCGGCCAAGCATTTCCGGGCGGCCGCGAGGCCGCCCGGATCGCCTCGCCGCATTTTTCGCACATTAGAGGATCCCGATGCTCGATGTGAGCCGTTCCAAGCGCTTCCCGGCCTTCCTCGTGGTGTTCATTTTGCCTGCGGCGGCGATCTACACCCTCTTCATGATCTGGCCCCTCTTCGACTCCCTCCGCCTCTCCTTCTTTACGACGAGCCAGGACAACAGGGAACTTTGGAATGGCCTCGGCAACTATCGCATGCTTTTCACCAACAGCAACTGGGCTCCCCGGTTTTGGGGAGCGCTCAAGAACAATCTGGCCTTCTTCGCCATCAACATGATCGTGCAGAATCCCATCGGTCTCCTCATTGCCGCCCTCGTCGCGGGCAAGGGCAGGCTTAAAGGATTTTTCCGCATTATCCTCTTCCTCCCGACCGTCCTCTCGGTCGTCATAATCGGCTTCATCTGGCAGCTCATCCTGAGCCCGCTCTGGGGTGTCGCCCCCAGCATGCTCCACGCGATCGGACTCGGCTCGCTGTTCAAGCCCTGGCTCGGCCTGCCGGGCAGCGCCCTCATCACCGTCTCCCTCATTTCGGTCTGGCAGTTTATCGGCATCCCAATGATCCTCTTCTACACGGCCATCATCGGCATACCGGACGACCTTATCGAAGCCTCGGTCGTGGATGGCTGCTCGGCCTGGGCCATTTTCTGGAAGATCAAATTTCCCCTCATCCTTCCGACGCTCGGCGTCGTCGGCATCCTCACCTTCGTGGGGAATTTCAACGCCTTCGACCTCATCTACACCATGAAGGGGGCCCTGGCCGGGCCCGAATTCTCGACGGACATCATGGGCACCCTCTTCTACCGCACCTTCTTCGGGCAGCAGCTCCAATTGGGCAATCCCACCATGGGCGCGACCGTCGCGACCATGATGTTCCTCATCATCCTGACGGGCGTACTGACCTACATGTTCCTGTGGCAGAGACGCGTGAAGAACTACGAGCTTTAGGAAAGGGCCGATGAAATACGACAGGCTGCGACGCCGCGCGAAGGGACTCGGCACTTATGCCCTCCTCGCCTTCTTCTCCCTCTTCGCCCTCTTTCCGATCTATATGATCATCTCGAACTCCTTCAAGCTCAAGAAATTCATCTTCGGCGCCCCCTTCGCCTTCCCCGACAGGGCGACTTTCAGCCTCATCGGCTACCAGACCGTGCTCGCGCGCTCTAATCTCCCCTTGAATTTCGCGAACAGCTGCGTGGTCACCCTCGTCTCCCTGTTCTTCATACTCCTACTCGGCTCCATGGCCGCTTTCGCCCTCTCCGAGTACAAGTTCAAGCTCAACAGATTCCTCGGCTTCTACCTTTCGATCGGCATCATGATTCCCATACGGCTAGGCACTGTCGGCATCCTGAGGCTCATGGCCGGCTTCGGCCTCGTCAACAACCTCCTCGGCCTCATCCTCATCTACCTGGCCCAGGGGCTGCCGATGACGGTCTTCATACTGTCCAATTTCATGTCGCAGGTGCCCGACGAACTCAAGCAGGCGGGGCGCATGGACGGGGCCAGCGAATACAGGATATATTCCCTCATCCTTCCCCTCGTGAGACCCGCCCTCGGCGCCATCGGCATCTTCACGATGATCCCGATCTGGAACGATCTCTGGTTCCCCCTCATCGTCGCCCCGGGCGCCAGGACGGCGACGATAACGCTCGGCGTCCAGCAGTTCCTCGGTCAGTTCGTCTCCGATTGGAACGCCGTGCTCTCCTCGCTCACGATGGCGATGGTTCCGATCATCCTCCTCTACCTCCTCTTCTCGAGGCAGATGATCAAGAGCATCACCGCCGGCGCGATAAAATCCTAAGGTGGAGGTCGATCGATGCGGGTCGGAGTGATCGGCGCCGGTTTCATGGGCAGCGTCCACGCGGCGGCGTGGAAGAAAGCGGGGGCCGAGATCGTCGGCATCCTGGCCGAAACGGTCGAGGAGGCACAGCCCCTGGCCGCCCGCCTCGGCGCGCGGGCATACGCCGAGCTCGGTTCGATGCTGGGGGATATCGAGGTTCTGGACATCTGCTCGCCCACCCATCTCCACGCCCGGCAGGCTCTCGCTGCCGCCGCAGCAGGCAGGCAGATAGTCTGCGAGAAGCCCCTCGCGAGAAACGCCGAGGACGGGGCCGCGATGATAGGAGCCTGCAGGAAGGCGGGCGTCCATCTCATGGTAGCACATGTCGTCCGCTGGTTTCCCGAATACGAACTCGCGAAGGCCCGGGCCGAGGCGGGAGATATCGGCGAGATCGCGACCCTCCGCTTCGAGCGCCTCTCCTACAGGCCCAAGAAGCCCCTCGGCAACTGGTTCCTCGACGAGGCCAAGTCGGGCGGCATCATCCTCGACCTCATGATCCACGACATAGACATGGCGCGCTGGATCGCGGGCGAGGCCCGGCGCGTCTACGCCCGGCGCGTCTCCCAGGCGGCCCCCGATTCGCCCGTCGATTACGGCTCTCTGACGATCACCCACGAGTCTGGATCTCTGTCGCACATCGCGGGCGCCTGGGCCTATCCTCCCCCCGTTTTCCGCACGGGATTCGAGATCTGCGGCTCGAAGGGCGTCCTCAGGCACGACTCGGCCGCCGAGTCCCCCGTCGCCTCCTTTCTCGCCTCGAGGAGCGGCGAGGCGCCCGACGTGGGCCTTCCCTCGAGCCCCCTCGCCGAGGACCCCTACGAGCGCGAAATAGCCGAGTTCGCCGCCTGCATCGAATCGGGACTCGAGCCGAGGGTTACCGCGGAGGACGGCCTCGCCGCCCTTCGCATCGCCGTGGCCGCGATGGAATCGGCCAGGACGGGACGCGCCGTCGAGATTGCGCCCGAGACCGGGCCGGAGGCCGAGCCATGAAGATAGGCATTCTCAGTCTGGCCCACCACCACGCGGAGGCCTATGTCCGCAATCTCCTCGCCTCTCCCGGCGTCGAGCTCCTGGGAATAGCAGACGAGGACCGTGGGCGCGGCGAGCGCGTGGCCCGCGAGACCGGCGCTCGTCTCTTCCCGAGCTCCGCGGCCCTCCTCGCACAGAGGCCCGCGGGAGCCATCGTGGCGAGCGAGAACTCCCGCCACCGGGCCCTCGTCGAGGCCGCAGCCGCGGCCGGCGCCCATATCCTCTGCGAGAAGCCCCTGGCCACGAACGTCGGCGACGCGGAGGCGATGCTGAGGGCTTGCAAGAAGGCGGGGGTGAGGCTGATGACCGCCTTCCCCATGCGCTACTCCCCTCCACTCCTCGAAGTCAAGGCAAGGCTAGACTCGGGCGAGCTCGGGCAGCCGAGATGCGTAACTGCTTCCAACCAGGGACAGCTGCCCAGGAAGCACCGAGAATGGTTCGTCGATCCCGAGCTCGCGGGGGGAGGCGCTCTGTCCGATCATGTCGTCCACGTCGCGGACACACTGCGCTGGTACCTCGGTCGCGAGGTCCTCGAGGTCTATGCCCAGTCGAACAGGATATTTCACCGCGAGGACGTGAAGGTCGAGACGGGGGGCATGGTGGTGCTCGGCTTCGAGGGCGGCGTCTTCGCATCGATAGACTGTTCTTGGTCGAGGCCCGAAGCCTGGCCGACCTGGGGTGGCCTCTCATTCGAGCTGGTCACCGACAGGGGAGTGGTCCGCGTCGACGGCTTCAGCCAGAACCTGGAGCTCTGCTCGGATATCAGGGACGGGATTTCCCTCCTGCCTTGGGGCTCGGACGCCAATCAGGCCATGATCGACGAGTTCGCCGCCTCCATCCGCGAGGGCCGCGAGGCGCGGACCACGGGCGAGGACGGATTGGCGGCCGTCAGAATCGTCCGCGCGGCTTACGAGTCGGCCTCGAGCGGCCAGAGCGTGAGGCTGGACTAGGCCACAGGTGGCCTTCCCTGCCTCGTTCTCGACCGGAACTATCCCTATCGAATGTAATCACACTACCAGTAGCCCGGAGCTCCTTAGCTCCGAGAGTTCTTCGGGCTTAAGGCCGAGATCCGTCGCGAGAATCGCGGCGAGATCGGCGTATGGCCGGCCCTCGCTCTCGCGGGCGAGGGCGGAGATCGCCGAGGCGACCGACTGCGCAGTCTCTCGCGGCAATGTGAGCTCGCGGGCCTCTCCGCGGTAGGTCCATGTAAGGCGAGCCCGTCGGCCGTCGATGGCTCGCAGGGCGGGCGTGCCCGCGACCCAATGGGCCTGCCCCTCGCGTCGCGGACGGGAAGAGTCGAGCTCGCCCTCGGCGCGTGCGACGAGGCGCTCCACGAGGTCGGCTGAGGGCCGAGAAGCGTCGGATGCGTCGGATGAGTCGCGGCGACCTCGCCGCAGGCCCGCCTCCTCGAGCTGGAGCGCGGCACGGCCGGCTGCCAGGCGCTCGAGGCTTTCGCCGGACATCCAGGCCTCGAGCGTCGCGGCCAAGGGGCCGTCGAACTCGTCGAAGGCCTCGCCTCCCGCGAAACCGAAGTCGTTGTTCGCGAAGTCCCAAGTTCCATCGACCGGCTCGAGGCCGGGGCGATTGCCCTTCAGCCATTCGCCGTACATCCTCGAGTGGCGGGTGAGGACGAAGCGGTGCCAGAAGGCCGAGTCGACGAGGCCTGCCGCGAAGAGTTGACGGCAGACCTCCGCCGAGTCGACGATGTCCTGCCGCGATTGTCCGGGAAATCCGTAGATGAGGTAGGCGTGAACGAGAATGCCCGTGCGCCTCATCGCGACGAGGGTCCGGACGAGGCCCGCCAGATCGAAGCCCTTGTCGGTCATCTCGAGGCCGCCCTCGGTGGCGATTTCAATGCCGCCCGATACGGCGACGAGACCGGAGGCCGCGAGGAATTCGCAAGAGTCCTCGGTCCAGGGGGAGTCGAAGCGTACGTTGCCCCAAAAGTGGAAGGCTCTCTTGCCGGCCAAAGACCTGGCCTTATTCGCGCGCGCGAAGGCGAGGAGGCTCGACATGGGCATGGCCTCGTCGACGAAGTGGATGCCATAAAGCCCCGTGCGCGCCGACGCCTCGTCAGCCGCCCTGACAAGGGCGGCGACGTCGACGGGCGCGAAGAGCGATACGTATTCGAGGCTCGTGTCGCAAAAGGAGCATCGGCGCCAATAGCATCCGTGAGCGAGGCCGTACTTGAGCCAGGGAGAATCGGACCAGAGCCTATGCATGGGGTTGTCCGAATCGACCGCTTGAATATAACGGCCGAAGTCGACGCTCGCGTAGTTTGGGGCGATAGAAACGAGCGCCTTCATTTCAGCTCGGGCGAGCCTCTCCCGGGCGTCGCAGGTAGTCGTACGACGCAGATCGGGTTCCGCCACCGCCTCGTCGCCGGCATCGAAGCCCGCCGCGACCACGCGGCCGTCCGAATCCCTGAACATGGTCTTATACAGACGCTCGAGGGGCGCTCCCGCCTCGACCTCGAGTACAGAATCTATAGAACCGTAGCCGGCGTCAAAGCAGAGGTAATCGCAGAAATCGAAGATGCCGCCGTCGCGAAGGCCCCGAAGCTCGGTCGAAACGTAGCCTCCCCCCAGGAGAATACGGGTTCGGGGCCCGAATGTCTCGCGGCCCGATCGGGCGCAGGCGAGGGCTCCGAGAAGGCAGCCGGGAAAGGGCACCGAGACCAGGAGGAGGTCGGGCGCCTCCAGTACCCGTTTCCATTCGGATTCGAGAATGGCTTTGTACGTCGATTCCAGGAGGGGCGAGGCGTCGAGCGCCGAACGTATCGCCGAGAATCGGGATGCACTCGCGGCGATGCGCTCGCCGTAGCGGACGGTTCCGAAGGAAGGATCGAGCGCGTATACGATAAGGTCGCCGAGATCTTCGAGAATGGCGGTCGCGAGGCCCCGAGCCTCGTGAGACGAGATCCTGCCTCCCCGCGCGTCGAGGAAGGCCTCGGCGCGCATGCCCCGCGGCAGCTCGACAGCCTGCGCGAGACGGTGGGAGAAAGCGGGATCGCCCCCCGAGAGGAAGGCGACGAGCGCGTCGATCCACTCGAGGTACAGTCCCTCGTAGGAAACATAGCGCTCGAGTTGAGAGATCGTCGCAGCCTTCGGCCCCGGCTCGGGTCCACTCGGCTCCCAGCCCAGCATGCGCCTTGCGGCATCGAAGGCTGGCGTCATGCCTTGGCGAGAGAAGACGGCGCGGTAGAGCTCGATCGAGTGGTCCAGAGCGCCGGCATCTATTCCTCGCGAACGAAGAAAGACCTCCAGATAGTGAACCGCCGGATAGGGCGAATTGAGCTGAGCAAAGGGCGGTTGTACGAGGAGGGCCTTCATGGGCTCGGTTCGGTCAGGTCGAGCGCGTCAATTCACCGTGAAGGAAATAGAAGCATGGGTCGCGTGCCTCGTCGTGAAGCTGGGCACCTTCGCGTATGCGAAGATCGCCTTGAGCTGGCCATTCGCGATCGCGGCACTCGAGGGAAGGCTGAGCTCGAGGACGGTGTCCTCGCCCCTGGTCTTGACCGCCCAGTTTTTGACGACGAGGGTCTTGGCATCGGTGTAGAAGTGCCCTATTCCGGTCTTCTCCAAGAAGGCGGGCTTGCCGTCCTGGGTTGCGCCCAAGAAGAGACGCGAACCGTTCATTACGAGGCCGCCCACGCCCACCGCGACCCAACCCGAGGTCGGCGCTTCCACGGCGAGGTAGAGCATATCGTCGGACCCGAGGGTAGCGTAAAGTGTGATTCCGCGTTGGGTGCCGGAATATTGGTATTCGGAGGGACCGATGATCCCGTCGACCGAGGGCAGAGAGGAGGTCTTGGTCAGAGTCGCTTGGGCGAATGCGCCGCCTGCGATTACGAGGGCGATTATCGCGGTGCAGAAAACTTTCTTCATTTATATCTCCTTGCATTCAAGAATAACTATATAATTTTTCTGAAGCAACGCTCTGTTGAGGATTTTCTTTGGTGCATGGGCATGGCGAATTTGAAGGGAAGGCTATTCTTTATCCGCAGCAGGCTGTCCCCGAACCGCAGTCGCAGGACGGCGCCGAGCCCGTGAGCTTGCCGATGATTATTGCCGCCGCGCAGCCGACGCCCGCCGTCACCGAAATCGCCGCGACGGGGCAATTGCGAGCGCATGCCCCGCATTCCATGCAGAGGGCGCGATCGCGAATCGTGGCCACGCCCGATCGAATGGTCAGGACCCCATGGGGGCAAACCTCGAGGCAAGCCCCGCAGCCAGTGCAGGTCTTAGCCTGTATCGATAATGTCTCGCCGTTCTTGATATACCTGAACTCGGGCATGTTCTTTCTCCTTCGTTCCGTTTAAAAGCCGAAAATGCGGGCGCAGGCGCCAAGGATTATTCCGGCGCCGAGGGACGCGATCATCGGGATTATGGACTTCTCGACTTCGGCGTTTGCCCCCGGTTGGCAGGTGAAGGTCGAGGAGCCCGTGAAGTTGAGGCTGATAAACGAGCTGACCGCCGCGCTCGCCAGGATGGCGGCGGCGCTCAGGCCGAAGCTCATGCTTCCGCCTATGGCGCAGGCAATGCCCCAAAGCGCGCCGAGCATGGCGCCCTTTACGGAGAAAGCCTTCGTGGGCAGGAATGGCAGGAGGGCCGGGAATGCGAGTGATCCCGCCAGGATCGATCCGAAGGTCACGGCGACGAGCCCTCCGACGCGATGCGAGAATCCCTGGCTAAACGGCAGGGCGCCGAGGAGGGACAGGACGACGGCTCCGAGGAGGAAGGGCCAAGCGTGGGCGAGTTCTACCGGGGCTATAGCCATCCTGTCGGCCAGGCGGAACTGGACGAGGCGCATCGCGTCGGTTTTTTTCATCCCGGCGGCGATGAAGGCGGGCAGGTCGGCCGCGCGCACGGGCCCCCAGATCGGACGGAAGCGCGATACGCGGGCTATTTCCGGCGCCGATACGCCCGGGGCCCCGAGCTGGGGCAGGATAAGGACTTTGTGCGACACTATTTCGCCCAGCCTGAGCCGCTCTATTTTGTCGAGGAGTTCGGCCGTGCCGAAGCTTCCTTTTCCCGCGGCGCACCAGACATTGACGCCTTTCGTGTCCAGGACGACAATCCAGGCGTCGATGCCGCCCAGCTCCATGCGAAGCCTATCGAAGCTCAGCTTATAGTTGGCGGTTACGAGCAGGGGCGAGCTGGGATCGGGATCGCCTACCGCGTAGAGCCCCGGCGCCACCTTATAGTCGTTTCGCCCGATGTCCCAGCGCACGCCCCAATCGCCGAGACGATCCCGGGCCGAGAGTCGAGTCGACACTGCCGGCACGAAACGGCCGCCGACTTCCTTATAGCCCGTAACGTATTCGGGATCGCCGCCCTCGAACTTAGCGTAGCCGGGCAGGGCTTCCTTGTGTTCCTGGCGGATCGGTTTGAATTCCATGGAATTTAGTCGCATTATATTCCCAACCGCAAGGAGTGTATATGAAATCCTACATTAAGGAATTGTGGTTCGAAACGGCCAAGCGCTACGAGTTTATCGACATCACCGGTCAGGTCGAGGAAGCGCTCGCGGACTCGGGGATAGCCGAGGGGCTGTGTCTGGTCAACGCGATGCATATTACGGCGAGCGTTTTCATAAACGACAACGAATCGGGGTTGCACGCCGATTTCCTCGAATGGCTGGAAAAAGCCGCCCCTCACGAGCCCGTGTCCGGGTATCGCCACAACGTCGGCGAAGACAACGCCGACGCCCACATCAAGCGGCAGATTTTCGGCCGCGAAGTAGTGGTCGCGGTCACGCGGGGCGAGCTCCATTTCGGTCCCTGGGAGCGGATATTCTATGGCGAGTTCGACGGCAGGCGGCGAAAGAGAGTGCTGATTAAAATCATCGGGGAGTAGGCTCCCTTCGAGCCCCGTCCGGGCCAGGCCTTGACGAGGGCTCGAGTATCCGGGTATAAAAATCCCGTCGAATGCCGCTGTAGCTCAGTTGGTAGAGCAATGGACTGAAAATCCATGTGTCAACAGTTCAATTCTGTTCGGCGGCACGAGGCCGACCTTCTGGGTCGGCCTTTTCGTTATATGTCGTCCTCGATATACTGGCATCATGCGCATAGTGATCGTCGGCGGGGCCGGCTATATCGGCAGTCACGTCGCCCGCGAGTTTCTCGACTCCAGCCACGAAGTCAGCATATTCGACAATCTATCCACGGGTTCGCGGGACAATCTCTTCCCCGAGGCGCGTTTTATCGAAGGCGATATCCACGATTATCCCGCGATACTGAAGGCGATGCGCGGTTCCGACGCGGTTATCCACCTGGCCGCGGCCAAGGCGGCCGGCGAATCCATGCTGAAACCGGAGAAGTACTCCGTCCAGAATCTCTGCGGCTCGGTGAATATAATCAACGCGGCGGTCGAGGCGGGCGTGGGCAAGCTCGTGTTCTCCTCGTCCGCGGCCGTCTACGGCGAGCCCAAATACCTGCCGATGGACGAGAAGCACCCGACCGACCCGGAGAACTACTACGGTTTCACGAAACTGGAGATCGAGCGTATCCTCGCCTGGTACGACAGGCTCAAGGGCCTCCGCTACGCGGCTCTGCGATATTTCAATGCGGCGGGTTACGATCCGGCGGGCAGGATATCCGGCCTCGAGAAGAATCCCGCCAACCTCATACCCGTGATCATGGAAGTCGCGGCAGGCATGCGGCCTTCGATGAAAATTTTCGGCTCCGACTATCCTACGGCCGACGGTACCGGTGTCCGGGATTACGTGCACGTGAGCGACCTCGCCCGCGGCCACGTCGCGGCCCTCGAGTGGATATCGCGCAACGACAAGAGTCTGGTCGTAAACCTCGGCTCCGGGGAGGGCCTGTCCGTCCTCGAGCTTCTCGAGGAGGCGCGCCGAGTCACGGGAAAGCCGATCCCCGCCGAGATGGTCGGGCGTAGGCCCGGCGACCCCGCGAGCAGCTACGCCTCTTCGGCCATGGCCAAGGAGCTTTTCGGCTGGGAGGCGCGCGACTCCGGGCTCGCAACGCTTATCGCTTCTACCTGGACGGCCTACAAAAAGCGCATGTGACGGAAAGGAAAACAATATGAACCTAAAAGAAAAGGCCTTCAAATGGCTCGACGGCTCTTCCGACGGCATCGTCGAGCTCGAGACTTTCCTCTCATCCATCCCGGCGATCGCCCCCGAATCCGGCGGGCAGGGCGAGATGAGGAAGGCCGAGGCTCTCATCGGCTGGCTCGGAGCGAAGGGAATTCACGAGATCGAGCGTTTCGACGCCCCCGACCCGCGCGTCCCGGGCGGCAAGAGGCCCAATGTCGTCGCGACGGTACCCGGCGCAAGCGACTCCGGCAGGGTATGGATCATGAGCCATCTCGACGTAGTGCCCGAAGGGGACCGGACGATGTGGAAAACCGACCCCTTCAAGGTCTTGCGAAAGGATGGGCGCGTATACGGCCGCGGCGTCGAGGACAACCAGCAGGGTCTCGTCGGTTCCGTCTTCGCGGCGCTCTCCATAATGGCGGCCGGCGGAATTCCCGCCGTGACGGTCAAACTCCTCTTCGTCGCGGACGAGGAGGTAGGCTCGGCCTATGGCATTCAGTACCTCCTGAAGACTCAGAAGCTCTTCAGGAAGGACGATATAATTATTGTTCCCGACGGGGGCAACGCTCAAGGTACCGAGATCGAGGTAGCCGAGAAAAATCTCTGCTGGCTCAAGGTTACGACGAAGGGCAAACAGTGCCACGGCTCCACGCCCGACGAAGGGGCCAATGCCTTTCTCGCGGCCTGCGATCTCGCCTTGCGCGTCCACGAGCTCGAAAAGACAGTGTTCAACGTCCGCGATCCGCTTTTTCAGCCCGACCGAACGACGCTCTCGCCGACCAAGAAGGAGGCGAACGTCCCCAATATCAACACCATTCCGGGCGACGACGTCTTTTACTTCGACATGCGCATCCTTCCGCGCTATCCGATAGAGCAGGTGCTCGCCGAGGTTTCCAAGGTGATGCGCGAGATAGAGGCGGCGCGGGGCGTGAAGATGTCCTTCGAGGCGATGCAGCGCAACGAGTCGAAAGCGACGGCGCCCGACGCCCCGGTCGTCATTCGGCTTGCGAAGGCGATCAAGGAAGTGTACGGCGCGGACGCAAAGCCGATCGGCATCGGCGGCGGGACCGTGGGCGCCTATTTGCGCAACGCCGGCTTCGACTGCGTGGTATGGTCGCGCCTCGACGAGACGGCTCACCAGCCCAACGAGTACGCCAAGTTGGAGAATATCATCGGCGACGCGAAGGTCTTCGCCTCGCTGATGTTGGGAAATTAGAACACGACGACGACTTTGCCTTGACGCAGGAGTTCGCGGTTGCCGGGGCTCGAGAGGATGCGGAGCGCGTCCTCTCGTGAGATTATATAGTCGGTGCGGCGGTCCCCGAAGAGCTCCAGCGCCATGACCCGCATGGGATCGGAGCCGACGCGCTCGCCCGCCTCGACGCCGATGGCGGAAGCGTAGCCGAGAACGCCGCCGTTGGCGAGGGTCTCGGGAAGTTCGACGCTCCTGTCGAGCACCATGCCCATCTGCGAGTCGTAGACCCTCGGGAAGAGGCATGGCCGCGCGGTGTCCTCCACGGATTCGCCGTGGACCGGGAGACTCCCCTTCGCGTAGATCACGATGCCGGTGTAGGCCCTCGTCGGCGTCGTTTCCAGGGGCGCCCGAATGGGCGAGGGCGAGGCGCCGGAGAGGAAGAGGGCGGCCACCTTGTCCAGGCTCAGGGTAAAGGTCGAGAGGAATTTGCGCATGTCCTTCGAGAAGGACGATCGTTCGACGTGGGCGAGGTCGGCGAGGGCGACGAGAGCCTCGGAATCGAAGCTGCCGTCCGCGACGGCGTCCTCGATCGTCCGGTACGAATCGGCCTGCAGCGCGAATACGGCATTCTTGGCGATGGCGGGAAGGTCGCGTTCCATCATGCGCTCGGCCATGAGCCTTCCCTCCGGAAGCCTCAAGGCCGCCGTCGCAAGATCGAGCTCGACGTCGATGGAAAGGATTCGCGCCTTCCAGTCGACGCTTGCACGCGTCGTGTAGGGGGAGGCGTCGCCGGGCAGGGCGGCGCAGGGACCCGCGGCCGCCAGCGCCAAGAGCGCGCCCGCGAGGGCGCCGCGCACGAATAGTCGAGGTAGCGTCGATTTGTTCTTCATGGCGTCGATTTGAGTATCGGCACGCGGAGCGACATACCTTCGCGGATCACGTTCGCCAGGGCGAGGCCGTTGCGCTCGGCGAGGAGCTCGGGCTGGACTTCGTATCGAAGCGAGATGCTCCAAAGCGTATCGCCCTTGGCCACGATATAGCTCGAGGCGAAGGCCGGAGCCTCTTCCGCGGGGGTCTCCGGCTCGGGAGGCGCAGAGTCCTTCAGCGCGGGCACGACGATCATCTGCCCGAGCCTGATGCGGTCGGGTTTCAGGCCCGGATTCGAGTCGACGATGGCCGGCATGGGCGTGCCGTAGCGGCGTGCTATCCCTGAAAGCGTATCCCCCGAATGGACCTTGTGGAGATAGTAACGCACCAATGTACGCGAAGGATCGTTCACGACCGCGCGCACCGCGTCGGCGGCGGCGGCGGGCACTTTAAGGATGTATCCTGGACCCGGCGGAGTCACGCCGTACCGGAGTTCGGAGTTGGCCTCGCGGAGCAGGGCGAGGGGAAGGCCCGACTGCTCAGACAGGAGCTTGAGGTCCACGGGGCGGCCGGGCGCAATGGCTTCCCAGGAGGCGGGCTCGTCCCAGGACTGTTCGAGGCCGTTGCGTCCGGGATAGAGGAGGATGGACGAGACCGCGAGGAACTTGGGCACGTATTCCGCCGTCTCCGCCTTGAGAAGGCCTCGCCTCCGCAGATCCCAGTAGTCGGGCCCTTCCGCGCCGTCCTTCTTGGCCCTGGCGATCGCCTGTCTCAAGGCGCCGTCCCCGCAGTTGTACGCCGCGAGCGCGAGATTCCAATCCCCAAAGGACGCGTAATTATCCGCGAGTTTTCGAAGCGCCCCGTCGGTGCTCTTCATGAAGTCGCGACGCTCGTCGACCCAGTCGTCTATCCTCATGCCGTAGCCGGCTATGGAGTTGCGCATGAATTGCCAGAGCCCGGCCGCCCCGCTCTTGGACACGTTGCGCGGCGAGAACTCCGACTCGATTACGGGAAGGAAGGCGAGTTCGTCGGGCAAGCCGTAGAAGCGGACACGTTCTTCGATAAACGGCAGGAAGGGCTTGGCCTTAGCCATGATGGCGGTGAGCCACTTCTTGCCGTCGGCGCTGAGGTACTCCGCTCTTATGGCCTCGAAATGCTCCTCCCCCCATGGCATCGGCACTCTGAAGAGGGGATCGGCGGCATGGCCTTGGGTCGGCGGGCCCGCCTCGCCCCAAGGGCTCTGAGACTCGGGCCCCGCGCGCTGCGGCCCCGACCTGACCGATGAGGGGACGGCCTGTGCGGCGACCAGGGCTTGGGTGGAGTCTTGCGTCGCCATGACGTCGGCCTGGAGCGGCGAGGCGAGGACGAAAACCGCGATCGCCATCACGGCCCACCGAATCATTGCGTCTTCTCCCCAAAATAGATGCCCGCCCATTCCCAATCTCCGTGGATATCGGGATCGGCGGGGAAATACACCTTGCGGAAGCATAAATACCATGTAGATATTTTATCGGTCCATCCCCAGGTCTTTAAATAGGCCTCGTGACGATTCGAGGAAGGATCCAGCTCAGGCGCCACGGAGATACGGCTGCTCGACATGAACTCGCCGAAATCGAAAAGGGCTCGCGCGTTCGAGTCAGCCTCATCCCCATGCCAGCCGGAGGCGAAGAAGTTGACCTTGGCTCTAAAAGAGCGCAATTTGTAAGCGTCACCCGCCGCGAGGGCGGCCTTGATCTTTTCCACGAGGGTCTGAAGGTCCTGAAATACCCAATCCTTGGGGCTATTGTAGAGATCTACAAGCCCTCTGGCGTGATTGAACGCGTCGGGATATCCGGGAATCGCCGTCCCGAAGAATGGCAGGAATTCCGAGTAGGTCTTGATCGCGAGCTCCCAATCGCCAACACGCTCGTATTCCTTGGCGAGCAGGAAAAGGGTTGTTCCGTCGTTCGCCTCTTCGGGAAAGCGGGCGATCAGGTCCTTGTAGTAGTCGATGCGGCGCTCCGGCGCGTCGACGATGGCGATCAGCCGAGAGAGGCATTCGCGATGTATCGAACGGCCGTCGACCGTGTAATCGGGCCAGCCCTCGAGCGCGCGGTCGTAATAGATCGCGGCTATCGGGGCCGAGCCGGCCTGCTCGTAGGCGTAAGCGGCCGTAAACAGGTACCAGGCGCCGCAGCTATCCGCCGCCGCGTCGGCGGAGCTTCCGGCTTCGTTGAGGCCCTCGAGGCTCGTCAGAAGGGCGGCAAGGCGACCGAACTCATGCTGCCGAATGAGGTTGGATGATATCTGCCGCAGAACGGCGAAGCGACGCACGGGATCGGGGCCGGCCTCTTTCAGGAGACCGAAGAGCTCCGAGAGTTCGGCTCGATCGACAACGCCGCCGACCTCGTTGGACAAACGGGGCGTGGAACAGGACTGGAGCGTGAGAGCGACGCCTAAAGCGGCGGCGATGAGCGGAATCGCCGCCGCCCGGGCGACACGCCGTCTTTGCATGAAGAAAGGATAGCACGCAGTCTTTTCCATTGGCAAGATCGGACTCTTTCTGTACAATTCCAATACCTATGAATAAACGCCGATCCCGCTCCGACGACGTACTTTTCATCTCGGCCCTCGCGGCCATCCTCTTCGGGGTGGCGATTCTCCTGTATACGACGCGGACCATCGTCGGGGCTCCCCTCACCTGGCCCATCCTGGTGATGGCCGCGGGAGGAGTTCTCTTTTTCTTCTCGCTGGTTCGGCGCACATCGTTTCATTTTTTCTTCAGCGGACTCCTTTTCCTGTTGGAGGGCGCCTTTTTCCTGGCCTCAATGCTTCTCGGTTGGAGAATAGCCAAGTTCTGGCCCCTCGGCATGGCTATCGCCGGCATCACGGGCTTCGTATCCGGACTGGCCGCGAAGAGGAAGTTCAAGGCCTTCTACGCCGTCCCCTCGATCGGATTCACGCTGCTCGGGCTTGCCTTCGCCGTCTTTTCCTTCGGGCTGGTCAAAGGCAACTTCTCGAGCTTTATAGCCGTCTGGTGGCCGACCCTCCTCATCGCGGGCGGGATCTCCCTCTTCGTGGTATACGGCCTCACGCGGCACGCCTCCGCCCGGCGCGCCGAAGGGCCCGAAGGCCGCGTGAGGACGCATTCGGGCAAAACCGTCGATCGCTCCAAACGGGATCGCGACCCCACATCGGGGCCATGAGTTCAGAGAGGTTTCGCGGCAATGTCCGCGCAGCGGCGGCTGTCTTCCTCAGCCTCATCTTCGCGGGCCTTTGCGCATCGGAGCCGATACCCCTTTCCAATCCGGAGAACGCCGGTACGGCGATAAAAGTCGCAGACCCCGCCGCGCTCGCCCGAGGCCGCGAAGAACGCGAGGCGATCGAAACCTCGATAGTATTCGGATCCCCCTCATCCCTAGCGAGGGCTCGAGAGCTCGCATCTCACGCGACGGCGATAAAGGCCGAGGACGCGACTGCCCTCGACAACCTGGCGCGCGGCATAGCGGCGCTGGCTTATCCCGAGGCGTCCGACCCCTCGAAGGCTGCCATGACCTCCGACGCCGCCGGTCTTTCCGGGACGGCGCAGGGCCTCCTCAAGGCGCTCGACGAGGCCGCCGCCGGGCGCTCGCCCACCATTCCCCCGGACGCCGCCGGCAGTCCCCTCGGCGAGCTCATCCCCGCGCTGGCTCTCTTCGCCACCGATTCGAGCGACACGTCCCGCCGCGCCTTCGACGCCCTCGACCGCTTCGCGAGGCTCGCCGTACCCTCGATCATGCCGAGCATCATCCGGGGCGTCGATGCCGAGCGGCGCGGCGATTGGCAGGGGGCCCTCGGCCTCTATCGCTCCGCGCTGGCCATCGCGCCCGACGCGTGGAGCGCTGCTCTCGGTGTCGGCCGCGCCCTCCTCGCGCTCAAGCGAAGCGCCGACGCTCTAGCCGCCCTTTCGCCCCTCGCCCAAGCGCACGCCGGCTTGCCCGCCTTCGACCGCTTCTTCGCCCTCGCGCTGTACGCCAACGGCCGCTACTCGGAATCCGATCCCTTTGTCGCCCGCGTCCTTACGCGCGACCCTCAGGACTCTAGATTCATCCTAATCCGCGCGCGGCTGCTCCTGCGAGTCAGGGCCTATCAGCAGGCCCTTCCCCTTCTCGACGCCTACGGCACCGTCGATCCTTCGAATCGACTCTACCTGCTGCTCCGCTGCCTGGATTCCGAGGGCCTTCAGGCCCGAGAGGAAGCCCTCAAATGGGCGCGACGCGGTCTCGCCTCGTACCCCGACGACCCGGAGCTGCTCACGGCCGCAGCCCGTATCCTCTTCGCGGGACCGGCCTTCGGCCGCGAAGAAGCCCGGACCCTGGCTCTCCGGGTATGCGATCTCGTCGTTCCCGGGGCGGCTGCGCCATCCGATTCGGATATCGAGACGGGAGCAGTCATCCTGGCGGCGCGAAACGCCTCGGGCATCGAAGCCTCGCGCCTCCTCGCTTTCGATGCCGCCTCGCGCTTCAAGTGGGTCGATGCCTCCTCCTACCTGGCGCGGGCGGGCGCCTCCTTCGAGGATAAGGCCCTCGCGGCGCGCATACTCCGCAAATCGGGCAACGCGCACGCCGCCCTCGATTACGCGTCCGCGTGGTATCGAGCCGACCCCCGCTCCGAAGACGCGACCGAAGCCTATCTCCGCGCCCTCGTCGACGAAGGCGACGAGAAGGCGGCGCAGGAGGCGATCGCCCGTATCCTGCCGGGAACGATCTCCTCGCCCCTTCGCTCCGTGCTTTACTATCTGCAGTCCAAGCTGCAGAAATCGGACGAGGCCGCGCTGCCCCTCCTCCACGCGGCTCTCGTCGAGAATGCCGACAATTCCGAAGCCCTCGCGGCAGTGTCCGACATCCAATTGAGGCGCAAGGACTACGCGAAGGCGCGGTTTTACCTCAAGCAGGCCATCGCTACCGATCCCGGCGATCCGGAGCTCGAGGGAAGGCAGCGCCAGCTCGACGCCGCCTCGCCCCCATGAGTTACTACGATTCCGCCATCGCTGCTTTTCTCGAGGACATTTTCTCCGCATGCAACGCCCCGGGCCGGCTCAAGCGCGACCCTTTGGCCATCGTAAAGCGCTACGCCACGGTCGCCGATCGGGAAATTGCCGCCCTCGTCTGCTCGACTCTCGCCTTCGGATCGGTCGACTTAATCATGCGCTCCTGCGAGGCCGCCCTCGCACCCCTGGGAGAATCTCCCGCCGCCGCGCTCGCGAGCATGGGAGAGGCGGAGCTTCGGGACGCATGGTCGAGTTTTCAGTACCGCTTCTGCTTTCCCGAGGACATGGCCGCACTTATGAGAGCGGCAAAGCGCGCCCGCGGCGAATACGGCTCCCTCGAGGAACTTTTCATCCGAGGGGACGCCGGAGGGCCCGACGTCGTTAGCGCGTTAGGCGCCTTTGTCCGTGTGATGAAGACGCTGGGCGCGGACGGCGGGCGGTCCCTGCGAGAGAATCTCCTGCCCGATCCGGCTCGCGGCAGCGCCTGCAAGCGGCTTTTCCTCTTTTTGCGCTGGCTCTCCCGCGAAGATGCCATCGACCCGGGCGGCTGGAATCGGGTAGATCGGGCCCGACTCGTCGTTCCCCTCGATCTCCACATGGTGCGCGTCTGCAACGAAAGGCTGAGATTCATCTCCAGCCCGTACTCGAACCTGCGCAACGCGCTGGAGGCGACCGTGGCATTCAGGCTCTACGCGCCCGACGACCCCGTAAAGTACGACTTCGCCCTCACGCGTCCGGGCATCGATCCGGCTCCGGGCGACGAGCGCTTCGGCTGCGCCTAACGCTCGCTTCGCTCGCTAGGGCTGTAAGGAATTGGTTGTAATGGCCTCCCGCTAACTACGCGTCGCGGGGCGGCCTGCGCCTAACGCTCGTTTCGCTCGCTTGAGCTATAAGGAATTGATTGAAGTGGCCGCCCGCTAGCTACGCGAGGCGGCCTGCGCCGAACGGCGGCGAGGGCCACGGCGATCGTGGAGACAAGGCCGATCGCGCCGCTTATCGCCATGCAGGCGGCGGGGCCGGCCGCATCGGTGAGCGCACCCGCGTAGAGGGCCCCGATCGGCGTAACACCCCCGAAAACGAGCGAATAGATGCTCATCACCCTCCCCCTGTGCTCGTCGTCCGAAGCGAGCTGCACGGACGCGTTGGTCGAAGCCGTCAGGCTTATCGTACAGAATCCGACTACCGTGAGGAGGACGCAGGTGAGCGCGTAATTCCGCTGAAGCCCGCAGGCCGCCAACGCGAGGCACATGCCCACGGCTCCGCCGTAGATTCGCAGCCGGCTGGGGCCGCGTCCGCTTCGGGCGGCGAGGGAGAGGGCGGCGACGAACGAGCCCAGGCCCAGGGACGTCATCAGGAATCCGTAACCCGAGGCGCCGCGGCCCAAAGGCCCTCTCGCGAAGGTAGGGACGAGGATGTTGTAATTGATGACGAAAGTCGATATCGCGGCGAGAAGGACAAGCGGCAATACGATTTCCCTTCTGGCCGCGATGTAGGCGAGACCATCGCGCGCGCTCGAGAGGACGTCGCGCATTCCCTCCACTCGGCGGGCCTTTCGCTGGGGTCTAGCCCGTATGGCCGCGAGAGCCGCGATCACGGCGGCGAAGGAGAGCGCGTTCAGGAAGAAGCAGGGCGCGATGCCGATTGCCTCCATGAGAATGCCGGCCACCGCCGGTCCTACGATGCGCGCGAGGTTGAAGGAAGCCGAGTTGAGCGAAACCGCGTTCATCAGCGTCTCGCGCCCGCAGAGTTCGATCACGTAGGCCTGGCGGGTCGGGACGTCCACGAGATTTATGAAACCGAGGAGTAGGGCGAGAACTAGTATCATCCAATACCGCGCTATGCCGAGGGCGGTAATCGTAGCGAGGGCCAGGGCGAGGACGAGAAGGCTGAACTGCGTCGCCATGAGGACCTTACGCTTGGGCAGCCGGTCGACGAAGGGGCCCGCGAAGAGGGAGAGGAGCATTATCGGGAGGAACTGCACGGCGCTGACCACGCCGAGCTTCGCGGGCGAACCCGTGAGTTCGAGGACGAGCCAGGCCTGGCCCACGTTCTGCATCCACGTCCCGATAAGGGAGACGCATTGGCCGAACCAATAGAGCCTGAAGTCGCGTTTCTTTAAGGCGGGAAACAGGCGGTCCCCGACTTTATCAAGCATTTTGGCTCCGTTCCAAGCGCACAGTATACGGTCGTCCGCCGGCGAGTATCAATATCGCGCGGAATAAGGACCTTGACCCGCTTTCTCCGAGCGTGCTAAATTCAAAAAGCTTCGTAAGAAACGCACGGGCAATAGCGCAAGTGGTTAGCGTACGAGTCTGGGGGACTCGGGGTTCCCAGTTCGAGTCTGGGTTGCCCGATAGTTGCGAGAGTCGCCGAAAGGCGGCTCTCGTTTTTTGTGGCAACCCAGGACATAGAGGAAATTCATTGTAGATCGTCGCCTTTGGCGACGTGAGTATCTGGGTTGCCCGAACCTGGGCAAGTTGTTGCGATACAACAGCTTGCCCTTTTTTATTTTATTGGCACAATGCACGGGAATCTGCCTGTAGCAAATTCTGTAGCAAATTTTTTTCACAACTCCGGAAGGAGACGAGGACATGGCGCTCAAGCCCTATTCGCTCTACAAGCGAAGGCTCGATTCAGGAAGAAGTGTCTACTATGCGAAGTTCCGACTCGAGGACGGACGGCTCCTTTGGGACAGGAAAAAGCTCCAAGCAAACCACGAAGACCGCTGCTGAGGCCAGATCGATAAAATATCTGTCTTCCGACCAAGTAGTAACACGAGAAAATATAACGTTATGTGGTTTTTCGCGGGACTTTTTCGACTGGGAAGGGCGTTATATAAAGTCGCTTCTTCTTCGGGGCAGATAGGTCGAAGCCACTCGGCAAATCAGCAGGGGCAGAAGCAGAAATACATCCAGCAAGTACCACTGATTGAGATGGTTTCCGGTAAGCGTGGTATCCGCGGTATCCTTGACCCCCGAAGAAGTTAAACTGGTGTTTGCCCTGGAGTGGCCTGATCGACGACAATTTGCCATCAATCTTCTTGCGGCGTGCGACGGGGATGCGCATGGGCGAGATCCGCGGCCTACAACGCAAGTCTGTTCGGGATGAGTATCTCGAGGTCTCCGTTTCTTAGGAGAAAGGACACGGGCTAAAAGGCATAAAGACCGGGCGTCCACGAAATATCCCGATTCCTATCAGGGTTCGCGAGGTCCTTAGCTTGGTCACGGGAATTTATATGGCAAGATTGGATCTCGGCCAGGGAAATCATAGTCGAGATTCCAGGGGGTGTTTTCTGCTATATTTAAATCAAGGTCGTCTTTCCGAACTTGGCTTCGCTCCGCGTTGTTGTTACTACCTTGACGCAATGTGCAACCGCAGTAAAATAGAGATCAAGGATGAGAATATCCGTACGAGTGATACGATTGTCCGTTCATCCGCAAAATTTCTGCTGAGGAGTTTCCAATGCTAATTGCCGGTTCTATTCTCGCTCCTATCGCTATCGTACTGTTCATCATTGGTCGCGTAATGGCTCGCAGGGCTGTGGTTATTGCCGGCATGGAAAGGGTTACTGCAGCCGAGATCGTAACCGATGTAAAGGCCGTTGCCTCTGAAATCGGAGGCGGAAGTTTCTCTAAATATGGCGAGGTTAGTGGAACCGTCGTCTGCGAGTCGCCGCTTGAAGCCGAATTCACCGGAACGAAATGCGTTCACTACGAGACGAAAGTCATACGGGAATACGAGGAGACCTATGTTGACACGAATTCCGACGGATCGAGTCGGACTCAAACGCGTAGAGGCACCGAAAACGTATCTTTGAATTCTCGTAGTTGCATTTTTGCGGTGGACGACGGGTCCGGCAAAATAGAGGTAGATCCTGAGGGTGCGGAATTCCACCTCGATACTACGCTGTCAAGATATGAGCCAGGAGAGGGTGCACGGACCATCGGTTCTTACGTCCTCAATGCCGCTCTCACGGGCGCGGGAGGAAGGCGCACGATCGGCTATCGCTTCGAAGAGAAGTGCATTCCCATCGGGCGGCAGGGCTACGTCTTTGGCGAGATTAGCGACTCCGGCGGCGCACTGCGCATTCGCAGGAGCCGGGAGCATGGCAAACGTCTTATCGTTTCCATCAAAAGCGAGGACGAACTCGTTCGCTCCGCCAAGCTCGGCGTAATGTGGCTTACGATCAGCGCATGCGTCGTCATGGCCGGGGCCATCGCTACCTTCATACTTGGTGTTTTAAAGCGCTAAATGTCTACTTGCCTGCACTGATCTTTCCCCGAAAACCAGAAACCCAAAATGTTGGTTTTCACATTTTGGTGCCATACTAGGCAGGAGGGCAAAGGGTGAAGAAATCGGCGTTTATGGACGAGCAGATCGCCTATGCCTTGAAGCAGGCAGAAACAGATGCCCCGGCGGCCGAAGTTATTCGGCGGATGGGCAGGGAAGCAGTATGCACAAGCCAGTGATGATCCTGATGTGCCCTTTCATTCTTTTCACTATCGGTGGTACGTCGGTTTTGATTCGCACGCGGGTCCATACCTCGAAGCTCCGGGGTTCGTTCATTTGACGGTTGGACGTAGGGTTTCCCGGGTATCAATGAAAACGTATCGGTCGAGCCGGGTAAGCGCGTGAAGCTACAAAAGAATCTCGAGATTGGTCGCGCAAAACTCCGGATTAGGAGATCAAACCAACGTTTCGTATACGCCCCAGATTGATATTGTCATCGGGGAACAAGGATTTCGATTCATTATCGCGAGCCTTGCCCGGTTCCTCGATGCGAAGCATGCAGTAGGGCGGTCCCCAAGTCAAATGTTCGCAATCGCCATTGTCGCAGCCGGTTTCGAGACAGCCAAACGGTTTGCGCATATTGGCAGTTCCTTTCAGCATCCTTGCCTCCTGAAAAAAGAAGTTGAGTCGGACACTTGATGACCTCGACCTGCATTGTGTCACCTGTTCCATAGCCTGTCCACAAAAATCAACAAGGGGGCACTACCCTCCCTAAAAAACTTTCGTCGTGTTTTATTTATGAGGCAGCGCGTGTCCTTGACCCCAGGCCGCAGTCCGGCTAGGCTCACCAGGCATGCATCAAGCCTTCAGGAGGAAAGTCTCATGAAAAGATTCCGAATCTCGGCCCTCGCATTCGCGCTCGCCCTAACCTTGGTCGTACCGGCCGTCTACGCCGTCGGGAACGTTCCGGCGCTCAAGGCCGATGCCGATGCGGCCGCGAAGGCAGCGGTCGCTGCGCCGAACGATTACGCCGCCAATTGGAAGGCCGCCAAGGCCCTTCGTCTCTGGGGCGACGAGGCGGTGACCCAGAAAGTGGAGGGCTGGAAGGAAATCGCGAAGAGCGCGGGCAAGGACGGGATGAAATTCGGCGATATCGCGATGAAGCTCAATCCCAAAGGCATCGAGGGCTGGTACTACTACGGCCTCTCGGTGGGCACCTACTCGGACGGAGTCAGCATCATCACGGCCCTCACCGAGGGCCTCAAGGGCAAAACTCAGAAGGGCTTCGAGACGGCCTACGCGACCGATAAGACCTTCGACAACGGCGGACCGATCCTCGCCCTCGGGCGCTTCTGGCAGGTTCTCCCCGGGATTGCGGGCCGCGACGTGAAGAAGGCCGAGCAGCTCTTCAACGAGTACATCTCGCTTTTCGGCGCCAGCAAGGACGCGGACAAGGACGCCTGGTATTTCCGCGGCCAACTCTACAAAGACAGCGGCAGGACCGCAGAGGCCCGCACCGATCTCCAGAAGGCGGCCTCGATGGGGAGCGCCAAAGCGGCGAAACTCCTCGACGAGCTCAAGTAGGCTTCGACCAGCTCGATAATGTCGCCAGGGTCCAAGGAAGGAGGTCCCCCCATGAGACGCAAGGATAGGAAGATCGACGATCGCGCAAGCCTTCGCGCCATAATCGAGAAAGCGGATGCCTGCAGGCTTGCCTTCGCCGTGGGCAACACTCCCTACATCGTGACCATGAATTTCGGCTTCGAATGGGAAGGGGAGTTTCCCGTCCTCTACTTCCATTGCGCCCGCGAGGGCCGCAAGCTCGATATGATGCGCCTGAATTCCCGCGTCTGCTTCGAGCTCGACGTCGGGCACGAGCTCGTGACGGGTCCCGCTCCCTGCGACTGGGGCATGAAATACGCGAGCGTCCTCGGCTACGGCATTCTGAACGAAATACTCGCCGAGGATCAGCGGCGTGCAGGGCTCGACCTGATAATGCGACACTACGGTTGGAAGGGCGAGGGCAGCTACAAGACAAGCACTTTAGGAACGACGACAATACTCGCTCTGCGCGTCGACGAGTTGATCGGCAAGAGGAAAAACTGACGGGATGTCGAAAAATGCTAAGGAGACTTTTCAACTGCCTTCGCGAAGACCTTGGCGCCGAGTAAGGACTGGGCTATCATCTCTCAATGCGTATAGCAGTCGTGCAATCCGCGCCGATCTTCGGCGATATCGAGGCCAACCTCGAGGCGTTGAGAGCCGCGATACGCGGACATGACGCCGATCTCTACGTCCTGCCCGAGCTCTGCCTGACGGGCTACGATTTTCTCGACGCGGCCGAGACCTCTCGCCTCGCCCAGCGGCCCGAGGGGAGCGTCGTTTCGGCCTTATCCGATGCGGCCCTCTCGCGCGGCGCAGGGGTCGTATTCGGCTTCGCCGAGGCCGCTGCGGGGGGAAGCTGTTTCAACAGCGCCCTTCTCTCCCTCCCCGACGGCCGCCGACGCGTCTATCGCAAGACCCATCTATACGCCCGGGAGAAACTCCTCTTTTCGCCGGGGGACACGGGCTTCTTCGTCGAGGATTTTCGCGACCTCCGGATCGGCCTCGCGATCTGCTTCGATTGGATTTTTCCCGAGAGCTTCCGCAGCCTCGCGTTGCGTGGCGCCGACCTCGTCGCCCATCCGGCCAACCTCGTTCTGCCCTTTTGCCAGCGCGCCGATTTCGCGCGCGCCGTCGAGAACCGCATCTACGTGGCTACCGCGAACCGCGTGGGCGCCGAGGACCGAACGGGCCGCAAGCTCGAGTTTACGGGCGAGAGCGTCGTAGTCGCACCCGACGGCGAGTACCTCGCCCGCCTCTCCCCCGACCGCTCCGAGGTCGCCGTCGTGGACCTGAAAAGCGAGCGCTCGCGCGACAAGCGTCTAAACCCATGGAACAGCCTATTCGAAGACCGGCGTCCCGAGATGTACGAGCGATAAAGCGGCGATCGGGTGGGGAAAACAGCAAGGTCTGTCGTATTCCTTGACCCGGCGCTCGATTAGCTGTATTCTTGACTCGAGGTTATGAATCATGAGTCAAGTTACGATTCGCGATCTACCGCCCGCCGTCGAAGCTCATTTACGGGAAAGGGCCAGGATCGAAGGCCGATCCCTAAGCAAGGTGGCCTCCGACCTTCTGGCCGAGGCTTCGGGTTTGGGCGGGGGCGATAAAAAGCGGGATCTCGCGCGCTTTTCCGGCTCCTGGAGCGCCGAGGATGCCGCCGCCTTCGAGGCGACTCAAAAAATTTTCGGCGCCGTCGATGTGGAGCTCTGGGAGTGAGGCTCGTGCTCGACACGAACGCCTACGTCGCCCTCATGCGAGGCGAGAGAGGAATCGCCGACCTGCTAGAGTCGGCCGATACTATCGGCATCCCGACCGTCGTCCTCGGCGAGCTCTTCGCGGGCTTCTTGATAGGCGAAAGGGCCGAGCGCAACCTACGCGAGCTCGACGCCTTCATGGCCGACGCGGGCGTCGAGGTTCTCGAGATCGGCCGCCGCGAGGCCGAGCGTTACGGCGCCCTTGTGAAGGCGCTACGCGATATCGGCCGTCCCATTCCCACGAACGACATCTGGATCGCCGCGGCCGCCCTCTGCGCGGATGCGCGGCTCCTCACCGCCGATTCGCATTTCTCCGAAGTGCCGGGATTGGTGGCGATCGGGTGGCACGACGGTGTATGAGTTGCCGCCGCCCGCATATATTGGAAATGATGTACGCGCAGGCTAAAGCGCGGGACGCCGAGAGAATTGGGGTGGCCGAAATGGGCGGTCGTGCTACGCCTTCAAGCCTGCTTCTCCCGCTTCTTCTTGACGTCTTCCGCCTTTCTCGAGAGGCGGTTCCAGACCGCAGCCAGGCCCATCGCCTTGAGCGCGACGGAGAGGGTGGCGCGGGCTTCCTCGCGCATCTTCATCGTGCCGTCGTAGACGACTTCGTCGGCGAGGCCGGATTGGGATTCGTATTTGGCGCGCCGCTCCCGGATGGGGTCGAGGAAGGCGTTGAGCGAAACGATGAGCTTCTCTTTAACCTCGACGTCGCCGACTTTTCCGGCGCGGTAGCGGGACTTGAGATCCTCGACCTGGGCCTTGTCGAGGTTGAACGCGTCGTGGTAGTCGAAGACGGGATTGCCCTCGACGGTGCCCGGGATGTCGGCGGAGACGCGATTGGGATCGGTGTACATGCCCATCACTTTCTTGGCGACGGTCTTGGCGTCGTCGGAAAGGTAGATGGCGTTGCCCAGGGACTTGGACATCTTGGCGTTGCCGTCGGTGCCGACGAGGGAGCCGACATCGGACACGAGGACATCGGGCACGGGAAAGGTCTCGCCGTAGAGGAAGTTGAATCGGCGCGCGATCTCGCGGGTAACCTCGACGTGAGCGACGTTGTCCTTGCCCACCGGCACGAGATGCGCGCGGGGCATGAGGATGTCGGCGGCCTGGAGCACCGGGTAGCCGAGGAGGCCGAAGGGCATCTCCTCGATGCCGGCGCCTTGGGCCATCTCCTTGAGGCTGGGCACGCGGGAAAGGCGGGGCACGGTGACGAGGTTGTCGAAAAGGACGGCGAGCTCGCAGACTTCGGGTACGGCCGACTGAAGGTAGATCACGCTCCTGGCGGGGTCTATGCCGCAGGAGAGGTAGTCGAGGGCGGCCGATCGCACGTTGTCCGCGAGGGCCTCGATATTTGCCTTCTCGGGCCTGGTGGTGAGCGTGTGGAGGTCGGCGATGATGAAAAAGCACTCGTACTCGTCCTGAAGTCGGACGCGGTTCTTGAGTGAGCCCACGTAGTGGCCCAGGTGAAGCTTGCCGGTGGGGCGGTCTCCCGTGAGTATGCGCTTGCGTTCCATGTGGCAGGAGTCTACCTAGAATGAAGGCGAAGGAGCAAGCGGGTGGCGTTCAACGCGACGCCGTCGGCGGCCCGCAGCCCCGATAGCGAAGCTCCGGGGCCTTCAGCGATCGGCCAGTATCCCGTCCGCGGCCCGCAGCCCCGATAGCGAAGCTCCGGGGCCTTCAGCGATCGGCCAGTATCCCGTCCGCGGCCCGCAGCCCCGATGCCCAGGCCGCGGTGATGCCTCGGCTCGTGCCGGCGCCGTCGCCGATGAGGTAGAGGCCGGGTATCGCCATGAAGTTGTCGTTCTTGAAAACAGGACGGTTCGCGTAAAGCTTGATCTCGGGGTAGTACATGATTGTGCTCGGGTGGAGGAGGCCGGGTACGATCGTGTCGAGGAGCTTCATCGCGTTCCAAATCGCGCGCATGACCTTGGCGGGGGCGCAGAGGCTTATATCGCCCGGGGTCGCCGAGGGCAGGGTGGGCTCGAAGTCGTAGAGGTCGCCCGAAAACCGATCGCGGAAGGAGCGCTTGCCGAGGCGGAAATCGCCGACGCGCTGCATGATGGGGCGTCCGCCGCCGAGGAGGGCAGCCTGTATTCCGAGCATGCGGGCGTAGTCCTGCCCCGAGGCGAGGGGCTCGGTTAGGGTGACTGTCTTGAGGATGGCGAAGTTGACGAGGCCATTGGCGGGGCGCGCCGCCGTGCCGGCGACTGACCAGGCGTGGCCGTTGACGCTGAACCAGGCACTGCCATCCTTCTCCTCGTACTTTTCCTGGACGACGTGGGCCGCCCCCGAGTTCGTGCAAAAGGTGCGCGTCTTTTTGGGGAAGAGGAACTTGGGGTCGTAGTAGTCGGTCACTATGGGATAATGCTCCCGCCTGGTCTCGATGCGAACGCCCACGTCGACGGAGTTGTCCGTGAAGCTCACGCCCGCCGCGTTCATGACTTCCTGGAGGAAGGAGAAGCCGCCGCGGCCCGGCGCGACGACGAGGTCGCGATAGGCGATCTCTCGCGCCGCGGAGCGGGATTCCGCGCCGCGCGCCGGGTTTCGCTCGGCGACCGGTTCGGTGCGGAGAATGCGAGCCTCCGAGTCGAGCGAGACCGCCTGCTCGCCGAGGGAGAACTCCGCGCCGAGGTCCTCGAGTCTCGCCATGAGGCGCCTTATCAACTCGAGTCCGCCGTCGGTGCCGAGATGGGACTGGCGGATCTCGATGAGGCTTACGCCGATTTTTTCGGCCCGCCTCGCATATACGGATAGGTTGCGCTTTTCGAGTATCCGCGGCTCGAGGAAGGCTTCGACCCGATCGAGGTAGCCTTCGGCCTGTTTTTGGGACCAGCAACAGTCGGGAAAGCCGATGGGCCAACTGAAGTTCATCTTGCAGTCGTTGCGCAGGCCGCCAGAGGAGTACTCGTTCTTGTCGAGCACGAGAATGGACATGTCGGGCCTTCGGGCGAGGAGCTCGAAGGCGGCGCCTAGTCCCGCGGGGCCGGTCCCGATGATGACGACGTCGTAGCTGTCCATGACTGTTTCGAAGCATACCCCGCGGGGCCTTCCCTGTCACCCCGCCCGCAGTTATCATTCGCCGATATGGCCGCAATACTCCTGGCACTTCTATCGATCGTCGTCTGGAGCAGTCTCGCCTTCCTGAACTCGCGCGTGAACGCCCTGCCGCCCTTCCTGGCGGTCGGCGTCGCCCTCTGCGTCGGCGGCTTGGTCGGCCTCTTCCGGGCGCGTGAATGGCGGGTGCCGCTAAAGACGTTCGCGGTTGGGATCGGCGGGATATTCGGCTATCACGCCCTGCTTTTCGCGGCCTTCCGCATCGCCCCCTCGGTAGAGGTCAATCTCATCAACTACCTCTGGCCGCTGCTCATCGTCCTGCTGTCGCCGGTCTTTCTGAAGGGATTCCGTCTCGGGCCGCGGCATGTGGCGGGGGCAGTCTTGGGTCTCGCGGGGGCGGCCCTCATCGTGAGCGGCGGCAAGCTCAAACCCGACGCGGTTTTTCTGCCGGGCTACCTACTCGCCGCGGCCGCAGCCTTCGTCTGGGCGAGCTATTCCCTGCTCACCAAGCGCCTGCCGCCCTTCCCGACCGGCGCCGTCGGAGGATTCTGCCTCGTCTCGGGCATCCTGTCCCTGGCAGTCTATTTCCTCGGACGCGTCGTGCCCGTCGGCCCACTCGCGCCCGCACCGATCCTTTCCCCCCTCGACTGGCTCTTCCTCGTGCTCCTGGGCCTGGGACCGATGGGTGGCGCCTTCTACGCCTGGGATGCCGCCCTCAAGCGGGGAGACCCCCGCGTTATCGGCGCGCTCTCCTACCTCACGCCCCTGTTGTCCACCCTGAACCTCGTGCTTCTCGGCGGCAAACGATTGTCGCCCGTCGCGGGAATAGCCATGTCGCTCATCGTGGCGGGTGCCGTCGTCGGGTCGCTCGAGCTTATCAAGGCGGCGCTGTGCGGAAGGGAAAATCGGTTCCACCGACCCGGCGATTGAAGGTCCGAGAGGTGCTACTTCTGCGGCACCGACAAGGAGCCCTTGGTGTATTTTTTATAGGGGATCCACACGTATTTTGCGTCGGCAATGCGCCAACCGGCCTTCGCCGGATCGGCTCCCTTGGCCAGAGCGTAGCAGAGAGCGAAGACGGCCTTGCCCTGGCTGCCCGCGTCGCCGTATGCGGCGCCGAGGAGGGTGCCCGCCGAGATGGCGTCGGCGACGGCGGAGGTGACGTCGCCCTCGCCCAGACCGACGATGGGAATATTCTTCCTCGGCTTGAAGTAGCCGGCCGCCTTGAACGCGTCTATCGCGCCTAATGCGGAGATGTTGTCGCCGCAGATGACGGCCTCGATCTTGTTGCCGTATTTGGCGATGAGGGCGAGGGTTCTTTCCCGCGCGGACTTGCCGTTCGACTCGGAGAGGAGTCTCTCGGACTTGATGCCGACCGAGGCGAGGGACCTGGCGCAGTTTTCGGCCAGCAATGCTGCATCGGGACCGCCCCGATCCCCGTCCAGCGCTATGAATTGCAGAGTTCCGTCCTTGTTCCTGTCGGCTGCCGGATCGGCCTTCCAATAGGCCGCCAGCATCTCCCCCTGGGCCGCGCCGGCCTCGGCTTCGCGGGTACCCACGAAGAACAGCTTGTCCCAGGACCTCATCGCCTCGTCGGAAGGCTTTCGGTCGAAGAACACGATCGGCGTCCTCCGTTCCTTGGCCTTGCCGATGAGGGAGATCACCGCGTTTCCATCGACGGGATCTATCGCGAGGGCTCCGAGCTTGCGCTCGAAGAAAGAGTCTACCTGCTTGTCTTGGGTGGATTGCTGGTTCTGACCGTCTATGATCGCGAGATCGGCCTTGTCCAGCGCCTCGGTTTCTATGACCCTCCGAATCGCCACGGATTGGGCGTCGTCGAAGGAGTGCATGGCGAGCCCCAATGTCGGCCTCGCTTTCCCGGCAGCCGAGCATGACGCGAAGACCAGGACAACGACGGCGAGGGCGAACGTTAACCTCTTCATTGGGCGATCCTCATGCACGGGACATATTATCCGGTATGGGGGAGGCTGTCCAGTTCGAGGCTTGCCCCTTGTATGGCGGCATTTCATCCTCGATACTTTTTATGTACTAGGGGGAACCCGTGGGCAGGGGCAAGAAGATAGTCGACATCGAGCTTGTCGTCGATGAGGCGGTCGCCCTTATCGAGGAAGGCGGAGTCGAGGAATTCTCTACTCGGCGCCTGGCCTCTCGTCTCGGGATATCGGCGATGACTCTGTACAATTACTACGAAAACCGCGGTGCCATTATCAAGGGAGCCCTGAACCGAGGCCTCGACTTGCTCTGGTCCGGACTATCGGAAGAAGTCGATGCCTGGCGCATAAGAGGCGGAGGCACTATCGGCGCCTATCGCATCTTCGCGGACCATCTTCTTTCCTTCGCCATCGCGCGGCCCCGCCTCTGCCGTTTCATCCTCGCTGAAGGCGCAGCGGGCGGCTGGAACGGGCGAGAAGGCCGGATCGAGAAAATTTTCGGCGCGGGCGCGTACGAGCGCTCCGAGCCGCTGGACCGCGACATCTACCTCTTCGAACTCCTGGTCTTCGCGCTCGCGATCAAGGTGATCGGAGGCGGCGAGACTCCTGAGCGATTCCGCGAGCTGGCGACCGAGGGCTACGAGCGCCTTCTCGGCCGCTACGAAGCGTCGTCGGCCCAGCCCTATTCCTCGACGTAGACACGGGGGACCCTGGAGCCGACCATGCAGGTGAGTTCGTAAGGTATCGTCCCCAGAAGCTCGCAGAGCGTTTCGCCGGGCATGCCCTCGCCGTTTCTCAGGCCGAACAATACTACCTCGTCGCCCTCTGCCGCTTCTCTCTCGGGGCCCAAGTCGATCATAGTCTGGTCCATGCAGATCCTGCCTACGATGGGCGCTTTAGCGCGACCTACCCAGGCCTGCGCTCGGTTCGACAGAGAGCGGCTGTAGCCGTCGCCGTAGCCGATCGGCAGCGTCGCGACGGTGGTGTCGACACTGGCCCTCCAGGTCAGGCCATAACTCAGGCCCTCGCCCGCCCGCACTTTTTTCACGAAGGAAATCCTCGAGGCGAGCCGCATCACGGGCTCGACGCCGATCTTCATCCAGGGCGAGGGTTCGTAGCCGTAGACGAGTATGCCGGGTCTCGCCATTCCGAAGCGCGCCTCGGGAATGCCGGCGAGGGCGGCCGAGTTGGCGATGTGGGCAAGGGGAGGCTCTATTCCGCGCCTAGCCAGGCAACGGAGCGCGGAGTGGAAGCGCGCTATCTGCTCCCGCGCGAAGTCGAGGTCGCAGTCGGCCGTGGCGAGGTGGGAAAATACCCCCGCGACGTCGATGCCGGGTACCGTCCCCGGGGCGAGGCCGGAAAGCTCTTCGGCGAAGCCCTCGAGCTCGTCCCATCGGGCGCCGATGCGGCCCATCCCCGTGTCGATCTTGAGGTGGACGCGGATGACTTTTCCTTCCCCGGCGGCTGCTTTCGCGGCGGCGCGGGCCTTGGCCATGGACACTATCGCCATGTCGACGCCGTAACGGGCGTAACTGGGCATCAAGTCGTCGGGAGGGGAGCCGAAAACCAGTATGGGCGCGGCGATGCCCGCCTCGCGGAGCGCGATCGCCTCCTCGATGATCGCGACGCCGAGATAGTCGGCCCCTTCGGCGAGGAGCTCGGACGCCACCCTGATCATGCCGTGGCCGTACGCGTCGGCCTTGACCACCGCCATGACCTTTACTCCGGGGCCGGCGAGCTCGCGAGCCCGCGCGAAATTGCGCCTGAGAGGACCAAGCCGTATCTCCGCCCTCGTGGGCCTTGCGCGTGGATCGAGGTCCATGGTCAATGCTTTTTCCTGAGCAGTTGCGCCGACCGCTCCGCGGCCTTGACGACGGCGTTGATCAGCGTGAGCCTGATGCCACCCGCCTCGAGTTCGAGAATACCGTCGATCGTGACGCCCGCTGGGGTCGTTACCTGGTCTTTGAGCTTCGCCGGGTGCTCGCCGGTGACGAGGACGTTGCGCGCGGCGCCGAGCACCGTCTGAGCGGCGAGCTCGGTGGCGACGTTGCGGGGAAGGCCGAGCTTGAGGCCGCCGTCGGCGAGGGACTCTATTATTATGTACACGTAGGCCGGTCCCGAGCCCGATAGGCCCGTTACCGCGTCCATGTATTGCTCTTCGAGGACGAGGGCCCGGCCGACCGAGCGGAAGAGCTCGGTAGCCCAGGTCAGGTCCTCGGCCCCGACGTGGGCGCCCGGGGAAAGGACGGTCATGCCCTCGCCGATGCCGACGGCCATGTTGGGCATCGTCCTTATTACGGGCAGGCCGAGGGGGGCCGCCGATTCGAGGAGCTCGAGGCTGACGCCGGCGGCGGTCGACACGAGGAGCTTGCCCTTTACGAGCTCCGGGGCGATCTCCGCGATCACGTCCGTCACCGCCTTGGGCTTGACCGCGATGACGATGGCGTCGGATAGGCGAGCGAGCTCCCTATTGTCGAGTATCGTCCTGATGCCGGTCCTCGCCTCGAGCTCGGCGCGGTGCCGCTCGGAGTGGACGGACAGGATGATGTCGCCCTTGGGGACGAGCCCGCGTTGCGCGACACCGACGGCGAGGGCTTCGCCCACCGTGCCCGCGCCGACGATCCCCAGCTTCCTGCCCATGATTCACCTCCGACAGGCGGAGTATACGGATACCGACGATAGCATGTCCACAATATGGCCTTGAATTCCGGGGCGCAAACGCGGCAGAATCGCGCATGCGCGACGATCGTCCGGCACTGATCTCTCCCAGCCCAGCCGATTTGCCCCTCCTTTTCGAGGCGGGGCGGCTTCTGGTCCGTCACGCGAGCCTCGAGGAAGCGATGAGCCCCCTCCTGGCCCTCCTCGCCGATAGGGCCGACCTCGCGGGGGGGATCGCCGCCCTCGCGCTGTCCGACGATGGCGACGTGCGGGTGACGGCCGTGTCCGACGCTTCCGACGCCGCGCTCGCGGGCAAACGCGTCGAGCTCGGCAATGGGGTCCTCGGCAAGGCCATCGCCGCGGCCTCCCCAACGTTCGAGAACGGCAGTCTCGCCGTGCCCGTCGTCTTCGGCGGGAACGCGGTAGGGGCTCTCTCATTTTCGCGTCTTTACGGAGGACGGGATCGCGCGCTTTCGCTCGCCTCCTCCGTCGCGGCCTTGGTGGCCGAAGCCTACGGCCTGCGTCGCAGGCTCGCCCGCGCCGCCCTCGGCGACTTGGGCGGCAGCCACGCGGTGCCCCAGACCGCGGAGCCTCTCTGCGCCGACGAGGGCTGGGCGCCCGCCGCCATAATCGGCCGCTCCGCACCGATGCGCGAGCTCTACTCCCTGATGGACCGGGTCGCCGGCACCGAGACGACCGTCCTCATCTCGGGCGAGAGCGGAACGGGCAAGGAACTCGTCGCTCGAGCCCTCCACGAGCGCTCCGGCCGAGCCAAGGCCGCCTTCATCGCGGTCAACTGCGCGGCACTCCCCGAGTCGGTCATCGAGAGCGAGCTCTTCGGCCATGAGCGCGGGGCTTTCACGGGCGCCCAGGAGCTGCGGCGCGGCCGTTTCGAACTCGCCGACAGAGGGACCCTCTTCCTCGACGAGATCGGCGAGCTCTCTCCCGCCGTGCAGGCCAAGCTGCTCCGCGCGGTTCAGGAAGGGGAATTCCAGCGCGTCGGCGGTTCGGTGACGCTCAAGACCAACGTGCGGGTGATCGCCGCCACGAACCGGGACCTCGAGCGCGAAGTGGCCGAGTCGCGCTTCAGAGCCGATCTTTTTTGGCGCCTCAACGTCTTTCCGATTCGCGTGCCGCCTCTCAGGGAGCGAAGGAGCGATATCGTCCTCCTCGCGGACTACTTCGCCGAAAAACACAGCCGCCGTTCCGGCAAGCCCATACTGCGCATCTCGAGCCCCGCCATCGATCTCCTGATGACCTATCATTGGCCGGGCAACGTGCGCGAGCTCGAGAATTGCGTGGAGCGGGCCGTCATCCTATCCACCGACTCGGTCATACACGCGTACCATCTCCCCCCCAGCCTTCAATCGGCCGATTCGACGGGCACCGGCCCCGCCTCCACCCTCGACGCCTCCCTCGCGAGGCTCGAGCGCGAACTCCTCGTCGAGGCCTTGAAAATATGCCGAGGCAACGCTGCTGCTGCTGCCCGCCGCCTCGGCGTCACCGAACGACGGATGGGTCTCGCCTTGCACCGCTTTGGCATCGATTGGAGGCGTTTTCGTACATCCGTGTAGGTTTCATTTCCGATCATACCTCAGTGTGGGTTGTTCTCAAATTGGGCATTTTTCTAATTATATAGTTAATAACGAATTAATATTTTCACAAGTTGGCACGAATAATGCTTATAAAAGGAAATAGTACTTTATCGCATAGGAGTGTTTCATGAGCGATTGTATCGAGTCCAAGACCATCGGCCTCGCCGAGGTATATGGAGCCAACTGCTTCTCCAACGCTGTCATGAGTGAGCGCCTACCCAAGAGCATTTTCACCGAACTGCTCAAGATACAGGCGGGAAAGCGCGAGCTCACCCTCGACATCGCCGAGGTGGTCGCCAGCGCGATGCGCGACTGGGCCCTCGAGCGCGGGGCGACCCACTACACGCACTGGTTCCACCCCCTCTCCGGCATCTCCGCCGAAAAGCACGATTCTTTCATTTCGCCCCTGGGCGATGGCAGGATCCTCATCGAGTTTTCCGGCAAGGAGCTCGTCAAGGGCGAGCCCGATGCCTCGTCCTTCCCCTCGGGCGGCCTGCGGGCCACTTTCGAGGCCCGCGGCTACACGGCCTGGGACGTGACGAGCCCCGCCTTTCTCAAGAAAGCCACCTCCGGAACCACCCTCTGCATCCCGACCGCATTCGTCTCGTATTTCGGCCATGCCCTCGACAAGAAAGTCCCCCTCCTCCGCTCCATCGAGGCGCTCAACAAGCAGGCCCTAAGAGTCCTCGGCGCCCTCGGCATCAAGGACGCTACGCGCGTCACGTCGACCGTCGGTCCCGAGCAGGAGTACTTCCTGGTCAACCGCGAGCTTTATAAGAAGCGCCCCGACCTCGTTCTCACCGGCCGCACGGTTTTCGGCTCCATGCCCGCAAAGGGCCAGGAGATGGAGGACCACTACTTCGGCGCCATCCAGGAGAAGGTCGCGGCCTTCATGCGCGAGCTCAACGACGAGCTTTGGGCGATGGGGGTAACCGCCAAGACCCAGCACAACGAGGTGGCCCCGAATCAGTTCGAGCTCGCCTGTGTTTTCTCGAGCTCCAACGTCGCAGCCGACTCGAACCAGCTCGTGATGGAAACCATGCACAAGGTCGCCGCGCGCCACGGCATGGCGGCCCTCCTCCACGAGAAGCCATTCAACGGCATCAACGGCTCGGGCAAGCACGTCAACTGGTCCCTCGGCACCGACAGCGGCCTCAACCTCCTCGAGCCCGGCTCGGACCCCGCCTCCAACGCGCGCTTCCTCGTCTTTATCTCCGCCGTGATCGAGGCGGTCGACCGCTATGCGCCCCAGCTCAGGGCATCGGTGGCGACATCGGGCAACGACCTCCGCCTCGGAGGGAACGAGGCTCCCCCCGCGATCATTTCCGTCTTCCTCGGCGAGGAGCTCTCCGACCTGCTCGACGCCGCGGCGGAAGGCAAGGCCTACGTCTCCAAGGAGGGCGGCAAGATCGAGATCGGCGCCGCCTCCCTGCCCAAGCTGCCCCAGGACCTCACCGACCGCAACCGCACGAGCCCCTTCGCCTTCACGGGGAACAAGTTCGAGTTCCGCATGGTCGGCTCCTCTCAGTCCGTCGCGACGCCCTCCATGGTGCTCAACACGGCCGTCGCCGACGTGCTGGCCCGCTTCGCCGACCGCCTCGAGGCGGCCGCCAAGAAGGGCTCCGACATGGCGGCCGAGGAGCGCGCCCTCATCGCCGAGTCCTACAAGACGCACCGCCGCGTCGTGTTCAACGGCAACGGCTATGCCGAGGAGTGGCACCGCGAGGCCGAGCGCCGCGGACTGCCGCGTTTCAAGGCCGCGGTCGAGGTGATCCCCGAGCTGGCCTCGCAGGCCGGCGTCGAGCTCTTCGCGCGGCACGGCGTCTTCACCAAGGAAGAGGTGGAGAGCCGCTGCGTGATCTACCTCGAGAAGTACGCCAAGCAGGTCAACATCGAGGCCGGCATCATGGTGGAGATGGCCAAGCGCTACATCTTCCCGGCGGCCACCGCCTCCGCCGAGGACTACGCCCGGGCGGCGAGCGCCCTCGCCGCGGTCGGCGCGCTCTCGTCGCCGCAGGAGCTCAGGGCGCGCAGACTGGCCGAGCTCGCGGCGGCCGTCTCCGACGAGACGGACAAGCTGGAGAAGGCCTTGACCGGCGTGCAGGAGATCGAGGAGCCCCTCGCGGAGGCCCGAGCCTACCGCGAAAGCGTGATCCCGCGGATGGCCGCCCTCCGCGAAAAGGCGGATGCGGTCGAGAGGATCGTGGAAAGTTCGCGCTGGCCCTTCCCGACTTATCAGGATCTTCTGTTCTCGCTCTGATCAAGACGACGTAATTCTCGGGAGCCGGGCTCCTTTCCTCCTCGGGGGACCCGGCTCCCGTTTTTAATCAGACGGATAGCCCTCGAGCGCAGGCCGTAATGGCGACCTGATAGGCGCTAAAAATCGAGGATATCCTTTTGCGTTTGCATTATCAGCTCTTCGCTCAATTCCATTCGCTCCAGGTACGATTTTCCGCAGTTTTCGAGGTAATTCAGGTAGGCGTTTCTCTTCTGCTCTTGTTTTTCTGTCGGTATTGTCAAGATTTTCCCGCTCGTTGCATAGAATTCGCCGAGCAATTCTATCCGCATCATGCTCGACATGCTCTTGATCCACGCCGACGTCGCTTCAAATTGCGATCTGTTCGGGAAACCGCAATTGGACATCATGATCAAATGGGATCTTGTTCGAGGCTCTCCGCTCCGAACCTTATGCGGATCGCCGCCCGCGGCCGTCAGCCGATCTATGAAGACCTTCAACGTTCCTGAGACATTACAAAAATAGAGGGGCGATCCCAAAATGATTATATCCGCCTCGTTCATTAGAGGTATCAATTCTTTCATGTCATCATCGATTACGCAGCGCCCTGGAGTATTGGTCCAGCAGGAATAGCAGCCCGAGCAGTAATTCAGGTTTTTTTCATACAAAAATACCCTGGTGATCTCGGTGCTTTCAGATTCCAGCCCCTTTAAGAGCGCATCGATCATCACTTGAGTGTTACTGTTCTTCGTCTTCGGACTTCCATTGAAGCTTACGACCCGCATCGGAGAATCCTCCTCGGTTCATTTTTGCCCAACGAGATCTTTTGCATACGCGAAAAGGGCGGGTGTGCCCCCGCTATGCCAGAAGACGACAGATTCGTCTTTTCCCATCTCCCCGGCCTCGATCATTGAAATGAGGGCGCCTAAGGCTCTTCCCGTATAGACGGGATCTACGAGGATACCCTCCGTCTCGGCCGCAAGTCTTATCGCACGGCGCTCGAGGTCGCCCACGACGCCGTAGCCGGCCCCCGTGAACTCGCGACGGAGCAGTATATCGCTCGCGTCGAAAGCCGGCCCCGGGTTTCTACCCGGCCGGAGGCCGACGAGCTCGGCCGTCTCGTTCGCGATGGCGAGCACGCGGTCGGCGAAGTCGATGCCCTCGTCGGCTGCCTTGTCAATGCAGATGCCAGTGAGCTCTGGGGCAAAATCGAAAAGGCGGGCGCCGACCATGAGGCCGGCCTGGGTGCCTCCCGAGCTCGAGGCGAAAACGATTCGCGAGGGTGCGATGCCCGAATTCGACAGTTGGGCGGCGATCTCGCCGACGGCGGCCGCGAAGCCGAGGGCGCCTAACGCGTTGGATCCGCCGTAGGGTATCAGGTACGGTCGGCCGCCCGCGGCGCGCAGCTCCGCTGCCATCGCGGGGATGTCCTCGCCCTTGCGCCGCGGGCCCGACCAATGGATAGTCGCGCCGAGGACCACGTCGAGGAGGAGGTTGCCGTCGCTTCGCTCCGGCGGCTCGCCGCCCAGGGCGAGATGGCAGGCCAAACCGCAGGCGGCGGCCGCCGCGGCGGTCTGCCTGCAGTGGTTGGACTGGGCCGCCCCGCCCGTGATCAAACTGTCGCAGCCGCGGGCTATCGCGTCGCCCACGAGAAACTCGAGCTTGCGCGCCTTGTTCCCGCCCGTCGCGAGGCCCGTCTGGTCGTCGCGCTTCATGAATATCCGCGGACCCCCCAAGGACGCTGAGAGTCGCGGCAACTCGACGAGGGGAGTGGGGAGAAAGGCGAGGCTTTTCCTGGGGAATCGCGATAGCTCCATGATTATTCTACTCCTTGACCCAATAGGCGCTCCCGTCGGGCTCGCGATCGATGAAGCCGTATTTCGACGAGGTAGCGCCTGATCGTCGCATAGTCGCCGTAGAAGGCCAAGATGGCCGCCCTCCCTGGCTTAGGAATGAGTCCGTGCTATAATGCCCGGCGATGAAGGCCTTGAAACGGATTGCGCCCTTTTTTGTCATAGCGGCGGCGGCCCTCCTACTCCTTTACTTGCCCGATATCGCTCCGGAGCGGTATACGGATCTCGCCACTTTCGTCCGCGTCGAGATGCTGAGGCAGGGGTATTCGGGCCTTTCCGTGGCCGCGGTCGCCGATGGCTCGGTGTTGTATGTCGACGGTTTCGGCAAGGATGGCTCGGGCGCCGCGATCGGCCCCGACACGAGGCTCTACGCGCCGGCTGCGGCTAAATCCATGGCCGCCCTCGCGGCCTACTCCCTGGTGCGCGGAGGCTGGATGTCTCTCGACCAGCGCGTCCGCGACTACCTGCCCTGGTTCGGCTTCGCGGACGCTAAGGGCGACGTAAGCATACGCAACCTGATATCCCATACCAGCGGCCTTTCCGACTCGGCCTTCGACGACCTGCACCCCTACGCTCCAGACCTCGCATCGGCCGTGCGCTCCATGGTCGGGGCGGTTCCGACGAGCGCGCCGGGCTCGAGCTTCCATTACCTCGATACGGACTATCAGGCCCTTGCCCTGGTGATGGAGAAAGTGACCGGCAAGCCATATTCGACGATTTTGGACGAGCGCGTCTTTCGGCCCCTCGGCATGAGATCGAGCTCGGCCCAGGGAATTCCGCCGCTCCCGAGGGGGACCGCCTCCTTCTTCGCTTTAGCCCTGCCGCGCGCCGCTCCCCACTCGGCCTTCGGCGCTCCATCGGGCTACGTCGTGACCACCGCATCGGATATGGGCCAATACATGGCCTTCCTCCTCGGCCCCGAGAAATTCAAGCGGGGACCCGTATCGGCCAGGGCGGTCGGCACGCTTTTCAATCCCCTGGTACCCAAGGTCCCCTATGGATACGGCCTCTTCCTCGGGCAGGGAGACGGCGGGCGTCTCGCCTACCACGACGGATCCCTCGACGGGTTCTCATCGCGCATCGTTCTCTGGCCCGAGAAGAGGATGGGCATCGCCCTGCTCGCCGCCCAGGGCTCCCTCCTCCAATCCCTTATCTCCCTCCCCGCGCTGACGGAGGGCGCCCGCCGCATAGTGCTCGAGGGCGGCGCTCCCCGGCCTTTCCCCCTCGGCAGGCTCTATATACTCCTGGCCGTCGTCGCCTTCATGCATATCTTCGCCCTCGCCCTCCAGACGGGAGGGGCCCTGCGCTGGGCCAAGGAAGTCAGGGATAAGAGCGATGCCAAGGGCTCGAAGGGCCCCTTCTTCTTCGCTCTCTTCCGCTGTTGGACGGGGATTGCCATGCGCGCTGCGATAGCCGTATTTTGCCCCCTCGCGATCGGTTTCGCCTTCGGGAGGGTCGTATCGTGGTCTACCCTCTTCGAGCTCGAGCCGGGCCTCGCGGCTTGGTGCCTTTTTGCATGTATGTTCGGGTTTTTGCGCAACGCCGCGCGACTTGCGTGGATACGCGGGCCCGTAGGTTTTCGGCGGCCCCGCTGATGGGCATGTGTTTCTTTGAACCGAAACGTTCCATATTATTAAATAAGAACCTGTCTACCGCTTCCCACTTTCGGCGGGAGTCGATATATTCCTTACATGATTCCTGATATTTTCATTAACGACCCCTCCTGGCCCTATTCGAAGGCCAAGACCACGGTCCTCACCGCCGCCTCGGCCGTTCTTCGCGAGGAAGGCCCCCGCGCTGCGACGCTCAAGAACATCGCGAACAGGGCCGAGATAACCGAGCCCGCGATTTTCCGCCATTTCGAGGGCGTGGACGGGCTCTTCGCGGGCCTCTTCAGCGTCTACGAGCGAATCCACGAGCGCTCGGCCTCGGCCTTTTCCGCCGATGGGAAAGGGATAGCGAAGCTTCGCGCAGCGAGCTTCGCCCTCATAGGCGACATCGCCGCCAGCCACGATTTCGCCTATGTCCTCCTGAACGCCCGGCACATTTTCCGGGAGTATCCCGAGTTCAAGGCCAAAATCGCCGAGAACGACTCGAACGACCAGGGCAGGTTTCTCGCCTGCGTCGCCGAGGGTGTCAAGGCAGGCGAGATACGGGGCGACATAGACCCGGTATCGGCCGCGGCCTCGCTCATCGGCGGCATCCTCGGCGCGGCCGAGACATGGATCGAGTCGGGCTTCGGCTTCGATCTCCGCGAAGTTTTCGGCGACCGCTGGGACGACTTCGAGCGCATGGTTTCCGCGAAGCCCTCCCCTAAGTCGCGCGAGGTCAAGGCCGCGGCACGCGAACGCGCCGCCTCCTATTTCCCCCTGCGGCCCGCCCCGGTAGCAAAGCCCAGAGGCGTTTCCGCAAAGAAGGGCGCCAGCGCTTCCAAGCCGGGAGCCAAGACGGCGAAGGCCGCGCTCAGGAAGTCCTCGCCTGCAAAGAGCGCCGCCAAGAAGCCCGCATCGAAGCGTAAGTAGCTTTAGCGCTCAATGCCAATCGCGAACCACGGCCAATTGCTCGAGGGCGGCCTTGGGCGCCTTGGCCGCGGCGGCGGCCTCTAAGAGTCTCGAGGCTAGCTCCATGCCCGAGCTCTGCACCGCGCGCCGCGGCAAGGGGTCCGAGTCGTCTATCGCGTCGAGGATGCGCTTGATTTCCCTCTTCGAAAGGGCCTCGAGAATGTGGTCGTGGGCCTCGGGCTCCATGCCCTGCATCGCGGTTGCGACGAGAATTCCCGCCACGCCGCGGAACGTGCTTTTTATGAGGCTCGAGTCGAGGCCGAGCACCGCCTTCGTGAGGGCCGCCACGAAAGCGGGGTCGACGGAGAGCTCGTCCTCGGGACTGAGCCTGAGTTCGCCGCGCTCCTCGAGGCTGCGCACGACCTCGAGGAAGGCCGCCTGCGCCTGCTCTATCTCGTCGCCCGAAAGCCGCGAGCGCAGGTGCGCCGCCTCATCCTCGAGGGCGGCCGTGCCTATCTTGCCGTAGAGGGGCCTCGCGAGGTCCACGCTTTCCTGGGGGCAGCCCGCGAGCGCCCCCGCCGCGATGTCGCGTCCCGCCGCGCGGAGCGCTCTCTCGAGGTTGCGCTTGTCCATCGCGAGAATGCGTATCACGTCGGGCAGCTCCCCCGGGACGACGAGGCTCTCGGAGCGGCTCTTTCGCCGCTTGGCCCTGTCGGTGAGCCAGGCTTCCGTCTTGTCGAAGTACTCCGGGCCCAGAAAAGCCGTCATCCGTCTCATGATCACGCTATAGTGCTCGTCCGCCGCGATGCCGCGAAGGCCGGCGCGGACGAGCATCCACTCGAGTTCCGCGCCTGGGTCGGATCGGGGGCGCGGCACCGACGCCGCGAGACCGCGGTCCAGACCGTCGGAGTTGACCCCGGCGGCGACGAGCTCGAGTCCCGCCTTGAGCGGCTTGCGCCTTTCGCCTTCCGCCGCGCGGGCCAGGGCCGCGCTCGAGCTTCGGGCCTGCTCGGCCAGAATGCCGATGCGCGCTGCGAGCTCGAAGAGCGCGTCCTTCTTCCGCCGCGAGACCTTGGCCGCGTCGAGAGAGTCGCGAGCGGCCTCGACTATGGCTCGGATCACGGAGCGTTGCCTTCGCTCGGGCTTTTCTCGAGCTCCTCGAGGGCCGCGAGCGCCTTATCGGCCCCGAAATACGGCAGGAGCTTGCGCGCCATGAGGGCGGGGTCGTCGGACTCGGCGAGGGCAAGGAGGCCTTCGATGGTGACGCAGGCCTTGAGGAAGGGCCATCCCGAATGCTTTTCGACGAGCAGATACGTGGCGAGGATCTCCTCGAGCGCTTCGCCCGATACGCCTTCCAGGACGAGTCGGACGCCGACGGCGAGAAGCGGATCGTCGATCGAGGGCAGCTCCGACTCGAGGGAGAGGAAGCCCTCGCTCCGCGCCTTGCGGTCCATATCCATGAGCCGCTTGATGATGGGACCGAGGCCTTTCTTCTCTTCCTCGCGGCAATGCAGCCGGCGCGCGAGATCGGCGTTCCATTGGATCATCGTCCTTCCCCCACGCAGATAATATACGCCACCGAAGGCCGCCGTTCAAAGAGCTTCACCGGTTTTCCGCGCCGATGGGGCCATCGTGGAGACGAAGGATTGTATTGCGGGAATACCTATGCTATATACTTTACCCATCTCGTGTTTCCGGAGGAGTCTTGATGAAGAGAACCGTAATCGTTCTTCTCGCAATAGTGTGCCTCACGGGTTCTGCCATCGCCGAAGATTATTCCAAGGGCGGAATGCTGCTCAAACCCGGAACGATCGACGTCAATGCCGGCCTCGGATACGGCTGGTACTACGGCATAGACCTGGGAGCCGGCGGAGAGTACATCCTCGGCAAGTTCAACGTCGCCAGGGACGTCCCCCTCTCATTCGGCGCGGCGGCTCGCGCATCGCTTTATATAGGATCCTTCGACAGCACTCCCTTGGCGTTGGGCGCGTACGGGACGCTTCACTTCAGTTGGGGCGAGGTGAAGTGGCCCGATGGACTCTCCTGGCTCAAGAATATGGACAGCTACATCGGCCTCGGCCTCGATCTCGTCCCCGGGCTCTGGTTCGACACCATCGGCGGCCTGAGCTACTTCGTCTCGGAAAAGCTCGCGGTCAACCTCGAGGCGGGAATACGCGGAAGCCAGATCGGAATTCTCCTCAAGCTCTAGTCGCGGCGCGATCACGCATCGCATGTCGAGTCGTTTTTGGGAAAAAGGAGAGAGGATCGAATCTTTTTTCGTTCAAAGCGAAGAAAACTTTTGCCATTCTCGCGAGATGCCGATATAATAGCGAGAACGATTCGTGACTCGAGTGGACAAGAGCAAGCTCATCGCGAAAGGGGGGACGCCCTACATGGCCGATAGAAGCGCAGCGCGACTCGTCGAGATTCGGCTGGTCGAGTTCAAGCGCGTCGACGATTCCAACTTCCAGGATTACGGGAAGGTGCACGAGCGTCTCGAGCGCCGTCTGGAAAAAGAGCCGCGGCCCCTCTCCGCGGAGACGGTGTCCGTCGTGGCGGACGAGCTCGTCGCATGGTTGTCCACCTTCGTCGCAAAGAACGTATCCAACGATCGTCTGTCCCACATGCTCCGCGTGGGCTTGGGCCACCTCTGCGCCGAGCTCATCATCGTCAATCCGCACCTCCCCCAGGAAGAAGTCGCGATCAGGGCCTACGCGGAGCTTCAGCGCCGCGGTTGGGACCTGGCCACGTACGATCCCGAGGTGGCGGCTTCGGCGTCGACGCGGATAAAAGTCCTCGAGGCGGCGCGGTCCAAGGCGCGCTCCCATTCCAAGCAACCTTCGTTGGGGGCAAAAGCCCCCAACGCTAATAGGAAGGTGATAGGTAACCCGAAGGTCGCCGCAGTCAAGGCCGCAAACAAGGCCGCGCCGGCGAAGAAGGAGGCTCTGATGGCGTTAGAGAAGAAGTCTTCGCCGGCAAAATCGGTGAAGAAAGCCGCGGCTAAGAAGCCCGTGGCCAAGAAAGCCGCGGCTAAGAAGCCCGCGGCGAAAAAGGCCGTGGCCAAGAAGCCGGCCGCGAAGAAGGCCGTGGCCAAGAAGCCGGCCGCGAAGAAGGCCGTGGCCAAGAAGCCGGCCGCGAAGAAGGCCGTGGCCAAGAAACCGGCCGCGAAGAAGGCCGTGGCCAAGAAGCCGGCCGCGAAGAAGGCTGTCGCCAAGAAGCCCGTCGCAAAGAAGGCTGCCGCCAAGAAACCGGCCGTCAAGAAGGCCGCCCCCGCCAAGAAGCCCGCGGCCAAGAAAGCCGCTCCCAAGCCCGCGGCGGTGCCCAAACCCGCACCGATGCCTTCTCCGGCCGAGGATAAGAAGCCCGAGATCATGTAAGACCGTCCAAAAGGCAACACACACAAAGCCCCGGTACGCCTAGCGCGCCGGGGCTGCTATATATATAGTAAATTCATGGATGGCTCCGAGCTGCTAAGCGACGCCGATCGCGAGTTCATTCACGACATCGCGATACGGACCAAGGCCGAAAACAAGCGCGAGGCGGCCAAGGTCGCGGGGCGCCTGGAAAGCGCGAGGATCGAAGCGCGCTCCCTCGCGCTGGGCCTGTCGGCCGATCCCGAGGTGAAGCGAGTGTTTTTCTTCGGGTCGGCCCGGACGGGGCGCGGCTTTCGTCTCGACTCGGATATCGATCTCGCGGTAGAGGGCGGGGATATCCTATCGCATATCGGTCTCGTAGAAGTGTCCGCCTTTTCCGTCGACGTCGTCGACTTCCTCGCCTTGCCGGCACTCTTTCGGGCGAGCGTAGAGTCGGAAGGGGAGCTTCTTTATGCGAAACGCGGATGATTTTCTCCGGCTCCGGGCCGAATTATCCAATGACGGGCTCCTCCTGGACGCGTTGCTGGAAAAAAACCGGAGGGCTATAGAGCGAACCGTCGGGCTTGGCGCAGACGAGTTCGCCTGGGCGGCCGTCGGCTATACCATCCATAACATCTATTGCCTGTTCGAAAACTATTTCCTCCGAGTTTCCAAGTTTTTCGAAAATGGGCTCGATCCGGCAGCGTGGCATGCTCAACTCGTAGAGCGCATGACCCTGGAGATCCCGGGACTCCGGCCTTCTCTCTTCGATAGGGCTTTCGCCGCCAGGATCGACGAGCTCCGGCGCTTTCGCCGCGCTTTCCGCAACCTCTATTTGAGCGAACTAGATCCCGATCGAGCTCGAAAACTTAACGACGCGCTACCGGAAATTATTTCCGATTTTTCCGTGTTTCACGAGCGATTCGTTGCGGCCCTGGATATTCTTGCTCAGGCGCTAAGAGAGGGCGAAACGGAGGAACCATGATATGGAAAGTCTAGTAAAACTGCTCCTTTAACAATATAATCTGGCTTGTCTAGCTGAAAAACGGAGGTTGCCATGACCTGGTCGCTTCAGGACGCGAAGAACCGATTCTCCGAACTCGTCGAGCGTGTTCGCAATGAGGGGCCGCAGCACGTCACACGAAACGGGAAGGACGCGGTCGTCGTCGTTTCGGCCGAGGAATGGCAGTCGATTCGGGACCGTTCGTCTACTCTGGCCGATTTCTTTCTTTCATCGCCGCTCCCGAATTCCGGACTCGAGGTCGTGAGGGATGGCTCGACCTTGCGAAGCGTGGACCTCTGAATGTATCTTCTGGATACCTGTGTGTTTTCCGAGTTCGCCAGGCCGATCCCGAACCAGCTTTGCATGAAATGGGCGTCGTCCGTGCCCGAGGCTGACATTTTCCTTTCTACACTTGTGCTGGGCGAGCTTCTCCGGGGGCTGGAACGGATGGGTGCCGGCGCGCGCCGCGATGCTCTGCGTACCTGGATAGAAGGGCTCTTCTCGACCCATAGGGCAAGGCTCATCCCCGTCGATTATGACGTCGTACGCAACTGGGCGAAAATCTGCACGGAAGCCGAATCGCTCGGCAGGCCCCCCGCGGCGATGGATTCTCTCATAGCCGCTACGGCATTATCTCGCGGTCTTATTCTCGTGACGAGAAACGTCGAAGATTTCCGGTATCTGCAGGTGAAGCTTCTGAATCCCTGGGAATGAACCGAACTCCGTCTTACAGGCTCTCGACCTCGTCCTTTGTCAGACCCGTAGCCTGGACGATGATGTCCGTCGCCACGCCGAGGCGCTTTAAGTTACGGGCATCTTCGGTGCGGCCCTCGGCTTTCCCCTCGGCTTTTCCCTTAGCTTCTCCCTCGGCAAGTCCTTCCTTGTGCGCGTCGCTGATCATGCTGTTCTTGTCCAGTTGGGCTTTCCGGCGGCCTTCGTAGAGGAACATGAGCTCAGGATCGGCGGTGAACTTGCGGAAGGCTTCGTCGATCTCGGCGAATATCTTGTCCCGTTCGACGAATGAACTGGTCATAGCGTCGTTCCCTCCTTCGTTCTCCAGTAATATAAGCATTTTTTCCAGTCGCCCGCAATCGTCTTTTCTGTTCATGAGGGGGAGCTCGAGGATAACCGCGATGCCTCCTGGAATCATCGACGCTCGCAAGAAGGCTTGGCGCTTCAAGGACGGCAGTAGAACACAGGAGAAACACGAACCTTCCATGAAAAACGTATTCCGCACAGGACCGTTCTCGGTGCAACTCCGAGCGGGCCATGCTGGTTTTCATAAGTTCGCTTCCGAAATTGAGGCGCAGGCCAAGCTCAAGTCCGGTTACTCGCATTTCCTGGGTCCTCTGAGCACGATCATACCCCTTCCTGAAAGAGGTTTCGCGCAAAGGCGCCAAGGTCGCGAAGAATGAACGATACCCCGGAGCAGAGCTCCGCGGTATCGTTCGTCTGCAAGGAAATGATTGTAATGCGGGTCCATACCCTGTAGCGTGAAAACGAAGAAAGCGCGAAGCAGCTTCGAGGTATGGACCCGCGTGCGAATCAATAGGGTGAAAATATATTCCTCTTCCCCCTCTGATTTCCCTTTGTGCGCTTTGCGCCTTGGCGCGAAATTTACCTACATGAAAATCCCAAGCCAAAGGAACACTTTTCATTTTTTCGCGCAAAGGCGCCAAGGTCGCGAAGAATGAACGATACCCCGGAGCAGAGCTCCGCGGTATCGTTCGTCTGCAAGGAAATTGATTGTAATGCGGGTCCATAC
>JBEKVO010000047.1:0-29087 GCA_049513895.1 Rectinemataceae bacterium | reverse complement strand
AGGCCTTCGAACTCCTCGACTTGGGGGCCAGGGACCTTCATGTAGGCAGAGGGACGTAGCTCGCTTCGGGCCATATCACAATGCCACATGAATTTACGAATGTTGGCCTGTCGAAGTTCGGCCTAAAGTTAAGGCTCCGGAGCGATCTGGGGCCTTTCTTTTTTCTACGAGATTTTCCTTGTAAAAAAGTGGATCACTTACAAGTTTCCCTTGCCCTACGCCATTGCCTCCGTCTCAATCTCGTCCTCTATGGCCTTCGTTACGAAGTCGTTCAGGGACTCCCCGCGGGCCTGGGCCTTGACTGCGGCCTTCGCGTGAAGGTCCGGGGAAATGCGGATATTGAACTTTCCCGAATAGGGCTTGTCCGGGGCCTCGCCCCGTTCCTTGCACCATGCGAGATAGTCGTCTACAGACTCACGGAAGGCCGTTCTGAGCTCCTCCACTGACTTGCCCTCGAACGTGATGCCGTCCTTCGGGAGATTGTTCACGCGGCCGAAGAAGGTCCCAGCCTCGTCGTCATAGGTGACGGCCCCGTAGTAGCCTTTGTATTCCATCATGCTCATGGCTTCACTCCCGCCCGCGTTAGATGCTCGCGGACTGTCTCCACAGCGCCCTTACACGCCGTCCGCTCGGGATGGGGACGGTGATAGATGTACCGAACACCGGAAAGGCATATTCGGACCCTGGAGCCCGAGCTCTCGGTAACTTCCGCGCCGAGGCCGACGGAGAGGGCCTCAATATCCGCCCAAGAAATGTCGGCCCGCGTCGGCTTCCCGAAGACGGCTTCCAGAGTACGCCGCGCCTTTGCGTTCATCCCATAATGATACTACAGAATGGTACTAAATCAATAGCAGGTTCCAAAGGGCTCTTGTAGAAGTCTTGTGACCATAGCAAGTGTATTATCCAATAATTGTTTTACTGTATAATAATTATACTTATATGGCAGGGGTGAGTCCGGAGTCCTGCCCCTGCTAAAGGCTTGTGTACGGCAAATAAATGTAGCAGCAATTAGGGTGATTCCTATACAAATTCCCCTTGCCCTACGCCAATCCTTCGCCGCTCGCTCAACCTTTGCGTGCTGGGGATTGCAGACTTCTTGCCCAATGTTTCCATCCTAAGTACCTTCAAACGGAGTTCACGAAGGGAAATAGAGTCGTTGGTTTCGATGGGCAGGAGGAATACATGGCGACGATCAACGCATATTTAGCATTCGACGGCAACTGCTGCGAAGCGATGACTTTCTATCGGGACTGCCTGGGCGGGGAGCTCAACCTCATGACGGTAGGCGAATCGCAGATCGCAGCCCAGGTGCCCAAAGAAAAGCAGTCCAGCATCATGCACGCGGCCCTTAAGAAGGGAGGGCTGACGCTCATGGCCTGCGACGCCATGGGGTCATACACCCTTAGGCCGGGCAACAACGTGAGCCTGATGCTGTACTGCGAGACAGAGGAAGAAATCAGAACCTTTTTCTCGAAGCTCGCGGCCGGCGGAACGATAAACACAGAGCTCAAGGTCGAATTCTGGGGCTCCATCTATGGCGACGTCACCGACAAGTTCGGGATCAGGTGGATGTTCAATTACGATCAGCCTAAGGCTTGAGTCGCAATTAGTTGTTCTCCCTGGCGTAGCGGATCATGGCCCTGAGGTTCTCCGGCGGACCCTCCAGAAGATCCGTTATGGTGGGCACGTTACCGCAAAGGGTCCTCTCGAGACCGATGATCTTTCTCGCCTCCGCGAAATTCGCCGGGAAATCGATCTCGTAAATATCGACGGGAAGCTCCCTCATCTGCGTGAAGAGGGGATCGGTGTTCCCGCACATGTGGAGGCGGCGTATGGCCTGCGGATGCCTCTCCCGAAATCGTCGCGGCCCTTATTGTACTCAGCTACCGCGTCGACCAGATAGGTAAGAATACGCGCGAGCGCCTGTCTCATGATTCGCTCCTCAATAGTACAGGAGGTCCTTCTTCCACATGTTCTTTATGTAGAAGACGGACACGAGTATGACCAGGACGGACAAAAGCACGGAGATGGCGGCTCCGTAGCCCATGTTGACCATAGCCATGGTGATCACCACGGTGGTGACCGGCCGCAGTATGGGGAAGGTGACGTGCACGAAGGTCTGCCACCTGCTGGCCCCGTCGATTATGGAGGCCTCGACCGGGTCGCGGGGGATCGTGGAGGAGATCGGCTACAAAAAAAGGCTTCGACGAGGATCGAAGCAAGATGTATTTCCGCCACGTGACGATTCTCCATAACGAGTCCTACTCGTACTCCTGGAATTTTTCCTACGCCCTCATCTCGGGGCTCGAGGCCAGGCTCATACAGAAAGGCTATTACCAGGACAGGCACTGTTCCGTGCTTGCCGACCATAGTCAGGGACCGCTATTTCGGGTTCAGCAATGCGCCGGACGAAAAGGGCCTGGCCTTCCCCGATGAACGGCGTATCACCGTCGCGGTGGACCTCATGATGACCTGTCTGTCGCGTGCAGGCACCGAAGTACTCGTCCTCAAGACCAGGTTGCACTGCACTACATGGATCGCGGATCGATCCGCGGCGTTTAGCCGGGCGGACCATCAGGAAAAAAAGGCGGCCTCGACAGCGAGGCAGATGGCGTGGTAGATGGGAAGGTGAAGCTCCTGAACTTTGTAAGTCTCCCTCTCCGGGGCGGCGATGCAAACGTCGCAGAACTTCGCCAACATTCCTCCGCCCTCGCCCGTCATGCCGAGCACCTTGAGTCCCAGGGCGCGGGCGGCGACGGCGGCGTGCACGACGTTCTTCGCGTTGCCCGAGGTCGAGATTCCCCAGAAAACGTCTCCGGCGACGCCGTAGCCGAGCACCTGCTGGGCGTAGATCAACGCGGGGTCGGCGTCGTTGGCGAAGGCGCTGAGGAGGGCCGCGGCTTGAGTGAGCGCTATGGCCGGAAGGCCCTGCTGGAGCGACTTCGCCATGCGCGCTCCCATCTCGGCATCCTGGGCTATAAGCTTTTCGCAGAGCTCGGGCGCCGCCGCGCGTCTCAGGACGAAGCCTTTCATAAGCTCGCCCACGATGTGGTCGGCGTCGGCGGCGCTTCCCCCGTTTCCGCATACGAGGAGTTTCCTGCCGGCCTCGAAGGCATCGATCAGAAGTCCGCAGGCCCCGCGGATTTCCCCGCCGAGGGGCGCGAGGGCGGGGTAGCGGGAAACCAGGATTCTCAAATGTTCCGCGGTCCGGGCTTCAGCTCTCATTTTCTCCTCCTCCGATTCTTTCATAATCCGAGCCCGTATTGAGCCATCTTCTCGGCGAGGGTCTTTCGCGTGACGTCCAGCTCCGCGGCCGTCCTCGTCTTATTCCCCCCGTTGCGGGCGAGGGCAGCTTGGATCAGGCGGCTCTCGTAGCGGGAAGTCACCTCGTCGCGCAGGGCCTTGAGCGTCGTGTAGGAGGAGAGATCGGCGTCCATCTCGGCGGTTCCGGGAGGGCATTCCGCGGCGAGGGCAGCTATCTGACCCTGGGCGACGGCGAGAGTCGCGAGGTCTATCGTCCGGCCGCGACAGAGGAGGACCGCCTGATTAACCGCGTTCTGGAGCTCGCGCACGTTGCCCGGCCAGTCGTGCCCCGACCAGAGCTCCATGACCTCGCTCGTCGCTCCCGACACGGGCCTGTTGTACTTGCCCGCGTACTTCGCGATGAAATAATCCACGAGGAGAGGAATGTCGTCCCGGCGCTCCCGGAGGGGGGGGAGCCGGAGGTTGACGATATTGATCCGATAATACAGATCGTTCCTGAATTCGCCGCGCCGTATGAGTTCGGGCAGGTCCTTGTTGGTCGCGGCGATGACTCGGATATCCACTTCGATCCGCTTCGTGCCGCCCAGCCGCTCGAAGTTCGATTCCTCGAGCACGCGGAGGAACTTGGACTGGACCTGGGGCGACATGTCGCCTATCTCGTCGAGGAAGAGCGTGCCTCGATGGGCCAGCTCGAATTTCCCTATGCGCCGCTCGACCGCCCCGGTGAAGGAGCCTTTCTCGTGGCCGAACAGCTCGGACAGGAGTAGGGTTTCCGAGAGCGCGGCGCAATTGATGCCCACGAAGGGCTTGTCTCGGCGGCAGCCGGTAAAATGTATGTAGCGCGCCATGACTTCCTTGCCCGTGCCGCTCTCGCCCGTCAGGAGGACGGTCGCCTCGCTGTCCTTGACCCTGTCCGCCAGCTCCATCAGGGATATGTATCGCGCATCGCGGGTGATGATGTCGTGGGAGTAGACGTTGACAATGAGCTCGCGGCGGAGGTACGCGTTGTCGCGCCTGAGGCGCGCGAGCTCCATGCACCGCCGGACCGTCTCGAGGAGGCGCGCGTTGTCGATGGGCTTGAGTATGTAATCCGAGGCGCCGTCCTTCATGGCGCGCACGGCCGCCTCGACGCTGCCGTATCCGGTCACCATGACGACGGGCAGGTCGGGGTCGCGGGAGCGAATCTCCGACAGCAGCTCGGAGCCCCGGTCCCTTCCCCCGAGGCGCACGTCGAGTATGGCCGCGGCGAAATAGGACTTCTCCGCGAGCGCGATCGCCTCATCCGCCGTCGCCGCGGTAAAGGCTTCGTAGCCCTCGCGGCGGAAGAACTTGCCGAGGCCGCTGCGTATCCCTTCCTCGTCGTCGACTATCAATATGGCCCTGTCCCTGGTGCTCATCTCCCCTCCCCCGCGGCGGGCAGTACGACGAGGAAGTTCGCACCCCCGCCCTCCTCATTGGCCGCCCTGATCGACCCTCCCCTCTTCGTCACTATCCCGTAGGCGACGGACAATCCCAGCCCGAGGCCCGCTCCGCCCTCCTCCGCCGAGACCTGCTTCGTCGTGAAGAAGGGATCGAATATCCTCCCGATGAAGGGCGCGGGAATGCCGGGGCCGCTGTCCGCGACCGATATCTCCACTCCCTCGCCGGTCGCCCTCGTCTCGACGCGAATGAGCCCTTCGCGGCCCACCGCCTGCAGCGCGTTCTTGAGGAGGTTCAGGAGGACCTGTTTGAGCTCGTCCTCGGGGATCGCGGCCTCCGGGCAGTCCGGGTCGAGAAGCTCGCGGAACTCGACTCGGCCGTCGCCGCGGAATGGGTAGCCCACCAGGAGGACGAGTTCCTTTACCGCGGCGTTCGCGTTGCAGCGGGCGGGGTAGTCGTCCGCGAACTCGCGAAAGCGCCGGGGAGCCGAGAAATCGAGGAGCTGCCGAACGATCCTCGCGATTCTCAGGGTTTCGCTCTCGACCATCCGCAGGGAAACGACAAGATCGGGATCGTCGGTTTCGCTTATCGCGTTCCCCACGTTGGCCAGTATCGAGGAGAGGGGGTTGTTGATCTCGTGGGCCACGCCCGCGGAAAGCATGCCGATGCTCGCGAGCTTGTCCGCCTGGATGACCCTCTCCTCGTAGGCGAGGCGGGCGCTCGCGTCCTCCACGATCACGATGCAGCGCGCGTCCTCCGGCTTGGTCGCCGCGACGAGGGGATAGAGCTTGATCTCGAAGGTGCGTCCGTCCGCCGCTCGGCGCGTTATGCCCCCTCGGCTCGCCTTGTCCCGCAACACCCCGCGCACGGCCTCCGCGAAGCCCTCGTCGAAGGGGCCGCGCTCGATATCGACGATGCGGGCGCCGGGCGCCGCCTGTGCCTCCCCGAACAGGCCGCGGAACGAGCCGTTGGCGCTCTCGACTCGGCCCTCCGCGTCGATCAGGGCGAGGCCCTCGCGTATGGACTCGATGATGCCGTCGCCCCTCTCCTTCAAGCCCACTATCTCCGAGATATACTCCTCGAGCTCGAGCTTGTCCGCGGCGAGCTTCTTGGCCATGCCGTTGAAGCCGGCGAGGAGCTCGCCTATCTCGCCCGATGTCTGCCCTCGTACCTCGGCGCGGTAGTCCCCGTCGGCGACGCGGCGGGTCGCGCGCGACAGGAGTCTGATGGGCGATACGATGCTGCGCGATAGCACGAGGGCTATCACGATGGTGATCACGACGACGATGAGGGAAACGTCGAGGACGGATCGCTGGAGCCTCGTGGCTCGCGCGCCGTATCCCGCGAGGGAGAGAACGGCCGCGAGGAGAACCGGACTCTCGCTTTCCTTCGACGCGACCGATCCCGTGCGCCGCACGACGGCGGAGAAGGAGCCGCCCCTCCAGTCTTCGCGCGGATAGGATGTATAGGCGAGGCCGTCGGAGGCCGCCCGTGCGGGGCTGAGGAGGTCCAAGGCGAAATCGAGGATCTGCCTGCCCGCCTTGCCGGAGCCGGCCGCCCCGGAGTAGCGGCCCGCCACTCCGGCGCCCCTGCCGGGAACCGAGACCGCGACGGCTACCATCGGGTCGTAGGAGAGATGGCTCAACAAGTCTGCGTCGATCTTCTTGACGATGAAGACGTCCAGATTCCTGGCCCCGCGCCCCGCGGGAGCGGTGATCCTCACGGCGCCGACGAACCAGAGGCCGTCGTTGACCGAGACGATCTCGACGTAGGGGTGCTTCTTCTTGAAGGAGAACGACAAGGCATCCGGGAGACCCGGCTCGGAAGGATTGACGTCGACATAGCGGGAGAGGCCGAGGGATTCGTCGTGGACTGCCGTGGCGGCGGAGGCCGAGGACGACAGGCGAAGGGAAAGTTCCCGTCCTACCGCCTCGTCCCAGGCCGGCGAACCGCGTGAGGCGCCGACCGCCCGCGCGAGCCGCGCGTCCTCCGCGAGCTCGTTGATATCCTTCCAGAACGCGAGCTTCCACGCGTTGAACGATTCATACGCGTTGGCCGCCTCGGTGGACATCTCTCTCGCGGCATCCTCGGCCTGCATCGAGCGGAGGATGGTCGAGAGGGCGGCGCCCGTGAGACCCGCCTGGAGGGCGATGACGCCGACGAAGGACCAGAGCGTCCGCTGGAAAAGCTTCATAATGATTCGACCCAGTATAACGCATCATCGGCGACCGGATCCTACCTTTCCTTCCCGACCGTCTCGGAGCCTACTATGAGGCCGACTACCTCGTCGGGACTGGTCTCCTTGACTATCCGCTCGCCGACCAGGACTCCCCGACGCATGACGGCGAGCCTGTCGGCCACCTCGAAGACGTCGTACATCTGGTGGCTGATGATGATTATCCCGATGCCTTGGTCCTTGAGGGTCCGCACCAGGCTCAGGACCTTCTTCTGCTCGGCGACGCCGAGGGCGGCGGTCGGCTCGTCCATGATGAGGACCTTCGCGTCCCAGTAGATCGAGCGCGAGATCGCGACCGCCTGGCGCTGGCCGCCCGAGAGCGTGCGGATGGTTTTCTTGAGCGAGGGTATGTTTATATCGAGCCTGTCGAGGACCTTCTGCGCCTCCTCCCTCATGGACTGGTCGTCGAGGACCCTGAGGATGCCGAGGCTGCGCCTCATGCGCTCGCGCCCGAGGAAAATGTTGGCCCCGACGTCGAGGTTTTCGGCCAGGGCGAGGTCCTGGTAGATCGTCTCGATGCCGGCCGCGAGGGCGTCCATCGGCGACTCGATGCGGGCGATCTTCCCCCCGATGAATATCTCCCCCTCGTCGGGCTTGTGCACGCCGGAGATGATCTTGATGAGGGTCGACTTGCCCGCCCCGTTGTCGCCGAGGACGGCGAGGGCCTCACCCGCGCGAAGGCCGAGGCTGACGCGGTCCACCGCGGTGAGTCCGCCGAAGCGCTTCGTTATGTTTCTGGTCTCGAGTAGGTAGTCCATCACGCTTTCTCCTGCATGTAGCGCTCCATTATGACGGCGAGGATCAGTATCACGCCCACGAGTATATACTTGTCGAAGGTCGGGGTTCCCGACATGCGTAGGCCCAGGTCGAGAACGGCGATGATGAGGGCGCCGAGCATCGTCCTGCCCACGGTGCCCGAGCCGCCGAACATCGAGGCGCCGCCGATGACGACGGCGGCTATCGAGTCGAGGAGGAGGCTCGCCCCGGCGTCCGCCTTGCCCGACACGTACATGAAGGCGTACACGATGCCGCCGAGGGAGGCGAGGAAGGAGGACATGGCGTATACGCCGAGGATCCGCCTCTTCACCGGTATCCCCGCGCGGATGGCGGCGTCCATGTTTCCGCCCAAGGCGTAGACGTGGCGCCCGAACCTGCTGCGCGCGAGGACGAAGGCGAAGACACCCACGACTATCGCGGTCACGACGACGATGTTGGGCACTATCTCGAGGACGGAGACGCCCCTCTCGACTACGGGCTTCTGGAAGATCGTGGCCGCCCCGCCTGGTGCGATATAGAGCAGGTAACCGGAGCCGATATCGGAGGCGAGCTTGGGCAGGCCCATCGCGTAGACGCCGTTGATTATGAGCTCGGAGATGCCATGGCACACTCCCAGCATCGAGAAGGTCGCGATAAAGGGGGGTACTTTCAGATAGGCGACGAGCCATCCGTTCACCAGCCCCGGGAGTAGGCCGATGAGGAGAGTTGCCGCTACGCCGATGAGCAGCGACAGGCCGGGATCGAGGCCCATCGCCCCGAGCTTCTCGATGAGCTTGATAGACACGATCGACGCGAAGCCGAGGACGTATCCCACCGAGAGGTCTATCCCTCCCGTGACAATTACGAAAAGTTCGGCGGTCGCGAGGAGGAAGACCAGTACGCCGTAGAAGAGGAGAATCTGAAGGGAGTTCAGGTTGGCGAAGCCCTCGGACCGAAAGCAGAAATACACTGTTTCGAGGACCAGGAAGATAAGGACCCAGCTTCCCCTGAGGAAGGAGGTAAATGCCTTGCCGCGCCCGGCGGTGTGGGTGGTTGGCGGATTATTCTCTCTCATCGTGCCTCACCTCATGTCCGGGAAGAGCTTGTCGATGACTACCGCGACCACGAGGAGGACGCCGACGGCGATATAGCGGTAGAAGGGTTGAACACCCGATATCGCGAGCCCGTTCTCGAGGAAGGCGAGAACGAGGACGCCCACCGCAGAGTTCCATATCCGGCCCTTGCCGCCCGCGAGGCTGGCGCCGCCCACCACGACGGCGGCGACAGCGAAGAACTCGTACTGGGCGTTGAAGGTCGTGTAATTCCCGATCCCGGTCTGGAAGATATTGAAGACCCCGGCCATGCCCGCGAGGAGGGAGGACAGGACGTAGACCTTCACGAGGTGGGCGTCCACCGCTATCCCGGAGCGGATCGCCGCGTCCACGCTGCCGCCGATCGCGTAGGTATGGCGGCCGAAGCGGCCCCTGCGCAGCGTGAAGGCCAGGGCGGCCAGGACTATGAGGATGAAGGGCAGGGAAAAGGGCACGAGGCGCAGGAGTTCCCGAATTCGATTGTCGGGGAACCAGGCCGGTTTCGCGAAAAAGGAGACGAAGTCTCCCGGACGGACGTAGAGGAGGTAGCTGTTGCCTATGCCGGGCAGGACGTCGGGAAGCCCGATCATGGGATAGCCCTGGCTGATCCTTAGGGCGAGGCCGTTGGCGATTCCGAACATTCCCATCGTGGCTATGAAGGGCGGGACCTTGAACCTCGTGATGACGATCCCGCTCACCAGGCCGGGCAGCAGGGAGGCGACGAGGATTATCAGTATCGAGCAGCCGATGGACAATCCCGAGGACATGCCCGCCGCCAGGAATACCTGCATGAGCCTCGCGGCGCCCACGGAGGCGAGTCCCATGACGAAGCCTACCGACAGGTCGATGCCCCCGGTTATGATGACGAAGGTTTCGGCGATCGCGAGGAGGAAGGGCACCGTCTGAAGGTGCACGACGTTCTGAAAGTTGACTATCGATAGGAAATTCCGGCCCGTGAGGCTGAACACGATCAGCATCAGAACCAGGAAGAAGGCTGCCCAATTCGACGCGAGGGCCTGCCCCGCACGCGTGCCCAAGAAGCCGTTTCCGCCCCTCGCGGCGCTCTCGCCGTTCATGGTTACGCTCCCGTCTATCGTATTCGCCGCGGGCCGGACGGAACCCTTCTTGGTTCGGCCGCCCGGCCCGCGCGCGTCTTCGTGGCTCGTCTATTTATTGATAGATGTACTGCTGCATGTTCGCGTCGTTCACGTTCTCCGCCGTGAAGAACATGAAGCCGGGGATGACTTTCTTCGGGACTTTTACGTTCTTCTTGTCCTTGAGGTACTTGAGGCCCCACTCGACGCCTAATGTGCCCATCTCGCCCGGCTTCTGCGCGAGGACGAGATCGGCGTTGCCCTTCTTGAGATTGGCGATGTTGTCGAGCGTGGCGTCCCAGAGGCACATCTTGACCGCGCCCGAGAGGCCGGCGTTGATGACTGCCTGGGTGGCGCCCTGGGCCGAGAACACGTTGAGGCCGAAGATACCGACAATGTCTTTATTTATCTGCAGTGCAGTGAGGGTCTGCTCCTGGGCCTTCTGCTGGACATCCAGGCACCATTCCACGCCGGCCAGCATCATGTTTGGGAACTCGGAAACGCCGGCGGTGAACCCCTTCACGCGATCTTGGACCGAGGAAGCGTCGGGGTTAGTGGCCTCACAGTATACCTTGCCCTTTTCGCCGACCATCTTGGCCAACTGCTCGGCCATCTGCTTGCCGCCAAGGCGGTTATCGGAGCCGATGTAGGAGAGGGGGAAGGAGTAGTCGCTGCTCTTGGAATAGTCTCCGTCGCCGATGTAGGTATCGACCGTGATTATCTCGGTGCCCTTGTCGTAGATGGCCTTGAGGGGAGCCTTGAGGGCCTCGTTCGAGGTCGGGGCGATGAGGAGGAGGTCGAACTTGCCTCGGGCGTACGTAGCCTGCAGTATCGGAATCTGGTTCTCCGGGCCCCAGGCCTTGGGATACTCGGCCACGACGAGGTCGGCCCCGGCCTTGGCGGCCGCTGCCTTGACGCCCTTCTCCATGGTGTAATAGAAGGGGTCGGCGACGCCAGGCATGAAGAGGATACGGATCTTCGCCTGCGAGAAGCCGGGGAATGCGACGAGGGCGATCATGAGGACGACGAGGATAGCTAAGATCGTCTTTTTCATGTACATGCTCCCTTGGTCAGTGATTGCCGGCACTAGGACCGGTTGACCTTCTACAGCTAGAACCATGCCAACAGGAAACGCGTAGTTTCCGGGTACGATGCGCCGTCTCCGGCCTATTTCGCGCATCTTTTCCCGTTCCGGCCCAACCCTAGGGTAGCGTTTTCCGACAGCCTTCATCGAGGCTCGCGCATTTTAACAAAAACTCCATTTTTCTCCTTCCCACGCCTCTGCCCTCCCCTGCTTACCGCGCTATCCACCAATGTGGATACTCCATTATACACCTTGGGGACCGATGGCGGAGGCTAGGGCCGCGAGCCCCCGAGATATCTCCGCCTCGGAGAGGTTGCCGTACCCGAGGAGGACTATCCTTTCGACCCCGGGCAGGGGCGCGAAGGAGTATCCGGACGCGGGGTACACGATAGCCCCGGCCGACGCGATGCGCGACACCGTAGCCTCGTCGAAGCGGAGGCCCCGGAAGCGCCCGGCCCCGAAGCGGAGCGCCACGTGGAGCCCGGCGGCCTCGCCCATGACATCCACCCCGCCTCCCGGGGAGCCGGGCTCCCCGAAGGCGGCCCCGATGCCGCCGAGGAGGGCCGAGCGCCTCGCCGAGTAGACTTTCTTCATTCGCCTAACGTGCCTCTCGAAGGCCCCCGAGCCCAGGACCGAGGCCATCGCGGCCTGGGTGAAGGCGCAGCTGTGGATGTCCATGAGCTCGCGGTAGGCGCGCCAGGCCTCCCTCAGGGACGGAGGCACTATCGCGTAGCCAAGCCGCAGTGCCGGGCTGTAGGCCTTGCTGAAGGAGCCCACGTAGACTACCCGCGAGGGGTCGGACTCGCGGAGGTGGAGGAGGGGCGGGCCGCCGTACCTGAAGTCCCCGTCGAAGTCGTCCTCGACGACGACGGAGTCCGTTTCCCGCGCCCACTCGAGGAGGGCGGCCCTCCTGGGTGCGCTCAGCACGGGGCCGAGGGGAAATTGATGCGACGGCGTGACGAAGGCCACCGCGCTCCGATCCCGCGGCAGGCGGCGCGGGTCGAGGCCCTCGTCGTCCACCCTGCCGACCCTCGCCTACATCCTCTTTTTCAGGGGCATAGCGAGAGTCCCTGCCTCCGTGGGGGGCGTCTTCGCTGGCCTGATGCCCCTCTCGTCCTTCGCTCTATCGGCCGTCTTCCTCGGTGAGAGGCCGAGGGCCATCGGCTTCGCCGGCTGCGCCTTGGCCGTTATCGGGATCACCCTTTGCGCGGGGCGGCGGTCTCTCTCCATCTTGACCATTCCCCGATTCGCCGCCATGGTAGAGACATGTCGAGCGCTCCGAAGGCGGGGGCCGGAGGGGCCTTGAGCTCGCGCCAGCTTTCCCGCGCCATGAATTATTCCATCGCGGCGGGGGGCTCAGGAGCCTTCTTCCTCACGGTTTGCAATAACCAACCCATCTTCAACGTCTATATGCTCAATCATCTGGGAGTGTCTCCCGAGCTCCTCGGAACGCTACTCGGGCTTATGCAGCTTTCAGGCGTGCTTCAGCTCCTCTCCATTGTGGCCTACTCCCTCCTGCCCAGGCGAAAGATACTCTGGATGGTCGGTCATCTTATCCACCGCGGCGCCGGTCTCGCGATAGCCGCCTCCGCGGCCATCTTCGCCTCGGGGGCTGGCAGGGCGCCGGCCGCCCTCCTCGTCTCGGCCGCGATGATCGCCTCCTGGGCGGCGATGAACCTCACGTCCTCGGGCTGGATGTCATGGATGGCCGACCTCGTGCCCGCGGAGTCGAGGGGCCGTTTCTTCCTTAAGCGCTCGGCCGTGTTCCAAGCCGTCACCGTCGCCTGGTTTTTCCTGGCCAGCGTGCTCCTCGACATTTTCGCCGACGAGTCGAGGTCCTGGGCATACGCCCTCATCTTCGGTCTGGGCTCGATCGGCGGGGTCATCGATATTCTCCTTCACCTGGCTATTCCCGAGCCGCCTCGGGCGGCGCGGCCCCGCTTCACCGCCGCGGATTTCGCGGCGCCCCTGCGCGACCGCAACTTCCTTCGCTACTCCATCTCGATCGGCCTCGCGGTGCTGGCCCTCAACCTCGCCGGGCCCTTTCAGGCGCCCTACGTTACGGCCCATGACGCGGTGGGAGCGCCCAACGTGTGGCTCGGAATCATGACGGTCATCTCCGTGCTCACCTGGGTCGCGATCGCGCCGCTGTGGGGCTTCGTGATGGACCGATACGGACGCAAGCCCGCCGTGCTCATGGGCTTCCTCGTCGGCCTCACCACCCTCGGCTATGTATTCCTGACTCCCGGGAACTACGCCTACGTCCTCCCCCTCCTTTCGCTGGCCGGGGGCTTCTTCGGACCCGCTTTCTGGGAGGGATCCAACCAGCTCATGCTCACCCTCGCGCCCCCCGAGCGACGCGTCGTCTACATCAGCTGGTACAACGCGATACTCGGCACCGTTTCGGCTCTCGGTCCCTTCGCCGGCGGGTACCTGGCCGCCGCCCTTTCCGACTTCCGTTACCGCGTCGGGCCCATGGAGTTCCGCGGTTTCCACGTCGGACAGATGGTCAGCCTCGTCCTCCTGGGGCTCGCCGCCCTCGCGCTCCGCAAGGTCAAGGAAGGCCATGAAAGGCCGGTCGCCAACCTCGTCTCGCAGTTCGCCTCGGCAGGAGTGTTCAGGAGCTTCGCCTCCCTCGGCGCGCTCTCGCGGGACTCGAGCGATCCCCGCGTGGCGCGCGCCCTCCGGCACATCGACCGCGAAGATGGCGAACTCGTTCTCCGCGAGGTCATGGGGCGCCTCGACGACCCTTCGGCCGAGGTGCGCGAGGAGGCGACTCGGGCTCTGGGCAGGATAGGCTCGAAGGAGGCCACGGAGGAGCTCAGCTCCAGGCTCTCCGACCCCTATAGTCCCATCAGGATCGAGGCCGCCCGCGCCTTGGGCGGCATAGGCGACGGGCGCGCGGTGCCCGCCCTCGTGCGATGCCTGGCGGTGGGTTCGCCCGAACTGCGGGCGGCCTGCGCCGAGGCGCTCGGGTGCGTGGGGGGCGAGGCCGCCCGGATCGCATTGTCGGCCTCTTTGAGCGGCGAGGAGGAACATTCGGTCGTCGCGATGCTCGCCGAGGCGGTCACCAGGTCCGCGGGGGCCGAAGAGAGCGACGCCCCGATGGAGGTCCTCGAGGCCGTGCAGGAGCTTTTCCCACGCTTCGCGGAAGCGCGCAACGCGGCCTTGAAACGGCAGTACGCCATAGCCCTCGGCAACATCCTCGGGGCACCGGGCGAGTTCTACCGCTTCCTCACCGGCGAGGCCTCGTCTCGTCAGGCCCGCTGCCGTACCCTCTTCGCCTCCTTCAAGCTCCACATCGGGCCCATCCTCGAGGATACGGGAGGCGCCATGGAAGACTGCGGCCGGGCCATGGAGGCCGAGCGCGGGCGGGAGGCCCTGACCTCATGTCTTCGGATACACGGCCTCGCCATGTCGCGGCTCTTCGGCCCACTCGCCGAGACGCCCGACTTCCACGAGGCCGCGGGCCGGGCGGACATGCGTCTGGGCGCCTGGTGCTGGATCGCCCGCGAAGCCACCCGAAGGGTGGCTCTCCCCGAAGGGGCTGCCACCCGAAGGGTGGCTCTCCCCGAAAGGGCTGCCACCCGAAGGGTGGCTGCCGATCCCAATGGCGCGGCTAACGCGGAAACGGGCCTCGACGATTCGTCCTGCATGATTGTCGCTCTTCTCGGACTGTACTATCTGGGATCGGGCATATACTAATACCCTCAATTGTAAACGTCGGCTGGGCTCGAGGAGGAGCGGAATGAGCATGAACAGGGTTCCAGGCTTTCGGCACTTCGAGACGCTTCACTGCGTCACGGGCTCGATGCGTCACCTTTACGCGTGGGCGGGCCGCGATATCTCCGAGGAGCTCCTCCTGGGCCTGGGCGAGGGCGTCGGCTTCGCGTATTTCAGGTTCAAAGGTCAGGCTCCCTTCCTCGGCGGAAGGGCTCAACCCAAGCCGAGCATGGAAGAGATAGCCGGGACGAGAACCGGGGTGACGATAGTGCGGAAGTCCTCGTCCAGCGACGCGGCCGCCGAGCGCTCCCTCCTTGGGGAGCTCGATTCGGGCAGGCCCGTCATGCTCCAGGTCGACATGGGCTACCTTCCCTACTTCGACTTCGGGGGACAGGAATACCACTTCGGCGGCCATGTAGTCGTCGCCTGCGGTCGGGACGCCGCGAACGGCGACTATCTCATCGCTGACCGGGAGGGTCCTTTGCGCGTCGTGCCAGCGGAGGCCATAAAATCCGCCCGCGCCTCGCGGCACAGGCCATTCCCGCCGGGTCGCGCATGGTGGCGTTTTGATTTCCAGGGCGCGCGACCGCCTCGGCGCGAGGAAATCGTCCTCGCCATCCGAAACCAATGCGGACTCATGCTGGAACCGCCCATAGCCAACATCGGCGTCAAGGGGATCGGAAAGGCATCCAGGGAATGCCTTCTGTGGTCCGATGTACTCGACGCTCGATCGCTTTCCGAGACCTTGTTCAACCTCTACGTCTTCGTTAACGCCAAGGGCGGCTCGGGCGGAGGCTGCTTCCGCTACATGTTCGGCCGCTTCCTGGCCGAGGCGGCCGCGCTCGGCGCGCCGAAAGCGATCGGCAGGCTCGCGGCCTCGTTCAAAGCGATAGGCGACGCGTGGGAGGAGGCCGCGGAACTCTGCCGAGCGGCCTCCAAAGGCGCCGGGATGGAGGAAGGAGCCGCCCGGGATGCCCTGCCGGAGCTCTCGCGGCGCCTCGAGCGCCTCGCCGGCCTCGAGAAGGAAGCCTGGTCCGCATTGTCCGCGGCCGCCACTTAAACCGAGTCGCCTCGACCTATTCGAGTATCTCTTCCACTGCCTCGAACTCGCCCTTCCACAGCACGAGAACGGCGTCGAGTCCCGGCGCTATCGCCCCGCGCCGGTCGTCTATGCCTAAAGCCTGAGCCGGCGTGAGGCTGAGCATACGCACGGCATTGGGGACCGAGGAGCCGGTCACCTTGAGCCAGTTGCGCAAGAGTTCGGGCGCGAGGAGGCGGCCGCCCATCAGGGTTCCGGATTTCGCGAAACGCACTCCGTCGAGGCCCGAGACGAGAGCCGCGTCGCCCTCACCGTAGCTCCCCGGCGGCAGGCCCGCGGGTGACGCGGCGTCGGATATCAACATGAGCCTGTCGGGCTCGAGGCCCGAGGCGCAGAGCCTCAGGGCGGGCTCGTTTACGTGGGCGCCGTCGGGGTTGAGTTCGACGAAGGCCCGGCGGTCGAGGAAGGGAAGCATGGCGAGGCCCGGCTCCTTGTGCGAGATCGGGGACATGGCGTTGAAAAGGTGGGTTATCGAGAATCGGCCCGATGGAATCGTTATGCGATCGATATTGCAGTCCGAATGACCCAGGCAGGGAAGAACGCCGACGCCCTCGAGCCGCGCGAGCATCTCTCGGTAGCCTGAAAGCTCCGGGGCGAGGGTCATGAGGGCCAGGCGGCCTCTCGCGAGGTTGATGATGCGCCCTAGAAGCCGGGAATCGGGATCGCTGAGCGCGTCGAGGGGGATGCCGCCGCGGCGCGTGGGATTGACGAAGGGACCCTCGACGTAGATCCCCGGGACTTCCTCGCGGGCAGGGGCCAGCTCGTCCAGGGCGGCGGCGAGGCCCGAGATCGCGGGCTCTCGGGACACGATGGTAGGCAGGTAGGTGGTCACCCCGCGAGCGCGGAGAAAGGCCGCCGCGCGGACCAGCGCCTCAGCGCCCGCGCCCGCAGCCGCGGGCGAATCGGCGGCACCGGAATCGCCTCCGAGAGCGTCGAAGGTGACGCCGCCGCAGCCGTGGATGTGCAGCTCCACGAGGCCCGGGGTGACCCAGGCGCGGCCGAGGTCGCGTCGAGGGAGGCTCGCGGGAAGGCGCTCGCCGGGCTCGAGTACCGCCTCGATCTTTCCGTGGCGGACCAGAATGGCTCCGCCCTCGAGGATCGAGCGGGGGAGAACGACGCGCCCCCCGGTGAGCAGGCAATCGGGTAAAGCCACCGCGCCTATTTCCGCGCCAGCTCCGCGACGAAGTCGTCGACGGCCTTTTTACGCTGGACCGCATCGGCCTTCCGCATGACGGCCGCGCATGCCGCGAGCTTGCCCAGCTCGGCGGGGAACTCCAGCTCGAACTTGGGGCGCAATTCGCTCGCCGGCGTGGAGTAGTCCGAGAGGAGAACGGCGACTCTCTTGCCCGCGAGCTCCTTCGAGTGCGCGCGTATCCAGCTCCTGAGCGGCGGACATACGGCCGAAGCCCACACCGGCTGCACGAGCACGACCGTCTCCGCGGCACCAAGCTCGACGCCCGGGTCGCGAATCGGCGTCGCCCTCTTCGTCGCGGCCTGCCTGCCCGCGGCGATCCAACCGAAGATTCCCTTCCGGCTCACGAGGTCGCCGATCTCGTGGACCTCCGCCCCGAGCCTCGAGCCAAGGTCGAGGGCCAGCGCGCGCGAATGGCCATTTCTTGTGACGTAGACGACGACGGTATCGGGCATACAACCTCCTGGATTGTCTGCGGAGCGGATGAAGGATACACTTTTCGTAGAGAGCAGCACAACATGACCTTTGCGGCCGCCGATGCCCACATACACCTGGCCGATCTTCTCGACCGCGACCCGGACTTTCCGGAGAGGATCGCCCTGCCAAAAAAGGACGGCGATTCGCGCGTGGTCCACTGGTCGCGCTGGGTATGCTGCGCCGCGAGCCACGACGAAGGCGAGTGGGAAAAGGTAGAGGCGCTGCGCTCGAGGCTTCCGCCCTTCGTCTCGAGCTTCGGTATACATCCGCAGTGGGCGGTCTGGAAGAACGCCGATTTCCTCGCCCGCCTCGCCGCCGAGGGCAAGATCGCGGCTATTGGAGAAGCCGGATTCGACTATTACGGCGATAGGCCGGAACGGGTCAGGAACGCCGAGAACGAGGGCGCGCAACGCGCCGTCTTCGATTTCCAGCTCGAGCTCGCGGAGCGAACCGGCCTCCCCCTTCTATTGCACCTGCGAAAGGCCATGGACATGGCCTTCGCCTATGCGCCGCGATTGCGGCGCCTGCGGGCAGCGATCTTCCACTCGTATTCGGGCACGCCTCGCGAGGCCGAGTCCATTCTCGCGAAGGGCGTGAACGCGTATTTTTCCTTCGGCGCCCCGATACTGAACGGCAACAAGCGCGCCGTCGCCGCCTGCCTCTCGATACCCGCGGATCGCCTCCTCGCCGAGACCGACGCCCCGTGGCAGCCGCCGCGGGGGAGCGAGTTCTGCCGCGCCGAGGACTTGAGCCCGATCGTCGAGGGCATCGCGCGGATACGGAGCGTCGGCACGGAAAAACTCGGCGAGGCCATCGTGGCCAACTTCAATCGCGCGTATGGGAAATGAGGCCCCGGACCGCGCCGACGCTTGCGCCGACTCTCGCCCCATGCGATCATCCCGTCCATGGCGTTTTTCCGGCCTTTCGCGCTCGAGCGCTTTTTCGCAGAATACGAGTTCAGCGCGCGCTACCTGCTTTCCAGCTCCGACTGCGAGACCATGTCGACGCGGGAGCTCCTCGCCCTGGAATCCGGTGCCGAAGCGCGCTTTCTCGGCCAAAGGCTCGGCTACACCGAGACACGGGGCGATCCGGCGCTCCGCGCCGATATCGCGGGGCTCTACGGGGACTTGGGACCCGAGTCGACCATCGTCCACGCGGGGGCCGAGGAAGCGATACTCGACTTCTGCCTCGCCCTCCTCTCGCCAGGGGACCACGTGGTCGTCAATTTCCCCTGCTACCAATCCCTGTCCGAGATTCCCCGGGCCCTCGGCTGCGCCGTGGATCCCTGGCCCCTGCGAGAGGAAGACGGCCGCTGGGCCTTCGACGTGGACGCCCTCTCCCGCCTCCTCGAGCCCAAGACCAAGCTTGTCCTCCTCAATGCCCCGCACAATCCCACCGGCGCCCTACCTACGAGGGAGGAGTTCGACGCGATCGTCGCCCTCTGCGCGAAGACCGGCGCCATTCTATTCTGCGACGAAGTGTACCGCTACCTCGAGTTCGACGCGGGCCGCCGACTCCCTGCAGCCTGCGACGTCTATGAAAACGGCGTTTCGCTCAATGTGCTTTCGAAGAGCGCCGGCCTCGCCGGCCTCAGGATAGGCTGGCTTGCGACGAGGCGCGGCGATATCCTCGACGCGGTCGCCGCCGTCAGGGACTACGGCACGATCTGCTCGTCGGGGCCCTCGGAATTCCTCGCCGGCGTCGCGGTTCGGCATTTCGACCGCCTCGTCGAGCGAAGCCGCGCCACCATCGCCTCGAACTTGGCCCTCCTCGAAGGCTTCTTCGCGCGTCGGCGCGATTTCGTCTCCTGGACAATTCCGGAAGGCGGTTCCATAGGCTTCCCGAGGCTCGCCGGAGGGGAGGATGCCGAGGTTCTGTCTCGTCGCCTCGTCGCCGAGTCGGGAGTGATGATTTTGCCCGGCTCATGTTATTCGTACGATCCAGCGCGATTCCGCATAGGCTTCGGCCGAAGGTCCCTGCCCGAGGCTCTCGCGGCCTTCGAAGATTGGCTAGACAGGAGGTATCGATGAACGACGGTAAAGCGGCCGTTCGACCGGTCGACGGCGCACGCGACTTCGAAGCTTTCTTTCGCCTGCCGTGGAAGATCTACCGCGACGATCCCCTCTGGGTGCCGCCAATCAAGGCGAGCGCACGGAACGAGCTGAAGGCCGAGTCCAATCCCTTCCTCAGCCACTGCGATTTCCGCCTATTCCTCCTCGAGCGGGACGGCAAGACCCGAGGAAGAATCGCGGCCCTGATAGACAGGCTCGCCCTGGATGCATGGGGCGGAAGCATCGGCATGTTCGCCTACTTCGAATGCGGTCTCGACGACGGCGAGAATGCCCGCGAAAACGCGGCCCTTCTTCTCGGCGCCGCGCGGGACTGGCTGCGCGAGAAGGGCATGAAGGTGATGCGCGGGCCCTGGAGCTTCATGTCTCAGGAATGGGGCCTGGTGGTCGAGGGTTTCTCGCCCGCGCCGGTGATCATGGCCCCCTACAACCCTCCCGAATACGCGACGCTGCTCGAGGACTTCGGCCTGCGAAAGGCCAAGGACCTCCTGTGCTGGGAGCTATCGATGCCCGACGGCTATCGCATCCCCGATCGCATACTCACGCTGACCGACTCCGTCGCCCAAAGCTACAAGCTCACGATGCGCACGATAGACTTCTCGAACTATGAGAAGGAGGTCGAATTCTTCGCCAGGCTGTCCCTCGAGACGCTAAAGGGCAATTGGGGCATTTCCCCCATAACCGACGAAGAGATCGCCGCCATGGCCCGAGACCTCAGGCCGGTGCTCAGGAAGGAGTGCGTCCTCTTCGCGACCAACGAAAAAGGAGAGGACGTAGGCTTCGCCCTTTCGATCCCCGACGTCAACGTGATCCTAAAAAAGACCAGGGGCCGCATGCTCCCCTTCGGCTGGGCGCGCCTGCTATGGGGAATTCCGCGGCTTCGGCGCTATCGCATGTTCGCCCTCGGCGTTGCGGCCGCCTACCAGGGCAAGGGCGTGGACGCCCTCCTGTACCGAGAGATGTGGGAGCGCATGGCGACGCCCGAGGTGACGATGGAAGTCAACTATGTCCTCGAGGACAACGCGCCCATGGTCAACGCCATCACGAAGCTCGGTGCACGGCCCTCGAGGCGCTACAGAGTGTACGAGATGGGCATCTGAGCGGAAGCGAACGCCCCCTCGGCGCGAGAACTCAACAGAACAGGAATTTCTCCGGATTATCGTGACCGAATCGTCTTTTTAATTCGTCGGAAAACGGCGAGGCGTCGTAGATCCTGAAATAGTCCGAGTAGGATCGGACCTTGGTCAGGTTGACCATGAAGTCCGAGCCGAAGAGGAGTCTCTCCTCGATGAGTGCGGCGAGAGCCGCGCTCCTCTTACCCATGTAGGCATCGAGCCAGCGGTAATACTCGGCTTCGGTCCCGTCGAAGGAGAAATCCGCGTAGACCTTGGGGAAGTCCACCATGAGCCTCACGATGCGGTCGGTCCATTCGGTCGAGATCGGGCGGCCGATCGGGTGAGAATACTGGGCGCCGAAGTGGGCGAAATCGAGGCGCAAATCCGGGAAGGATCGCAGGACGGCCTCCCACTGCAGCGGCGAGCTGAAGCGCCAAGATTCCTCTATGCTTACGACGCGGAAGCCCTGGTCGTCGCAATGCGTGACGACGGGTAAATCGAGGCGCTCGCAGAAGGACCAGAGCAGCTCGACCTTCTCGCGCTCGACTCCGCCCTCGGGCCAGGGGTCGAAGCCCAGGGGCGGGTACACCTTGACGCCCGCGAAGCGCCCGCGGACCGGCGACGCGGCGTCGTAATCGCCCATCGCGTCGAAAGCGGCCCGCGATGCCGCCTCGCCCTTTTCATAGCCGTCGAAGGCCGTCTCGAGAAAGGCGGCCAGCTCTTCGGCGGAGTAGTGCCGCGTGTCGACGCCGAGAAAGGGCCGTATCTCGAGCAGGCCGTCGGGCCGCGCGCGCCGATAGCTCCGTATCCCCTCCAGCAGATCGCGGACCTGGGTCGCGAGGGGCTTTGAGCTCGGCCTGTCGTAGTACGTTCCCTCCGAGGGCATGAAGGTCGCGCACTGGAAATCCATGATGAGGGGACAGACTACCAGCCGGTCGAAACCGAGCTTCCCCAGCCTGAGCTTGCCGTCGCGGAAGAGGGGAGGGTCGTCCCCCTCCCTCGCGAACTTGCCCGCGAGGTCGTCCTCCATGAGTTCGAAGATCGAGCCCACGTCGCGCTCCATCACCGACAGCATGTTGCGCATGCGCTCGCCGGTCTTGAAGAACAGGGCGGCGATGAGGTAGTTGGGCGCCGTGACCTGGGCATAGACTTCCTCGAGCCCGCGGCGCCTCAGCGTCTGCGTGAAGGCGAGGAAGCTCGGGTGCGAAAGCGCGAGGACGTGACAATGCGCGTCGTAGAAGGCTGCTCGGCTCATGGTGGCTTAATGATACTGATAAAATGAACAGCTTTTTAAGACTATATCTAAAAATATAGAGTTGTATCCGCTTCATGAATTTCTCCTGAAGCGTCATTCATTGCCGGGCAGGAGGACAAACGCATATATCCAATAATCTCTGGTTTTTGCCTATTCTCGAACAATTGTGGCGAAGATCGGGGGCAGCTTTAGCATCTTTGTCCCTCCTGATCTCGCGCCCCTTCCGATCTCTTGACACCCTGCTTCGTTCGGAATCATTATGAGCTAATGACCATAACATCCCCAATGGACGATTATTGGCGGTAACGCGGCCTTCGGGGTGAGCATGGCTTGTCGCTCCATATCGAGACGATAAAAGCAAAACTGTTCTTCGATATGCGAACCTCCTTTGAAAAGGGGTATATGGATGGATATCGTTCCCGAGAAGAAGCTGAACCCAAAAATAAAAATTGTCATCGGTGTAGTCAGCGGCAAGGGCGGCGTCGGAAAGTCGACTGTGGCGGTCCTCCTCGCGCAAGCCCTCGCGGCGCGGGGCGGGAAAGTCGGGATGATGGACGCCGATATTACGGGCCCGAGCCTTCCGCGGCTCCTCGGGGTCGATTCTTTCAGGGCGGAGTCGGACGGCCACCTGCTCTTTCCAATCGTCAATGAGGAGGGGATCAAGGTTCTCTCCATCAATCTATTCAACGAGAACGAGGACGAACCCGTCATTTGGCGCGGACCCCTTCTCGGAAAGGCGATCGAGCAGTTCTGGGGCGATGCCGATTGGGGCGACCTAGACTACCTCATCGTCGATTTTCCCCCGGGAACCTCGGACATCGCGCTTACTGCATTCCAGACCATCCCCTTCGCCGGAGTCGTCGTGGTCGGCACGCCTCAGGATTACGTTTCGATGATCGTTACGAAGGCGGTGAAAATGGCCGCGATGCTGAAAACGCCTGTCCTCGGAATCGTAGAGAATATGAGGATGATGATCTGCCCCGCCTGTGGCAAGGAGGTGAAGCTCTTCGACGACGGGAGCGGCGAAAAGCGGCTCGGCCTCCCCCTCCTCGCGAGCCTGCCCTGGCGCAAGGAGGTGGCACAGGCCCGTTTACTCCGCTGGATCGAGTTGCCCGAAGCGGTGAGGAAGGATGCCGACCGTATCGCGGGCGAGGTCGATCTCGCCCTTTCGAGCTTGGCCAGGGTCTCCGTCGAGTCGGCGCCAGCCGCTCATTAGAAAGTCATGCTCCGACGGTTTAGTGAACGCCGTTTAGGCGCGCCGATTCCGGTGTCGGATGTGCCGGACATGGAGAGAATGGACATGGGTTCTCCCAGGCCGGCCTTCCCAATGTGATTACTCCGCCTCCCCTCTTGCTTGACAATAAATCCCAAAACTGGGAATATTGGCAAATGACCATAACAGCCCTCATGGACGATTATTGCCCGAAGCGCGGATTCGTCGGGGAGCATGGTCTATCGCTTTGGATCGAGACGGCGACCGAGAGAATCCTTTTCGACGCGGGCCAGAGCGGCCTCTTCATTCAGAATGCGCGCTTTATGGGGATCGACCTGAATAGAATAGACGCGGTCGTTCTGAGCCATGGGCATTACGATCATGGGGGAGGGCTCAATGCCTTCTACGACTCCTTCACGCCGCCTTATCCTCGATTTTTCGCGGGCAGGGGTTTCGACGCCCCGCGGCGATCGAAGTCCTCGACGGGGCTCGCTGATATTGGCCTTTCCATGCCTATCGTGCCCTCGGCAGCGCCCCCGGCCGTTCTCCTCGATCGCTTCACGGGGATCGCCTCGGGCGTATTCATCCTGCCGCGCGTAGAGCGCCTGGATGTATCGGAGCCGTCGACGCGCTTTCGAAGGCTCGAGGGCGGAAAGGAGTTCCTCGACGAGTTCGACGACGAACTCTCCCTAGTCGTCGCCGAGGAGGACGGAATCGTCATCATCACCGGGTGCGCGCATCGGGGTATCGTGAATATCGCGGAATCCGCGAGACGCGCTTTCCCCGCTCGACCGGTCAAAGCCCTCGTGGGCGGTTTCCATCTCGTCGATGCCGCGACCGATACGGTAATGGACACTGTGCGCGGCATCGCGGCCACCGAACCGACGGCCGTCTTATGCTCACACTGCACGGGACCGCGAGGCTTCGCCGCGCTTGCGCAGGAGCTCGGCGAGAAAGTCTCCTGGCTATCGTGCGGTATGCAAATCAGTCTTTGAAAGGAGAAGCACCATGATGAAGATCGCCGTGCCATCGCGTGATGGGCTCGTGGACGAGCACTTCGGCCATTGCAAGGAATTCCTCGTGTTCGCGGTATCAGCCGACGGTTCGCTTACGAGCGAGGCGACGATACCCTCGGCCGATGGCTGCGGCTGCAAATCGGGCGTGGCCTCGATCCTCGCGCGCGCGGGGGTCACCCACCTCGTCGCCGGCAACATGGGCGATGGGGCGGTCCGCGTTCTGAGCGCCCAAGGCATCGAGGTAGTCCGCGGAGCGTCGGGCGACGCGCGGGAATCCGCTCTCGCCTTCGCCGGAGGAAGGCTCGCCGACTCGGGCTTCGGCTGCGCAGCCGTTCACGGCGAGGGGCACAATGAACCTGGCCACGAGTGCAATCACTGAAATTCTCCGCGAGAGAAAGTAAGTCACCATGTTCTTCACCTTCTGGGGCCTTTCGGTCATCAAGCGAAGGGATAAGCCGAGGTGGCGAAGGGCATCATGGGCCGAATGTTCGGCATGATGCTGCCAAAGGATTCCGGGAGACTGTCCTTATCGAAGATGAATTTCGGGGGCATCGCGCCGCGCCAATCGCGCTGAACGGAGGGGGACGTGAATAGGAAACATCCTCGAGACGACGGATCGGTCGACCGACGAGTAGAGATACTCAAGGCCCTTGCCAATCCTAAGCGGTTGAATATAGTTATGTACCTGAGTCGAGGCGCCGCGACGGTATCGGCCCTGGCCGAATCCCTCGACATCAAGCCCTGTATCGTATCGCAGCAGCTCGGGATACTCCGCTTGAGCGATATAGTCCAGGGCCTCAGGGACAGAGGCTACGTCAGGTACGAGCTCATCGACCCCAGGGTTCTCGGACTGATCCGCGATCTTGACGCCACGAAGATTCGGAATGCGAAACCCATGCTCTATGGCACAAAGGAGAGCTGATGCCCAGACCTCCCATGGCAAGAATTCTCGGTTCCGCGATGACCAAGCGAGGATTCCGGCCATCTGGCGTTTCCAGTAACGCAATCGAAGCCGTGATCTTGACCTTCGACGAAGCCGAGGCACTCAGGCTGGCGGATCTGGAAGGACTCTATCAGCAGGCGGCCGCGCAACGGATGGGAGTGTCGCGGCAGACCTTCGGCAGGATCATCGAGTCGGCCAGGAGAAAGACGGCCGACGCTCTGCTCAACGGCAAGAAACTTCGCGTCGACGGCGGAGTCGTCACAGTTCGAGAAAGGGAGACGGGCCCTCTGCTCGTCGCGGTTCCCACGACTTCGCGCGGCCAGGTAGAGACTCATTTCGGTCGCTGCGAGCGCATTTCGATTTATAAAGTCGGCACCGATGGAGTTATTCAGGTCGAGGAGATCGTCGAGGCCTCGATAGGTCCGGGATGCAGGTCGATCGTGATGGCGCGCCTCGCGGCGATGGGCGTCAAGGCGCTCCTCGTCGGGTGCATCGGCGAAGGCGCCATTCATGTCTGCGGAGGCCACGGTATCGCGGTCGTGCGCGGCGCCTCGGGTGCGGCCCGTGTCGCCGCCTTAGCCTACGCGCGCGGCAAACTCGAGGACTCCGGGCAGCCCTGCGGCGGCGCGTGCAAGGCGATTGGGCGAGGCTGCCATTAGAGGACCAAGGTTTCGATCATGATGCAAGGGAGGAATACCCGATGAATCTATCCTATTTCCGGAAAAGTTCCTTTTCCATGGACGAGACCGTCGAACGGCTCAAGCGGCAAGCGCAGGTCGATGGTTTCATGTTTTTCGGCGAGACGACTCTCCCCGGTTCTGGGGCTCGATTGCTCTACCTATGCAAACAGCGTTGGGCCGATTCTATTATCGCGGATTCCCCGAGCCTCTTCGGGCTCCTGCCCTGTTCCGTCGTTGTCTATTCAAAAGACGACAGGATCATGGTAGGAGCGGGAAGCCCCTCGGTACTCGGAGGTGTGAGCGATTCCGCCTCCATCCAGGAATTGGCCACATCGGCGGAGATCGGCATCCGGAAACTCATCGACGAGGCCGCGGGCGTGGGCATGCTCAAGCCCACGGGCGTCAAGCTGTATTCGACGAGGAGCTGCCCCTATTGCCGTATGGAGAAGACCTGGCTGGACTCCAAAAAGATACACTACGACCTGATATACGTCGACGAGGACCAAGCCGAGGCGGAGCGGCTCGTCAAACGCACGGGGCAGATGAGCGTTCCGGTCACCGAGGTCCTCTACGAAGATCAGGAGAGCGAGTTCATTTTCGGCTTCGACCGAGCGAAGCTCGGGGAGATACTCCCGGAAGCGTAACGATGGTCAAAGCGGATAGCGTGGACGTATGCGTGATGGTGCTGTTTGCGATGCCGCTCGGTACATCCACTCGCAGATTCGCCACCGCTTCGGGCGAACCTTCGGCGTCGTCCTGGGTATCGCCATCGGCGGGGCCTTTCTCCGCGCCGCCTCCTTGACCTTAAAGGGAGTCGCCGCGGACTTGGTACTCACGCGCCCCGCGGCTGACACCGCGCCCCTCGGTCTCGGAGTCGCCGCAGCCTCGAGCGTCTTGATGCCTATTCTGGCGCGGGCGAAGAGAAGGATCGGTAAGCGGATCGGCAGCAAGGCGCTGGAGGCCGACGGCTCATGCAGCATGGTCTGCGCTTATATGTCATGGATCGTCCTGGCGGGAGTCATCGCGACGGCCGTGATGGGATGGTGGTGGCTCGATTCTCTGGCGGCGTTAGGATTGGTGTATTTCGTCGTCCACGAAGGAATCGAGGCTATTGAGACGACTCGGACGAGGCACTACTGAACAGATTGAGATGGCCGCTCGCGTTCTGATTCATGCATGGAAGGAAGTTCTAACCTAACAGAACCACATCCAGCCGTTTCTTTCTGTTCGCCAGGATAGCGCCTTCGGCACAGGCCGCCATTTCCAGGATACAGGGCGCCACGAGTCGGTATTCGACGAGGGTGCCGTGCTTCTCGTCTTCGATGAGTCCGGCGGCCTTCAATTGCGAGAGATGCTTCGATGCGACGGATTTCTCTATTCCAACCTCAGCGGCGAGTTCACAGACGCACCAAGGTCGATCCTTTAGCTTTTCGAGCAAAAATAGGCGCATCGGGTGGGAAAGGGCTTTGAATATTTCTGCCCGAAGCGCATATCGGCGAGCTTCTCGTTCATTCATACCATAAAGTTGCAATGTTGGGCAACAATAGTCAATAGTGTATTGATTATTCAATGCGATGTTGCCATAATTTGCAACATAGGAGGACGGTATGAAGATCCAGATACTCGGAACGGGCTGCGTAAAGTGCAGAACCCTCGAACAGCACGCCCGTGAAGCCGTTGCCGAGCTTGGTATTGAAGCTGAGATCGACAAGGTTACGGACATCGAAGCAATTATGGCGATGGGTGTCATGATGACGCCTGCCCTCGCGATAGACGGGACGGTCAAGAGCGTGGGGAGGGTCCTCACGAAGGATCAGGTCGTCCAGTATCTCAAGGGAGGGAAGTAATATGGCCTGTAACTGTGGTGGAGCCTGCGAGACTAATCTCATCTATGCATGTTCGGGAGCTGCCAACACAGGGCTCCTCGCCGACCATGTCATGCGTAAGCTGAATAAAGACGGAGTAAGCGATAGCACATGCCTCGCAGCTGTCGGCGCGGAACTATCAGGCTTTATCGAGTCGGCCAGGAGCGCGACCAAGAACATCGTGCTCGACGGCCGCCCGGTCGCCTGCGGTAAACGTATCTTCGAGGCCAAGGGCCTGCCCTTCGAGCACTTTGTGATGACCGAATTCGGCGTCGAGAAGGGCAAGACCGCGATCACCGGAGATCTGATCGAGACCATCGCGTCTCGCGTAGCGGATTCCATCGCGACGAAGAAGGCTTAAGGCATGTGGCAGAGCTTCGTCGACTGGTTTGTCTACAACACGATAGGTCTTTCTCGTAGTTCGGCCCTGGGCTCAGCACTAGACTTTTTTATCTATGACACGGCAAAGATATTCTTCCTTCTCGTGGTCATCACTTCGCTATCTCCCTCCTCAGGAGCTTCTTCCCCCCTGAGAAGACCAAGCGCGTCCTCGAGAAGGTCCCTGTATTTATTGGCAATATTCTCGCTGCCCTCCTCTACATCGCGAGCGGCATTGTCGTGGCCATCGTGAGCGGTAACATCATCGGCAGGATGAAGCTCGAGAAGTGGGTTGAGGAGTACGTCTACAAGATCCATTCTGGCGAAGCGGCAGTCGAGACCCTGACCTGGAAGGATCGTATCAGCTACGCCTTCGGCTATGTGAGCGAGATCGTGGGCAAGGTCTGGCCCTATGTACTCGTCGGCATCGCTATCGGCGGCTTTATGCACGGCTACGCACCTGCCGATTTCCTCGTGAAGTATGCAGGCCCCAGTGTCTGGTATGCCGTTCCCCTTGCCGTCCTTATTGGCGTGCCGCTCTATTCGAATGCCGCGGGAGTCATCCCCATCGTAAAGGTGCTCATGGAGAAGGGTATGGCCATGGGCACCGCCCTCTCCTTCATGATGGCGGTGACCGCGCTTTCCTTGCCCGAGGCTATCCTCCTCCGCAAGGTGCTCAAGCCCAAACTCCTCGCCATCTATTTCAGCGTAGTGGCGGTCGGGATCATGCTCACCGGCTATCTCTTCAACGCGATCATCCATGAAGTGAATGCTTGGACATATCGTAGAGTGGCGATGTCTGCAAGCCGGAACATCAATATGAGAAGGATTATATATGACCATCAAGGAACGCTTCGAGGCGATGAGGAAGGCAGGTATGGAGATTCAGCGGCCAATGGAGCTATTCGCCGAGCTCGACGAGAAAGGCATGATGGGCCACCTCGACGCGAAAGCCGCGGTATTTTCCGAGGGAGCCGTTCCGTCCAAATACAAAGTCCTAGCCCGGATATCTCACATTAATTAACAAGGGACCTCCCGAAGCGTATATAATTGTCTTGCCAGAAACAAGATATACGCTGAAAGGAAAGCCCCTTGTGAAAACAGACTGTAACCAATCC
>JBEKVO010000046.1:0-29662 GCA_049513895.1 Rectinemataceae bacterium | reverse complement strand
CGTATGGCCACATAGCAAGATTACACATTCCCCGAGCCTCTTCAAGGTCATATTTCTTTATCAATGATGATATTACGGAGGTTACGTTAGCTGTTTTTACCCACTCGCTTTAACGAAGAGCCCTTTTTGGTTTCTTGTTGTTTACATTCATTGTCTTTAGCTGCCAGCCGGCTACGTCGTCCCCCTCTGTTTACACGGTAACGTACAGCGCTAATTCCCAAAGTATAACGACCGGGACCCTTCCAACCGATCCCACCCTGTATCAAGCGGGAGCAACAGTTATCGTGATTAGTGGAAGCGGTCTCGTATCTACTGGTGGTACTTTTTCACATTGGACAATGGATAGCTCCGGCCTGACGCAGCCTTATGCTACCGAAAAAAAAGGAATGGCTCCCAGAACAGCGCTCCCCACCACCTTCACCATGCCTTCGGCAAATGTGATCATGTATGCGCAGTGGAATGGGGTCTAGCAGTCGTCCTAGTGCTGCAAAAGCATCCTTCGGCCTCACCTCAACGTCTTGCGTGCGCCACGTTATAGAGATCACCCTGAGACGAGTGAAAAACACGTTAGACGACTGTATGTAAATTGTACGCAGATTTCTAAAAACCTATGTTAACCCGATTTCTTGACATTCCGTTAATTCATTGTATTATATAGCTATTGATAGCGCATGAAAAGTGGTGATAAACCCTATTTTCACTCTGTTAACCACTGGGTTCGAAGGGTTCGAGCGCCGAGCTGTAGCGAGGGAAGGCGGACAGGAATGTCCGCCGCCAGCGAGAACCCCGGCCTGGAGGCGCGAGATACGGACATCGAGCGCCGGAAGGCGAACCCGCGCGGGCTTTTTCGCTCGGGCTCGATCCGAGCGAGCGCGCGCCGATAGGCGCGGAAGGCGCCATTGGCGCTCCCTACGCAGTCGCGCCAATGCGAGCGAGACGGCCCGTTGCCCGTATGCCCTCAATCCTGTATACCGACTTCCATATCTCTAACCTCGTTCATTCGTTCGTTTACGCGGTGCACATGCAGGCAAAAGGTTTCCAGATTTGCCTCGGTGCCGGGCGGGAAGGAGTTACCGTCCACCTCCAGCGATAGGAACGGCAGATGCGGGTACTTTTCCATAATCCGTTCCACGAACTGGTTGTCCGCCCTCAGCTCCAGCTTCTTGTCGTGAAGTTTCTTTGTAATGATCGCCTCGCCGATGCGCCCCGGCATACAGCCAAATGGTATGATCGAAATAACACCCGCGACCTCTTCGGCGACCTCGGCGATGGTCGAGCCGACGATGACGATGCTTTCGCAGATGAGGGTTTCTGGAACGAGGTCTTTCACCGCCTCGACGTTGCGTTCCGGGGTGAGCATATGTTTTTCGTAAAACCCGCTCAAGGCCAGGGCTGCCTTGATTTGACCTTCATAATGATGCTTAGGAAGGTATTCGATCAGTTTCCTGCCACGGTTTACCAAGCTCGTATTTTGGGTAAGCTTGCGCCGAACCATGTAATCCAAATAATAGTTCCATTCAGCGAAGGCGACTACCTTGACGATTATGCCCTTCTCCGCCATGCGTTCGACGATATGCTGGCGCGCGAAATCGTTGCGCCGCACATACATTTCATTGATCAGATTTATTTTGGCCGTGCTGTGGAAATTTAATCCACGCGGAATTTCTGCCAGCTTTGCCGCCCCGGTCCTGAGCAGATCGAGGAGCTTCCCCCAGCCGTCCTTCTCTATCGACTTAAGGATCTCCTCCGTGAATCCGCGGTATACTTGCAACGCCGAATCGCGATCCGCGGCGCACACCAAGATCGCTGAATAAATCTCCTCGCAGGTGTCGGCGATCAACAGGGCCTGCCAAATGCGCATCAGGGTATCGAGCCTAAAACCCTTGTAGCCGTCCTCCTGGCTCAGGTTCAAAAATGCGATATCCCGCAACCTAAGTCGCTCAACCACATTCTGCATCTGCAAATAATAGGAACCAAAGCGGCAGGGGCCGGAATCGCCGGGCATGAAGTACACGAGTATTTCGTCTGTATCCTCGGGCCGATTCTTCAGGTATGACAGGAGACTGCCCAGGGTGATCATAGCCGGCAGACATTCCTTGCCGGAGTAATGTCCGGTGCCCAGTTTGTAAACGGCCTCCGTGGGATCGGGCACCGCAGTGGCGCGAAAGCCCTCGCGGCGCAGGGCCGCGGCCGCCGCATGCGAGCCGAGATCGCCCATCGAGGGAATAAGGAGGTGAACCCTGGGGTCCGTGAATGGGATCAGATGGCCATCCGAATCGTTTACGTAAAATTTGTTCCCCTTGAAAAGGCAGCGCGCCATGCGGAGGGATTGCGGGCGTATTATTTTCTCGTGTTTGTTGATTTCGATATAGGTCTTTATCACGTCCAAATAGGCTTCGATGCGCGTATCGATGCCGGCATCGGCCGTATGGTTATCGAGCTCCAGGGTCAGGCTGGGTTTTCTGCCCATTTCCTTACGGAAGAACCCGATCAGGAAACTATCGGGACCGCAGCTGAAATTGGTGATATAGGAGCCGAAGAGCTGTGGATGCTTGTGTACGAACTTGGCGGCCTTGAGTATGATCTCGCCCGAGCCCCAGTATATGTGCTCCGGCGCTTTTTCTTCCGGATAGGGGAGAAAATCGCAGGGGATGATGCGATAGTTGCGGCTGGCGAACTTGTGAGGAATGCCCTTGTTCGCCATTTTGGAGAACGCGTTGTAGGGTCGCCCAAAGAGCACGATTCCGATTTCATCAGGGTTGTCATGCAGGCGGGCCAGGGTTTTCTCGCCCAGGCGGCGACACTCGCCGGCAAAGTCACGCTGAGCGCGCAAGGCTTCCCGAAAGGCCTCTTCGGCGGCGCGGCCGCCATGCCCCAAGGTATGAGCGATCGCGATCATCGCATCATGGGCCGTTTCCAATCCTTTGGCAAAATCGAACACCGGGCTAAAGACGGGTTTTCCGGCGATCTCCGGGAAGGCAGCCATTAGGTAGCTCGCCTCGGCGTGCACGAAGGGACAGCAAACGCCCGCGTGGGCGCGGTTCTCCACCCAAATGGATTTTACGTTGGGCATGAAGTAGATGTCCGGATTCAGTTTGATCAAGCAAGCGAGGGCCGCGTGGGAAATCTCCACCGGATTGCAGAAGGCCGCTCCCAAGCGGTCGAATCCTTCCTGATCCAAGGAATCCTCGGTATGGATTTTATAACCCAGCTTCGAAAAGAAGGTAAAATACAAGGGATAGTACGTGTTGGAAAGCAGGCTTCGGTTGATCGCGATTGTCCTGGCCGTCGACGATGTGTTCAACCAGCCGCCCTGACGGGCCGCTCGATGCTGTATGTCTCATAGACCATGCGTTCGCGCCTTTGGACCAGGTCCATATCCTCGATATCGGCCTCCCCGGCCTGGTCATACAACACCTTGTAGTACTTGTTGCAGGCTCCGCCAAAGGCATAGGTCTTGTCCTTGATGACAATCCGATTGACGGAGCATTTACGGTCGCACTTTTCCCTGCCGCCCGTACACACAAAGGGATCCTTATAACTCACCGCTCGCGTTGCAAGGTCGTCCAGGTCGAAGCTCTGCGGCGCGGCCAACCCAAGCTCGATCTTCTTACGCACGGCCAAGGCAACGCCAAAGGCGCCCATGAGCCCCGGTTCCGGCGGAACAATGATGTTTTTCCCGGTGAAGGCCGCCATGGCTACGGGTACGGCGCGGTTGTAGCAAACCCCACCCTGCATGAATATCTTTTCCCCCGTCTCGCGGTTGCCTTTTACCCTGTTGAAGTAGTTGACGCAAATCGAGTTGATCAGGCCCGCTACGATGTCCTCTATCGAAATGCCCTCCTGGATGGCGTTTTTAATGTCGCTGTTGATGAAAGCCGCGCACTGATCCGAGAAATTGGCCGGGTGTCGCGCTTTCATGGCAACGTCGCCGATCTTTTCGGTGTCTATATTCAACGATTCATGCGCCGCTTCCTCCAGGAAGCTTCCCGTTCCGGCGCTACAGGCTTCGTTCATCGCGTAATCGGAAGCGACGCCGTTCGTAAGATAGGTGTATTTCGCGTCTTGGCCGCCGATTTCGAAGATCGTATCCACATCGCTTTGGTAGTGAACGGCCGCCGTGGCGTGCGCGATTATCTCGTTGATGACAGTCTTGGAAAAGGCGTGCAGCCCGGCGATCTGCCGGCCTGAACCGGTCACGCCAAGGCCGATGATCTTCACGTCCCCTGGAATTTGCTTTCGCAATCCGGCATAGCATTGGCGCGAGGCTTCGATCGGATCGCCGTTGGTGCGCAGGTATATTTTTGCCAGAATGTGCGTATCCTCGGGTTTCGCATCGGTTCGGATAAGCACGGCCTTCGTCGTCGTGGAGCCCACGTCCAAGCCCAGAATCAGGCTGTCGCCGCTTTTTGCGTTATCTTCTCGCGTTTGCCGGAAAGTCACGCGGGACAGACTATCGGCAAGCGGAGGCAGGAAGGTAAAGCTCCCTGCATGGTGCCTGAATAACTCGCTTCCCGACGCGGGAATAGAGGCGCCGGTTTTCAGCGCCCACAACGATACGCCCAGCGCCTCGAAAACCGTGGCGTGCGGAGGTATAACCAGGCCCGGAACGCGTTTCCTGATAAATTGCATCATGCTGTCGTTCAGCGAAGTCCCGCCGATGAACATGACCGTTTTGAACTCGCGGTCACGGTTCTTCTGTTGCATGCGCTTGACCAGCTCGACGACCTTTCCCGCCATCATTTCGCTCAGGCCGGCAACGACATTTCCCTTATGCACGCCCTTGTTCAGCGCATGGGTGCAGTCGCTCTTGCAAAAGACCGAGCAGCGCCCGGAAACCTTATAAGGGTTGTCTATATCGGCAATGGCCACGGCGCTCCGCGCGTCCAGACCCATGCGTTTGGTTTGCTGGAGGAAAAACTCGCCGGTTCCGGAGGCGCATCTGTTACCCGCGGTCACGTCGATAATACGCCCGCCGCGGTCGATCTGGTACACCATCATGGTTTCGCCGCCGGCGCTCACAATGGCATCGGCCTTCTCATCGTCGCTTGCGACGAACTCATGGGCGATTTCTACGGCCTCGGGCTCCGAGATGGATTGGGCCTTTAGCAGATTGCGGAATTTACGACCGGTTACAGCCATAAAGTCCAGACCGACAAGGCGCTCTGGCGTTAATATGCCTCGGATGACGCTTTCCGGGCTCCCCTCGTGGGCGGTATTTTTTTCTTCGATGACGCGGACCGAGGGCCCCACTTTTTCAACAATGATATATCCGATACTTGAGGATCCGATGCAAAGGCCCATGGATTTCATGGCCGCAACACACAAAGCAGCATTCGAGTCGAGATTCTCAGCGGTCCATGCTGATGATAAAAATGATCAATTCAGCCGGGCTCATCATCTGCCTCCTCGATAGACTTGCCTTTTTTTAACCTCGACGTCGTGGTATCCGGTATAATTGTGATTCTTTTTGAACCCACTGTCAAAGTGTTGAATTACCTAAAAAGCCGTCTATAAAAAGGCAATTTTAAAATGTATTTATATCATAAAAGACCTTCAAATCAGAACATTATGACGCCTTTCATGTATCCATCCTTTCTGTCCAGCGCCGTAGTAAAGATATCTCTGGCGTCTTCCAGCCGGGCCGTGTGCGTCACCAGTTTTTCGTTGGAAAAGACGCCATTTTTCATGAGGGTGATCGTCCTCGGGAATAGATCCCCAAAATGGGGATTTACGCCGGGCTGAATGTTCAGTATCCGCCAGGCGTTGATGTGCCAGTCGTCCAGCTCGAATTCGTGTTTATGGTGATGCCAGGCGAAGTTCTCGATTATCGCGGCTGGTTTGGCGAGGGCGAGGGCGAGCCGCATGGAGTCCGCGTTGCCCGCCGTTTCTATGATCACGTCGAAATGTTTCAGGTATTTGGCGTCCGGATTTTCCTTTCCGACCTTGACGGTTTCGCTCGCGCCCATTCCTTTCGCGAGGGCGAGGCGTCTTTCGTCCACGTCGAAGGCCACCACTTCTCCCGCCAGCATCCGAGAGAGTCCCTGCATGAATATGAGGCCCATATAGCCCGCCCCGATGAGGGCGACCGAATCGCCGGGCTGAATGCCGGAATAGACGAGGCCGTTGACGATACAGACCACCGGTTCCACCACCCAGTATTTAAGGGGAATATCATTCTCGGGAATTATGGAGATCTTTTGATCGGTCCGAACGGCGTGGCGGGCCATCAGCGCGCCGCCGGGAACCCCGATGGGAACTTCATGGCAGGCGACGCGCTGTCCGACACCGACATTCGTCACATGCTCGCCCTTTTTGATGACTCGTCCGACGCCTTCGTGCCCGGCGCAGAAAGGATACGAGTGGAAGCGTCCGAACCGCCCCGCGAATGAAAGGACGTCCCAGCCGCACATGCCGCATATCTCCATCTCTACCGTCACTTCGTTGGCGGCCGGTTCGGGAATTTCCATTTCGCGGAGTTCGATGCTCCGCTCGCCGAGATACCAAAGCGCTTCGGTTTTCATGTTTTCCTCTTTTCGTTAGGCTGGTTCTTCGCGTAGCCTGTCGAGCAGGACCGCGCCGATGATGATGAAGCCTTTCACGACTTGCTGGAAATAGGGCGAGATACCGAGGAGATTCATGCCGTTGTTGATGACCCCGATCATCAGGGCGCCGATGAAGGTGCCCCAGATGCTGCCCCTGCCGCCGCTCAAGGATGTACCGCCGATGACGACCGCCGCGATGACGTCGAGTTCGTAGCCGACGCCCGCCTGCGGTCCGCCGGAATTGAGGCGGGAAGTGGAGATGATGGCGCTGATCGCCGCGGTGAGGCTGACGATGACGTAGGCGAGCGACTTGAAGAAGCCGGCGTTGACGCCCGAGAGCTTCACGGTCTCCTCGTTGCCGCCGATGGCGTAGGTGTAGCGGCCGAGCCGGGTCTGGGTGAGCACTACCCACGCCAACAGCACAATTCCGATGAAGATGATGATCGGGACCGGAACGCTCAGCAGGTAGCCGCCGCCTATCAGGCGGAAATCGGCATCGAAGCCGGAGATCGGATATCCTTTGGTGTAGATGAGGGTGAGGCCGCGGGCGATGCTCATCATGCCGAGCGAGACGACGAAGGGGGTGATCCTGCCGACCGTGACGGCCATGCCGGTGAAAAGCCCGCAGCCCACGCCGACGGCCATGGTGATGGCGAGGACGCCGGGCAGGGCCATCCCGCTCTTGAGCATGCCGGCGCAGATCGCCCCGGAGAGCGCGAGGACGGAACCGACGGAGAGGTCGATGCCCCCCGTGAGTATCACGAAGGTCATGCCGACCGCCATGATGCCGTAGATCGAGGTCTGCCGGAGGATGAGGGTGAAATTGTTCAGGGTACGGAACACCGGCGAGAGGAAGGCCAGGAGCGCGCAGATCAGGAGGAATGCTATAACGATGCCGTAGTTCTTGAGAATATTACGAAGGTTGATCTTCATTTCGCGTCTCCAGGGGATTCCGTCGCCTTATCGTCGGGCGCGCCGGCATGCAAGCCCAACGCGTACTCCATGATCTCTTCGCTGCTCGCCTTGCCTTTTCTGAATTCCTTCACGATCTGGCCGTTGAAAACCACTTCGAGCCTATCGCTCATGTTCATGACCTCGAGCAGCTCCGAGGATACCATGATGACGCCCGCGCCCTGCATTGCCAGGTTCTGCATGAGTTTGTATATCTCGACCTTGGCTCCGACGTCGATGCCGCGCGTAGGCTCGTCGAAGATGTAGACCTTGCAGTCCCGCACGAACCACTTCGAGAGCACTATCTTCTGTTGGTTGCCGCCCGAGAGGAAACGGACCTGCTGCCGGAGCGAGGGGGTCTTGATCTCCATTTTGGAGACCATATTCCGGACGATTTCGCTTATCTTCTGTTTCTTGAGGAGGCCGAAGCGCGAGAACTTCGCGAGGACCGTCAGCGAGGCGTTGTCGAAGACGGAAAGCCCGAGTACCAGCCCCTGTTTCTTGCGCTCCTCGGGTATGAGCCCGATGCCCTTCCGCACCGCGTCCCGCGGCCTGCGGATGGCGGTTTCCTTGCCTTCGATGAAGATCCGCCCCGAGTCCTTCTTCAGGTAGCCGTAGATGAGCTGCATGATCTCGGTGCGGCCGGCGCCCACCAAGCCGGTGAAGCCCACGATCTCGCCCTTTCGGACGCTGAACGACACGTTCGAGCAGAGGCCCTTCTTCGAAAGGCCTTCGATCCTCAGCACCTCGTCCCCGACCGGTATATCGACGACGGGATATTGCTCGGTGAGCTGGCGACCCACCATGTGGCGGATGATCTCCTCGGTATCGAGCTCGTCGAGGCGCTTCGTCGTTATCATGGCGCCGTCGCGGATGATGGTGACGCGATCGGCGACGTGGGCGAGTTCCTCGAGACGGTGGGAGATGTAGATGATGGAAACGCCCGATTTCTTGAGGCTGTTGATAATCTCGAAAAGCCGCTCCACCTCGTTCCCGGTGAGGGGCGCGGTCGGTTCGTCCATGACGATGATGTCGGACTTGAGCGATAGCGCCTTTACTATCTCGACCACTTGCTGGAAGGCGGGACCGATGCTGTGGATCTTTGCCCGAGGATCGATGTTGACGTTGAAGGGCTTCAGGAGGACTTCGACGTCGTGGTACATTTTTTTCCAGTTGATGAAAAGGCCGGCCACCTTGGGCTCGCGACCCAGGAAGATGTTCTCCGCGACCGAGAGGTGCTGGATGAGGTTGAGTTCCTGGTAGATCACGCTGACGCCCGAATCGATCATCTGTCGGATGCCGCTGGACTCGACCTTCTTCCCGTGTAGCCTGATCTCGCCCTCGTCCGCCGTATAGAGGCCCGAAAGGACTTTCATTAATGTCGACTTGCCGGCCCCATTTTCTCCGACGAGGGCATGGACTTCGCCCTTGTACAAATCGAAGTCCATCTTGTCGAGGGCCCGCACGCCTGGAAAGGATTTGCAGATACCTGCCATTTCCAAGACTGCCTGCATGCTGTTCCTTCTGCTGGCGAAAAATAGGGGCCGGCGGTGCTTACCGCCGGCCCCAGGGTCAGGGTCCGCTTACTTGGTTATGGGCATCGGGTTGATGTACGTCACCGGGCTGGCGGGGTTCTTCTTGTTCTTGATCTTGTCGACGAGGGCTTGGAGGGCCATGCCGGCCTGCTTGCCGGGGAACTGGTCGATGGTGGCGCCGAGCTTGCCTTCCTTCATGTAGGCCTTGGCGTCGTCGGTGGCGTCGAATCCGATGGTCACCTTGGTCTTGAGATCGATGTTCGCGCCCGACATGGCCTCGATGGCGCCGATGATCATCTCGTCGTTGGCGCCGAAGACGGCGTCGAACTTGGGATAGGCCTGCATCAGGTTCTCCATGACGGACTGGCCCTTGGCGCGGTCGAACTCGGCCGTCTGGGAAACGAGGATCTTGACCTTCGACTTGTTCATGACCTCATCGAAGCCCTTCTTCCTATCGACTGCAGCGGAGGAGCCGGGGGTGCCTTCGAGCTCGATGACGCTTCCCTTGTTCTTGAGCTTGTCGATGATGTACTTGGCAGCGGCCCTTCCACCGGCGACGTTGTCGGCGCCGACGTGGAGGAGGACTTTGTCCGTGTCCGCCTTGCGGTCCACCGTGGCGACGGGAATGCCGGCTTCGCTGGCCGCCTCGATGGCGGGGACGAGGGAGTCGGTCGTCATCGGGGAGATCAGAATGCCGTCGACCTTCTGGCTGACGAAGGTCTCGACTGCGGCCATCTGCTTGTCAGAGGAGTTCTCGGCGTCGATGAACAGAAGCTTGACACCCAGCTTGGCGGCATAGGCGTCGGCATCGGCCTTCATGGTGACGAAGAAGGGAAACTGCAGACCGGGAACCGTCATGCCGATTACGATCTGCTTTTGTGCGAACACGGAAACAGGTAACAGGACGAGAACCATCAAAAAGAGAATGAGTACCTTTTTCATCCTTGCCTCCTCCATAAAATGTGTACGTAATCTGATACTAGTCTCAACCTCCTTATTAAGATTGTCAACGGGAAAGTGTCAAAGTAAGATAAAATTTGGCGTGATATCGTTTGCACAAACGTTGCCATCCCGTCTTCTGTCCCAAAAATATAAATTATGTCTATTTTAATTTATTAGTAAAAATATCTAACATTTATGCACTAATGTTGTAAAAAGGGATGGTAAAAAATCAATTTGACAATACGTATTGATGATGATATCGTTTGCGAAATCGTTATCATGATTGAAGAGTCTTCTGTTGACATCTATGAAGGATGTGGCCCGATTGGCTGGAGTCTCAACTTCGACCGTATCCCGGGTCATCAACAGCTCCATTCCGGTCGATGAAGAAACGAGGGTCAAAGTCGAGAAGGCGATCAAACAGATCAATTTTAAGCCAAACCTGGTAGCCCGGGGTTTGCGGATGAAAAGCGCCAACCTCATAGGCATCGTCGTTCCGGAGCTCCAGCACGAAACTTTTACATCATTTATAAAATACACCGAAGAAAGCGCGGAAGCCCAGGGGTATAACCTCGTGATCGGCTCCACGAATACGAATCCAGATACCGAAGAACGGTTTATCGAGAACCTCATTCGTAGGAACATCGACGGTATCATTTTTTCGCGAGTATCCGACAAGAGCCGCGTCCTCAACCTGCTCGATCGAACCCAGATTCCGTCCGTCATCATCGACCGTTCGCTCGAGCGCGAGGACATCCCCGCCGTCGTGATGGATAACTATGGGGCGGGCGTTATGGCCGCCGAGCACATGCTTTCCCTCGGTCACCTGCGTTTTGCCTGCATCGCAGGGCCGTTGGACATCTCCATTAACCGTGAAAGGCTTGCCGGCTTTCGCGACACCATAGGGAGTCGCGGGGGTCGGCTGGACGACAAATGCGTTTTCGAAGGCAACTTCAAGTTCGAATCCGGAGGCAAAGGCGTCGACTATCTTGTGGACACCGGTGCGGACTTTACCGCGCTATGGGCGCAGAACGATTACATGGCCATCGGAGCGATGAACCGGTTTATCGCCCGCGGCATTTCCGTACCCGCAGACGTCTCCCTCATGGGTCTCGACAATATAGAACATTCCTGGATGATCAAGCCCGCCCTTACGACAATTGCCCAGCCCTTCCAGAAAATGTGCGAAAACGCCGTCGACCTGATCATTCGGATGAGCCGCAAGGAAAAATTGGAAAAAATCCGGATCGTTCTCGATCCCGAACTGGTGATTCGGGAAACGACCTCAGCGCCTAGGGACAATATCAAGCTTTCATCAATTCACGGTTAGGGAGGATTCTATCATGGCAGGCGAAAAGCAACTGGTCGAGGCCGCATTGAACGAAGGGAAAGGTGTAGTGAGGCTGGAACCGACATGGGTTCCGCGCTCGTTCTGCATCCCAGGCAGGCGGCTCAAGCTGCATCCGAACGATTATTACGCATATGGAGCCAACCGCGGGGGCATCGACGAGCGCTGGTTCGCATCGACGACGAGGGCTGACAACGGTCCCTTGACCACGCCCTTCGAGGGGCTTTCTTTCATCCATGTCGACAATTCATCCAAGGTACTGCTTAAAGACGCGATCGAAATCGCCGGCGCCGAAATCCTCGGAAACGAAGTCATGAAAAAATACGGCGGATTGATGATGTACTCGAAATTCTTCGACAACCAGGAGCCGCTGCCCCATCACATCCATCATACCGACAAAATGGCGGCCAATGTGGGACGCAAGGGCAAACCCGAGGCGTATTACTTCCCGAAGCAGATCAACAACCACGGCGGCTATTTCCCTTACACGTTCTTCGGCCTCAATCCCGGAACCACCAAAGATGAGGTGAAGAAATGCCTCGCGAACTGGGACAAGGGCGACAACGGCATCCTTTCCCTGTCCCGGGCCTACAAGCTCTATCCGGGAACCGGATGGGACGTTCCCCCCGGAATCCTCCACGCCCCGGGCTCGCTTCTCACCTACGAACCGCAGCGGGCTTCCGATGTTTTCGCCATGTTCCAGAATATAGTCTGGGAGGCTTACACGCCGAAGGAATTGCTGCAGAAGGACATTCCCGAAAATAAAAAGGAAGACCTCGACTACTATATCGAGTTGCTCGACTGGCAGCTCAATATCGATCCGGAGTTCTACGAGCATCGGTACATGGCGCCCAAACCCGCAAAACCCCTGGAGGCGATGCGCTCCGAGGGCTACGAGGAATATGACATCGTCTACAAGTCGGATTTTTTCTCGGCCAAGGAGCTCACGATCCTTCCCGGAAGATCCGCCCTCATCAAGGATGACGGTCCCTACGGAGCCATCCTCCTCCAGGGGCACGGGACTTTCGGCTCCCTCGACGTCGACTCGCCCGCAATGGTCCGTTTCGGGCAGATGACCCATGACGAGGTTTTCGTTACCGCGAAGGCGGCCAAGGAAGGCATCCTCATCAAGAACCTCAGCCCGACAGATGACCTCGTCATGCTCAAGCATTTCGGCCCAAAAGCCTAAAGGACGCGAACATGGGCACAGAGCTCCAGGCAAGACGCTTCGAGTATTTGGGCCGGAAGTCGACCCTTCTGGCAAACGGGAAAATAAGGGCTGTCGTCGACGCGCTCGGCGGGATGATGCCCGAATTCAGCCTTGATCGGGGCAAGGGCGGTATAAACGCCCACTGGCTGCCGGATTTCAGAAACAGCACGGGAGAGCCCTATTCGGAGGTCGAGCACGCCCGATATTGGAAGGGGAAGGTTCTCTACCTCATCGCGGGGGACTTCCCCTGCAGCCCCAATTTCGGGGGGGACGGCGTCGTCGACGGGGCCAGTTTGCCGGCCCATGGATGGACGGCCAACGAAGAGTGGAAGATCGAGGAGGTCGGCACGAAACCGGAGGCCGGCGCGGCCTATGCCCGCTTCTCGCTCCGTAGTCCGGCCGCGACGATACCCCTCGCATGGAGCAAATGCGACCTCGTCCTCGAAGGCCAGAACGCCTATTACTCGGTCATGCGGATCCGGAACGAGGGTAAAAATCCGATTGCCGTAAATCTGGCTCGGCACAATACCATCGGCGCCCCCTTCCTGCAGGCCGGTTGCCGTATCAGTCTCAGCGCGGATAGGTTTATGACGGCGCCATCCGGCACCGAATTCGACGACACCGGCAGACTCGCCCAGGGAGCCGAGTTCGGCGGCCTTGGCGAAGCGCCTCTCCGCGATGGAGGTGTCGCGGATCTCGGTTTCGTGCCGGGCATCATCGGAGCGACGGATTTCGTCACGGGCGCCGTTCCGGCAGGGCTTTCGCTGGGTTGGAGCTGCGTAGTAAACCCGGCCCTCGGCCTCGCCTATGTCTGCTTCTTCCCGGGCGAAGCTGCTCTCCCCCAAGGAGAGATTGCCCTGAGTTTCAATGACCTATGGCTCCAGTACGGCGGCAGGTCCTTCACCCCCTGGGCCCTGGACGAAGGAGGCTCCGACCATAGTTTCTGCCTCGGAACGGAAAACGCGGTCGCCGCCTTCGCGAACGGCCTCGCCTATGCCCGATCCCACCCCGAGCTCCTCGGGAGGCCTACCACCCTATCCGTTCCGGCCGGCGGGGAAAGAAAGCTCTGCTATGGTACGGCCCTGATCGAGCTCGATCCGGACCTGCTCCGCGAGGGAATCAGGTCCATCGAGGCCGAACAAGGCGCTCTGGTCCTGAAAGGGGGAAAGGCCTTCCAGCGCTTTGCGATGGACGCTGGTTTCCAAAAAGTGAGACGGTTCGAGTCGGGCCTCGGGGCATGAAAATGTATTTTCTCGGGATCGATAACGGCGGCACGGTTACCAAAGCCGCGATAGTGGACAGCGAGGGAAGGGAAATAGCCCTGGCCTCGCGCAAGGTTCCCATGATCTTGCCCCAGCCGGGATTCACCGAACGCGACATGATCCTGCTGTGGCAGGCGAATTGCGATGTCATACGGGAGGTCATTGCACAAGCGGGCATAGGCGCCGGGGAGATACGCGGTATCGCCTGTACCGGCCATGGCAAGGGCCTTTACCTGTGGGGTCGCGACGGAAAACCGGCCTACAACGGCATCATCTCGACCGACTCGCGGGCCTGGAGCTATCCCGAGGGATGGGAGAAGGACGGCACGGCGGCGAGGGTACACGAAAAGACCTACCAGAGAATCCTCGCCTGCCAGCCCGTTTCCATCCTGCGTTGGTTCAAGGACAACAGGCCCGAAGTTTTAAAAAACACGCAATGGATTTTCGAGGTCAAGGACTACGTACGGTTCATGCTCACGGGGGAGGCCTTCGCCGAGATCACCGATTATTCTGGATCGAGCCTCATGAACCTGCGGGAGGCCCGCTTCGACCGGGAGCTTCTGAACGAATTCGGCCTCGGCGACCTGATGGACAGATTACCTCCGATACGATATTCCACCGAGCACTGCGGCAGCATTTCCGCCGCGGCGGCGGCGGCGACCGGCCTGCGCGAGGGAACCCCCGTCGCAGGCGGCATGTTCGACATAGACGCCTGCGCCGTCGCCATGGACGTGACCGACGAGGAATACCTCTGCGTCATCGCGGGGACGTGGAGCATCAATGAGTATGTCTCCAGAGCCCCGGTCCTGAATAAAAGTATCATGATGAATTCCCTGTTCTGTCTGCCTGGCTATTACCTCATCGAAGAATGCAGCCCCACTTCGGCCGGCAACTACGAGTGGTTCAAGGAGCTGTTTCTCGAAACGGAAATAAAAGAGGCCCGGGAGCGCGGCATCAGCTTCTATGCGCTCGCCGAAGAAATGGCCGCGGGCATCGGTCCCGGCGATCAGGATATCGTTTTTCTGCCGTACATTTTCGGATCGAACTACAATCCCCAGGCGCGAGCCTGTTTCGTGGGTCTGACCGGCGCCCATACCCGCGCCCAGCTCATTCGCTCGGTCCTCGAAGGGATAGTATTCTGCCACATGGTCCACGTCGAGAAGCTGCTGGCGAATAGGCCGCGGCCCTCGGCGGTGCGCCTGGCCGGAGGCGCCGCCAATTCGAAGACCTGGGTCCGCATTTTCGCCGACGTGTTCCAGTTGCCGATCGAGATCGTCGACGTGGCGGAGCTCGGAACCCTCGGTTGCGCCATGGCCGCCGCCGTCGCCTCGGGAGTGTACGCCGATCTGAAAGACGCGGCGAAACACATGGTGAAAATCAAGTATCGCGTGGAGCCGGACGCCGGAAACGCGGCGATCTACGCGAAAAAATACGCCCGTTACCGGAAAGTGTCAGAGGCGCTGGACGGGTTGTGGCAAGATTTTTCCTATCACTCGAGCCCATAGCGTTTGATTTTATTGATGACCGTCCTCCGACTGATCCCGAGCTCCTCCGCGGCCTTGGTACGGTTGCCGTCCCACTTCGCGAGGGTGCGCTCGATGGCCTCGTGCTCCACCGAATCGAGGGAGGTCGAGGGGCTAGCCTGAACCGGCGCCTTCGGCTCGGCCGGCGTGCCGGGCATCTCGTGGCGCCCCTCGGCGAAGTCCAGGTCCGCGGCGAGTATCTCGTCGCCTTCCCCGTAGATGAGGGCGCGCTCGAGAATGTTTTCGAGCTCTCGGACGTTGCCCGGGAAGGAATAGGATATCAGGGCGTCCATCGCAGCCTGCCCGAGTCTCGCTCCTGCCTTGCCCATGCGGCCGCGCAGTTTCTCGAGGATGAAGCCCGCGAGGAGGGGGATGTCGTCCTTTCGATCCCGAAGCGGCGGCACGACGACGCGCACCACGTTGAGGCGGTAGTAAAGGTCCTCGCGGAATCGTCCCTCGCGCACCATCGCCTCGATGTCCCTGTTCGATGCCGAGAGGATGCGCGTCCCTACGGGGATGTCGCGCGTGCCCCCGACGCGGCGGATTTTACGCTCCTGCACGACCCTGAGGAGCTTCACCTGGAGGGGGAGGGGCATCTCTCCGATCTCGTCGAGAAAGAGGGAGCCCGATCCGGCGAGCTCGAATAGCCCGACCTTGCGAGCGTCGGCGCCCGTGAAGGCGCCTTTCTCGTGGCCGAACAGTTCGCTCTCCATGAGGTTCTCGTGCACGGCGCCGATATTCACCGCCACGAAGGGTTCCTCGGCCCGAGGCGAGCGCGCGTGGATCTCCCGGGCGACGATTTCCTTCCCCGCCCCGCTCTCGCCCGTTATGAGAACGGTCGTGTCGGTAGGGGCGATCTTCTCGAGGGCGCGCCGGAGCGCGCGTGCGGCCTCGCCCTCCCCGACGAAGCGGGAGCCGGGGGCGGCAGTCCTCGCGCCCGCCTCTATCAGGTCCTCGCGCCGCTTATTGGATACGGCCGCCCTGATTTTGTAGATGAGTTCGTCGGGATCGAAGGGCTTGATCAGGTAATCCACGGCGCCGGTCTTCAGGGCCTTTACCGCGTCGTTGATTTCCCCGAGAGCGGAGATCATGATCACGGGGCTCCTGAGGCCCTCGTCCCTGATGCGTTCCAGGAGCTCTTGTCCGCCCATCACCGGCATCCTGAGGTCGGTGACGATCGCGTCGAAGGTTTCGGCCTTCAGGAGCTCGACGGCTTCGGCGCCATTCGAGGCCGCGGCGGACTCGATGCCCTCGAGCCCGAGGAGTCGCCGTATCGACTCGCGTATGTTTTTCTCATCGTCCACCACGAGCACTTTCATGCCGATGCCTCCGACCCCGGCAAAATCACGCGAGCCCTGCAGCCCCCGCCCCGCCGGTTCTCGAGGGCGATGGAGCCTCCAGCCGCCGCGACGAAGCGCTTGCAGACCGACAGGCCTATGCCCGTTCCTCTGCTCTTCGTCGTGAAGAAAGGATCGAATACCTTGCCCGCAAGCTCGGAAGGGAGGCCGGAGCCTCGATCGAGGACGTCGATGCGGGCCGCGCCTGCCTCCGCTCCCGCCTCAATCGATACGCCTTCCTCGGGGCCGCCGGCCTCGAGGGCGTTGCGCACGAGGTTCTCGAGCACGGAGCGCAGCCGTTCGGGATCCATGTCGACCCGAGGCGGGGGAGGGCCGGATGTCCGTAGGATGTTCCGTCCGCAGAGTCTCATTCCGACTTCGAGGGCTATCTCCGATGGGTCGAAGGACCGCGGATTGCCGGCGGGATCGCGAAGGTAGTCTCCCACGCGGTGGCTCAGCGCCGATAGCCTCTCGACCTCGTCGTTTATGATCCCTATCTCGCGTTGGGCCCCCGGTAGGGAAGTCTTCTCGAGTATTCGCGTCTGCAGCCTGATGGAGAGCAAGGGATTCTTGATCTCGTGCGCGAGGGTGCTTGCGGCCGTCCCGAGCACGACGAGATTCTTCTGCTCCTCGATGCGCCGCCGATATTCGGCGTTGCGCGCGAGAAGGGTGCGGATGAATATGATCAAGGCCGCGAGGGCCGCTTCGATTATCGGGAAGAGGATCGACTCGATGCGTCCGTTCCGCCAGTAAACGGGCTCCTTTATCTCGAGGTACATGATCTCCGCCCGCCTGAGCGTCGTGAAAAGGAAGCCGGAGGGCGCGCGTCTTTCCCGCTCGTGGACGGAGCCCATGGCGCCTTCCCTTCCCATGGGGGGTGGAGGACCAGCGCGGAAGGGGCGAAAAAGCAGCACGATCGAGTCGTTCGCGGGTTTGTCCACGTACTGCCGCACCGCGGAGTAGGCCCGGTCCTCTTTCGGGATCGGCGCCGTCCAGGTTTCAGGCGTCGCTCCCCAGGCGTAGATTCTTTCGCCGCTTTCCGCGTACGCGGCTACTCCGACGACCTTGCTACTGAGCAGTTCCGTGTTTTCAATGGCCGAGCCGAAGTCCTCGTGGTCGCGAAGCCCCGCCAAAAGGATGTTCATGGTCCTTTCGGCGTCGTTTCGGCTCTCGAGCCTGTCCCTCTCCCTCATTTCCCTGAAAATCAACACGGAGATGGCCGTGAGCGCTACAAAGGCGAGGATGGAGATGCCGATCGATGCGAGTCTCTTGCCCGTCATGGTATCAGCGCCACGAGCCTGGTTTCGTCCTCGAGCCCCGCGAGGCCGAAAAGGATCGAGAGGTTCGAGAGAAAACCGTACCGCGCCGTGATGAGCGCGGTCTGATCGGCGCTCACGAGGGCCTCGGCGGTCGAGAGGTCGGAAGTCGTCGCGCTGGAGAGCTTGAACTGCTCGAGGACGTTGTCGTAGTTGCTCTCGGCGTAATCGAGGGCCTTGGAAGAGGAGCTGATCGCGCTGGCCGAGGAGAGCCACTCATAGAGGGCCTGGGCGGCGCTGAGCTCGAGGTCTCTGTCCCCTTGATTGCCATTCAGGTCGGCCTGGGCCGCGGCTATGGAGGCCGCTTCGACGGAATTCCTGGTGTTCCAGAGATCGAGGCTGAGGGATGCGGTGAGCGAGATGCTGCCCGGGGTCGTGAGGCCCGAACCGTTCCCTATCGACAGGCCCTGAGAGAAACCCGCCGCGACGGTCGGCAGATAGGACTTTTGCGCGATTTCGACGTCCATTTTCGCTTGCTGGCTGGAAAGCGCGTAGCCCGCGAGAGCGGGGTTGTTGGCCTTCGCCAGAGCGGTGACGTCGATCGCAAGCTTGTCGATCGCGGCCTCGTCGAGGGCGGATAGCCTGGTCAGCAGGCCGGCGTAGCTCGAGAAATCGATCTGCACGAGCGCGACGGCCGCGGGCAGTCCGGTCAGGGAGGCGAGCTTGGCCTTGGCCGAGGTGAGGGTTTTCCTGGCCACGATGAGCGTGGTCTCATATCCGGCGGTATCCGCCTCGGTCTGGAGGTAGGCGGATTTGGAGAGGATGCCGGCGTCGATTTTCGCCCGCGCGATAGTCTGTCGCAATTTCGCCGCGTCGAGGTCGCTGACCGCCGCCTCTACGGAAGCGGCCGCCTCGAGGACAGCGAAGAAGGCGGAATCGGCCTGGCCTATGAGCGAGACCCGCGTCGAGCGGAGAGTCTCCCTTGCGGCCTCCGTAGCGAAACCGAATTTCTTCACCAGGTCCGATGTTTTCCCGCCGTCGAATACGGTCCAGGAGGCGGAAACTTGCGCGGATTCGGTTGTAGAATTCTGCAGCGATGCGGCTGCGCTGTAATCGTAGACGCCGCCTGCCGAAGCCGTGATGTAGGGCAGGGCGGCGTAGCCCTGGGCCCGCGCGGCGAGGAATGCCGCGTCGACCGCGAGCTCGGTCTGACGCAGCGTCGCGGATCGCGACAGCGTGAGCGCGCGCGCCTTCTGGAGCGGGAGCGCCTCCTCGGCCCGGGCGAATGGGGCGGCGATGATCGAAGCGAAAAAGACGAACATCGCCATCCTCGTGGCCATTCTCATGTCATTCTCCTCATTATTCGTAGCGCAGGGCGTCGATCGGGTATAGATTGGCGGCTTTCCGCGCGGGATAGAAGCCGAAGAAGATGCCGACCACGGCCGCGAAGCCAGCCGATGCGGCGATTATCGAGGGACTCACGAGGGTGGGCGTGTTCATGAAGGTCTGAAGCACGTACGACAAGGCGATGGCCAGAAGTATTCCGATAGAACCGCCGAGCAGGCTCAGGATCACCGCTTCCGACAGGAACTGCAGGAGGATGTCGCGCCTCCGCGCCCCGACCGACATGCGTATCCCTATCTCCCTCGTGCGTTCGGTGACCGATACGAGCATGATGTTCATGATGCCGATGCCGCCGACGACGAGGGACACGCCCGCTATGGCGGCGAGGAGGGCCGTCAGGGTCTGCGCGGTCTGGGAGGCGGTCTGGATGATCTGGGATTGGTTCATCACGGTGAAGTCCGCGTCGGCGCCGGCGGCGAGCTTGTGCGACTCGCGCAGGATGTCCGTCACCTCCGACTGGGCGGCGTTCATGAGGTTCTCGCTCACCGCGCTCATCTCCACGGAATTGATGCGGCCGTCGATCATGAGGCGGTTGATCGCGGTGTCGAGGGGCACCATCACGACGTCGTCCTGGTCGTCGCCCATGGCGTTCGAGCCCCTGCTCGCGAGGACGCCGACGACGGTGAAGGGCGTGGTGGCGATGCGGATGTGCTTGCCCAGAGGATCCTGGTCCGGGAAGAGCTGGGCGGCCACGGTGGTGCCGAGCACGGCCGTCTTGCTGCGGCTCGTGAGGTCCTTGTCGCTGAAGAACTCCCCCGAATGCACGGCCCAATCCTTGATCTTGACGTAATCGGGCTCGACGCCGTAGACCGAGGTCGCCCAATAGGAGTCGCCCCCCACGACGTTCGTGCCGCTCAATCGCACCTCGCCCGTGATCGCGCTGAGGTAGCTCGCCTCGGCGCGCAGCTTCTTGACGTCCGCCATCGTGAGCCTATTCGCCGTGCGCGGGCCGCGCGGCGGCATGACCATGATGAGATTCGTGCCCATCGCCGCGATCTGCTTATGTATCTGGGCCTGCGAGCCCGAGCCGACGGCCACCATGACGATGACCGAGCACACGCCTATGATGATGCCGAGCGAGGTCAGGAAGCTCCTCATCTTGTTCCTGAAAATGCTTCGCATCGAGGCGCTGGCCAGTTTTGCCAGGGTCATGACGATCCCCCCTCGCCCGCGAGAAGGGCATGGCTCATTTTCCAGGCGATGAGGTCGTCGGCCGCCCTCCTCCTTTCCTGAACCGGCTTATCGGATACGATCGACCCATCGCGCATGGTGATGACGCGCTTCGTATACGAGGCGACCTCGGGCTCGTGCGTGACCATCACGACCGTTTTCCCGCGGTCGTTGAGCTCCTGGAAGAGGCTCATGACCTCGAGGGTCATCTCCGTGTCGAGGTTTCCCGTCGGCTCGTCTGCCAGGACGAAGGCCGGATCCTTGACCATGGCCCTCGCGATCGCGACCCGCTGCTGTTGTCCGCCCGAAAGCTGGTTGGGCATATGGTCGAGGCGGTCCCCGAGGTCGACCTCCTGGAGTGCCGCTTTCGCGCGCTTCTTGGGATTGACCTTGGAACCCGAGCGATCGTAGAAGAGGGGCAGCTCCACATTCTCGAGGGCGCTCGTTCGCGAGAGGAGGTTGAAGCCCTGAAACACGAAGCCGATCTTGTCGTTGCGGATGTCCGCGAATTCGTCGGGCGTCGCCTTGGAAGTCTCGAGCCCGTCGAGGACGTAGCTTCCCTCGGTGGGTTTGTCGAGGCAGCCGAGGGTGTTCATCAGGGTCGACTTGCCCGACCCCGAGGGGCCCATGATGGCCACGAACTCGCCCGTCTCCACGTCCAGGTCTATGCCTCGTATGGCCTTGATGGTTATCTCCCCGACGAGATAATGCCGTTTGATGCCGCGCAGCTCGATTATAGCCATGATCACTCCGCCTTGATTTTCAGTATCACTTTCTTGCCCTCGAGGCCATCCGCTCCGACGAGCTCGGTCGTGAGGCCGTCGCTCAGGCCGGGCTCGACCAGGGTCACCGCGAGCTTGCCCGAATCGTCGATGTACCACAGGGTCTTCTTCGGCACGGCGGCGGGTCCTGGCGCGTTCGCCCCCTGCGAGGCGCTGCCCGTCCGTCCGGCCTGTCCGGTCGTCGACTGCCTCTCCCCGGGAGGGCCGCCGAAGCCGCCGGGCCCCGGCATGCGGCCCCCAAGGAGGCTGGTGAGGCCGCCCGAGGTCCTGGCCGTCGTCTTGCCTGCCGCCACCTTCCGGGCCGCGTCATAGTTCGCCGAGGCGGCCAGCTTCTGTTCGGGGCTGAGGTTCGCGAGTCCCGCCAGGAAGATAGCCTTTTTAATCTCGGCGGCGTTCAAGGTCGTGGGCGTGAAGCGGAACGCGGCGCTCGGCACGACGAGGATGTTGTCCTTCTTCTGCTTGACGAAGCTGACGTTCGCCGTCATGCCCGGGAGCAGCTTGCCCGACTTGTTGTACGCGTCGATGATCACGTCGTAGTAGACGACGCTATTAGTCGTGTTGGGTACCAGACGTATCTGCTTGACCTCTCCGGCGAAGGTTTGGCTCGGATGGGCCTCGACCATGAAGTGGACGCTCTGCCCGACCGTGATGCCGCCCACGTCGAGCTCGTCGACTTGGGCGTCGATTTCCATCTTCGAGAGGTCGTCGGTGAGGGTGAAGAGGGCGGTGGAGGTGGCGCTCGAGCCTCCGAGGACGCTCTGACCGACATCGATATCGCGCTGGAGCACGATCCCGTCTATCGGCGAGGTGATGATCGCATACTGCTCGATCTGCGTCCGGATCTGCTCGAGCGAGGCCTTGGCCGAAGCCAAGTCGGCCCTGGCCGAGTCGCGGGTGGCTTGGCTCGTCTTCAAGTCATAGTCAGACAACAGGCCCTTGGCCGCGAGGGTCTGCGCGTTCCGTGCGGCGAGCGTCTGCAGGTTGTAGTTCGCCTGAGCCTTGTCGACCGCGGCTTGGGCCTGCATCTCATTCAGCTTGAGCATGTCGGTATTGATGGTGGCGAGGACCTGACCTTTTTTCACCCGATCGTTGTAGTCGACGTTCAAGGTTTCGATGCGTCCGCTCATCTGCGAGAGCACGCTGACCGAGGTCACGACGGCGAGTGTGCCGCTGCTCGACACGACGCTCTCGATGGAGCCGCGGCCGATCGTCGTGAACTCGTAGCTCTGATCCCTCTCCGCGGTGCCTCCCTTCGCGCAGGAACTCGCCACAAAGGCTCCGCCCGCGACGAGGAAGGCGACTGCCGCCATCCTTCTCCAAATCTTCATATCTTGCTCAGCTCCTTCCAAGTATGAATTAGCTAGCAAATAGCGTGCCAATTAAAAGAAGCGCTATTGGGGTGTATAAACGCAAACATGTATGTGCATATTTTGCACTGCGCAGTATTTGCACACAAGCCCATATACGACGGAATTTTTAGTATATAAAAACGCCGCGTCTTTTCCGAAGAAAAAGACGCGGCGTTGACGATTCGATATCGAAGGATTAAGGGGAGATAGAAAAGCTCGGGTACTGCTTGCCATCTTCCCAAGAGCCTTCCCGAACTTCGCCCGAGATGCTCGGGACAACGAGGACTTCCCCCGGCAGAATGATGTCCGCGTTCTCCGGGTGCTTTAAGGTTCCTTTATTGGCCTTATATAGCTCTATCCATTTCGCGCGGTCGCCATAGATGAAGGAGTAGCCGGCGATTTTGGAGAGGCAGTCTCTGTCCGTAGGTATGAGGCGAACCGTATACGAAGCGGGAAGGGCGGGAGTCTCGGGAGCGGTTTCGACCGGAGCGGCTTCGACGGGTGCAGCTTCGGCCGGAGCCTCGGCTTTCGCCATTGGAGGGACTTCCTGGATCAGGGCAAGCTCAGCCTTGGCCTGCCTTGCCAGATCGGCGGCTGCGTCGTAATCGCCGGAACCGAAGGCCGAGAGGGCCTGTCCGCGAAGCTCCATGGCCTTGGCCAGATGCGGGTCCTGGGCCGTTCCCTGGGCCGTCAGGGGCGTGAAGAGAATGACGGTAAAGAAGATGGCGGCAATGGGGAAGAGTGCCGATTTTGTGCGCATATATGTCCTTCCTTCGGCCTTACCGGGCCGCTCCGGCGGCCGTTTCCTTGGCCGCTATGGCCGAGTCGAGCGAGTCGAGTTCGCCCTTCGCGGTGTCCATCTTGACCTTGGCGTGCTTATAGGCCGAGGCGAATGCGGTGGCGGCCCGATCGTACAGCGATGAGGACGAGTCGTAATCCTTCGCCGCCTGGGACGACTCGGCCCGCGCATACAGGGCGAGAGCCGCGGCATATTCGTCCTTGACCGCAACCTCGGCCTTGATTCCCTCTGCCCTGTCCATCTCGGCCATGGAGTTTTTCTTCCGGTCGGAAGAGTAGTACTCGAGGGCGGTCCGCGATGCCATCCCATAACGCTGGATGGCCTCGTCGACCGAAGTCGCCGCGGCGGAAGAATCCTGCCTGAAAAGATCCTGCGAGGCCTTGAACCTGGTTTCCGCGAGGGTCCAATTGGAGGGGTCCCACTTCGCGAGATCGCGGGTCACGATCGAGTCCCTGGCGGTATTGGCGTCGCATAACTTGTAAAGAACCTCGAAATTCTTGGACGAGGCGCGGAACCCGTTGATGGCCGCCTCGAAATTGCCGGCTGCCTCCGCCTCCGACGGCTTCGCGAACTCGGCCTCGGCGTAGGCGAAGAGCTCGGGAAACAGCTCTCCGGAGCGCTTGCCGACCGCGGTGGCGCGCAGATCGGTAGCGTGTTTTTTTTCGTTCTCCGCCAGGATGGGCATGCCCCTCGCGATGACGTCCCGGAATCGCGAGGCGGCGTCGGTATAGGAAGCGGCCGAAGCCTCGTTGTCCTTTCCGTAGTCCGCGTTTCCAGCGGCGAAGGCCTTTTCGGCGGCCGCGTAATCCTCGGGCAGGATTTCTTTTAGCCCGAGGTCGAAGGCCTTCTTTCGCAGATCGGCGGCCTTCGATCGCAGGTCGTCGGGGGCCGGAACCTCCTGTTTCGCCTGTTCGACGGGCGCCGCCTCGGCCTGTGCGGGCGCTGGCGCGGCTGCGGCCGGGTTGGGGGCGGGCGCCTGTACGGCCTTGGGAGGAGTGGCGCAGGACATCGTGAAGACCAGGACGGCTATCGTCGCCAACGCCGCTAAGGTCGATTTCAATTTCATCCGTTTTGCTCCTTAGATGCGAGATTGCCTCAAGCTTAGGATAGAAGCTAATGAAGTAAGAGGCATGCTGTCTAATACTATTCGCGAATGCAACTATACTCCCGAAGTATTGGACAGGCTAGGTGTTCGCGCGGGTATTCTGCCCGCGGTATGCCACGAACAGTTTGATCTTGACAACTTGGGCGGTAGTGTCTAATTTCTCATCAACGCTTGGACCGCTCCGGCGAGGCACGTATACGTTGCCTTGAGCCGCTTAGGCCGAGACGTGAGGTTGATCGTGCCTCTCATCGAATTGGACCAGGTCTCTTTTTCCTACCCCGATTCCCCGGGTCTCGCTCTGAATGGAATTTCTCTCTCCATCGAGGAGGGCGAGTACGTCGCCGTTGTCGGTGCCAATGGTTCGGGGAAGAGCAGTCTGCTACGGCTATTGAATGGCCTCCGCGTCCCCACATCGGGTATTCTGCGTATAGACGGACAAGCGACTTCCAGCGGGGGGGGCCGCAGGGCGGCGCTCGCCGCCGTGGGTTCGGTATTCCAGTCGCCGACCGATCAAATAATATCGTCATCCGTGGAGGAGGACGTGGCCTTCGGGCCCGAGAACCTCGGTTTGACGAGGCCCGAGATCGCCGCCCGAGTCGACGCCGCCCTGGCTGCCGTGGGCCTTTCCGACCAAAAAAAAAGGGCCTCGCGTTTCCTCTCGGCGGGGCAGCAGCAGCGGCTCGCGGTCGCGGGAGTTCTGGCGATGGACGTGCGCTGCGTCACCTTCGACGAGGCCACGGCCATGCTCGACCCGGAGGCGCGCGAGACCGTACTCGGTCTCCTGGACGATCTCGTCGCGGCGGGAACGACTGTCGTGCACGCCACCCACGACATGACGGAGGCTTCGCGAGCCTCGAGGGTCCTGGTGCTCGACGCCGGCGCGATCGTATTCGACGCTTCCCCCGAAAAGCTGCTTTCAGGGGCCGCTCAAGCGATAGGCGCGGTCTTCGTCCTGGGGCTGCCCGATTGCGCGGCTCTCTCCCTTGCCCTCGGTCTCGAACCCGTGGTCGGCGAATCGGCGAAGGCGATCGCCGGACGCATCGCGGCCGCCTTCAATCTCGGCGGCCCTGTCCCGCGCGTCGGAGATGGGGCCGACCCGACGGCGGCCTCCACTCCGCCTGCATCAGCCAGGCCTGCCTTCGAACTGCACGGCGCGAGCCACGCCTACCTCCGCGGCACCGCCAACGAGACTGAATCCCTGCGGAGTATCGATCTCGCCGTTCCGCCCGGCATAACCCTCGCCCTCGTCGGGAGGACCGGGTCGGGCAAGTCGACGGCCCTCCAGCTCCTCGACGGCCTCATCGCGCCTTGCGCCGGCAGCGTCAGCGCCCTCGGCATCGACCTGGCCGGCCCTCGAGCCGACATTCGCTCCCTGAGAATGCGAGCTCCCCTCGCCATCCAGAGGCCGGAGTCGGCCCTCTTCGAGCGTTACGCGGGCGACGACGTTGCCTTCGGCCCGCGCAACCTCGGCCTTTCGGGAAGGGCCCTCGTGGAGCGGGTCGAGGAATCCATGAAGGAGGCCGGCCTCGACTTCGCGACGTTCCGGGATAGGCAAACGAGAAAGCTCTCAGGAGGCGAAAAACGGCGCCTTGCCCTGGCCGGCGTTCTCGCGATGGAGGGAGAGGCCCTCCTTCTGGACGAGCCCACGAGCGCCCTCGACCCGGCGACAAAGCGATCGATACTCGAGCTCGCCTTGAAAGCCGCGCACGGGGGCGCGACGGTCGTCATGGCGACGCATTCGATGGAGGAGGCGGCGAGGGCCGACCTCGTGGCCGTCTTCAGCGACGGCAGGATAGCCGCGTTAGGCGATCCCGTGAAGATATTCTACGATCGCTTCGACTACGCATGGGGCTTGCGGCGGCCCTTCGCCTGCGAGGTCGCGACCGAGCTCGCGGACCTGGGCCTCGGCCTCGGGACGCGTCCCCTCACGGTCGCAGGCCTCGCGGACGCCGTCCGCTCAAAGGCGGCCTCGTGAGGGGCATCGAGTTCTTCCGCAACGTCTCGATAGGTCAGTATCGGCCGGGGACCTCCTATGCCCATAGATTGACGCCCGCGACCAAGTATCTTTGGCTCCTCGCGCTCATGGTTTCAGGCATAGCCTCCAGTTCATACTTAGGCGCCCTCCTTCCCCTCGCGGCCGCTCTGGCGATAGGCGCCGTAGCTGGAATAAGGCCGAGCTTCCTGCTCCGGGGGATAAAGCCCTTCGTCCCCCTGATCGCATCCACCGCCGTCCTGCAGGCCCTGTTCCCCTGGCCCGGCGACGCCTCGCGCCTCCTCGTCTCCCTCGGGCCCATAGCCTTCACGGCCAACAAGGCGCGCATCGTTCTTATGATGTTCGCGCGCACCCTCTCCCTCATGACGGTCATCGGGCTCTTCACCTCGGTGACGAGCGAGGGGGAATCCGTGCATGGGATCGAGGACATCCTCGATCCCCTCCGGTTCATCGGCCGCGCGGTCTCGCGGTCCGCCCATCGCCTCGCCCTCGCCGTCGGGATAGCGCTCCGCTTCGTGCCGATAATCGTCGGCGAACTCGAGGCGATAGCCAAGGCGCAGGCCTCGCGCGGCGCCGACTTCGGCTCGGGGAGGGGAGGGCCGATCGCCAAGGCCCGCGCCTACCTGCCGCTATTCGTGCCGGTGACGGTCAGGGCCCTGGAACGGGCGGAGCTCCTCGCCGAGGCTATGGAAGCCCGCGGCTACACCGGCGAGGGACGGACCAGGCTTGTTTCCTACCCTAAACAGAGAGGCGAGGGCATCGCCAGGCTGGCGGCGCTCGCCGTCTGCGCCATGTCCTTCATCCTCGACCATATATCTCGAAGCCACTAACAAGGAGACCATCATGGAAGCGAAATCCAACGTCCGCAAGATTGTCGTCACGGGAGCTCTCGGCGCGCTTTCGATCGCGCTTTTCCTCACGCCCTTCGGCTACATACCTTGGCTTGCGGGCGCCTCGCTCACGGTAATGCACATACCCGCGATAATTGGAGCGGTGCTTGAGGGCCCCGTCGTCGGAATCGTCGTTGGCGGCATCTTCGGCGTCACCGCCCTCGTCAAGGCGGCGACCGCGCCGCAGGGCCCGATAGACGTCTTCTTCGTGAATCCTCTCGTCTCGGTTCTGCCGCGGCTTCTTGTCGGCCTCGCCGCTTGGGCGGTTTACAGGGCTTTCCGAGGCAAGCTGCCGGCGGTCGCCACCGCCGTTGCGGGCATCGCGGGATCGCTTGCCAACAGCGTCTTCGTGCTCGGCGCCCTCGTCCTCTTTGCGGCCATCCCTCCCGCCGTCGCCCTTGGCGTCTTCGTCGCCAACGGCCTCATCGAGGCCGCCCTCGCGGCCGTTTTAACTTTCGGGGTCGTGGCGGCATGGAAAGGCATCGAGAGCCGTAGCGGCAAGGCCAAGCTCGCAAAGGAAGAATAGCCGTGCTCCTCGCTCTGGACGCGCGAAATCGCGCGATATCAATCGGCTTCCTCGAAAGGGCGGAGACCGGGTTTCCCGGGGGGGGACGTTGGCTTTCGCGGCGGCGCCTCGGCGCGATTCCGGGGCGGAGCGCCGACGAATACGCCCTCCTTCTCCGCAGCCTGGCGATTGAAGCCAGCGCGAGCGCGAGCGTCGACGCCGCGTGGATGTCGTGCGTGGCGCCATCGCTGGGCCGCGAAATCGGCCGCGCGGTCGGCTCAGCCTTCGGGTTGACCTGCTCGATAATCGGCCCCGGGGTGCGAACCGGCGTGAAAATACGCACGGACCTGCCCTCCGAGGTCGGCTCCGACCTCGTCTGCGCCGCCGCCGCCGTCCGAGACCTCGTCGGCGGGCCCTGCGTGGTCGTCGACTTCGACGCCGCCATCGCTTTTTCCGCGATCGGGCGCTCCGGCGATTTTCTCGGCGTGGCCATTGCCCCCGGCATCGGAACCGCGGCGGATGCGCTCCGCGCCGCGGCGGCGCTTTTGCCCGAGGTGCCCCTAACTTGGTCCCTTCCCGGGCAATCGGATGACCCGTGGCCCGCCATCGGCAAGAGCACTGCGCAATCTATCCGTGCCGGGATCGGGATCGGCTACGCCGGGCTTGTCGATAGGGTTGTGCGACGACAGCGCGAGGAACTCGTGGCCATGGGCGAGGCCGACTCGCCGGAAGACGTCGTCGTACTGGGCACGGGCGGCGAGGAGGGAAGGGCGCTCTTCGCCTCGCTCGGCCTCGGCCGTTTCATTCCCGAGTTGGTCCTCGAGGGCATCGCGATAATCGCGGCCCGCGCCGCGCCCGCGACGAGGACAGTTGTTTAAATGCGGGGAGACCGCTCGGACCTTCTTCCCGCGACCTCAGCGGATTACTTACCGATGATGATATCCACAAATGATGTCTGATCCAGAAGGACAAACGGGTCGTTTCGCTGGACCTGAAGCCTCGCCCGTATCGGTTTGGAAAAATCGAAGTATTTCGAGAACGACGAGAGAGGAAATCGCAGTTCTATGAACGAAGGTCCCACTGCGTATGACCCCGCTTCGGACCCTGTCTTACTGGAATAAAACCAGATAACGGAACGTCTCGTTCCGTCCCTCGACACATTTAGCTCCAAATTGACCTTACCGAAATGGTACGAATCCTGGTATAACTGCAACATCCTGTCGCTTGAGTTGAATAAACCAGGGCTTCCATTGGAGAAATCAATCCTAATATACAAATTTTTTTCGTCCCGGCAGATCCTGCCGCCCGCGATCTGGCTGCCGCTCGGCAAATTCGACGAATACATGATGGATGCCTTACCGAATATTGGTTCGATGCCTGCCCAGTCCTCCTCTTTCCCTTTCAACTTGACGCTATATCTTTGGAGGGCGTACCGTACGAACATAATATCGACCTTATAGGTCTGCGTGGAGTTGGGTTGTGGAAAGACGCTTGTATACCATGTTTTATTGGCGTGCACGACCTCGATCTTCGAGTACCCCGCATCGATAGTCCCGTCAAAAACCATGCCACCGGCGAGGTCCCTGGTGAGGGGCCGCTCATCATCGTCAATCAGGATCGTGGACCCTTCCGGGATGCCCTCCACTCGGAGTTTCGCCTTGCCGATCGTGAGGCTCCTTGCAAACTTCAGGCGCTTGCCCGCCTCGATCGAGATATTTTCTTGGACGCCCGTGTATATCTTGTCCCCCACGCGCAG
>JBEKVO010000045.1:0-32732 GCA_049513895.1 Rectinemataceae bacterium | reverse complement strand
GCAGCAAACGGTCTTACGCTGTCGGATAGTCCTCCTGTCCACAGAAGGGACAATTGGGGAGGATATTGCTGCATCGCTCGGAATCTCGCGGGCAATGGTAATGCGCTGGCAGGCCCGATACGAGGCATTGGGGGTTTCCGGATTGCAGCACATACAACCCGGGCGAGGGCGTAAGCCCGTCTTTAGCCAGGAACAAATCCATGAGGTCGTTACCAAAACGGCGACAACAATCCCTGAAGGATCGACGCACTGGAGTACGAGGACACTGGCCAAGGCGACCGGAATGAGTTCTGCGACGATAGGCCGCATCTGGCACGAGCATGGCCTCAAGCCACATCAGGTCAAAACATGACAAGGCCGGTGGGACGTCCTCCAAAGGCTCCCATTGTCCTGTACCACGAGTTTCAGTACCAAGATGCAGCATGGAGCCGAGAGCGCCGGGTGATCGCGAAAGTGGAATGGCACCGGGGAGAGCTGTCGGACTTTGATGAGATACAGGTGAAAAGGGGATGAAAGTAGCAGAGAAAGGCACTGAAGGAGGGTCTCCCGAAATGCCAGCAGCAAATAATCGCCTTGACGCGCGTTCCAAACGCTATAAAATAGGAGCCTGAGATAGCTGGTTCAATGAGAATAGCCGGGTTGGCTATCTATTCGGGAAATCTCGGCTAAAGCGAGGACGGCATGAGCAAGAAGATAGCTACATCTCTCGCCCTCGCTCTGCTCCTGGCCCTCGCTGCCGAGGCCATTCCCTCGAGCTTCGTAGATCCTGTTGAAGGGGCCTCGGGCTGGATTAGCACGGGCCTGCGCTGGTTCCTTCCGATAAACGGCAAGGGCCTGAGGGTGGGCTTTGAATTTTACGGCTGCGGTCCCGATCGTATTGGTTTTGGCCTTGAGCTAGGCGGGAACGGTCTCGGGAAAGGAATCATGTTCGCGGTCTCGGGCCTATACTTCTACGACCCTTTCCCCGCCGAGAACTTCACGGTCCCGCTGAAGCTCCGTCTTGGCGGCATTGGGATGATGAAAGGGGAGGCGAGCCCTTTCGCCTCGCTCTCGGCCGGCGCCCTCTTATTCGCGCCCCGCCTTCGCTACAACGCTAATGATGGTAGCGGTCCCTCGGAGACCTGCTTCACCGCAGGAGTCGACGGGGAACTATATTACGTCAAGGGGAGGATATATCCCGACGCCAGCTTTTCTGACGACCTCGCAATTCGGCTCGGCCCGAACCAGCCCACCTACTACTACTACTACTGAAGCTTGAGCGTTAATGATCTGACCCCCTAATGGTGGACGAAAGGGTAGATGAAATACGAGAAAGCGCCGAGAGGCACGGCAAAGTAGTATCTATAAATCAAGAAGCAGGCGCTCAGGGATTACTTCAATGTTCGATGCGTGGGAATGAGGCGTCCCTTCTCACCCTAAAGGGGAGAAACCCATTTACAGGGAACCGACAACTATACTGATTGATATAGAAAAATATACTATTAATTAGTTCATATCCAATTATATGTTTCACAAAGAGTTCGATAATTTCGTCATATTCTGCTCCTTCCATTCTTTTCTTCCTTTCATGAAAACTCTATTTCATAAAAATTGTATCGTGTTCTATTTTGATAGTAAAATGTAATAAAAAGTGAATACTATGCATTATTGTCTAATTTGAATCAACTCGATAGGTAGTCCATCTTCCCCGATAAAAGCGACTACATTCCCTGCCGATGGACTGTTTGGTTCAATAATTACCTTTCTCCCCTTAAGTGCTTCTATTATATTTTCTACTGTGAAAGCAAGATGGGGAAGTGTTTTGACGATTTCCGGTAAGGGACAATCCGCCTCATATCTCATCCATTCAATACCGAACTCGTTCTGGTCGTATCCGGCATGAAAGATTTTTAATTCTTTAATGTATTGCTCTCCCTTCACTGGCTTATCAGTCGGAATACCTAGATGATGATATTTCCATGTGGTTTTCAAAAATATTCCTCCTCTCCTTTTCATTATCAAAGTTCACGTTATGCTATTCTATCCAATGTAGGCATCAGTTTTATCTCCATAACGTAATATATAAGAAGTTATTTTAAGTACGCTATAGGGGAAAAGGACTTGTTCATTTCCTTTCTATACTCGCAAGTCGTGCCCCAATGTCAAAAGCGTTTTGGCAATCAATTGGAAAATGTTCAGACTTATACTCCGCCTTAGCCTTTTCATCAAACATTGAAGCCTCGTACATGGAATAGTCGTCAAACTGGTAGGTATTGTATGAGGCTAAATACTCAGAGGTTCCATGTAGCGTCTTCAGGCGCATTTCATTGAATTGAAAGATCGTTTCATAGTTTTGAGACTTTGCCCTTTCTTCCGGTGCTCCCATCGTGTAGAAGAAACAAGAAGAAACCTTGCCTTGAAAGACCGATCCATGGCCAATGTTATACGTGAGAGCCGGGAAAAATAGCCGTTCAAGGAATGAGTGCATAACTCCGGTGACTGCGCTGATATAGATTGGGGAACCTAAAAGAAGAACATTACATTCAGATATTTTTCTGAGATATTTAGACAACCCGTCCTTATAAAGGCAAATCCCAAGATTTGTGTTTTCTTTCAGCTTGCATTTTAGACAACTAGTGCAGCCCTTGAAGGTAAGATCGTAAAGATGGACCAATTCCGTATTGGCTCCAACTGACTTCGCTCCCTCAAGAGCCTTGGTCAATAAGGTAGCAGTATTCCAGGTCTTCCTCGGACTTCCGTTTATGGCAATAACATCCATGGTTCCCTATCTCCTTTATCTTCGTTCAATTTCCTTTCTTGAAAATCCAATACCAGTCTTAAAGAAGGGCCAAAAAATACCTTACTTTAATTCCTTAATGCATTCTTCTTTCATAATCCATAACTCTTCCATTCTGAACAAATGGAAAGAGTCATGAGTAAGGATATGACGGATAAGTATCTCAAAACTGTATCTTTCATATTCTTCATGTGTCCCACTTTTCTCCCATACATTTTTCTTTGCTCCATTGATTAGTTTAACTTGCTTATCTCTTAAAGCGCAGAATTCAGAAATAAGTTCTTTTACTGTTTTCTTGGTGTTTTCAATTTTTGGCTTGTCCTCAGGGACAAATGGCTTCATGATTGGATTCTCTTCTTTTAGAAATTGTTCTATTCTTCCCAATAACATTTTTTGACATACGACTAGATGGTCTATATGTTCATATATAGTCCAATAATCCTTTATCCTTCTATAGATTTCTTGTTCAGTCATGCATTCGAAAAACTGCTTCAATATTTTCTTGTTATTTTCCAATGCAACAATGAATGCCTTCTTCATGGTAATCCTCCTAATAAATATTCCGAGTTACTCATCAAAATGAACTGATCAAAATATTTCTCTTCATTAAGCTCACATTTTATCATATCCAAGTTTGGTGTCAAGACAATGCTAGCAAGTAGTATGGGTAATAGAAGAAATGAAGGGCCGAATGAATACTACAGGATTTACAAGGAGTCCATGATAAGAATGCCAAAATATGAACTACTAATCTAATATGTATCAAATAATATTCTATTTATTCGAAACAAACTTTATTACAAGCAAGACTACAATAATCAAAACAAGAACTAAAGATAAAATAGTTAGAACTTTCCGTTTTAGATGATGATAGTTTTCGGGCGTAAATTTGAATCCTCCAAATAACTCTTTAAATCTTGGCCAAATTATCTTAAAGTTCGGTTTAATATGGAAATCTGGATGGAACTCTATTTTCATCAGATCCTCACTTTTATGGATAGAATCGCTTTACGTATCCAGAAAAGCATTCCGTTTCGCTATAGTTAACGGTGCCGATCCCTCATAATGGTTATTCACGTTTACGAACACTTCGACCCCTCTCCCAAGCATTCTTAGTACTACCTCCGAGATTCTGTGGAGATTCTCGTCCTTGGGCCTGATGATCTTGCTCCAATCCTCTCCCGTCCTTTCTTCCATCCTCCACGATCCTCCCAATGGAGCCGGATACAAACCCTGTTCCCTATCAAGCCATTTCGGGTTTCTAATTTCAACAGCGTATGGCAGATCAGATGGAAGCCCTGAAAGGAACCCTCCAAGCTCGTGGTAAAACTTCTCTTTTGACACCATCTTATCTTTGTTTAAGTACTCGAACTGAAAGATGAAAAGCCCTGTTGGGGGGACTATCGGTGCCACTGAGTCTAAAAAATTCAAGAATAAGCTGACATCAAGGAACTTGTTGTTTGCTTCTAATGACGCCCCCTTCTTACCATGATGATGAGTCAATGTTAGGGCATCACTTGGCTCCCTGCTCGAATAGACAAGCCCTTCCCGAGAAGGATATTTCCATGAACACGTTCCTATATGGAGGTCAGTCATGGATAAAGTTTAAGAAATGGTTTATGCAAAAACAAGAATGTACAGTTTTTTAGTTTTGCAAAAAAATCCTAATGGGCATCGCTTTCTTCAAATGTCAAAACAGTAACTTTTTTCTAAAGGACAGATGAGATACTATCTATACTTCCGTCTAAAGATGAGATAGACTTATGGTGACTCATTGAGAGTGCTGAAAAACCACAATAGGAGGAACAGAAGAATGTCCGAAACCAAGAAAGCCCCTAAAGCAAAGGTATCAAAGCCAAAGGCAAAAACAGAATCAAAAGTCGCAAAGGGATTTGGTAACAAGCCTAAAGCCATTTTCATCAAAACTCCGAAAGCTCCTGAAATTAAAGCCCCCGTAGAGGTCAAGATTAAAAAGACTAGAGGTCCTCAAAAGGCCAAAGGTAGTTTTGCCGACCTCTTAAGGATTCAGTCCCAGTATGAGGAAGCCAAAAAAGGTGCTAAATCTGACCTCAAAAGGCAGTATGACGGCCTCATTAAGGAAGCCGAATCGATCAAGGCTCAGTATAAAGGTCTCTTCAATGAATCGATAGAGTCAGATCCTAAGTCTCGTGGCACTGGGCTTAAGAAGTCTTCCGGGAAGATCCCTGGATTGAAGCCCTTCACATTGAAGGAAGTTGAGGATTTTGTGGAACAGAAACAGCAGGGCATAGCCAAGATACAGGTTCAAGGTCGACGGCCAAAGTCAATAGCTCGGATGGAAGACGCCTATCGTCATTCTGAAGATGCTGAAGAGATATTGAAGATTCTGAATAAGTGATAGATAAAGCCCGGCTGTAATGGTTGGGCCTTATTTTATTCTTTGGGGCATTTAGGTACATTTTCCTCAGAACGTTAGGGTTAATCAGAACAATCGAAAAAGCTTTCATTCATGTGCAGGTAGGAACCAAGATTCCAGTAGCGAAAGCTCTTTTAGAGCAGCAAACTTTACTTTCGTTAAGACCCATGTTTTTCCTGTGAGCCGTTTTCAGTATCTTATTAGAATATTTCCTTTGTGTTTTTGTAATAATCAATTAAAAGTATGTATTATATAGCTATTATTTCATGTATTTCCCCAACACTTCCATCAACTCAACTCTGCTGAAGGGTTTTTTGATACTAGCAGTGAAGCCAAAATCCTGTGGGTGTGCGACTATCTGATCTTCAGCATATCCGCTTGCTACAAATATAGGTATTTGCTTGTCCATCTTTCTCAAGTTTTCGACAACCTCTTTCCCCCCAAGTTCCCCTTGAACAGTAAGGTCAAGTATTACAGCCGTAAAGGTCTTTATCGTTTCAAAGTCTTCCTTGAAACAAGCGATAGCATCTTTGCCGTTTGATTTGGCAATCACCGAATAGCCAAACGACTGAAGCATAAGAGATATAAGTTTTTGAACTTGTTCGTTATCATCCATTACGAGAATTTTGCCCACGCCTACATGCAGGTTTACTGCGTTTTCAGCACTTTCCATTAGATATTCATCTGAAGCTGGCAAATAAATAGTAAATAGTGTTCCTTTTCCAAATTCGGAAGCAACGTTTATTGCTCCATCGTGTTTGGTTATTATTGAATGCGAAATCGCAAGTCCCAATCCATGTCCCTGTTCCTTCGTTGTAAAGAAGGGATCAAAGATTTTAGAAAGCATTTCTTGCTGAATTCCGATTCCATGATCTTTGATGGAAATAATAACATAATTACCAGTTTTCAGGGTGGGATGCTCATTTTCTTTCAAAGTTAGATTTCGTGTATTTACTTCAATTACTCCACCATTAGGCATTGCCTGTATCGCATTGATCATTAAATTTTGAATTACCTGCTCTATTTGTTCCTTGTCGACATTGCAATGCCATAGATTTCCAGGAAATGATGATTGAAGTTTTATATTTGTTCCATGAATTGTAAAATCACATGTTCTTTTTACTAATGAGGATATGGAAGTAATTTTTTTTACAGGATTCCCCCCTTTTGAAAATGTCAGTAATTGCTGAGTGAGTCCTTTGGCTCTTTCCATATTATCCATTACATTCGAAAGATACTCAGATACTACTTCATCTTTCACTCTGCTTTTCGCCAAATCCGTAAAGCCAAATAATCCCGTAAGGATATTATTGAAATCATGAGCAATTCCTCCAGCCAATACTCCAAGGGATTCCAATCTTTGTGTATGTTGGAGATATTCATCTACTAATAATTTATTCTTCTCCATCCTTTTCTGTTCAGTCCGATCATTGAAGATTCCAACCAGCATATTCCCTGAGCTATTTTTAATAACAAAAAAATGTGCTGAGATATACTTTGTGCTGCCGTCTGGTAGAATAATTGTCTGTTCTATTGTTTTATTTGACGTATTAGTATTACCCTGAAGAAAATCGTTCATGATTTTTTGCAGTTGAGGGCTATTCCCCCATATTATTAAATCGTTAGGCACAAGCCAAAAAATAACTTTCAAGGCTGATAAACCCAAAACTTCATTTTTTCTCAAACCCACAATCTCTTCTTGTGCTTTATTCCACTCCACAATTGTTCCATTTGCATCTAAAACCACTATTCCATCTGCTGATTGCTCTGTTATGCCACGATACTTTTCCTCACTCTCTTTCAGTGCCTCCTCGGCATGCTTTTGTTCGTTTATATCGCGTATGCTCTCGATAGCTCCTACAATGTCGCCATCCGTATCGTGCAACGGAGAGCTCTTTGCATAAACCCAGGCGCCCCTTTTATTGTAGAGGGCGTTGCAAAATACTTCCGTACTGAATGTTCGATCTTCATGAATTATTTTGGAGTATCGGTTCGGGATCTCATCGAAGTCCTTAAGAACGAAATCTATCAACTGCGGGCGCGCTTCTCCATAAAAAGGTATTGCGTAGGCATAATCGCTTTTACCGATCATCTCCGCGGCAGGAACGCCCGTCATATTCTCAATGGCCTTGTTCCAGATGATGACACGGCCTTCCTTGTCGATGGCGAAAGTGGCGTCTGGCAGAAAATCGATGATCTCAGACAGTTGCCTCTGCTTTGCTTGCAGTGCCTCTTTCGCTTTTTTTTGTTCAGTAATATCCACAATAATGCCTGTAACGCCGATTGGTACACCGTTCTCTGATACGACCTTGCTTGAGGATCGCACATGACGTATGTCTCCAGATTTTGGCATTACTCTATATTCAGAATCTCCCACATTTATTCCTGATAAATTCTGAGCAAAGGCTTCTGCTAATGATGAAAGATCATCTGGGTAAATGAATTTTGTAAAGGAGCTGCCTATCACTTCGCTTGCACTGTAACCGGAAACATTTTCAATAACATCATTGATAAATGTGATATTCCCGCTGACATCAAGTGAAAATACGACATCGTTAATATTTTGAACTAGATTCTGGTACTTTTGTTCACTTTGCCGTAGAACTACCTCCTGATGTTTACGGTCGGTTATATCTCGCATAATAGAAATAATACACTTCTCACCGTTCATTTCTATTATATGTGCCGACAGTAAACCAATAGCAATTGTCCCATCTTTTTTCCTGAATTCTGCTTCTAGACTTATAACTTCCCCTTTTTCATTTAGTCCTTGAATAAGCTTTTCACGGTCTTCTGAATGAACCCAAACACCCAAGTCGCTTGGGAAGGAAGAATAACCAATAACATCTTCCCTCGTATAACCCATTATGTGAGTGAAACCCTCATTGATATCAAGATAAACTCCATCTATAAGACGATTGATAATTATTGATTCGGGATTCAAATGAAACGCCTTTGAGAATTTATCTTCAGAAAGAACAAGCTTATCATGCGTTTTCTGAAGAGTTTCAAGACTAACTTGGAGTTTTTGGTTTTTTACCTCAATTTCTCTGTTACTGAGGTCTATCTGTCTAGTCAAATCAAAGAGCTTGAATGCCATTTTTATCGAAGCTTCAAGGACTGTAAAAGAAGAAAATTTTCCTATATATCCGTAGTTGGTGATATTTTCAGTTCTGTGGACGATTTCAGGTTCCGTATGAGCTGAAAGGAAAATGATTGGAATTTTGTTTGTCCGAAGAATTTGTTGTGCCGTTTCTGTGCCATCTATGCCTTCACCAAGCTGAATATCCATGAGAATAAGGTCAATTTCGCCAGGGTTAGTATTGACTATCTCTATTGCCGCTTCGCCAGTCAATGAATGAATAACGTTATATCCGGCTTGTCCGAGTTGTTTAGTCTTTTCAAGGGCAATAATTTCTTCATCTTCTACAAGCAGTATGGTCTTTGTTGAATTTGCCATAATTCCCTCCGAGTGGGCCGATACTTACCCAAGTATCCCAACTTTGATGCTGGAGGGACCCACGAAAGGAATGCTCACATCGAGTTTCCCTCTCGCGGTCACGTCACTTCTATTATTCCGTTTTGATGATCTTTTTTGTGTCACCAGTTTTGATGACGACCTTCACGGCATCTTCCATCGGGTCCTTGAAGGGTACTTCAATTCGGAGTAAGCCGAGTTCATAAATGGCTTCAGCCTTTTCCGGTTTTACCGGCCATCCCAAGGCTAGTGAGGAAACATACTCGATTTCCCTCGCCGGTGCGATTAGGTGAATGCTATCTTCCAGGATTTTTACATCGACGGTGTCCGCCGGCGCTCCAGGGATTGCAAACTCCGCTACCAGTTTGAGGTTTTCCTCATCTGCATACACGACTGCATAAGGCGCAACTTTCATTAGATTTTTCGTCATTTTAGTACCCTCCATATAAGCATAAGATACTCATTATTCCAATAAATATTGAGATGCAGTTAAATAACATTCACTATTTTTCGATTAATTCGTAAAATGTCTGCGACTTTGTGTGCAGATTCTCTATTATGCGATTTAATCCTATTTTCCCAATTATACTCGTTGGTTGGCATAATAAACATTGGATTTTATAGTAGATGCCCAAAATTGTTGTTTTTACGTCTTATTAATTCATAAAGCCCTTTCCCTGAAAATAAAGATACTTTGCGACAGGTTCTCCGCTATCCAGTATCGCACATTTATACTTCCCTAAATATCGTTTTCAAATACTGATTTCTAAGTTTCTTTAGTTTCCTATTTTTGAAATCGATTCTTCCGATGGCTTCGATTAATTTTTTATTTTTGTCTAGATTATCCTTACACCCGCAAGAGTTATGCCCTTCTACAAGCATTCGATATTCGTTTTTATCCTTATTAAACTATGTAATTAATACATTGATATCGATTACAAACGTTTGTATCCCTTTTGCGTTTTCCGAGAAATTTGGCCTGTCATCCGGGCTGCTCATGCTCGCAGTATAGTACATCCTTTGGCCGTTTGGCCTATACCATTTGTTAGTAACAAGTCAATAACACTATGCTGAGACAGTTTGCATAGTCTTGAGGAGAGGATGCTCTTTCTCCTTCGATAAACGCCTAGGTACGTGGGATTTCCATAACAATAGAAATCAGGGTAATATGGGTTAGCTTGCAGGCTCTCGGGGGCGTAATTCATGCTGGCACTTCAATCCATCGTCCTGGGCTTCGTCCAGGGGCTGACCGAATTCCTCCCCGTTTCGAGCTCCGCACATCTGATCATCGTTCCCTGGCTGTTAAATTGGACTGATCCGACGCTGGATAGCCTGACCTTTGACGTCGCCCTCCACTTAGGTACGCTCTTGGCGGTCATCGTGTTCTTCTGGACGGATTGGGTGCGACTTATCGGCGCCTGGTTCAAATCCATCTTCCAGTGGCGAATAGGTGACGACCAAGACCGACGCATGGCCTGGTATCTCGTGCTCGGCACCATTCCAGGCGCCCTCGCCGGCCTTGTCTTCGAAGGCACGGTAACCACATCCTTCCACATCGCCCCAATACCCCAACTGTCGATGATGCTCATGGCTCTGGCTATCGCCCTTCTCGGCTTTCTCTTATGGTTCGTCGACCGCAGCGTTGGACATGCCCGCCAGCTAGTCGCGCTGGGCCGCAAGGACGCCCTCGTCATCGGCTTGGCACAGGCTCTCGCTATCTTCCCGGGCGTCTCCCGCTCCGGCGCCACAATAACCGCCGGCCGCGCCCTTGGGCTCGACCGCGCCTCGGCCGCGCGTTTCTCGTTCCTGCTCTCCGCGCCCATCATCGCGGGTTCCGGTTCGGTGAGCCTCTACCACCTAATAAAAAGCGCGCAGGCCGGTGCCATAACAGGAAGCGAGCTGTCCATCTTCCCCCTGGGCTTCCTAGCGGCCGCGATATCGGGATTCCTATGCATCAAGCTGCTTCTTTCCTTCCTGCAGAAGCATTCATTCAAGGTCTTCGCGATCTACCGCTTCGCCCTCGCCGCTCTGGTTTTCGTCGTCGCGCTCGCTCGGGGCGCCGTATAATGCGCGTGACGATACTGCTCGCCGTCGTCCTCGCTCAAGGCGTCTCCGCACATGCCCAGCAAAGCGCGGCGGACTATCTCGCCTTTCTTCCAACCGAGGCTCGGACGACTCTGCTCGCGAGCGGAAGCGTAGGCGATATGGGCGGTAGCCTGGATGATTTGAAGCTCTGGCAGCAAAGTCCCTTTTCGGCGGATATCCGCGCGGATTATGCGGCCAGGCCGAGCACGATCTCAGGGGAGTGCTGGTTCGTCCTGGACAGCCCCAAGGCCTCGGGAGACGCCGAACGCAGCCTCAAGTTCTTCCGGAGCTTCACTTCCTTCTCGACGATGAAAGGCCTTCTCGTTTACTCCGAATCACTAAAAAAAATGGAGACCTTCATCTTCGACTCCTATCGTGTAGCATCGCTGAGCGACCCTCGTCCCATACCCGATCCTTCGGAAGTCGCCGTTCCGCCATCGACCACCTATTTCCTGTTCCAGAAGCAGGAGCAAACAGGCGATGTCTACTCGGAGATGCGGATAGGATCAAGCGCCGACAGATTCGAAGTAGTCCTTACGAATAAGACGCAGATGAAATTCTTCCTGCTTACCCTCGTCCAACCCGAAGGCTTGCTAACCACCTTCTACGTCGTGCCGACGGCGGACAAGGTGCTTCTCTACGGGATCACGGTGGCGAAGACCCCCACCTTCCTCGGCATCGAGAAATTTAAACGAAAATCGTTTTTCAACAGGATGAAGGCACTCGCGTCCTGGTTTCAGGATAACCTGAAGCGACAATGAACATCTTTGAAAGACTTGCCGTCTATCTCATTGAATGAAAAAGAGATAATAACAAAGGGATTCTGGGTGCCAGTTCCTCAGTATAAACCAAGAGGCCGAGGGTTGCCTCCCTATTTGTTATTCATGGCGATGCAAAGGCTGATGGACATTCCCCTTCCCATCCGCCATCCTATGCGCGATGACGGACGAACAGTTCTCCGACGGCCTCCTCGATCAGATGCGATCCGCGCCCGAGATCGTCCTCGAGGGCGCCTCACGGATAGTCGTCTTGAGCGACCTCCACATGGGCGACGGCTCGTCGAACGACGACTTGCGGCGCAACGGCGAGCTCCTCGCATCCGTCCTCGAGAGCCATTATCTGGCGAGGGGCTCGATCCTCGTTCTAAACGGGGACGTCGAGGACTTGCAGAAGTTCCCGCTCCCGAAGATACGCGCGGCCTGGCGCGGCGCATTCGCCCTCCTCGACCGTTTCGCCAGGGAGGGCCGATTATATAAAATTTATGGAAACCACGACGACGATCTTCTCGAAGAAGCCCGCTATCCCTATCCCCTGTATCCGGGCCTGAGGCTCCGCTGGGGAAGGAGGACTCTCTACGCCTTCCACGGTCACCAGGCATCGGGTTTTCTCGTCAATCACAACGACTTGAGCGGCGCGGTCGTCCGCTACGTGTTCCATACCCTCGGGATCCGGAACCGAAGCCCGTCCAAAGACTCGGGCCGCAGATATCGCATAGAGCGCCGAATTTACGACTTCTCCCGCCGGGCCGGCGTCGTCTCGGTCATCGGCCACACGCACAGGCCCCTCTTCGAGTCTCTCTCCAAATACGACCGCCTTCGCTTCGAGATCGACCGCCTCTGCGCCGAGTATTGCGGCGCAGGCGAGGCGCGCAGGACCGCGATAGCCGAAACCGTCGAGCTTTATAAAGAAGAGTTCCGGAGCCTGGGCCGCAAGGAAAAGCGCAGGGGCCGGAGTCGGAGCCTCTACGGCAGCGACCTTCTTCTCCCCTGCCTCTTCAATTCTGGCTGCGCGGTCGGCAAGAAGGGCGTCACCGCCATCGAGATCGAGGACGGTCGCATAGCCCTCGCCTATTGGTTCGAGGAAGGCAAGGAGAAGCGCTATCTCGAGCGCGAGGCGGGGCCGGCCTCCGCCCTCGCAGGCACACCCTACAAGCGCGCCTTAATCGGAAATGAGGGCCTGGACGACGTTTTCGCGAGGATGGACCTCCTGTCCTGAAGGTCTAATCGGCCGCCCCGCCAGCGATGCGTTTCGCAGGCCGCAGGAAGCCGAAAAAGGATCCGACGAGACCGCCTATTATGTGGGCGAAATGCGAGATGTTGTTCGCGGAGCCCTGCGTGATTTTTAACGCGTCCGACACTTCCCTGCCCAGGTAGATGATCATGATGAGGATGAATGTGAGGGGGATCTCTCCCTTCTTGAAGTTGGTGAAGGAGGCGAGGAGGATCATCATGAAGACGATGCCGCTCGCGCCGAAGAGCACCGTGCTCGGGAAGAAGAAAACCTGGAGGAGTCCCGTGACCAATGCGGTGACGAACATCATAAGGAGCACGGAGAGGGAACCGTAGCTCGCCTCGAGAATGGGCCCGAGGAGGAGGATGAAACCGAAGTTGGACAGGTAGTGCTCCATGTCCTGATGGCCCAAGGTGTGGCTTACGAGTTTCACGAAATCCTGGAAACGGTTCGAGTGGAAAGGGGCCGGCGTCGAGAACCAATCCATCGTGAGATTCTTCATGAACGTGTAGGAGAGGAAGAGAACTAAACCCGAGAGGATGGTAAAGGTAAGCGTGGTGGGCGCGTTGTAGCGGATTCGCATCGAAGGTCTCCTATTCCATGTCCAGATCGATGGACACGGGGCAGTGGTCAGATCCCATGACCGCGGGGTGGATGGCCGCGCCCAGTACGGCGGGCAGAAAACTCTCGTCGACGCAATGGTAGTCGAGCCTCCAGCCGATGTTGCGCTCCCGCGCGCCGGGCACTCTATAGGTCCACCAGGTATACTGCCCGGGTTCGACGTTGAAGCGCCTGAAGGAATCCGCGTACCCGGCGGAGAGGTATTTATCCATCCAGGAACGCTCTTCTGGCAGATAACCCGGGTTGCCCTCGTTGGCCTTGGGGTTGGCGAGGTCGATGGGCCTGTGCGCTATGTTATAATCGCCCGCCACAACGACGTGCCTGCCCGAGGCGACTATGCCATCGCATAACGCGAGGATCGCGTCGCAGAAGCCGATTTTATAGCCGATCCGCGATCCCGCGTCCTGGCTGTTGGGGAAATAGGCGGAGACGAGGACATAGTCGCCGAAGTCGGCGACCAGGGCCCTCCCCTCCTCGTCGTAGGCGCTCATCCCGAGGAAGGAGATCGAGCGCGGCTCGCGCTTGGAGAACAGGGCGACGCCCGAATACCCGCGGCGCTTGGCCGATGCCCAGTATGCGTGATAGGAGCCGCCGCGCCCGTCGGGCGGGGACAGGATTTCGGAGGTCAATTGCTCGGGACTCGCCTTGGTTTCCTGGAGACAGAGGGCGTCGGGGCTCTCGGACGCGAGCCACTCGAAGAGGCCCTTGCCCGCGCAGGCGCGTATGCCGTTGACGTTCCATGAAAATATGCGTATCACTCCGGACCCTCCTGGACCTGCAGGTCGATCTCGAGGACGAGCTTGTAGGTCTTGCCGCGGAACGCGGTGAATTTTCGCGTCAGCGTATAGTCGCCGATGCGGCACGAGGCGCTGTGATCCCCAGGCTCGACTGTCATCGTCGGATGGGCAGCCTGGTCGATCCTGGCGCCGTCAAGCGTCACGATGGCGGAATCGGGCGCCTCCACGACGAGGATCGGCGTCGTGTCCTGAAGCTCCACGACGAGATCGAGCGTCTTCCCCTGCTCGACGGCGAAGCTTCGGCTCTCGTCCCTGTAGGCCTCGGACGATACGCCGAGCCTATGCGGGCCCATCTTGAGAAGGAGCGGCGCGGAAAGGTCGACCTTTCTGTCGTCGACGGTCACCGTGAGCGGATAACGCTCCGAGGCGCCCTCGGGGTAGCGGAGTCTCAGGGACAGGGCCCCTTCGTCAGTAAACAGGGGCCTGACCCGGACCTTGAACTTGGCGGACTCCACGTCGGCGCTTACTCCCTTGGAGATGGGCACGAGCCTGAAAAGAAAGGGGAAATCCTTCTGTTCCACGATCGTCGGGATCAGGGTAGCGTAGGGGCTCGGCTTGATGGAGTGGTCGGGGCGAACGGGTATCTGTATCGCATAACCCGCACGGGCGGGCAGCGGCTGCATGATAATGCGCTCGCCCGAATAGGCGAAGCGCTTTTTTTCCGGCGACGGATCGATCCTGCGCCACAGCTCGTAGGCGAAGCCCCCGGGAGCGGCGATGACCGCGGGAGGCGATTTGATCTCGATTTCTATCCCTTGTACGAAGGGCGAGTCCTTTGGCAGGAGCACCGCCACCGACTGGTCGAAGCCGACGGCGAAAAACGCGCCCTCGCCGTTGTCGGGCGATATCGTCGCGACGCCCGCGACGAGGGCGCGCAGCTCCTCGGCCTCGACGCGCGCTCCGAGGAAGGCCGGCGCGGAGGCGAGGATGCAAACACGAGCGAAGATTGCGCGGCGGTATCGCGGGTGGTTCATTTTTTCCCCTGTGGGATGAGCGGTTCGGGATCGCGCGGCTCGCCGCGGCTGCGCACCTCGAAATGCAGATGCGGGCCCGTGGATTCGCCGGTCGACCCCACGTTCCCTATGATCATACCCGATTCGACTCTGTCGTTCAATCGGACGCGCCTCGCCGAGAGGTGGCCGTACACCGTCGACCAGCTTCCATCGTGCGTTATCACGATGTACTGTCCGAGAACGGCGTTGACGCCCGCGTCCGTGACCCTGCCATCTCGCGCCGCGTAGACCTCGGTTCCCATGGGCGCGGCCAGGTCGATCCCCGAATGATAGACCATGTGGTGCGTGATCGGGCTCTCGCGCGGACCGAAGCCCGAAGTGAGTATCCCCGAGGGCAGCGGGAAACGGAAGAGCAGTCCCAGGAAGAGGGCCCTCTCCTCGGGGCTGAACCTGGCTCCCGGGTAGAAACGGAGGCTCACCGCCTTTCCGCCCGCATTGATCGACACGATGTTGCCCGAGTCCTTCCCCCGATACGAGAGAAGGAGGTCCAGGTCGGAGCCCGGCGCCAAGGGCGCAAAAACTCCGGGTGCGCTCGGCGCGAGGACAAGCTCGCCGGGAAGGAAGGACCGCGATCGATCCAGGCGGTTCATCGTGGCAAGCGTCTCGTAGGGCAGGTTGAGCCGGGCGGCCAGGGAAAAGAGGTCGACCGGGGCGCGTACGACATAGGAGTAGATGACGAGATCGGGCGGCCTCTTGCCGCTCTGAATGGCCGCGTAGGATTGGGCCAACTGCTCCTGCTGCTGCGTGTAGATAAGGTCGTCCGGACCGAGCGATCCGAGAGGGGGATAGGCCTGCGCCGTCGTGCTCTGCGCGACGCCGATCGCCGCACGGAGCGATGCGAAGAGGACCAGGCAGAGAGCTCGAGACGACAGGTTCATTCGCCCGAGGGCCGTGCCCGCGCGCGGGCCGAGGAACGCCTGCGCATCCGCTCGCGTGCGTAGCCCCTACGAACGGCTCGAGCGATCGAAAGCACGAAGGCGAGAGCAAAGGCCGCACCGACGGCAACCGTGTAGGTTGGGCGATCCTTCGTCGCGAGGCTCCAGAGCGGCCAGACTATGGCAAAGGAAAGCGACAGCACGAGGACGGCGGAAGACGCGAAAGATATCAGTGCCTTCATCAGACGAACACCCTAGACGCTGAACCCGTCCCGGGTCAAGACGTCACTGGGACTCGGGATTTCCGCTCAAGACGGAATCGACGAGGGCGCGCATCTCGGGATCTTCCGGAAAGCCAGCCGGCGATTTGGGGCCCGCGACCCCGAGCTCGGCATTGAGCCTGAAGACCCCGTCTCGATATTCGATGATGCCGCCGTCATCGGCCGTGAAATTCTCCTCCTCCTCGCCAGCGCCGTATTCGGCTTCGTCGCCAAGGAACTCCAGCTCCGACCAAGGCTCCCCGTCGCCGACGACGGGAAGCTCTTCGAAAACGGCTGCGCGCTCGAAGGCGGTGAAGGGGCGATAGTGGATGCAGGGTCCGAGGTATATGCCCAAATCGACCGCTGTGCCATCGTCGGCGATGGCTTGCATACCGACATCGTCTTGCGGCTCGACTGCAATCTCCTCTTCGGCGGCGGGCAAGGCCTCGAGAGATTCGAGTTCCTCGTCTTCCTCGGAGAGGGACTCGAGCGTATCGTCATCGGTTTGTTTTTCCTCGACGCTTCGCGCGGGAGCCTCTTCCACAGTGTCCATCGTTTCAGTGACACTTTCTGGTATCTCGGTCGCCTCGGAGCGGGTGGCATCGGCCTCGGAAGCACCTGCGGGTCCTGTTTCCCATTGCTTGAGCGAGGAAAGGTCAATCGACGAGAGAAGAAGCTCAAACTCGACTTCCTCCAAGGGCTCGAATCCAGATCCGCCTTCCTGCGGCCCCTCGGAAACGGACGGGGCCTCGGAGACTTCGGGGATTTCAGAGACCTCGGAGAACTCTGCGACTTCTGCGACTTCTGCGACTTCGGAAACCTCGGAAACCTCGGAAACCTCGGAGACTTCGGAGACTTCGGAAGGCTCGAGATACATAACAACCTCGGGTGTTTCCAAATCTTCCGCTTGTTTCGGAATCGAAACATTTTCCGAGTCATCGGCCTCCAGCAAATCGAGATCCTCAGCACGTCTCGCGTCATCGAGGTCTATGAATCCGATGAAATTCGCGATATCCGCCATATCCGTATCGTCCGCGAGCTCCAACCCCGATGTTTCAGGAATTACGGGAATGTCGTCGTACTCCAGAGCCGACAGCTCATATGCCTTAGTCGAGACCGAGCGCCTGTCGTAATTATCCTCGGCCTCGTCCCCTTCGACCGCTTCGAGATCCTCCAAAGACTCAGATTCATCCAGCGGTTTAGGCTGTAAGGAAACGGATTGTACGAGTTTGCTTTCCGCAAACTGCGGTTCGACAACTTCGGATTCTTCTACGGCTTCAGCCTCTTCTACGGCTTCAGCCTCTTCTACGGCTTCAGCCTCTTCTACGGCTTCAGCTTCTTCTACTGCCTCGGCTTCTTCTACTGCCTCGGCTTCTTCTACTGCTTCGGCTTCTTCTACTGCCTCGGCCTCTTCTACCGCTTCAGCTTCTTCTACTGCTTCGGCCTCTTCTACTGCTTCAGCCTCTTCTACTGCCTCGGCTTCTTCTACTGCTTCGGCTTCTTCTACTGCCTCGGCCTCTTCTACTGCCTCGGCCTCTTCTACTGCTTCGGCTTCTTCTACTGCCTCGGCCTCTTCTACTGCCTCGGCCTCTTCTACCGCTTCAGCCTCTTCTACTGCTTCGGCCTCTTCTACTGCTTCAGCCTCTTCTACTGCCTCTTCTTCTACCGCTTCAGCTTCTTCCGGCGCCAGGGGCGCCGGAGACCGTAAGGAAGCGGGTTGTACGAGTTCGCTTTCCGCGAACTGCGGTTCTACGGCTTCAGCCTCTTCTACGGCTTCAGCCTCTTCTACGGCTTCAGCCTCTTCTACGGCTTCGGCCTCTTCTACGGCTTCAGCCTCTTCTACGGCTTCGGCCTCTTCTACGGCTTCGGCCTCTTCTACTGCTTCGACCTCTCCAACAAGCTCCGACGCCGGAGGCTGCGAGAACGTGGATTGTATGGATTCGCCAACGGAGGGCTGCGATTCGATGATGGATGGGGAAGCCGGTATCGCGGGCTTGGTCACCGGTTCAGCTCGACTAACGACGGTACCGGCGGGAAGCACGAAGCTGCCGCTTTTGAGCGCCTCGCCGAGTAGTCGCTCTATCTCCTTGAGACCGAGAGAGCCGCGCTCGCTCTCGCCCTTGCTGCCGAGTACTTCGAGTATCTCGTTCCAGCTTTTGTCGATGAGCTCGTCCACCTCGGCTTGGCGATTCTTGCGAATTCGGCCGACGCTCGTGCGGATAGCCTTTCTGACCTCGGGCCGTCTCCCTTCAAGTTCGCGGCGCCAGCGGCCGAAATCGAGGTCGGACTTGTTTTCGAAGTACTCTTCGAGGAGATTGATCTGGAATCGCTTGATCCTGTCGGAAAGGACCGTCATGCGATCTTGCCTGATATTGAGAAGGAGGAAAGCCAGGAGATAGGCGGTAGCGAAGAAGGAGGCGAGAAGTATCCACTTCATCGCCGTCGGGAGGGTGAAATCGCTTGCGGGTATGATATAGCCCACACGACCCGCTCCCTCAGCCTTTTTGGAGAAAAGGACGAAGGATTCGCCCGTGCCGCCGGAGGATGCGATGGGGAGAGGCTTCTCGTCCAGTCCGGAGGACCAGAGTTCAGCGACGCGAGGCAAAAGGACCGAACGATAGGCCGCGGGCACGCGAAGGAGGAGTCCCCCCTCGCCCACGGGTATGGCACTCTCGCCTACCGGGGCCAGGCCGTCCTTGACGAGCAGGGAAACCAGAGCATCCACCGAGACTTGGAATATCGCAGTACCTCGATAGATGCCGTAGCTGTCGGAAAATGGAAGGGAGTAGACGAATCGGCCGGCGCTCGGGTCGATGCGAACCATGCCCTTCGTTCCCTCGAGGGCCGCCAGCGAATCGTATGGCGGGTCGCCGCTCTCGCCGTAATTGCGGTAGACCGTCTCGAGCTGGGTCTTGGAGCGGATATCTCCGGGGATCGTGCTGAAGTGGAGGTGCTTGCCGTTCGAATCTATAAGGCGTATCCCGGCGAGGCCGGCAGTTTCTTCTTGGAGTTTGCCGAGGATGTTGGCCCTGTCGAAGGCGTCCTGGGAACTCAGGTTGGGCAGGAAGCTCCTTCGGACGGAGTTCTGCGCGAGGATCGAGCCGAAACGCGCAATATTGGACTCGTGGTAGCCCTTCTCGGCTTCGGCGACCTTTGACAGTGAAGCTTCTATGCCCCGCACCAAGGAGGGATTTCGGAAACTCGACTCGACTACGTCGAAGAGTCCCGAGAAGGCCGCCACGGCAAAACCCGCGAAGAGAAGGACGGCTATTAGGAGGCTTACGCTCGCTTTCTGGCCTACGGTCATCTCCCCTTCGTCTTAGCTCCCTTCAAAAAACTATTCAGCCCTTCCATCAACTATCGGTTCAGGAAAGGGCACTCTATACCGTAAACGCTTATGCTGGAAAGCCATGCTAAAGAATTTGCGCAAAATACGAGGGCATTTTCGCTTATTCCTCCATGCAGAAAAGATACTTCTACTTTCCCTGAACGAGCTCACAGGCAGTTCATTGTGGAGAAGAACAAGGCAATAAATGTCAAATCTGCATATTTAATCCCATTTATCTACGTAAATCGCATAAATATGCGATTTACCGTCAGTCACTTGACTTTTTTTGCATAAATATGGTTTCTTGACCTTCAGTTCAGGCCGAAGGCCTGAACTCTCCAGTTTCGAGCAATAGCACGAAACTGGTCAGTATGTTCACATTTCGGAGCACATTAAGGATGGTATGATGGATCAATACCACATGGACGAGCAGATAAAGGCCGGCCTGCCGCCCAAACAGGGCCTGTACGATCCTCGGGCGGAACATGATTCCTGCGGCATCGGCTTCGTAGTGAACATCAAGGGACGCAAGTCCCATCAGATCGTCAGCCAGTCGCTCACGATACTGAACAACATGAGTCACCGAGGCGGCGCCGGCTACGAACGCAACTCCGGCGATGGAGCGGGCGTGCTCACGCAGATCCCGCACCGCTTCTTCTCCGAGGTCTGTCCCGAGTCGGGGATAGAGCTGAAGGCAGCCGGGGAGTACGGCGTCGGCATGGTCTTCATGCCGCGCAATCCTTCCACGAGAGCCATCGTAAAGGGCCGCGTCGAGAAAATGATTTTCGAGGAGGGACTATCCTGCCTCGGCTGGAGAGACGTGCCCGTCGACGTTTCCTCTCTCGGCAACATCTCGCGCGCGGTGATGCCCCATATCTGCCAGGTCTTCATCGGCAGGGGGGCGGGCGCTGCCGCCTATACCCTGGCCTCCGACGACATGGCCTTCGAAAGGAGGCTCTATGTCGTGCGCAAACGCGCCGAAAAGTCGATCGAGGACAGGGACGAGAGCGCGACGGACTACTTCTACTTCTCGAGCCTCTCCTGCAAGACAATCGTCTATAAAGGCATGTTTACCTCCGAGCAGGTCGAGCCCTTCTATCTCGACCTCTCCCATCCCTCATTCGAGTCCGCCCTCAGCGTCGTGCATTCCCGCTTCAGCACGAATACCTTCCCGAGTTGGGAACGCGCCCACCCCTATCGCTACCTCATCCACAACGGCGAGATCAACACGCTGCGCGGCAACGTCAATTGGATGCACGCGAGGGAGTCCATGATCAGGACCGACCTCTTCGGGCCAGACGTCTCGAGCATCATGCCCATCATCAACCCGAAGGGCTCCGACTCGGCCATGTTCGACAACTGCCTCGAGTTCCTCTACCTGACCGGCCGCCCGCTCTCGCATGCGATGATGATGATGATCCCCGAACCATGGTCGGGCCACGAGTCGATGAGCGACGAGAAAAAAGCCTTCTACGAGTACCACGCGACCCTTATCGAGCCCTGGGACGGACCCGCCGCGATGGCCTTCACCGACGGTTCGAGCGTGGGCGCTGTGCTCGACCGCAACGGCCTCCGGCCGGCGCGCTACTACGTCACGCTCGACGATACGGTCATTCTCGCCTCGGAGGTCGGAGTCCTCGATATACCGGCGGACCGGATCATACGCAAGGAGAGGTTGCAGCCCGGCCGCATGCTCCTCATCGATACCAAAGAAGGAAGGATAATCGACGACGAGGAGATCAAGGAGAGAGCCGCCTGCGAGTTTCCCTACCGCGAGTGGCTCGACGAGCACATGGTGAGGCTCGAGGACCTCCCGTCGCCCCCACGCATGCCCGAGCCCAGCCACGAAACGGTCCTGAGGCTCGAGAAGGCCTTCGGCTACACCTACGAAGACGAGAGACTCGTCCTGATCCCCATGGTGCGCGACGGCGTCGACCCCGTCGGCTCGATGGGAAACGACACGCCCCTCGCCGTCCTCTCCGACAAGCCCCAGCTCCTCTACAATTATTTCAAGCAGCTCTTCGCCCAGGTCACCAACCCGCCCATCGACGCCATCCGCGAGGAGATCGTCATCGGCCCCGAGACCTTCATGGGCTCGGAGGGCGACCTCGTGCACCCTACCCCGGGCGCTGCCAGACAGATCAAGCTCGCGAGCCCCTTCATCGACAACGATGAGCTCGAGAGGCTGCGCCACATAACGCGGGAGGGCTTCAAGGCGGTGACCATCCCCATCACCTACAAGCCGGGCAAGAACGGCCGCGCCGGGCGCGCCGCCGGTTCCGGCATGGCCCTCGAGAAGGCGATGGACGAGGTTTGCGCCCGGGCCGACAAGGCCTTCGCCGAGGGCGTGAACATCCTCATCCTCTCGGACCGGGGAGTCTCCGGGGACAAGGCCCCCATACCGGCCCTCCTCGCCGTCTCGGGCCTGCATCACCACCTCATCCGCAACGAGACGAGGACTCGCCTCTGCATCGTCCTCGAGTCCGGCGAGCCCCGGGAAATCCACCACTTCGCGATGCTGATCGGCTACGGCGTCTCGGCGATAAACCCCTACCTCGTGTTCGAGGCCATCGACGACATGATCAAGACCGGCCTCCTGCCCGACCTTACGCACGAGAAGGCCGGGAAAACCTATAAAAAGGCGGTGACCAAGGGCGTGATCAAGGTCATGTCCAAAATGGGCATCTCCACCGTCCAGAGCTACCAGGGCGCGCAGATTTTCGAGGCCGTCGGGCTCTCGAGCGCACTCGTAGATAAGTACTTCACCGGCACTCCCTCGCGCGTCGGGGGCATCGGGATGGAGGAGCTGGCGGAGGAGGTCGAGGAACGGCACGCCGCCGCCTTCGACGAGCGCGCGCCCGATTACGGCACGCTGCCCGTGGGCGGCGATTGGCAGTGGCGCAGGGTCGGCGAGTACCACCTCTACAACCCCGAGTCGGTTCACCTGCTGCAGCGTTCCTGCCGCGAAGGCGACTACGCGGCCTTCAAGCGCTATACGGAACTTATCGACGACCAGACGAGGCGGCAGTGCACGCTGCGCGGCCTCATGAAGTTCAAGGACACTAAGTCCATCCCCATCGACGAGGTGGAGGACGTCGAGTCCATCGTGAAACGCTTCAAAACCGGCGCCATGTCCTACGGCTCCATCAGTCAGGAGGCCCACGAAACGATGGCGATCGCGATGAACCGCCTCGGAGGCAAGAGCAACACCGGCGAGGGCGGGGAGAACCCCGAGCGCTTCGCGCCGGATCAGAACGGGGACTCGCGCTGCAGCGCGATCAAGCAGGTCGCATCGGGCCGCTTCGGAGTAACGAGCGAGTTCCTGGTCAGCGCGAAGGAAATCCAGATAAAGATGGCCCAGGGCGCCAAGCCCGGCGAGGGAGGCCAGCTGCCCGGGCGCAAGGTCTACCCATGGGTCGCCATGTGCCGCAAGTCGACGCCGGGCGTCGGCCTCATATCGCCCCCGCCCCACCACGACATCTATTCCATCGAAGACCTCTCGGAGCTCATACACGACCTGAAATGCGCGAACCCGGCGGCGCGGATATCGGTGAAGCTCGTCTCCGAAGTGGGCGTCGGCACGATCGCGGCCGGGGTCGCCAAGGCCCGGGCCGATCTCGTCCTCATCTCGGGCTACGACGGCGGCACCGGCGCCGCGCCCCGCACCTCCCTCAGGCACGCCGGCCTGCCCTGGGAGCTCGGCCTCGCGGAGACCCACCAGACCCTGCTTCTCAACAACCTGCGCTCCCGCATCACGGTCGAGACGGACGGCAAGCTCATGACCGGCCGCGACGTCGCGATAGCCGCCCTCCTCGGCGCCGAAGAATTCGGCTTCGCGACGGCCCCCCTCGTGGTCCTCGGTTGCGTGATGATGCGAGTCTGCAATCTCGACACCTGTCCGGCGGGCATCGCCACGCAGAACCCCGAGCTCCGCAAAAATTTCACGGGCAAGCCCGAATATATCGAGAATTTCATGCGCTTCATCGCGCAGGACCTGCGCGAGCACATGGCGGCCCTCGGGATACGCAAGCTCGTCGACATGGTGGGCAGGACCGACCTCCTATCCATGGAGGCCGCGAAGGGCAATCCCAAAACGAAGGGTCTCGATTACTCGAAGATCTTCTACCGGCCCCAGGTGCCGAACGGATGGGGTCGGTACTGCCAGAAGGCGCAGGACCACAGCCTCGACGACTCGCTGGACATGCGAGTCCTCCTCGGCCTCTGCGAGCCCGCGCTCGAGCGCGGGGCCAAGGTCAATGTCACGATACCGATCCGAAACGTCAACCGCGTCGTGGGCACGATACTCGGCGCCGAGATCACCAAGCGCCATGGCGCCAAGGGACTGCCCGACGACACGATCAAACTCAAGTTCGTGGGCTCGGCCGGCCAGAGCTTCGGCGCATTCCTCCCCCGCGGAGTCACGCTGACCATCGAAGGCGACTCGAACGATCATATCGGCAAGGGCCTGTCGGGCGGCAAGATAGTCGTCTATCCGCCGGCCAGCTCGCCCTTCAAGCCCGAGGAAAACATCATCATCGGCAACGTGGGCTTTTACGGGGCCACGGCGGGCGAGGCTTACGTCTGCGGGATGGCGGGCGAGCGCTTCTGCGTGCGCAACTCGGGCCTCTCGGCCGTCGTCGAGGGAGTGGGAGACCACGCCTGCGAGTACATGACCGGCGGCACGGTCGTCGTGCTCGGGCGAACGGGGCGCAACTTCGGGGCGGGCATGTCGGGCGGCCTCGCCTACGTGCACGATTCCGACGGCAACTTCCCCTCGCGGGTCAACCACGAGATGGTGGATCTCGAGGACCTCGTCGACCCGTCTGAAATCGCGAGGCTGCGGGAGCTGATCGAGCGGCACGCGAAGGCGACGGGGAGCGCGCGGGCGAAGCGAATGCTCGCCGGTTGGGCGGGCTCGGTCAAGCGCTTCGTGAAGGTCATGCCGCGCGACTACAAGCGCATGATCCTCGCCATCGACAAGGCCTCGCGAGATGGCCTCGGCGGCGAGCTGGCGCTGATGGCCGCCTTCGAGCAGAACAACCGCGACCTGACGCGAGTATCCGGGAATTAGGAGAGTATGATGGCCAATCCAAGCGGTTTCATGGAATACGAGCGCGCCCTCCCCCCCGACCGGCCGCCGGTCGAGCGCGTCGAGGACTGGGACGAATTCCACTCTTCCTTCGGGCTCAAGGAGGAGTTTCGGACCCAGGCCGCGCGCTGCATGGACTGCGGCACTCCATTCTGCCACTCGGGGGTTCTCTACGATGGCGCGGTGTCGGGTTGCCCCATCAACAACCTCATACCCGAATGGAACGACCTCGTGCACCGAGGCCTCTGGCTCGAAGCCCTCCGGCGCCTGAGGCTCACGAACAATTTCCCGGAGTTCACCGGCCGCGTCTGCCCCGCGCCCTGCGAGGGCGCCTGCACCCTCGGTGCGATACCGAAAGCGGCGGTCGCGATCAAGCACAACGAGGTGAGCATCGTCGACCGAGGCTGGGAGGAAAAATGGATCGAGCCCTCCCTGCCCCAGAAGCGCACGGGAAAACGGGTTGCGGTCGTAGGTTCCGGTCCCTCGGGCCTCGCCTGCGCCGACCAGCTCAACAAGGCGGGGCACGAGGTGACCGTCTACGAGCGCGCCGACCGCGTCGGCGGAATCCTCACTTATGGCATACCGAACATGAAGCTCGACAAGAAAATCGTGGCCCGCCGCGTCGACCTCATGGCCGCCGAGGGCGTGCGATTCGTCACGGACGTCGAGGTGGGCGTGAATCTCCCGCCCGAGGATCTGCGAGCGAAGAACGATGCGGTGATCCTGGCCTGCGGATCGACGAGGCCTCGCGACCTCCCGATCGAGGGCCGCAGGCTCTCTGGCCTCCATTTCGCGATGGAATACCTCACTGCAAATACGAAGAGCCTCCTCGACTCAGGGCATATAGACGGTAAATTCATATCGGCCAAGGGCAGGGAGGTCGTGATAATCGGCGGCGGCGACACGGGCACCGACTGCGTCGGCACGGCCATCCGCCAGGGAGCTAGGAGGGTGACCCAGCTCGAGATTCTGCCCCGCCCGCCGGAATCGCGCGCCCCCGACAATCCCTGGCCGCGCTGGCCCAAGGTCCTCAAGACCGACTACGGCCAGGAAGAGGCGGCGGCTCTTTTCGGCGCCGACCCGCGCGTCTTCCTGGTAACGGCGAAGAAATTCCTTGGGGACCGGGACGGCCGCGTAAGCGGCGTCGTCATCGTCGACGTCGAGTGGAAAAAAGACGCGAAGGGCCTCTTCGGCCCGCAGGAGCTGCCGGGCAGCGAGCGGACCATCCCTGCCGGCCTCGTACTCATCGCGATGGGTTTTCTCGGGCCCGAGGAGGGCTTGCTCGAGGCCTTCGGCCTCGAGGCCGACGAACGAGGCAACGCGAAGGCCGGCTTCGGATCCTTCGCGACGGGCCTGCCCGGCGTCTTCGCCGCCGGCGACATGAGACGGGGACAGAGCCTCGTCGTATGGGCGATAGCCGAAGGCCGGGGCGCGGCCCGCGAGGTGGATCGTTACCTCATGGGAGAGACGAGGCTGCCGTGACGCGAGAAGAATACAGGAAACGGCTTTCCGAGAAAAAAGTCGGCATCGCCGGCGCGGGCGGGCTCGGGTCCAACTGCGCCGCGGCCCTGACTCGAGCCGGCGTCGGGCGCCTCGTCATCGCCGATTTCGACCGCGTGAGCGAAGCCAATTTGGATCGGCAATTTTTTTTCCTGGACCAGGTCGGGTCGCTCAAAGTCGATGCCCTGACCGAAAATCTCCGCCGCATCGATCCGGTCCTGTCCGTCGAGGCCCACGCCCTCCGCCTCGACCCGGACTCGCTTATTCGGATATTCACGGGCTGCGACGTCCTCGTCGAGGCCTTCGATACCGCGGAGGCCAAGGCGATGATGATCGAGACGGTGCTCGCGCGAATGCCCGGAACGCCTCTCGTCTCCGCCTCCGGCCTTGCCGGTTTCGGGCGCTCTGAGGATATCCGCGTACGCCGCTCGGGCCTCCTCTGGCTCGTCGGCGACCTCGTGAGCGAAGTCGGCCCCGAGAGCCCGCCCATGGCCCCGCGGGTCGGCATCGCGGCTTCCATGGAGGCGAACCTCGTTCTGGAGATACTTCTCTCCTGAAACTACTGGCGGATTTTTCCATCTTCCTATAGACTTCCGACACTCCGAACCGCGAGCCTACGGGCGACGGCGCATCGCGTCGCGGCGCTACGTGCCGAAAGCCCAGGGCGAACGGTCGAGGCGGCATTTCCGCATCGCGGAAAGCCGCCGAAGGCAGGCTGGAAACGGCTAAGGCGTTCAGGTACACGACCGGAACGCTCGCCTCCCGTATTTGGAAAGGAGCAACCATGAAACAGGTCTTCAGGATCGCCGCGCTTGCGGGCACATTGATGGCCGCGGCCGCGCTCGCGGGCGGCGCGCAGGGCACAGCGAGCCCCGCCATGCCGCGACTCCGCCTGGCCACCACGACGAGCACCGAGCAATCCGGCCTTCTCGCCGCAATCCTGCCGGCCTTCGAGAAGAAGACGGGCTACAGGGTCGATGTCGTGGCCGTCGGCACGGGGGCTTCGCTCAAAATTGGCGAAAAGGGCGACTGCGACGTCGTCCTGGTCCACGCCCGCGCCCTGGAGGACGCCTTCATGGCGTCGGGCTTCGGCGCCGAGCGGCGCGATGTCATGTACAACGACTTCGTCGTGCTCGGCCCGGCTTCGGATCCCGCACGGGTCGCCGCGGCCAAATCGGCGGTCGAGGCCTTCTCCTTTATCTTCGCTTCCCATGTCCCCTTCGTATCCCGGGGCGACAAGTCGGGGACGGACGTCAAGGAAAAGGACATCTGGAAGGCATCCGGCCTCGCGCCCACGGGAGCTTCCTGGTACAAAGAGATTGGCCAGGGCATGTCCCAGGCGATACTGATGGCCGAGCAGATCGGCGGCTATACCTTGGCCGATCGCGCCACCTGGCTCTCGATGAAGGCCAGATCCTCCCTCGCCATCCTGAACCAGGGCGACAAGATCCTCTTCAACCCCTACGGCATCATCAGCGTCAGCCCCGCCAAATGGCCTTCGACCAATATCGCGGGCGCCACGGCCCTGATCGACTGGATTACGGGAAGCGAGGGTCGAGCCCTCATCGCAGCCTACGCCATCGGCGGAGAGCAGTGCTTCTACCTTTATTGAAGTTCCTCGAATGAGGGAAGCGTTCAGACTCCTCCTCGCGGGAGAAAGCGAGACATGGGGCATCGTCGGACGGAGCATAGGATTCGCCTTTTTCTCCACCCTATTTTCCTTCGCACCGGGGGTCCTCGCGGGATTCGCGGCGGCAGGCTCGCGTCCGAGCCGGCGCAGACCGGCCGCCGCCTTCCTGAACGCATTGACCGCCCTGCCCACGGTTGTCGTCGGCCTATTCGTCTATTCGCTCATCTCGCGCTCGGGCCCCTTCGGATTCCTCTCCTTCATGTACGCCCCGCCGGGCGTGGTGATGGGCCAGACCTTCCTCGCCATGCCCATCGTCGCTTCCCTCGTCTATGTGGGGCTCGCCAAGCTCGATCCCCGCTTCCGCGAGACCCTCCTCACCCTGGGAGCCGGACGATGGCGAAGGCTCCTGGCGACGGCGCGGGAGGCCCGTTCCGTTTTGGTGGCCGCCCTCGTGGCCGCCTTCGGCCGCGTCTCCGGAGAGGTCGGCGTCTGCATGATGCTGGGCGGGAATATCCGCGGCCTGACCCGTACGATGACGACGGCCATAGCCCTCGACGCGTCGAAGGGCGAGTTCGAGCGGGCGACTGCCCTCGGCCTGGTCCTATTGGTCCTGGCCGTGTTGGTGAACCTGGCCGTGCACGCTTTGGCGCCGAGGGAGGCCTAGCGATGCGCCTCTATTCGATAGAGGGTCTGTCCCTTTTATTGGGCGGCGCCGAGGTCCTGGCGATCCCCTCGCTCGAGATCGACAAGGGAGAGCGACTCGCCCTCATGGGCCCGAACGGCTCGGGAAAGACGAGCCTGCTCAAGATACTCGCGTCCCTCCTTTCGCCGACCGAGGGTATCGTCCGTTTCGGGGGCCTGCCCCTCCACTCGATCGGCATCCTGTCGCGCCGCATCGTCTACCTGCACCAGCATCCCTATATCATGGCGGGATCGGTTTCGTACAACGTCGAGTTCGGGGCCAGGTCGCGCGGCCTGCCGGCCTCGGCGGCCGCCGACCATGCCGCCGCCGCGATGCGGCTCCTCGGGCTGGACGGCTTCGGGCGCCGCGGGCACCGGGCGCTCTCGGGCGGCGAGGCCCAGCGCGTCGCCCTCGCCCGTGCGATCGCCTCGGGGAGCGACGTGCTCCTCCTGGACGAGCCCACCGCTTCCGCGGACGCTCTCTCGCGCGAGCTCATCGCGAAGGCGATCGGGGCGAAGGCCGAGTCGGGAGCGACGATAGTCCTCGCCACGCACGACGAGGCCCTCGTCCGCGCTCTCGACGCAAGGATGATAGAGCTCCAGGGCGGTAAGATAGCGGAAGGAGCGGTTCGATGAGCGTTAAAATCGGAGACGGCCGCACGGCCCTCGGCCTGGATGAGGCTCTGCGCATCGTGGTGGAAGCGGCGCCGCCCCCCGTCTTTGAAAAGCTTAGCCTCGGCGATGCCCTGGGAAGGGTCCTGGCGAATACGGCGCGCGCCAAGGTCGACCAACCTCCCTTCGACAAGTCCGCGATGGACGGATTCGCCCACGGGTCTCCCCTACCCGCCCCCGGGGGCCCCTGGCGAGTCGCGGGTTTGGCCGCAGCTCGCGCGGGCGGCGTTCCGTCCCCGCTGAAGCCGGGCGAGTGCCTGCGCATCATGACGGGCGCCATGATCCCGCCGGGGACTGTCGCCGTTCAGCGAGTCGAGCGGACTGAAACCCTTCCACATTCGCCTGGGAGCCCCGAGCTCGTCCGTTTCACCCGCGCTGAGGAATGGGACAACGTCATCCGCAGAGGCGAAAACCAGAAGGAGGGGGATATTCTCCTCACGCCGCGGGTCCTGCGGCCCCAGGACATCGGAATACTGGCATCCTCCGGCTACGAGGATATCGTAGTGGCCAAACGGCCACGCGTCGCGGTCGTCTCCACGGGCGACGAGCTGGTCGCGACGGGCTCCCTCCTTTCGCCCGGCGCGATTTTCGACTCCAACGGCCCCCAGCTGACTGCCCAAGCCCAGGCCTGTGGATGCGATGCGAGGTTCGTGGGTATAGTCCTCGACGACGAGGATGCCCTCGCGCTGGCTTTCGAGGAAGCGCTCGCCGACTGTAATGTCCTTATCGTCTCGGGAGGCGTCTCGATGGGCGATTTCGACCACGTGCCCCGGGCCCTCGCGCGAGCTGGCGTCGAGAAGCTCTTCCACGGTCTCGCCATGCGGCCCGGCAAGCCCGTCTTTTTCGGGACGCGGCGCGCCGGCACCTGCGCCTTCGGCCGCGCTGATGCGAGCGCCTTCGGCCGCGCTGACGCGAGCGCCTTCGGCCTCGCCGGAAACCCCGTCTCCACCTTCGTCGGCTTCGAGGTCCTCGTCCGTCCCCACCTCGCCGCCCGCGTGGGCCTGGATTGGCATCCACGATTCGTCGGGGCGAGACTCGCGTCGACCCTCGAGCGCAGGGAGACCGATCGTCTCGAGTTCCTGCCCGCGCGGCTCGAGTCCGGTACGGACGGACTTCCGGCCCTCCGACCCCTCTCGTACAAGGGTTCGTCCATGCTCAGCGCCCTCGCGGACGCGGACTGCCTTGTATCCATGGAAATCGGCGTTGGGCGCCTTGAAACAGGGAGCGTCGTGAATGCTCGACTCGTACGGCCGTGAAATAAACTATCTCAGGATCTCGGTGACGGACCGCTGCAACCTCCGCTGCACCTACTGCATGCCCCCCGAGGGCATCGCCAGCCTGCCCCACGAGCGCATCCTTTCTTTGGAGCGCATGGCCGAGGTGGCCGCCGCCGCGGCCCTTTTGGGCTTCGACAAGGTGAGACTGACGGGAGGCGAGCCCCTGGTTCGAAAGGGAGTGGAGCAATTGGTGTCGCTCATCGCGGCCATTCCCGGCATACGGGAGTTGGCGATGACCACGAACGGCACCCTCCTGGCTCCCGTCGCGCGGGACCTCGCGAAGCGGGGATTACGATCGGTCAACGTGTCCGTCGACACTATCGACCCGGAGCGATTCGCCGAAATCACCCGGGGTGGCCGCCTGCAGGATGCCCTGGACGGTGCCCTGGCGGCGCGCGACGCGGGCCTGCGGGTAAAACTCAACGCGGTGGCCCTCGAGGGTCGCGAGGGCGACCTGAAGGCCGTGGCCGCCTGGGCCGCCGGTCACGACATGGGCTTTCAGAGCATCGCGCGCTACCGCCTGGATGAAGAGAAGCGCGACGGCGGGAAATACGACCGACCTCCCTCCTGCTCCCGCTGCAACAGGCTCCGGCTTCTCTCCGACGGCGGCCTGCGGCCCTGCCTTCACGGGTCCGAAAGCGTGCCGGTGGATTTCGCCGATATCGAGGGCAGCATCCGGCGGGCGGTTCTCGCGAAGCCCCCGCGGGGCCTGTGCTGCGACGACCTCACCGTCGCTCAAATAGGAGGATGATGGCATGGAAGAGCTCAGCCACGTCGACGGGGCGGGAGCCGCGCGAATGGTGGACGTGTCGGGCAAGCCGCGAGTCCGCAGGACGGCGAAGGCGGCGGGCCGCGTCGACATGTCTCCGGCGACCGTCCTGCTCGTCAGGCGCAACGCCCTGCAGAAGGGCGACGTCCTGGCCGCAGCGCGCATCGCGGGCATCATGGGGGCGAAGCGGGCGAGCGAGCTGATACCCCTCTGCCACAACATCGAGATAGAGCAGATCGCCGTCGAGCTCAGCGTGGACGACCTGGGCGTGGCCATCGAAGCGACCGCCCTGTGCACGGACAAGACGGGAATAGAGATGGAGGCCCTGACGGCGGTCTCGATCGCGGCCCTCACGGTCTACGACATGTGCAAGGCGGTGGACAAAGGCATGGTCCTGCGCGACATCCGACTGATCGAGAAAACGAAAAAGGGGGCATAGATGGCGGCAATCGCGCGCGAAGGCGAATTCGAGATCGTCTCGCTCAACGTTTCGGAAAAGAAGGGCACGCGCAAGCGCCCGATACCCAGGGCCCGCTTCGCCGTCGGACTGGGAGTCGAGGGCGACGCCCACGCGGGCCTCCTCGAGGACCGTCAGGTCTCCCTCCTCGCGATCGAGGAGATCGAGGGAGCCTCCGCAGCCTGCGTAAAGGCGGCCCCCGGCGCGGCCGCTCTCGTCCCCGGCGACTTCGCCGAGAACGTCACCACGAAGGGAATAGTCCTGCACGAGCTGCCCCTGGGCACTCGCCTCTACATAGGTACGGCCGAGCTCGAGCTGTCCAAGATCGGCAAGCAATGCCACGCGGACTGCGAAATCAAGCGCCTCGTCGGCGAGTGCGTGATGCCCAGCCGGGGAGTGTTCGCGCGAGTCCTTCGCGCGGGGGAGGCCGGCAATGCGGATCGCTGTCGTTACCGTATCGGATAGGGCATCGCAGGGTATCTACGCCGACCGCTCGGGCCCCGCGATCGAGGAGATCCTCCTGGCCGCGATTCCCGGCTCCGCGATCGAGCGCGAGATCGTGAGCGACGAGCGCGAGAAGATACTGGCGGCCTTTGCTCGGCATGCCGACGCGGAATGGATACTGACGACCGGAGGGACGGGACCCGCGCCCCGAGACCTGACCCCCGAAGCGACACGGGAGTACTGCGACCGTCTCCTTCCGGGCATAGCCGAGTACCTCCGCTCCCGCTCCCTGGAACAGACGCCCACGGCCGTCTTCTCCCGCGGCGAGGCGGGCATGCGCGGAAGTCAGTACATCGTCAATTTCCCCGGCAGCGAGAAGGCCGCGCGTTTCTGCGCGGGCCTCCTGGCCCCGCTCATGGATCACGGATGCGCGATGGCGCGGGGAGAAGGACACTAGTCATAATGAAGTGACCACCCCGAACGTAGATGCGTAGGTTGCGCTACGATCGGGTGATGCGTAGCGTAGAGCTACATGCGAAGGGGGTGGTCATGAAGAAGAATAGCGCAGGATCGAC
>JBEKVO010000044.1:0-33542 GCA_049513895.1 Rectinemataceae bacterium | reverse complement strand
GTTATCACTGAAAAAATATGAGGAACCTCCATGCCCCCAATTTAGGACCACCCAAACCATTCCTCCGCTGAATGCTATTCCAATCCTCGCCGACATTTCTATGCAGCGCGCCATCGTCGTCGGGATCGAAGCCGAACAGGAGCTGGTCGCGGCTAACCGGGAGCTGATCGAGCGGTTTGAGAAGAAGATACAAGGGACACTTGGGCGGGTGTGGGGGGAGGGTTCCCCAAACGAAGCGAAGAGTTGAGTCAGGTTGGATGTCAAATTCCAAAGCGACGAAGATGATGGCGGCCCAATAGCGGGTCCTTTTTGTAGCTTGATGTTCTTTTCTAGAGCTGCTTTCTTTCCTATTTCCCGAGCAAACCTGGAGGAGAGAATGGGAAATATCTTCAAGCCCGACGACTCCATTATTGTTTCGATTCATGATCAACTAAAGTATCTGCACGGACTTGATATTCACAAGCCGGGTGATACTCCCGAAGGACTGACGCTAAACTGTGAGTACTTGTCCTTTTTTTTTGAGACAGCATTTTGGGCCAGCCTCCGAAATAATGAAGGTCGACCTACACGCGTAAATCTTATAATTGTAAACATCGGTGAAGCCGGCGATGCCTTCACATTTTCCGAGGCAGTTCCATTTAACGAAGCGCAGGTGGTGAAACTGGCTCCCGCGGTACCGGATGGTGGATGTCTCGCTGTGAACGTATCCGCGAGTGGGCTTCAAATTTGGGGCATCAGTAAGGGGCGCGACACATTCCATGACTCGATAATAGCCCAAATCTGGGGATCGGGAATCATCAGAGTCAGCATTGGGTCGTTCAGTCCATTTGCCATACTTGATGGGCAAGAGAATCCTATTATTGGTGGCGCAGGTCGAATTGATCTTGCAAATTACCTTCAAAATCGATTGAAAAAGCATCCATCCGTACCTACTGAATTTCTCGAGACACTAGCGGTGTGGCACGAATGTCTTGCAATGGCTGATCTTGCCAAAGAGGTTCTGGCTTTAGACCATGGCGGCGCCATACTTATCGTTCCTGCTGGTTCAGATAATTGGACCACGTCAATCAGCCCTTTCCCATTCAGATTTGCAAATGCCGACGCATCTATCCCTGAAAGCATACGTAGAAAATTGAAGGATGGCACGTTCTTGGAAGATTCGACTCAGACTGATGTGCAGGCTGGACCCAATCAAAAACTCATTTCTAGGCCAAATCCTGCTTGGAAGTTTAGCGTGCGGTCAGCTGCGGCCTTATCCGAAGTAGATGGCGCAATCATTATCACATCCGAGGCAAAGATCATTGGATTCGGCGCAAAAATAAACGTCGGTGAGACTGTGAGGCCGCAGATACATCAATACTATCTTAAGGAAGGGAAACGAGAAACTATCAATTCATCCCTCGAGGTAATAGGCGGGACGCGACATCAATCCACGGCAAAATTCGTCGCTACCCATCAAGAAACACTCGCAATCGTCATTTCTCAAGATCGCCATATTTCCATATTGCACTGGGAGCCCGAATTTGAAGCAGTAGCTGTTCTCCGGGATGCAGAAACATTGGCGTAATCCTTTTTTTGCAGTCGTATGTATTTGGACTTGAGTATTATGCTTTGTTGAGGAGGCTCATATGCGACTGAACGTTTCCAATCTCGGCCCAATCCGTCAGGCCGATATCGAGTTCTATGACCTGACACTATTCGTCGGTCCCCAAGCCTCAAAGTTGATAACCCAAGTCGAGCTGTAATAGCTTTTAAGGAGGCAGCCATAATGCGTTTTTTGCTGGAAAATTGTGGTCCCATCATACAGGCCGATATGGAGCTCGGCGACCTCTCGATACTGGTCGGACCTCAGGCTACGGGCAAGAGCATTGCGCTTCAAATGCTCAAGCTCGCGCAGGAATATCCCGCGATCAAGCGGACGATGCTCGATTTCGCCTACAATCCCTCTCGCGGACGCGAGGCCTTCGTTGTCGACTATTTGGGCGAAGGCATGTCCTCAATCTGGACGGACGATACGATCATCAAGGTGGGCGATAAAAAGCTGAGCTATGAGAATATAAAGGCCACGACGGTCGCAAAGCGTGAGCATTCGGTCTTCTATGTCCCTGCCCAGCGGGTCACAACCTTCGACAATGGCTGGCCTCGTCGTTTCCAGAACTATGAGGCTTCCTTTCCCTATGTGGTTCGCGAATTCAGCGAGGAGCTCTTCAAGTACCTGGATAAGGCTTACGCAAGCGATTCTTCGGGGCGGCTCTTCCCGCACCCGAAGAGCCTGCGGAAATCGCTCAAGGACTCGCTTGCGCAAAGTGTGTATAGAAATGCGACCTTGAGCCTCGATAAGGAGCACTCGCGCAAGCGCCTCGTCCTTCAGCCATCTCCGGGAGTATCCCTGCCCATGGCGACTTGGTCCGCGGGGCAGAGGGAATTCACGCCCCTCATGCTCGGGCTCTACCGCCTCTTGCCCTCGGCGGCGAAGGGCAAGGACGAGAAGATCAAGCAGGTCATCATCGAGGAGCCCGAGATGGGGCTTCACCCGCGTGCGATCCGTTCGCTTATGTATATCGTGATGGAGCTTCTCTATCGGGGCTATTCAGTAGTCCTCTCGACCCACTCGTCCGCGATACTCGAGATCGCATGGGCGCTCAGCCTGATTGGCGAAAGTTCCGATCCACTCTCGTCGTTCTGCAGGTTGTTCGGCGAGACTAAGAAAAAGACCCAGGAAGACATGGCTTCTTCCGTACTTAAGAAAAGCATCCGAGTTCATTACTTCAAGCCGGTAGAAGAGGGGAAGACGTTTTCGATCGATATATCCGGAATGGATCCGGCGGGCATCACGGACGAGGCAGACTGGGGCGGCTTGACCGAGCAGAGCTCGCTTATCGGCGAGATCGTGGCGGAGAGCGCCCCGTCCTACGGTGCGAAGGCGAAACAGGGCGATCGATCGTGAGACCTTTCGAAGGATCACCCTTCGAAAGCGATGTAAAGCCCGGGCTCGAGGCTATCGCAGAGAGCGATTACAGGGCCCGCATATCCATAGGGAAAAGAGGCAACCTCGATTCCGTGGTATCTTCCGTCGATGTCGACTCGTCGATGCGCGCAAAGTTCCCGCAGGAAACGCGTTGGGATTACAGCATATGGCTGGGCGGCGCAAAGCCCAGAATCGCCTACGTGGAAGCCCATAAGGCTGAATCCGGAGAAGTCGATCTTGTACTCAAAAAACAACAATGGCTAAAAGATTTATTAGTTGGGATCAAATTCCCGGAATCTCGTTGGTATTGGCTTGCGACGGGCAGGAACAGGATACCTCCGCAGTCGGCTCAGATGAGGCGCCTAAACCTCGCGGGCATTCGCCTTGTGGTGAAAACGATTGTCCTCGACTAATGAGTCGGTACGGCGCCCAATACCGTCTGCGCGCACCGGGACCTCCTGAAGGATTAGTCATGGCATCCACGACTATCGAATGGACCGAATGCAGCTGGAACCCGGTGACCGGCTGCAGCAAGATAAGCGACGGCTGCGCCCACTGTTATGCCGAACGAATGGCCAAGCGGCTCTGCGCGATGGGCCAGCCGCGATATGCGAAGGGCTTCGACGTCGCCCTCCATCCCGATATAGTGGATCTTCCTTTGCGGTGGCGCAGGCCCAGGTCTATTTTCGTCAATTCCATGAGCGATCTTTTCCATGAGGAAGTACCCGACTCCTTTATCGCGTCCATCGTCGATACAATCCGAAGGGCCGAGTGGCATCGCTTCCAGCTTCTGACCAAGCGCACCTCGCGCCTCGAGTCGATCGATCACCTTCTCGATTGGCCGCCAAATGCGATGCTCGGCGTCACCGTCGAAAATCGCGAAACCTGCGCTCGTCTCGACGCCCTTCGGTCGACCAGGGCACCCTGCAAGTTTGTGTCCTTCGAGCCATTGATCGGTCCCTTAGGCAAGGTCGACCTCAGAGGCATCGATTGGGTTATCGTGGGCGGCGAATCCGGCCCAGGCGCTCGTCCTATGGAGGAAGCCTGGGTCTTCGAGATCAAGGCGCAGGCCCTGATACTTGGCATTCCCTTCTTTTTCAAACAATGGGGCGGCGTTGCCAAGAAGAAGCGAGGCAGGATGCTGGAAGGTCGGCTGTGGGACGAGATGCCAGTGGCCGCGAATTAAATCGGATCGGAGTGACCGCCTCTAGGAATTGTATGAAAAGCGAGTTCCGTGGCGGCTCCCCCACAACCGTTCGCAGGGATATCGATCGGGTTGAAGAGAATCGCCTCGTAAAGAAGCAATGGGGGGAAAGGACGGGTCTATTCGCCAGGGAACTCGTGGAAAAGAGAGGTTGAAAAAAAGGTAAAATAGCGGTTGAAATAATGGTAAGCCATTATTCTATCTATATTTATCTTAGGCTGGACTACGGTTGATAACCCAGCCGAAAGTGGTTGATATCTTTAGGGGCTGGGTGTGTTGTAGAATTCTCTGTCTTAGGGAACGCATATGCGACTAACCGTTTTCAGCCTCGGCCCTCCAAATCTACAAGTTATCGAGGGAGTATCCGGCAATCAAAAAGACTCTTGTCGATCACGGCTATGATCCGGCTCGCGGAGAAAATGATTTTATCACCGATTACCTCGGTGAGGGCATGGGAGCGATTTTGGGTAAGTCCAACGCTCTCGCGATCGGTTCGAAGGCATTGACCTAAGCCAGTTATGACGACAGTGCGACCGATTGAAAACGAGTCAATTCATCAGTAGAATTACCTTGGACAGGAGGGCCTGGCATGAGCTCCATTAGCATAGCCGACATTCTCACGCTGAGCGTATCGGAGCGTATTATGTTGGTCGAGGACATCTGGGATAGCATCGTGGATGCACCGGAAGAGATTTTCCTTTCCGAAGCTCAAGAACAGGAATTGAACGCCCGACTCGATGCCTATCACGAGAATCCTACCGAAGGGTCTCCATGGGCAATTGTGAAGGACCGTATTCAGGCTGATCGTGCATTATGACCTGATTATTCGGCCTGAGGCCGAGGTTGAGATGACTGACGCTTTCGCGTGGTACGATCAGCGAGTCAATGGTCTCGGTAATCAATTCCTTCTTTCTATAGATGCCGTGCTCCAAGCAGTCGTCCGCAATCCAAAGCGATGGAAGAAACGGAAATAGCTTTTTAGGGAATCGTTGTTAGCGCGGACGGAGGCCTGCCTTTCATGGATAAAAAAAAGGCGTTGAGTTTGGCCAGGCGATTCGGGATGTTTGCGCGTTCCAGATTGCCGGTGGCGAGCCGTCTGGCTTTACGGATTCTATGCAAATGACCTCGCCCGGGAAGAAAGCGAAGTCTATATCAGGCTGGAGCCCGTCCTAATCTATCCCGAACACGATCGCTCAGGCTTCTCCGAAATGGTCACGGAAAGCGGAATACAAACCTACCCTTGAGAGCAAGAATATGGCTAAAACCGCTACTACGCGCTGGGACGTTACCGAGCACCTCAGGACCCCTGAGGAAATGGCTGCATATCTCGAAGCCTGCCTTGTGGAAGCCGACGGAGACGCTGCGTTTATTGCCAAGGCGCTTGGCGATATTGCTCGCGCCAAAGGGTTGAAGTTGCATGCCGAAGCCAGTCAAGGTTGACTCTCTTTTTCGCTCTTTCTTTTTTTCATCGCGTCAGAGCTTAGTTCACGGACGTTCTTGTCTTCCCATAAAGATTCTCGCCACTTCGTGTAGTCGAATTTTTCCCGTTGGAGCAAGGCGATGAAGCGCTCGGCCTCGACGATGCCGAGTCGGTCCATAAGCACCGCCATTCCTTCCAGCTTGAGCTCGGTGTCGGTCGCCATGTCTACGCCTCCCCTTCCGTGAGAAAGGAAACCGGATCCGCGATCCTCAATGGCCCGAATGAACCTTCTTTCAGTATATGTCGATCGGCGGTGATGAAGAAAGCGCAACCGGCCTCTCTCGCGCAGGCCAGATGCAGAGCGTCCTTCGCTCCCAGCCCCTTGTTCGACAACTCGGCAGCCCACGTTAGTATTGACTCCGACTCGACTACGTCCTCGGTCGCGAAGGACCTCCAAGAAGCGAGGTACATGCGCCGCTCCTCGAAGGGATTGGCCTCATTCTCGTAATCGAGAATGTAGGACCAAACCAATTCGAGGGATCCCGCGCGGATGCTCTCTAGTATGGCTAACTTCGCCTGTGTTTGCAACGAGATAAAGAGCGAGCTTTGATCATCGAAGGGACGGTTGAGCGAGCATGCATCGAGGTAGACCCGCACAAAGCCTCCTTGCTCTGACTAAGCGATCGGCTGGCGATAGAATGAATTCCTCTAATAGTAGACAATATTAGGATAGATTGGAGGGGTTTGGCGGTCAAGCATTCATCAAGGAGTACTGTCATGATCACCGGTGCGCATTCGATTATTTACAGCACGAATCCCGAGGCCGATCGCGCCTTCTTTCGCGACATACTAAAGCTGACGAACGTCGATGTCGGCGACGGATGGCTCATTTTCGGACTACCCCCGGCGGAGCTCGCCGTGCATCCCTTCGACAAGAACGACCTTCATGAATTCTATCTGATCTGCGACGATATTAAGGCCTTTGTGGCGGAGATGGGGCGGCACGAGGTCCACTGCAGTCCAGTGCGGGATGAACGGTGGGGTCTCCTCACCAAAGTGACGTTGCCCGGCGGCGGAAAGCTCGGCGTATACGAGCCTAGGCACGCGCGGCCGTCTTGACCTCAGGCTTGCTACCTCCTCCCCGCTTTGAGCAGTATCTTCATCCTACCATGAACATCAAAGACAAAGTCGTCATCGTCACTGGGGCATCGGAAGGCATCGGCAAGGCATTGGCGGAGGCACTCTCCCCTCGCTCGGCGCCTACGCTTCCACCAAGTACACGCTCAATGCCCTGTCCTTCACCGCTCGGACCGAGCTGGCCAAGGATAAGATCGTCGTCAGCGTCTTCCATCCCAGGATGACCGCTACCCGTTTCGGCGAGAACGCCGCCGACGCGCGGCCCTCCTTTGGAGACCCAGGTTTGAGGGTGCCTACGGTGGACAGCCCCGAGCAGGTGGCCGTGAAAGTACTGGAGCTGATCGGCTCGGAGGCCGCCGAGGCCAATATGTGACCGTGTTCCCGCCGCTAGTTCGCCAAGCCGCTATTTCCCCGGCTTGGCGGCCTTGCGGAACAGGGCGAACGCCAGCATGGCGCAGCCGGCGATAAAGGCCAGCCCTCCGTAGAGGGCCCATCGGGTCTGACCCGTCATGACGCTTCCAGGAAGCAAACCGATACCCTGAAAAAACCAAACCCCGCCAGTCAGTATCAATAGTCCCGCGATGACGAATAAAACCAACTTCACGATGTTCCCCTTCTCGCGATGAGTGTAGTCTGAATATACTGAATCCCTGTCCGCAAGGAGGCATCGATGACGAAGGCTTCGCAACAGGCTCTAATGGGGCTCAGGGATCTCTCGACTCTCCAGTGGTACGTCATCCCGATACTGGCCATCGTATTCTACCTATACACGATGGAGATCAAGCGAGCCCGCGAGGGAGGGGACTGGAATCCGATCTTCGCGGCCGTCGCCATCTTCGGGGCGGACTTTTTCAATGAGAGTTGGAACGGCTGGGTGCTCGCGCTTTCGGGGCGCTCAGCCCTCTGGACCGTCCCCGGCCCGACCGCCCTGCGCACGACCGTGGGATGGAACATCGAAATAATGTTCATGTTCGCCATCCTGGGATTCATCTTCTATCACAGCCTCTCGCATAAGCCCGGCAGCAGGGTGCTCGGTCTTCCCGAGGCTTGGTTCTTCGGGCTTTTCTATTCCATCGTCTGCGTTGTCGTAGAATGCTGCCTCAACGCCGGCGGCCTCCTCGCCTGGGAATATCCTTTCTGGACCCTCAGTTTCGGCGGAATATGGCTCATCATCGCCCTGGGTTACTTCTGGTTTTTCGCCTGGGCGATATTCTGCATTTCTCGGAAGTCTCAGAAGGGCAAGGTCATCGTCGCCGCCATACCTTATGCGGCTGCAATTATCTTGGATCTTGTCGCGGCCGGCTTGGGCTGGCGTTATTAGCCGAGATCACCGCTCCTCGTTGAATTCCCGCGCGGCGGCGACGAGGGCAACGACGTTCGGAACCGGGGTTTTCGCCTGGATGTTGTAGATGGCGTTGAAGACGAAGCCGCCGCCCTCGGACAGTATCGCGCAGCGTTCGAGCGCCTTGCGGCGGACGTCGGCAGGCGAACCGAATGGCGGTATCGGAGTAGACGCCTTCCACGTCTATGTCGATCGCCTGCTTCAGGTCCTATCTCGCCGAGCATCTGGTAGGGCTCGCAGACTCGCATCGGACGATCCTCCAGGCCGTGGTGCCTGCGGAGCGTCTCCACGACCGAAACGTGCATGCCCGTGACCGCGTTCGAGCCGAAATCGACCGGCACCGGGCCGGAGCGATGGGATAGGGACCTGACAGTCTTCTCATAGCCGTTCATCGCGCACCTCTTCGCACTCCGTCTCGATCCTGTTACGTCCCGCGGCCTTCGCGCGGTAGAGGGCCCTGTCCGCGCGAGCGACGGCGGAGTCGGGCCCGTCGCCGGTTCCGAGGAGGGTTACGCCGAGGCTCGCCGTGACCGTGCCCGCCTCCTCGAAAGGCATGGAGGCGAGGGCGGTGCGGAGGCGCTCGGCGAGCTCGACCGCCCCGGCCTCGGTCCGCGGCGCCAGGACCACGAACTCCTCGCCGCCCCAGCGCGACAGGCTGTCGGTCGAGCGAAGCGCGGCGGTCAGACGGCGCGCCGTCTCGACGAGGACGGCGTCGCCTCGTTCGTGGCCGAAGTTGTCGTTGACGGCCTTGAACCGGTCGAGGTCGAGCATGATCACCGCGGCTTCCTCGCCGTACCTTCTGATGCGGGCGAGGGCAGCCGACAACTTTTCCTCGAAGTCGCGCCGGTTGCCCGCGCCCGTCAGGGGATCGATGCGCGCCAGGCGCTCGAGCTCCCGCGCATACGCGTACTCGAGCCGTCGCGAGCGGCTCGTCCTGTGGCCGATCGCCGAGGAAAGGGCCGTCATGAGGAAGTAGTCGACGATATAGGCGGGTACCTCCGTGGCCGTGAGCGGCAGATGCCGCGCCTCCATGCTCGCAACGCCTATGAAGGAAAGGAGGAGGGATGCCAGGACGGAGAACCAGAAACGGTTGGGCAAGAGGAATACGGCGCAGATCATAAGGAGGACGCTCATGGCCTGGAGGTTGAAATTAGCGTCGCGATAGGCGTAGATCTCGGCCCCGAAGGAGGCTATGCCGACCAGGGTGACCGCGCCGATGATCCTCTCGCGGGCGGCAAGCGGTCTCTCTCGGCGCATGAGGAGTACGGCCGCGAGACAGGCCAGGAGCAAGAATATCCGTCCCGCGATCGCGATACAGAATTTCTGGCCTAGGCCTAGGACCAACCGGTCGGGGACCGCGAAGGCGGCGAAAAGGAGGCCGAGGACAGGCAGGGCGATCCTTAGATGCCGCGAGGCTCCGTCGAGTTCGTAGGCGCGGAAGCCCGCCTCGGTAGCGGCATCCCTGAATGCCGCGCCCGCGTGGAGCGGACTATCCCTCCCTTGGCTTGCCATTTCTTTTTATAGCACGAGAGGGACGCCATGGCGAAGCCCCGAAAAAAGCGGCTAGTGCATCGGTTCTCATCCTGAGCTACACTTGTACCGGAGGCTTCCAGCATGGGCGATTCATCGGCGATCAGGAAGAAGGACTATCTCGACGAGCTGGATAGGCTCACCGTCGAGCTCGTAAAGCTGCAGGAGTGGGTGAAGGCCAAAGGGCTCAAGGTGGTGGCGCTCTTCGAGGGCCGCGACGCGGCGGGTAAGGGCGGGGTCATCAAGGCCATAACGGGGGGCTTAAACCCGCGTTCCGCGAGAATAGCGGCCCTCCCCGTGCCCACCGAAAAGGAAAAGACGCAGTGGTATTTCCAGCGCTATGTCGCGCAACTCCCCGCGGGCGGCGAGATGGTCTTTTTCGACCGCAGCTGGTACAACCGGGCGGGGGTGGAGAGGGTTATGGGTTTCTGCGCCGATGCCGAGTACCGGGAGTTCGCCCGCTCGGTGCCCGAGTTCGAGCGAATGCTCATCCGTTCGGGGATACACCTCCTCAAGTATTGGTTCAGCGTAAGCGACGAGGTTCAGGAAGCTCGGTTCAAGGACAGGCTCGAGGACCCGGCCAAGCGCTGGAAGCTCTCGCCGATGGACATGACGGCCCGCTCGAAGTGGGTGGACTATTCGCGCGCCAAGGATGAGATGTTCGAGTTTTCCGACGTCCCCGACAGCCCCTGGCACGTCGTGGACGCGGACGATAAATACTGTGCGAGGCTCAACGTGATCTCACATCTGCTCAGGAGCCTCCCCTACGAGGACCTCACGCCCGAGGCCATCGAGCTGCCTCCCCGGCAAAAGGCCGGCAAATACGCCAGGCCGCCGATGGACAGCCAGAAGTGGCTGCCGCGGATCTATCCGGGCGCTCTCGCGCGGGAGCCCTCCGAGGGGGCTGACGAGGATTCGGGCGCATCGGAAGCCGCGATGCCGACTATCACCGTTCCGGTAAGGGCCGAGAGCGGGACGAAAGGGAAAAAAAAGGGCAAGAAAAAGAAATGAGCGCCAGGTATAGAAGAATGCGCGGTGTATCAGCATCGCGTTTCATTGCGATAATTATTTTTTGTTTCGCCTGGCTCTCGACCAAAATATCGAGCCAATCTCAGCCCATAGCCTTCGAAAACTATGGCTTCGAGGAATTGCGAGCCCCCGGCCCCAAGAGCCTCGATCTCGCAGGCTCCTCTTGCCGCCTCGATCTCGCGGGCGATAGGCTCATTGTCCTCTACGCCTTCGGCTCCTTTCAGGCGACTACCAAGCCTGCTCTGGCCGCCCTCGAGAAGCTGCGACTGGAATATGGAGGGCGCGCAATCGTCGCGGCCGGCTCGCAGTCGATCGATGCGGAGTCGCCGGCGCCATCGTACCTGAGTTCCGTCGAGTCGGGAGTCGTGGCCGAGCTCAATCTCGCTCGGACTGACCCGAAGGGCTACGCAAAATTCCTGCGCGAGTACCGCGCTCTCATCCACAACGGCGTGTACGAACGGCCGGGGGAGATCGGGGTCCAGCTCGAGGAGGGAACGCGCGCCGTGGACGAGGCGATCGGCTATCTCGAGCGGCAGGCAGCCCTCGACCCGTTGACCGCGTCCAAGGGACTGTCTTCCGCCGCGAAGGCACAGGCCGTCGATCAGGGCAGGAGCGGAGCAACGGGCCATTCCGGGGCCGACGGTTCCTCGCCCTTCGACCGCATGAACCGTTACGGAAAATGGTTGGGGATAGCGGGCGAGAATATCGCCTACGGAGCCGGCGACGCGCGGGGCATCGTCATTCAGCTCATCGTCGACGATGGGGTGGAGTCGCGCGGCCATCGGGCTAATATCTTCAAGCCATCTTTCAAGGTAGTGGGCATCGGCATCGGCCGGCATCCGCAATACGGGACAGTCTGCGTGCAGGATTTCGCGGGGGACTATGAGGAAAAAAACTAGCCCCTCCCCCTCGAGCGCCCATCGGCGCCCCGGGATCGGGGCCAAACTGCTGAAGTCATGCGATGGTCAGGGCAGCTTGAGCGCCTCGACCATGTAGCGGACGGCGGGGTCGCCCTTGTCGATCGTTCGCTTTTCGATGAGGAAGACCAGGGTTTTCTCGTCGGGCGCCGCGATGATCCTGCGGATCACGTATGCCTTCACGCCTTGCCGCTTTATGTCGGGGTTGCCGCCCACGACGCGCTTTACCGCGCCCTCTTTCGCCGTGAAGGAAAGGGCGATGCCGAAGGAGGAAGAAACGCTGCCCTTGGACTCCGAAGAACTCTGGTTCAGGGATACTTCGAAGGACGATCCCGTCTTGAAGTCCCTGAACGAGAGGCTTGACGGGGGTTCCTGCCCGTCCATCAGGACGTACAGCAGGCGTCCCGGCCTCAAGTGGTCGATCTTGTATTTCTTCACGAGGGACTGTTCCTCGCCGACGAGTGCGAACATGGCGCCCGATGGGTCCTGTCCCGGCTCGATGACCGCATCGAAGATCTTTCGTGCGGTTCCTTTTTCGACGAAGTCGTTGTGTCTGTCGTCGACGATGTAAGTTTCGGCATAGGGCTTGCCGGCGGCCTGGTCGATGCCGTATTGGCCGAACATGAAATAGGTCGAATCGGAGGAAAATCCCAGGTTCACGAAAGTGGCGACGTCACCCGCGAAGGCCGGGACGAGGGTTGTGAGGAAAAATGCCGCCGCGAACAGGCTCCGTTTCTTCATGGCGCGCTCCTGCCCTCAGTATCGGCGACGCCGGAACGGGCCTTAAGATAAATGGGGCCCATGCGCCGTCGAGACCCCGGCTCACTGGCAGTCGTCGGCTCGAGCCTGGTGCAGTCACTAAACGAGCCGGATCGTGAGACAGCCCTTTCAAATGCTCCATTCCCATATTATCCTGAAATCGTGACGATAGCAGCTCGACGACGAATCTACTGGGGCCTTTTCCTCAGCGCATGCGCCAGCCTCATGGCTTTCTTTCCTTTATACCTCCAGTTGTCGCGAGGGGAGAGGAGCCCCGCCTTCCTCGTCAAAGCGGGGGCTTTGGGAAGTTTCCGTCTCGGCTCGCTTGTCCTTTCGTCGCATTACCTGGCCGCGGGAGGCATCGGCCTCTGCGCCCTCTACTCCGCCCTAGCCCTCGGCTTCATTCTGTACTCTTTCCGCAAGACGGTGTCCGCGGAGATCTATTTCTTTTCTTTCTGGGTGCTCTCGGTCGGCCTGGAGGTCCTGCGGCTCTCCGTTTTCGACCTGGCGTCCGGCGGAAGCTCGGTCTACTGGGAGATCGCGGCCACGAAAGCCCTTCTTTTCGCGCGTTATGCGGGCTACCTCTCGCTTTTTGCGTCCGGTCTCTATGCCGCCGGCTTCCGCAACGAGAAGCTCGGAACGGTTGCGGCCGTGGTGCTCGCGATTTCCTTCGGCCTGGCGACGGCCATGCCCGTCAATACCGGTTCCTTCGCGGCTACGTTCGAGCTTCGGGCGGGATATGGGGAGATCAACTCTATACTCGTCCTCGCCGTGGCCGTAGTCACCGTAGCGGACTACCTCTATGCGGCGCATTCTACCGGGGAGGCTTCTTACCGCCTCGTCTCGCTTGGAGCCGCCATTTTCCTGGTCGGGCACCGTCTCATCACGACGCAATGGAACCCCTTCGCGATAGTCGGGGGCTTTGTCCTTCTCGTCGCGGGGTCCTGGCTCTACGTGTCCCGCCTCCACGCCTACTACCTATGGCAATAAGAGGCGTCGCATCACTCAGGGAATCGAAACATGAGCCGGCCGCTTCGTTTCGGCGCCTCGAACCAGGGAGATGCATGCCGCGATGACGCACAGCACGACGGAGACGGCGAAGGCGTGCTTCATGCCGAGGATGAAAGCCTGCCGCGGCCCCGTCCCGAGTGCTGCGTTCGTTCCGACGAAGAGTTGCATCATGACGGTGCGCGGGAGGCTTCCCGCGGCGACGGCCAGGGAGAGGGCGAAGCTTGTCACCATTCCGGTCTGCCGCAGGGTCGCCAAAGCCGCAGAGGCGATGCCGAGACGGTTTTTTGGGGCTCCATTCATGGCGGCGCTCGTATTCGGAGCCCAGAATAACCCTCCTCCGATCCCTACCATAACAAGCCCTGCCGCGATGGCGCCATAGGACGTAGTCGGAGACAGCTCTGCGATAAACCACAGCAGCGCGGCGCCCTGCAGGAGCAATCCGATCGTCGCGGGTAAGCGAGCGCCGATGCGGTCCGATAAATGGCCGCTCAGGGGGCCCACGATGGCGGAAACCGCCGACAGGGGAATAAGGAGAAGCGCCGCCGTCAGCGGATCGTAGCCCCTAACGACCTGCAGGTAGAAAGTAATCAGGAAATTGATCGCGAACATCGCCAGGGACTGGAGCATGGCCGCGACGACCGAGAAGCCGTAGATGCGGTTGTGGAACAACGAGAGGTCGAGAACCGGAGCGGCGACCCGCCTTTCTCGAATGAAGAAGGCCGCGAACATCGCGGCAGAAAAGACGAAGAGGGAAAGTATGGGCCACGAGCCCCACCCGGCCTCGATACCCGTCGTAAGCGCGAATAGCAGGGAGACGAGGCCGACGCTGAACGTAAACGCGCCGAATGCATCGAATCGCTCACCGCGATTTCGATGCGACAGCTCCTTGAGGGCGAAATAGCCCCACAGGCTTCCAAGTATTCCTATGGGTACGTTGATGTAGAAAATCCAGCGCCAGCTCGCGAGGGAGAGGAGGAAACCGCCGAGCAGGGGTCCGACGATTCCACCGATCGCCCACGTGATCCCATTGATGCCCAGGGCACGCCCTCGTTCCTGCGGAGGAAATACCTCGGTGATTATCGCCGTGCTGTTGACCATCATGAGAGCGGCGCCCGCCCCCTGCACGACGCGGGAAAGGACAAGCTGTGCCGCATTCTGTGAGACGCCGCAGAGCGCCGACCCGACCGTAAAAATCACGAATCCGAGGTTGTAGAGTTTAACGCGGCCGAACATATCGGCGATGCGTCCGAAGGTCAGCAGAAGGACCGTGCTGACCAGGATGTAGGCCATGATGACCCAAATCATTTCGGCCAGGTTGGCATGCAGCCTGTTCATCATCTGAGGAAGGGCGAGGATGACGATGGTGCTGTCGATCGCCGACATCAGAGCCCCGATAGTGGTTACGCTGAGCGCTATCCACTTGTACTCGATTCGTTCCACTGGTTTCACCTCTTGCCAGTAATTGGAATAGCGATGCGTTCCGCGAAACCATTGTAGTGTCAATGGTCGAGAGTGTAGCGAGAATGGATGCTACTTGAAGAGAATCGTCGCGGCGGCGCCGACGGCTACGGGGAGGATTATATTGTCGAAGTCCTTCGTCGGCGCCGCCTCGACGAGAGTAGCGAAGATGGCTACCGCGAGGGACCGTAGCGCGTCGCCGGTGAGGGCGAAGGAGGCCGTGAAAACTGCGAGGAGGCAGGTTAGGCTGCCTTCCAGGGACTTGCCGCCCGTAAAGGGAAGGCGAACGCTTCCGAAGCTTTTGCCGACGAGGCTAGAGAGACCGTCGCCGAAGGCGAGGGTGTAGATGGCGATAGAGGCCGCCGGATTGGGATAGAGAAGGAGGGCCATGAGGGCCCCAAGGCCGAGGGTCACGGGTCCGAGGACAAATCGGTCGCCATCGCGTCTCCTGGCGGCGAGAGTCGTTACCTTGGATATCACCGGAATGTGGTAGCCTTCGATTCGCAGGCACTCGCAAGCTGCGTAAAAAAGGACCCCTCCGGAAAGGAGGCCTAACGCCAAGCCCAGGCTCAATTGGGCTATCCCTGGCACGAATGCGATTAGGAGGTGAATGCTTTTTCTGAGAAACTCTATTCGTATCTCTTCAGATAGTCTGAGTAAGCTTCGTTGTTTGACCGTGCCCGGTGCTACAGATAAATATTCCATTTGTGTTTCCGGTAATTAGTAGAAGCAGTAATCATGCCACCTTTTAGGTAAACCCTAAACTATAATAAGTACGCTCTTAATATATATCTATGTGCATGTTTTTTCAAGAGTTTAATAAACCGTATAATAATGTTGACACTTCTTGTAACCATTTCTAATACTTAGCGACATGTACTGGTCCTTGACAGCCCTATCCTCGAATGCTAGTTTCATGTCGAGTCTGCCGTTCGAGCTTCCCGGAACTGATGTCGATTGATGGGCGATTAACTCAGTGGGAGAGTGCTACCTTCACACGGTAGAAGTCACTGGTTCAAATCCAGTATCGCCCATCAATCGACATTTCGTTCCACGCAGCGCCATTGACGACTTAACACGGTAGACGGGTTCGCCCATGGCGAACCATACGATCAATTTCCCTGCGTCATAGCGAAGCGAAGCTGAGCGTTTGAAGTCACTGGTTCAAATCCAGTATCGCCCATCAATCGACTTCTGTTTATGCTGAAAAGAATTAGTAATATTGAGCTGAATGTAATAATGGCGATCTCTACCCTGATATCGCAGCCCCCGATGTCGTTCGGCAACCCCTGAAAAGTTTCCTATATTCTACCAGCTGATAGCGTATAATATAATCAGAAGGAGGAAGCGCTGATGGCACTAATGGAATGGGACATCAATTTCAGTACCGGAATTACCACCATCGACCAGCAGCATAAAAAAATCATCGAACTCATCAATCAGCTTTATAACGGATTGAAACTCGGAGAAAACAAAGCCTTGATAGAGGAGCTTCTTGGAGAACTTATAGAACATTCGCGTATACATTTTAAGACTGAAGAAGATCTTTTCATTAAATTCAAGTACATCCTGACTCTCGAACATACCGTAGAGCATAGACGATTCAGTTTCATCGCAATGCTGTTCAATCAAGATTACCTCGATGGGAAGATAGTTCATCCCCTACAGGTTCTTGATTTCCTTACCGTGTGGTTTATCGATCATATAATAAGCCAAGATCATACGTACGCTCCTTTTTTTATTGAGAAATTGAAAGGAGAAAACTTATAGATCTTGTTTCGCTGTTTCGCGACTTTCGGAGAGGAGGGGGATCATGTCTGCTAATCGTTACCATCTGATCGCCGTAGTCGGTACCGACAACCCCAATGGAGTTCATTCCATTCTCAGGGATTTCATTGCCGGGAAGGGTAGTATCAAAGAGGTTGAAATCAAAGAAATGACTCATGGCAAAGACGGAGAATTTTTCGTCCAAGCAGATCTGGAAGGAGAAACCTCGAAAGAACTCAATAACAGATTGCTTTCCGCGTTACGGAAGGTTGAAAGTAGAACCAGCCTACGATCTGCCTGGAATTCCGGCAAGGTAACCGAACACTACTTTGATTATGTGTTGAAGAAGGTGACGGAACTGTAAGGCTTCTCCATAAACCCCGACTGTGCTTGCCGGGCGGAGAAAAATAAAGAAAAGGAAGCGATGAACACAGAAGTAATAAAACTATTTGGTATGCTTGAACAAGCGTGGGAAGAAAAAAATAGCGCCGCTTTTATTACTGAAATCGAGCAAGAAATACTCATTATTCTCATTGATAAAGAAATCCTGAATGGAAAGGCATTTTATTGGTCTCATGAAAGATTATACTATTCGGGAAATACTTCTCCTTTTACGGCGCTGGAACACAGTACGACTATCAAAGGTCGTGTTTCATTATAATATTGGTCCGTTTCATCCTCTTTTCGGATACCGCATATCCTTTTCGATCTCGGAATAGACGAGGAGGCTCTCGCTTTTCCCCGTCTTGAGGAGGGTGTTCATGTTCTCGAGCCCGAGGTTCCTCGGTTCCGGGCCTTCAAGCGCGGACGGCGCTTGCGACAGTTGGTCATAGAGCTGGACGGAGTGGGTTAGGGCGGTCATCGCCTCGTTGCGTCGTCGGGCGTCCCCGGAACGGGCGGCGGAGCGGTAGAGCGCGACGCCGAGGTTGTTTTCCGACTGCAAATAAAGCTTGAGTATTTCGATCTCCGATGGGCGCTCCTGGGGCGCGGGCTCTCCGACGTCGGCGAGTTCCCTCTCCATCGCCACGGATGCCTTGCGGAAGTAAGCCTCGGCGGAGAAGAGGTCGTTGCGGGCGTAGAGGGCCGAGCCGAAGGCATAGGCCAAATAGGGGCTCATGGCCTTCCCCGCCCCCGCTTCGAAGAACTGCTCGAGGGATTCCGCGTAGCGGCCGGTCCGATAGAGGATATTGCCCCGCTTGTAGCTGGTGTCCGCGGTGGTGAAGCCATTGGCGGCCGCCTGTCCGTAAAGCGCGAGAGCCGAGACCAGGTCGTCGCGCTGCCAATATGCGACGTCGGCGAGGCCTGCGTATGCCTCGCCGAAACGGCCGCCCCTCTTCACGCGCCTGAGCTCGAGGGCCTTCTCGTATTCGGTGGCCGCGGTCGCGTAATCGCGCTCGGCGCTGAGCCATTCCTTCGCCTGTGCGAGGAATCGGGCGCGCCAGATGAGGCTGTCGATGTACATACCCGTGCGCCTGCCGCCAAGGCCGGGCAGCGCGGCAAAACTGCGCACGGCATTGTCGAGGGATTTCCGTTCTTCGGTCGGATCCCCTGCGCGGCCGAAGTAGCGGGCAAGATGGTAGTGCGCCTCGGGCTCGGCAGGGTCTTTCTTTGCCGCGGTCAGGAGTATGGCGCGCACGTCCTCGAGAATATCTTTGTCCAAGAGATAGCCGCCGAGCTCGGCGAGGACTGCCGCGTCGAGATCCGTTCTCTCCGGGTCCGCCAGGAAGTGCGCCTTAAGCGGAAGTACTTCGCTCAGGCGATCGGTGCGAATGAAGTACAGTAGCATCCGCTCGAGATAAAGGTCCTTGTATCCGTAGTGCTCGATGAGGAAGGCGTAGGTTCGCCGGGCGTCCTCGTACTTGGCCGGCGCCTCTTCGGCCCAGTCGAGATAGACGTCCCCGAGGAGGAGGAGTCCTCCCTCGTTGAAGTAGTCCCACGACAGAAGGCCGGTTTTCCCCGTTGGGATCTTTCCATTCGCGCTCCGGGCAGCCCCCTTCAGGACTTCGACGGCCTCCTCGAATTTCAATTGCTCCTTCTCGAGGCGCGCCCAGGCGATGATGCCTTTTTTCTCCTTTGGATGCGCGTCGATGAGGGCCGCGTACTTATTTTCGGCCAGTATATATTGGCGTTTGGCGGCGTAGGCATCGGCGAAACGGTAATACCAGTTGATGAACTCGCGCATTTCCGTCGCCTTCGCGAAGTCGGTTTCGGCCTCGGGGTAACGATCCTCGGCGATGTGTTGATAGCCCCTGCGGTAGAGCGAATCGGATGCCAGGGGCACGTAGACGAAACGCCAGCCGAGATAGCCGAGGGCGGCGGCGGCGGCGAGGACAAGCAGGCCGATTCTTATTACAGGAAGGAAGGTGTGGACGAAGGCATAGGCCAGACTGCCCTTCTGGGCCTCCAGGGCCGCGCCGGTGCGCTTCTCCCGGCCTTTGGGAATCGGAATGCGGCGCTTGAGGACGCGGCCGGCGAGTTCGGCGATATCCTCGGCCCCGACCCCGTCAACCAGGGCCCAAACCAGCTTGGACTGCTGAGCCTCGCTTCCCCGGTCATTCGCAAGGACGTCCTCGATCGCCACCCTCAGGTTCAACGGAAAGGAGAGCAGGGAGTCTTGGAGCCTGTCGACCTGTGCTTCGCTGAGGTTGACAGGCCTGAATTTTTCCTCGGGCGACTTGGGGGTCGCGCTCTTGGCAGCGGGGGCGGGCTTGGGCTGGGCCTGGCGCGACGGCGCTTCGGTCGTTTCTCCAGCCCCGAGGGAGCCGAAGTCGCCCCAGTCTCGGTCGATTTTGAAGGTATCGGCTGCCGGTGCCTCTTCGCTCAGGGAGGCTATTTCTGTATCGAGGTCGCGTCCCGCCCCGCTTTCGGGCGCGGCACCTCCGAAGCCGGAGTCGCCCAAGCCCGTGCCCGGTTCCTCGAAGCTGAAAGTCGCGAAGGCGTCCCCGCCGACCTCCGACTCTCCCAGGCTTAAGCCCTCTTCGGACGCTGAACTTGCCTCGGGCGCCTTGGCTTTCTCGAATGTAAGCCCCGCGTCGGGGGTCGAAAAATCCTCGGTCGGTTCGGCGCTTTCCGGGATGGCGGTCTCTTCGGGCTGCTCGAGCGATTCCTCTTCGGGGCTGCCCGCCTCACGAGGCGGCGCTTCGACGGATTCTTCGAGATCGGGCAACACGAAATCCGTTAGGTCGCCTTCGGCGACGCCGGTTTCGCCGGTTCCTGTCTCGGAAGGCTCGGCGGGGAAGGCCGGGATTTCGAAGTCGGGCATCGCGCTCGGTTCCGGAGGGCCTTCTTTGCCTTCGGGGGCCTCCGGAAAGTCCGTGAGTTCTTCGTCGACGGATCCGAACCCAGTCTCAGGCTCCTCGTGATCGATGGGGAGATTGTCGAGAAGCGCGGCGAAGTCGGGGGGCAGACCTTCGTCTTCGACTGGGGTTTCGGGAGGCGGCGGGTTGGGCTTTTCGGCCGCGGTCTGGCCGGGCGCGGCGGGCGAACCATCGGGGGGAGGAATTACCTCGGGCTTTTCGCCCCAGCGCTCGAGTACATCGGCCTCGTGGGACAAGGCTGCGAGGTCGCGCTTGAATCTTTCTAGGTCCTGAAGCCGCGGCATGGGTATCCTTGTCTATATTAACGGACGATTCCCGGCTTTGTGAAGGAAATACGCTTGAGCTGGGCTCGGGCACGCGCCGATATTGTAGCCGTGATTCCGATACGATATATGCTTGCCTCAGCCGCGATAGCGGTGATGGCGCTCCCCCTCGGCGCCGAGGGCGCCGCCACGCTCGCCCAGGTGAAGACTTCGGGCCGCGTCATCGAGTCTCTTACCCTCCATCTGGAACTCGCGGGCATGAAGGCCGCTAAGGCACCGGAGGCCATCGAGGGCGAACTCGTTTTGTCGTCCTTTGGGCCCTATCGATCCGTCGCCGCAGCTTTCGCGCACGAGGGCTTCGCGACATTGCATCCTTATGAGCGCAATAGGCAGGGTGTTTTCGTCCTGGCCTACCCTATACCCCTCAAAAGGAACGAGGACCTCGAATACCGCATCATCGTGGACGGCGTGTGGATAACCGATCCGACCAATCCCATAAGACGGGCGGATCCGGAGACCGGTCTCGAGCTCTCGGTGGCCCATGTACCGTATTTGAGCGATCTCCACCTCGGCCTGTATCGCCTTCTAGATGAGGACGGAAGTACCGCCCGATTCCTGTTCCGCGGGGCGAGCGGCGAGTCGGTGACGGTATGCGGAGATTTCGATAATTGGGATCCCTTTATTCACGAAATGACCGAGACTTCCCCCGGCATCTATCAACTCGACCTGCATCTTACGCCGGGCAGGCATTTCTATACATTCGTCTATCGCGGCGAGGCGCTGACCGACCCCCTCAATCCGGCAAAGGCATCGAATCAGGACGGGAAAGTGGTTTCGATGCTCGTGGTGGGAAACTGAGGATGGGACGACTATTGAATAGCCAAACCTAGGCTTCGCAACACGTCCAGCGCGTTCTCGGCCGTGCGACGCCTCAGGTCGGCAATCGATTCGCGTGAGGCATACGCCGAGTGATCGGTCAGCACGACTTGCGGCAGCGAGCGCAGCCGGCTGCCCTGAGGCAGGGGTTCCGCGGTGAAGACGTCGAGCCCCGCGCCGCCCAGGGCGCCGGCGGCGAGGGCCTCGGTGAGGGCTTCTTCGTCCACCACCGCCCCGCGCGAGATGTTGATGAGGGTCGCGTCCCGCTTCATCATGCCGAGTTCCCGAGCGCCCACGATGCCGCGCGTTTCGGGCTTGAGCGGGAGATGTATCGATACCCAATCGGAGTCGGAGAACACTTCGTCGAAGCTCGCGGGCCTGACGGTCGTGCCAAGGGCCGTGGCCGCCGCGCCGACCGCCTCCTCGACGCGCGCGGCGCTGATCCTCGGGCTCCAGACGAGGATTTCCCGGAAGCCCAGGCCGAGAGCCGCGCGCGCAAGCGCCTTGCCGGTGCCGCCGAAGCCCAGGATGCCGAATGTCGAACCGGCCAGCCGCCGCCCCGTCGCGGCGACGTTCCAGGCGCCCTCTCGAACCGATTTGTCGCGGCGGGGTATTGCGCGCGCGCAAGCGAGGAGGAGCCCGAGGGCGTGCTCGGCGACCTCGTGGTCGCAGTAGCCGGGCACGTTGGCCACGGTGATGCCGCGGCGCCGGGCGGCATCGAGGTCGATGTTGTCGAGACCGACGCCGTAGCGCGCGATGACGCGGCAGCGCTCGAGCGACTCTATCGCCGCGGCGTCGACCTTGGCCATGTTCACGAGGAGGGCGTCGGCCTCGCGACCCGCCGCCGCGACCTCGGCCGAGCTGCGGCACTTCGCGACCACGAGCTCGACTCCGGCGGCCTCGAGGATGGAACGCTCCGGTTCGGAGTCGCCGAAACGATTGTCGGTGATGACCGCGAGCGCGGTTCGGCCGCCGATGCCCTGCTCCATATCCCCTCCGTATCACTCAGTATCGGTTCCTTTCGGAGCGAATCTGAAAGGCTTGCCATGGGCGACGAAAGGAGCGGCCCGGACATGCGCGGCTTGCCGTGATCTCCCGCGCCGCGCTACGATAACGGCCATGAAAGGCGTCATCATCGCTGCCGGCTACGGCACTCGCTTCCTTCCCGTCACCAAGACCGTCCCCAAGGAACTCCTGCCCGTCGGGACCAGGCCCTCGATCGCCTACGTCGTCGACGAGTTCCTTGCCTCCGGCATCGACGAGATCATCGTCGTCTCCTCGCGGCGCAAGAAGGCCCTCGAGGACTACTTCGATCGGGATATGGAGCTCGAGGAAGTTTTTCGCCGCGAGGGCAGGGCCGATAAACTCGCCTTGATCGAGCGATGCCGGGCAAAGATCAGCTTCGTGCGGCAGACCGAGATGCGCGGCACCGGCCACGCCCTTCTGCAGGCCAAGCCCTTCCTCGGCGGCGAGGCCTGCGTCGTGGCCTATCCCGACGACCTCCACGTCGGGACTCCCCCCCTGGCTCGACAGCTGATCGACCAATACGAGAAGACGGGCAAGTCCGTCCTCGCGACCATCTACGAGCCGGGCGACGTGTCCCGCTATGGCGTCGTGGGCCCGGCGCCCGACGGTCTCTCGGTGATCTCCTTCGTCGAGAAGCCAGCCGCGGGAACGGAGCCCAGCCACGAGGTATCCATCGGGCGCTACCTCTATACGCCCGAATTCTTCGACCTTGTCGAGGAAGGCTGGGGCAAGCACTCGGGAGGCGAGTATTTCCACGCCTACGCACTGGATAGGCTCATCGCCGCGGGCAAGGTCGCTTTCAAGCGAGCTTCGGGAACGCGGCTCGATACCGGAGATCCCGCGGGCTATTTCGAGGCGATCCTGACTGACGCGGCAGCCGATCCCGTGTTAAGGGCCGTGCTCGAGAGATTCGCGAGAGAGAATCTCCGCGGGGGCCTCGCCTGAAAATCGGCCTCGCCCTCGGCTCGGGCGGCGCGCGTGGACTCGCCCATATCGCCTTCCTCGAAGTACTCGACCAGCTCCTCATAAAGACAAGCGCTATCGCAGGCTCGAGTATCGGCGCCCTCGTGGGGGCGCTTTACGCGGGAGGCATGGGCGGCAGGCAATTGCGTGACCTAGCCACCGGCATCACTCTCCGCGACCTGCCAAGGTTCCTCGATGCGCCCTCACTCAAGGACCTCCAGGGCATCAAGGGCAGGAAAATCGAGGAATGGCTGCGCGAGATCCTGCCGGTAAAGCGTTTCGAGGACCTGCCTATCCCCTTAAGGGTAGTCGCTACCGACTTTTGGAAAGGGGAACAGTTCGTTTTCTCCTCGGGGGACATAGCGCAGGCGGTTAGGGCCAGCATCTCGATTCCCGGCGTCTTCCATCCCTACGAGCTAGACGGCCGCGTCCTCGTCGACGGCGGGGTCGTGAACCCCGTTCCTTTCGAACTCCTCGATGGCCTCGCGGACTTCGTCGTCGCCGTCGACGTGAGCGGCGGTACCGAGTCAGGCGATTCCAAGGCTCTCGGCCCCGTTGAGACTCTCCTCGGCGCGTTCTCTATTATGGGAAAAGTGATCATGGAGCAGCGGGCCCAGGATAGCAGGATCTCATTGTATCACAGGCCCTCTCTCCGCGGCTTCAAGACAGCCGATTTCTTAAAGGCCGAGGAGATACTCGATTCCGTGCGTGATGACGCCGAGCTCTTCAGGCGGGAGCTCGTCGCCGCGAAGGCGGACAGGAAGGCTCGGTCGCGCTGACCCGTCCCACGAACTCGGGATTGTCGCAGTGGCCGAGATGGCCCGCGTTCGGTATCGTCGCCGCCTCCCGGCGGGGCACCGAGCGCTTCACGAAGCCCTGTTCTTGCTATAGAGTATCCGGCATGCAATACCGACGATTTCCCCTCATCGACGACCTGGAAGTATCCGCCCTCGGCTTTGGATGCATGCGCCTGCCCGTTCTGGACGGCGACGACGCGGCGATAGACGCGGATGCCTTCGACGCGATGCTCGCCGCGGCCGAGGAAGCGGGGATCAATTACCTCGACTCGGCCTACGTCTATCACAGACAGAAGAGCGAGGTCTCCCTCGGGGCGGCTCTCGAACGCTCGGGGAAACGCGACCGCTTCTACCTCGCCACAAAATGCCCCGTGTGGATGGTCAAGGAAAAGGCGGATTGGGATCGTTTCCTCGACGAGCAGCTAGAACGGCTCAAGACCGACCACATAGACTTCTATCTTCTCCACGCCCTCGGCCGCGATCGCTGGGCGAAGGTCAAGGAGCTGGGCGGGCTCCGGGCGCTCGAACGCGCCAAGGCGGCAGGGAAGATCAGGCACATGGGTTTTTCCTTCCACGACTCCCTCGGTTCGTTCAAGGAGATAATCGACGGCTACGACGGTTGGGAATTCTGCCAGGTCCAATATAACTACGTGGACAGGACATTCCAGGCCGGCGAGGAAGGCATCGCCTACGCGGCCGAACGCGAGATCGGCGTGATCGTGATGGAACCGCTCCGCGGCGGAGCCCTCGCATCGCCCCCGCCTCGGGTCAAGAAGGCCCTGAGCTCCTTCCCGCTGCCGCGACTGCCCTACGAGTGGGCCCTGCGCTTCGCCTTCGACAGGCAAGAGGTGTCTCTCGTCCTTTCCGGGATGGGCACGGTCAATCAGATATGGGAGAATGCCGCCGTCGCCGCGGCCGCGCTGCCCAATTCCCTGACGCGGGAGGAGTCGGCCGCTCTCGACGAGGCTCGCAGGCTATACAAAGAGGGAGAGCGAGTGCCCTGCACGAGCTGCGGGTACTGCGAGCCCTGCCCGACGGGAGTGCCCATCCCCGAGCTGCTCGGCATGTACAACGCGGCTTCGATGTTCGAGACGCGGAAGGGCACGAGCGCCTGGTACAAGAACGCCTTCCTTTCCGAAGGCAAGGGCGCGGACGCCTGCGTTCGATGCGGCGAGTGCCTGCCCAAGTGCCCCCAGGGCATCGAGATACCCGATCGCCTGGAGGAGGCCCATTCCTTCCTGACCACGGAATGAGGCGTGCGATGAGCGATACGCGTATCTCCGACCTCGTTTTCGAGGTGCATGGATTCGATTGCGGCTACGGCGGACCGCTGGGGACATTGGCCATCGCCAATTTCCTTCAGGAATCGGCGGGCATAAACGCGGAGAAGCTCGGCTTCGGCATGGAGGCCATGGACGAGCGAGGACGGACGTGGATGCTGTCCCGCCTGGATCTACGCGTGGACGAGCTGCCGCGGGAAGGCGAGAGAGTCTCGGTTGCGACGTGGCCGGCCGAAACGCGCAAGCTGTTCGCGCTCCGCGACTTCGTCATGCGCGGCGCGGACGGCAGGAGCCTCGTCCGAGCGGTCTACGCATATCTCGTCGTCGATCTGGCGGCGCGGCGTCCTCTTAGACCGGAGAGCGTCTTCGGTTCGGATTCACCCGATGCCGGCGAACCGCACCCCGTGAGCGGCTTCGCTTTCGACATACCCGCGGCCGTCGGCACGATCCCCTCCTTCGCTCAAATCGTCCGCGGAAGGCACATCGACCACAACGGCCACGCGAACAACGCGCACATCCTCAACTGGCTCGTGGACGCCGCGGACGGCAAGGCAGAGCTCTCCGCGCCCGGCCCCGAGCTCTCCGCGCTGAGGGTCGAGTTCCTCGCGGAAGCCCTCGAAGGCGATGAGCTGATGGCGGCGCGCGGAAGCCCCGAGACGACGCCCTTCGGCCCCGAGGCGGCGGCGATCTCGACCGTCGCCGAACTATCCCGCGGCGGTACCAAAGTGGCGCGCTCTCTCGTCGGGCGCAGGTAGGGCTTCGCTATCCGAGCGCCTTCTTCGCGGCCGCCACTGCCGAGGCGTAGTCGGGCTCGGTGGCTATCTCGGGCACCTGCTGCGCGTATACGACCGTTCCCGACTCGTCCACTACGACGACGGCGCGCGAGAGAAGCCCGGCGAGAAGCCCGTCCTTGAGCTCCACTCCGTAAGCCGCCCCGAAGGCTCGGTCGCGCAGCTCGGAAAGGGGCACTACCGCGTCGACCCCCTCGGCCTTGCAGAATCGAGCCTGGGCGAAGGGCAGGTCCCTACTGATGTTTAGGACGACCGCTCCGCCTAGCTTCTTGATCTCCTCGTTGAACTTCTTGGCCGAAAGGGCGCAGGTCGAAGTATCGAGGCTGGGTACGATATTGAGTATCCTCACCTTTCCCGCGAAGTCTGCGAGTGAAACATCGGAGAGGTCCCCCCTGGTGAGCTTGAAGTCGGGCGCCTTGGAGCCGACCTTCGGCAGATCTCCGGCCGTGTGAACGGTTTTTCCTTTGTGGGTGATGGTAGCCATGCTTTGCCTCCTTGGATCAGGATAAGAAACTACTGAAAGGGCGGATGTTAGGCAAACTCCGCCGCCTGACTACATCCCGAAGGGGAACAGTCCGCCCTGCTTGTCCCGAAGGCGATCCTCGACCGTATCGACGATCGCCGCGAGGTCCCTCGACTCGGCCACGAAATCCAGCCTGTCGCCCGGAACGATCAGTACCGGCGCGAGCTCGAAACCCTCGATCCACGACTCGTAAAGCCTATTGAGATCCCGAAGGTACTCGCCGGTGATGGCCGATTCGAAGCCGCGGCCCCGCATCGCGATGCGCTCCATCAGCGTCTCGACGGACGCTCGGATATAGATGACGAGGTCGGGGGCGGGGAGGAGGCCGGTCATCGTCCTGTACAGGCCGCTGTAGGTCCCCCAATCGCGTTCGCTCATCGTGCCGCGCTCGTAGAGGTTGCGCGCGAACACCTCGGCGTCCTCGTAGAGGGAGCGGTCCTGGACCACCGAGTGCGGGTCGTCCATCAGTGCCCTGTGGGAGCGCACGCGGTAGCTCAGGAAGAAAAGCTGCGAATGAAAGGCCCATGCCGGCATGTCCGCGTAGAAGTCCTCGAGGTAGGGGTTCTCGGCGACCGGCTCGTAGTAAGGGCGAAACCCGAGGCGCCCGGCGAGGAGCTCCACGAGAGTCGATTTCCCGGCGCCGATATTTCCGGCGACGACGAGGTATTTCTTCATGGCCGCCCTGCATTCGATCCGAATCTGACCCTGCCCGACGCCTCCGCCCTCTCGATCTGATAGTCCTGCATCGCCGCGAAGGCGTCCAGGAGCCTGTGCCTGTCGGGGTAGGCTTCGAGTCCCGCCGCCTCGAGCGCGACGAGAAGCTCGTGGATGGCCTCGATCGTGGAGAGGCAATAGTCGCGGGGCTGGCGCTTGATGACCCAACGGCTCCTTTCGCGCGGCTTGAACTGAAGGCGCGGCAGCATCGAGAGTCCCGGGCTCGCGCGCAGGACCGCCTTCGAGCAGGCCCAGGTAGAGTCGACGAGAAAGACCACGAGGCGCCTGCCGCCGAGCCCATCGACGAAGGCCGCGGTTGCCTCGCCGGGCTCGCTCAGGTTCGTCGCTCCTGGGCTCGGGTAGAGAAGGACGGCGCGGTTCGCGGGGTCGTCGACGAGCGATCGAACGCGCGGATGCTCGTCGAAGGCGAGCCCCGGGACGATCTCGCTGTTCTCGAGGTTAAGGCAGGCCAATCTCCCCGTGCCGGTCCTTTCGCGCCGGTACTCCTTAGGATGCATGAGGAGCACGATGCGCGATCGCGTCTTCATCGGAGGCTCGGTCGGGCAGAGGCAGGATATTTTTGGCCTGCGGCAGCGAAGGCAGAGTTCGCGGCTCAAGGGCCGTTTCCCAAGACGAACTTGTAGCCCCTGCCCCGCGTCGTGAGTATATGCCTGGGCAGCTCCGACTCGCCGAGGCGGGCTCGAAGCTTGGCGACGTGGACGTCTATGGTCCGGGTCGTGGTCTCCGAGTCGTAACCCCATACGACGTCCAGTATCTCTTTACGGCCGATTACCCTGTCGGGATTGGCCGCGAGGAATTCGAGGAGGCGGTATTCCTGGGCGTTGAGCGACACCGGTTTCTCCCGGAGCAGGAGCTCGCCCTTGCGCCTGTCGAGGATAAACTCTCCGAAGCGGACGAGGCTCGGACCGGCCGACGAGGCCGCTTCGGACTGGCGATTCGGAGCCTCGGCGACGCGGCGGAGCAGAGCCTCCATCCTTGCGATGAGGACTCCCGCGTCGAAGGGCTTGGGAACGTAGTCGTCGGCGCCCGTCCTGAGGCCCTTTATCACGTCGAGGTCGGCGCCGAGGGCGGTGAGCATGATGACGGGCGTCTTGATACCGGCATCGCGAAGGTCGCGGCAGATGGCGAGGCCATCGCGGCCCGGGAGCATGAGGTCGAGGAGGACGATATCGAAGCCGCCCGAGCGGGCCGCCTTTTCGCCGGAGGGGCCATCGGACCTCGTCTCCACCACGCAGCCCTCGGCGACGAGCATGTCCTCGAGCGTCATCCTGATGCCGGCATCATCCTCCACGACGAGCACCCGCGTCTTATCGAACATCGTCGGCCTCCTTGAAGGGAAGCTCGAGGGTAAAGCGGCAGCCGGGACGCCTCGAGCCGTCCATCCGCTCGTAGGGGCTCTCGAGCCTGAGGTCGCCGCCGAGGAGCCGCGCCTTGTGCCGCGCGACGAAGAGCCCGAGCCCCGAACCCTTCTCGTGGCGAGCTCGGGCCGCCTCGTCGCGGTAGAAGGGATCGAATACCAGGGCCGCTTCCTTCTTCGCTATTCCCCGCCCGTCGTCCTCGACGAAAAAACGGATCGCTTTGGGGAGGAATGCCGCGCCGATGACGCGCAGCTCGCCTCTCTCCGGGCCGGGGTAGGCGTGGTAGAGGGCGTTGGTGACGAGATTGGACAGGACGAGTCGGAGCGTCTCGGCGTCGCCGAGAAACTCCTTCGGTAGAGAGCCGAAGTTCCATTCGACGCGAATTCCCTCGGCGCGGGCGATCGCGTCGAGGGGCGGGCGGATTTCCTGGACGAGGTCATCGGGGCGAAGGGTCGCGAGCACCGGAGGCTGCGCCGTCCCGCCCTCGACCTGGGAGAAAAGGAGGACTTCCTCGATCATCGAGCCCAGCCGGAGAGACTGGGCGTGGATCATATTGCCGTAGATCGCCTGGCGGTCCTGCCCGACAAGGCCGCGGCGCAGGTTGTCCGCCGCCAGGCGAATCGCGGTGACGGGCGTACGGAGCTCGTGGGTGACTGAGGCGACGAATTCGCGCTCGAGCTTCCGTACGATCGCGAGCTTGTGATTCTGGATGACCGCCTGAGCGAAGGCGAAGCCGAGACCGAGAAGGATGAGGACGCTGAAAAGCCAATTGAGGGCGAGACGGCGCTCCATCGCGCCCAGCACCGAATTCGGGGAGACGAGGATATTTGCCGCTCTCGTGGTTATGGCGGCGCGTGGGTCCGGCCCTTCGCCCCTTTGAAGCGGACGGAACGAACCCTCGCCGCCCGAGCCGGGCGACCAGCCGTTGAACCAGCCCAAGCCCCGCATGAAGAATGCGTCCATCGTCGCGGGCACTACTATCGAGAAGGTCCGTCCTTCCTTCGACGCTCCGCCCAAAAGGACGCGGATCGGGTTGAATGTCCGTCTGGGGGCTGTACCCCTCGGCCTCGAGGAGTCCCTGTCGCCGCTCCGTGTGCTTTTGCTCCATTCGATTTTGGAATCGGGTAGAACCGCGGCGACGGCGGGCTTGGTATAGGCCTCGAAGAATCCGTTCGTATCGAGCTCGATGACCGCGATATCGCGCGATCCCGAGGGTACGAGTATAAACTGGCGGTCTTTGCCGAATTCTTCTCCCCCGCCGCAGACGACGGGCCTGCCGTTCGCAAGCCGCCTTTTCGCAGCCTCCGGCAGGGGAAGGGCGAATGGGCTGATGATGCGTTTCCATGTCCCATCGGGCTCGAGGATCGACGTCGAGGAGGGTTCGGCGAGTGAGACGGCTCCAACGAGGGATAGTAGGCGCGGTACCGACCCCGTGGGGCCATAGAGGGCGTATTCGCGCTCGAGTGCCCGTTCAAGAGCGGCAGTGGACGTTCCACTGCCCGCTGCCAGAGCGCGAAGGTCGGCGAGGAGGGGCGCGAAACGCTGGAACTCCCTGGACATCGTCTGCATCACCGTCGCATTGAGGCTGTGGTAGGCGTTCTCGATCTCTCCGGAGGCAGAGAGCCTGAACCAACTGTACTGGATAAACCCGACGAGACCGATCGCGATGGCGATAAGGGCTATCGATGCCCGTACGCCTAGTTTCGGGAACTTCAGCTTGAGTCTCACGGTTCTATGATACTCGCGGGCGAAGTTTTTTTCATGGGAAAGACGAAACTTCTCGCCCTTGTCCCGCCCATTTTACCTTTCTTTTACCGGCGCGGGGCAAGTAGCCCCCGTTCCCTTCGGCTTGAATCGACGGCGGCCATGGGATAGGGTGGAGGGCACCATGAGAGAGATACGTTCGGCCCTGATCCTTGGGGCGGGGGCCGTCGGCGCCGCCGTCGCTTCGGTAATCCACAAGAATGAACCGGGGTCCGTCGGTATTCTGGCCGACCCTTCGCGCATGTCGCGCTACCGGGCCGAGGGATTGATCGTCAACGGCGAGCGCATGGATTTTCCGCTTGTCGACTCGGCCGTCCCGCCGGCCCGGGGAGAGGAATCCGACCTCGTAATCCTGGCGGTCAAGAGCCACCATCTGGCGCGTGCTATCTCCGATATGGCTCCTTTCGTCGGAGACAGGACCCTCATCCTCTCCCTGCTCAACGGCATCACCAGCGAGGACGAGCTGGCCGCCGCCTTCGGCCGAGCCAGAATCCCCTACGCGATGATCCTCGGCATCGACGCCCTGCGCGAGGGCAACGCGACGAGCTTCGCGGCCGCCGGCAAAATATACTTCGGCGACGCGCGCAACGAGGAGGGCGCCTGGAGCGAGCGGGTATCGCGCATAGCGGCTTTCTTCGACAGGACGGGCGTCGGCTACGTGGTGCCCGAGGACATGGTCCGGTCCCTCTGGTACAAGTTCATGATCAACGTCGGCATCAACCAGGTCTCCGCCGTCCTACGCGCGCCCTACGGCACGTTCCAACGGCTGCCCGAGGCCAAGGAGGCGATGGAGGGTGCGATGCGCGAACTCATCGCGGTGTCGCGCGCCAAGGGGACGGGCCTCACGGAGGCCGACCTCGTCTCGTGGTACGTGACCCTCCAGGGCTTCTCGCCCGACTCGAAGACCTCGATGCTCCAGGACGTCGAGGCCGGGCGCAAGACCGAGGTCGAAGCCTTCGCCGGCGTGGTGATCGCCCTCGGAGAGGAGACCGGCGTGCCCACGCCCGTCAACCGCCTCCTCTTCAATCTGATACGGACGATGGAACGAAGCTACCGATAGACATCCTTGCGATCTCGTACTCTGATTATTTCGATGACCAGTCGCTGGTCGAGAATGTTGTATACGACCCGGTATTCACCGACGCGGATCCGATACGTGTTTTCCGATCCCGTCAGTTTTCTGACACCGTCGGGGCGAGGAGTATCAGCTAAGGCCTCGATCGCTGGAAGGATCCTTGCGATTACCGGTTTAGAAAGTTTCTGCAGTTCTTTAGCTGCCGACGATTTCCACTCGATGCTATATGAGGCCATCGGCTTTCAGTGACTCAAGTAAGTTTTTATGAGAGATGGTTTTTTCGTTTCGGCGCTCGGCCACGATCGCGAAATCGGATAGGTCTTCAAGCAATTCGGTATAGGCATCGATGGGTATGATGACGGCGGTTTTATGGCCGTCATTGTCGGTAATGTATTGAGGATGTGTGATAGCGGCATCCATAGCGTCCCCCTTGTAGTACGCAATATGACAATACTACTACGAATTCTCGCGAATTGGAATTCCGCGAGGGGCAGTGCTCAAGGCCGAGAGTATGGACCCTGCCTATATTCACCCGGCATGTTATCATGGGCCATGGCGCCATCTATCCTATGGTACGATCTCGAGACCTTCGGCCTGGAGCCCCGCTACGATCGCATCGCCCAATTCGCGGCGGTTAGGACCGACGAGAGGCTGGAAGCGGTCGGCGAGAAGGCCCTGCTGTACTGCCGGCCCAGTCCGGACTACCTGCCGAATCCCCTGTCCTGCCTCGTCCACGGGATAACGCCGCAGTACGCCGCCGAGGCCGGGCTTCCCGACTACGAGTTCGCCAGGGCCCTTCGCGCCGCGATGATCGCCCCCGGCACGACGACGGCGGGCTTCAACTCCCTCCAGTTCGACGACGAGTTCGTGCGCAATCTCCTGTACCGCAACCTCTTCGACCCCTATGAGCGCGAGTGGCGCAACGGCAACAGCCGCTGGGACATCATCGATCTGATGCGCGCGGCCCGAGACCTCCGGCCCGAGGGCATCGTATGGCCCGAGGACGAAAACGGCAGACCCATATTCACCCTCGTCGCCCTCGCGCGGGCGAACGGCATCGCCCACAAGGCCGCCCACGACGCGATGCACGACGTGCTCGCGACCATCGACCTCGCGCGCCTCGTGCGCGCCCGTCAGCCCAAGCTCTACGATTGGTATTGGACGCACCGCGGCCGCGATTCCCTGCGGCCCCTCGTGGACCTCGTCGATCGCACGCCCCTCGTGCATACCGCCGTCGGCTACACCTCGCCCAGGGGCTGCACTACCCTCGTCGCTCCCATCGCCGTCGACCCCGAGAACCGCAACCAACTCATCGCGATAGACCTGCGTTTCGACCCGTCCACGATAGTCGGTCTCGGCGTCGAGGAGCTGCGCGGGCGCGTCTTCACGAAGAAAGCCGAGCTCGACGAGGAGCGGATACCCCTCACTCGCATACGGCTCAACCGCTGCCCCTTCCTCGCCCCCATGAGCACCCTGAGCGATCAGGCGGCGCTTCGCCTCGGCATAGATCGCGCGGAATGCCTCGAGCACCTCGCCATGATCAAGAAAGAGAGCGAGCTCCTGCAGAAGATGGTGGCCGTCTTCGAGATGCGGGATCCCCCGCCCGAGAGCGACGATCCCGAGCTCAGGATATACGCCGGCGGCTTCCTCTCGGAAGACGACGCGAGGGCCCTCGAGGCGGTCCATTCGCGCATCGGGGCCGAGGGTCCGGCCGCGGCCAAGCCCGCCCTGTACCGCATGAAATTTTCGGACGACAGGCCCGCGCAGATGCTCAGGCGCCTGTATGCGCGCAACTTTCCCGAAGCCTTGGGCGCGAGTGAAAAGGCGAAATGGCGGGCCTTCTGCGCGGGCCGCCTGCAGCTGCCGCCCCTTCCCGGCACGGTCGACCTCGCGACCTACGGAAAGGTCATCTCCCAACGCCTGGAGAGCCCGGAAACCCCGGCGCGGGAGAGGGGGCTGTTGCTGGAGCTGCTGGAATACAAGACCGCGCTCGAGAGGGATGTACTGGGCTACGGCGGGGAATGATTACTGAACGAGCTCATCGCCGGCGAGGATACGCCTGGCGATGAGCTCGGAATCATTGTACGAGCTCATCGCCCTCGCCCCTGGAGATGATGATCTCGCCGGTCTCCTCGAGGTGGCGGATGATGGATACGATCTTCTGCTGGGCTTCCTCGACGTCCTTTATGCGCACCGGACCCATGAACTCCATGTCCTCCTTGAGCATCGTCG
>JBEKVO010000043.1:0-34080 GCA_049513895.1 Rectinemataceae bacterium | reverse complement strand
GATCATATCAAGTATCCGCAACACAGGCAATCGAAATCATCGTCACTACATGCGCACACTGTATATCGGATTGTCATGCTGCCACAAGCACTTGCGGGAAATGAATGTCGAAGTTCGGCTTAAGCACCGAGCATCCCCGCGGACGCCCGTAGCGCGGTGGGTGTCATAGAAAAACACGGGGACCCGGTCCCGAGGGCTCCCGTGTTTTTCCATGACAGGACCCACCCACGGCCATCCTCAAGGCAGCCCTGGACGGAAGCCACATCCGCGTGGCTTCGCGCTGTATTCGGGGTATTGAGATTGCCGTATATTTCCATCATACTCGTTCAATTCTACGAGAGGAGAGTCGCAACATGTGCGGAATTTTCACCGTCCTCGACATAAAGGGAGACCCCATCGAGCTGCGCAAGCAGGCGATAAGCCACGTCAAGCGCCTGCGCCACCGGGGCCCGGACTGGAGCGGTGTCTATTCCGATAATCGCGCGGTGATCTGCCATGAGCGCCTCGCCATCGTCGACGTGACCCACGGGGCCCAGCCCCTCGTCGACCAGGATACGGGACGCGTGCTTGCCGTCAACGGCGAGATATACAATCACAAGAAGCTCCGCACCGAAAATCTCAAGAAGCCGCACAAGTTCCAGACCGAGTCCGACTGCGAGCCCCTCCTCTACCTCTACGACGAGCTCGGACCGGAATTCGTGAAGCTCCTCAACGGCATCTTCGCCTTCGTGATCTACGACCCCCGCGACGGGGACTTCTTCATCGCCCGCGACCACATCGGCATCAACCCCCTCTACTGGGGCCGCGACGGGGAGGGCAATCTCTTCGTCTCATCCGAGATGAAGGCGATGTACGACATCTGCCCCACGGTCGAGGTGTTCCCCCCGGGGCACTATTTCAGGGCGAGCGAGGGCAAGCTCGTGAAGTGGTACAAGCCCGCCTGGGCCGTCGAGGGCAGGATTCCCAAGGGCGAGGCCGACCTGGACAAGCTGCGCCAGGCCCTCGAGGATTCGGTGAAGCGGCAGCTCATGTCCGACGTGCCCTACGGCCTCCTCATCTCCGGTGGCGTCGACTCCTCGATCGTCGCGGCCATAGCGGCCAGGCACGCCGAAAAGCGCGTGGAGACCGACGAGCGCGACCGCGCATGGTGGCCGCGCATGCATTCCTTCTCGGTGGGCCTGCCCGGCGCCCCCGACACGAAGTTCGCCAAAAAGGTCGCCGACCACATCAGCAGCCAACACCACGAGATCGTCTTCACCGTGCAGGAAGCCCTCGACGCGATACCCGACGTCATCTACCACCTCGAGACCTTCGACGTCACCACTATCCGCGCGGGCACGCCCATGTATCTCATGTCGCGCACGATCAAGTCCATGGGCATCAAGATGATCCTCTCGGGCGAGGGGGCCGACGAGATATTCGGGGGCTACCTCTACTTCCACAAGGCGCCGAACCCCACCGAATTCCACGAGGAGCTCGTGCGCAAGATATCGATGCTCCACCTCTACGACTGCCTGCGCGCCAACAAGGCCATGTGCGCCTGGGGCGTCGAAGCCCGCGTGCCCTTCCTCGACCCGGAGTTCCTCGACGTCGCGATGAACATCGATCCCAAATACAAAATGATAAAGAAGGACGAGGGTCGGATGGAAAAATACATCCTCCGCAAGGCCTTCGACGGATGGATTCCCGACGAGATCCTCTGGCGCCAGAAAGAGCAGTTCTCCGACGGAGTGGGCTATTCCTGGATCGACTCGATCAAGGCCTATGCCGAGAAGGAGATTTCCGACTCGGTGATGGCCAACGCGCGCTACCGCTTCCCGTCCAAGACGCCGCCCACCAAGGAAGCCTACTGGTTCCGCACGATCTTCGAGGAGCACTTCAAGAACCCCAGCGCCGTGGAGCTCGTGCCCGACGGCCCCTCGATCGCCTGCTCGACGCCCACCGCCATCCGCTGGGACTCGGCCTGGGCCGCGATGGCCGACCCCTCGGGCCGCGCGATCCTGGGTGTCCATGACCACGCCAAGTGAAAAAAGCGTGGCCATGATTGACTACAAGACCATGTGATTCATGGGGCCGTGGCCGTGGCCTATGCCGAGATCGACCGACGCCGCGATGATGCGGCTGACGTAGTCCTTGGCCGATTTGACGGCCTCCCGGAGAGGAAGCCCCAGCGCTAGGGAAGCCGCGATCGCCGAAGAGAAGGTACAGCCCGTCCCGTGCGTGTTCTTCGATTTGACGCGAACGGCCGTGAACTCCACGAAATCCTTCCCGTCGAAGAAGACGTCGACGCTCTCGTGCCGGTCTGCCAGATGGCCTCCCTTCACGACGACGGCCTTCGGGCCGAGGGCGAGGATGGCCCGGGCCGCCCGATGCATGTCTTCGATTCCGGATATTGCGAATCCGCAGAGGACCTCGGCCTCCGGAAGGTTGGGCGTCACGATCGTCGCCGCGGGGAGGAGAATCCGGATAAGAGCCTCCTTAGCATCGTCGCGCAGCAGGGAATCGCCCCCCTTCGCCACCATCACGGGGTCGAGGACGAGGGGCAGCAGCGAGTACTCGGCTATCTTCGCCGCCACGACCTCGATGATTTCGGCGTTAAAGATCATTCCGATCTTGACCGCGTCGGCGCCGATGTCGCGCGCGATCGAATCGATCTGCCTTCCGACGAAGTCGGCCGGAATCTCGAAGACGCCCTGTACCCCGAGGGTATTTTGTGCGGTCAGCGCAGTGATTGCGCTCGTGCCGAACACGGCATGGGCGGCGAAGGTCTTGAGGTCGGCTTGTATCCCGGCTCCGCCGCCCGAATCCGAGCCGGCTATCGTAAGCGCTGTTTTCATGTTTCCTCCTACCCCTTCCCCGCCGCGAGATGGTCCCAGCCCCGCGCCTCGAGCGCCACGATCCGGCCGTCGGGCAGCTCGAGCTCCGATTCCCGGCCCCCCGCGAGGACCTCGCCGATGATCGCGACGGGCGTTCCCGTTTCGCGGCGGACCATCTCCGCCAGGCCGGGGGCCTCGGCGGCCCGCGCGGTGAAGAGGAGCTCGTAGTCCTCGCCTCCGTGAAGCGCGAGCGCCCATTCGTCCCCGCCGGTCGAGAAGGCGAGCGCCCGATTTTCGACGGAAACGGGAAGGGTCGAAGCTACGATCCTCGCCCCGACGCCGCTTTTCTCGCAGATGTGCCCGATATCCCCCGCGAGCCCGTCGCTCAGGTCCGTCATCGCCCCGACGAGGCGGGTGGCGCCCAGAAGGGCTCCCTCGCGGACGCGGGGGCTCGGCCTGTCCCGCCTGGCGCCGGCGAGGGCGGCGTAGCTCGGCGAGGTCGAGGCCTTGGGGTCGAGGAGGAGGGTTACGCCCGCCGCCGCGTCCCCGAGGCTTCCGGTGACGAGTATCGCGTCGCCGACCCGAGCGCCCGAGCGCAGGGTCACCTCGCCCCGGTTCGCCGTGCCCAGCAGGAAAATGTCGACGAATATCCCCTGGCGAGTGCCCGTGATGTTCCCGCCGACGATATCGACTCCGAAACGCTCCCCTTCCTCGCGGAGACCGGCGTAGAGCCCGTCGACGAATTCGACCTCGAGGCCTCGCGGAAGCCCGAGGGAGACGAGGGCGAATCGAGGCTTCCCCGCGGCGGCGGCGATATCGCTCAGGTTTATCGCGAGAGCCTTGCGGCCGAGGTCCCTCGGGGATATCGCCGTCCGCAGGAAGTGGATGCCCTCGACCTGTACGTCGCAGGTCGCGAGCCACAGCTTCTCTCCATCCCCGCGGAGAACGGCGACGTCGTCCCCGATGCCGAGGACGACGTCCTCTCCCGTCACGGGAAGGCATCTCCGTATCCTCTCGATAAGGCCGAATTCTCCGAGCTCGTCGATCGTCATGGTTTTCCGATCCTCGCCCCATCGATGATTTCCCGCAACGAGCGCGCCGCGGCCGCAACGTCATTCGCGGAGACGATGGCCGAAACTACCGCGATGCCCGCCGCGCCGGCGGCGATGACGGAGGCCGCGTTGCCGGCGTTGATCCCCCCGATAGCCACGACGGGTATCCCGATTCCCCCTGCGAGCGAACGGAGACCCTCGATGCCCATTGGGGAAACGGCATCGGGCTTCGTCGGCGTTGCGAAGACCGGGCTCGCGCCCACGTAGTCGGCCCCGTCTGCGGCCGCCCGGCGCGCCTCCTCGAGGTTTCCGGCCGATACGCCGAGTATCTTGCCCTTCCCGAGGAGGCGCCTGGCGACGGCGGCGGGCATGTCCTCCTGCCCGACGTGAAGCCCGTCCGCGTCGACGGCGATAGCCACGTCGGCCCTGTCGTTGACGATGAAGGGGACGCCCTTCGAACGGCAGAGCTCGAGCAAAGCCCGCGCTTCCGCGAGAAGGGCGCGGGTCGTCGCCCGCTTCTCGCGGTACTGCACCATCGTCGCGCCTCCGCGGATCGCCGCGGCGACTATATCGAAACAGGTCCTTCCGCGCGACAGAAGCGAATCCGTCACCACGTACAACGAATAATCGGCCGTCATCTTCATAGCCGCGCGACTCTCGCCTCGGCCTCGACCTTGGCGGGGCTGAGCTCATAGAGGGAGTCGAGGAGGGCCGTCCTGAAAGATCCGGGCCCCCGAGCGGCGCGGGCCGCCTCCTGCCCAGCGATACCGTAGCAGACCAGGGCCGCCGTCGCGGCCGCGAGCCGGTCGCTCTCAACAGCGCAGAAGATGGCCACTACCGTGGTCGCCATGCAGCCCGTCCCCGTGACCAGCTTCATCATCTCGTGGCCGTTATCGACGCCCGCGACAGTTTTTCCGTCGGAGAGGATATCGCGCTTACCCGTGATGGCCACCGTCGCCGCGGCGCGTTTCGCGAAGGAGCGGGCCACCGCGACGGGATCGGCGACTCCCTCCACGGATTCGACGCCTCTGACGAGGCCGCCCGCCCCGGCGAGGGCCCCTATCTCGCCTGAATTGCCCCGCAGGACCGATATGCGAAGCTCGCGCAGAAACAGCTCGCCGGTGTCGGTACGGTACCTCGTCGCGCCGACGCCCACCGGATCGTAGACGATGGGAATGCCGAGCTCGCCCGCGCGACGACCGGCGATGATCATGGCCTCGACCCAGTCCGGCTCGAGGGTGCCCGGATTCAATACCAGGGCCCCGGCCGAGGCGACCATCTCGGCGACCTCCTCCTTGGCGTGGGCCATCACCGGCAGGGCGCCCAGCGCGAGGGTCGCGTTCGCCGTATCGTTCATGACCACGAAGTTGGTTATATGGTGGATGAGAGGCTTCTTCGCGCGCACGCGGTCCAGAAGCTCGGCCGCGACGGCTCCGAAATCTCCGTAATCGATACTCATACTCGAGCCTCCATCGACGAAGTATCCTTTCGAATCTTGGGTGCCAATAGGGCATAAATCAGGAAGGGGAGGATAAAACTCGGTATCGACCCCCCGATACCGGCAAGCCCGCGCGGCACGAGATCGGTCCAGCGGGGAAAAATGGAAGCGAGGGTCGAGGGGCTCGTCACGTGATACGTCGCTATCCCGACGACCCAGACGACGAGGGCCCAGGCCTTCCCTCCCCGCCCCGGCCTTCCACGCCTCCTGACGATGAAGTAATCGGCGGCCAGGATTCCGAAGAGGGGGATGAAGAAGGACCCCACGATGTAGAGAAAGCCCTGATATTTCGTCACGTCCAGCGCCAGTGCCGCGATCAGGCAGACGGCGCCGAGGCCGAGGATCAGCCACCTCTGTCTCGCCTTTGGAAAGACGTTCTGCAGCGAGACCGCCGTAGAGTAGAGGTCGGCCCAAGCGTTATGGGTCTCGTCGGCCAGGAGGATCAGCAAGGAGCCCCATCCGGCGATCAGGGCGATGACCGTGGCGAAATCCTTGGGTTCCTGTTTTACGTTGGCGCCGAGCATGAGGAAGGCGCCCATCGCGAGGAACCACGAGCTCGTGATGAAGAACCCGATGGCCGTTCCCCAGAAGGCCCCCGAGGCCTTGCGCGCGAAGCGATTGTAGTCGGCGACGAGGGGTAGCCAGGAGATCGGAAGCGCGATCACCAGGTCGACGCCCTGCCAGAACGGGAGGGAGCCGTCCCCCGCCCTTCCGATGAGGGACGGCAGGTCATAGGTCGTCAGGAGGTGGTAGCTAAGCCAGACTCCGGTGCCCAGGGCGATCCATACCGCGAACTTCTCGAGCCACTGCCGCACGAATCCGATCGGGCCGCCTATGCCCATGAGAACGACGACTACGGCGAAAACCGCCGTCCAGAGCGCATAGCTCGAAAAGCCGAAAAGCCGCAGGCAGATCGTATTCGCCGCGACTCCCATGACGATGAATTCGAATATGGTCCAACCGATGAGCTGGAGCGCGTTCAAGGCGGTGGGCAGGAAGGAACCGCGGAGGCCCAGGAGAGGCCGCAGGAGCACCATGGTCGGCTCGCCCGAGTCGCTTCCTATGACGCCGATCAGGGCGAGGAGAAGGCAGCCCAGGGCGGTGCCGATGAGAATGGCGATCAGGGCGGCGCCGAGACCGAGGCCCGGAACGAGAAAGGTGCCCGCGAGCATCACGAGCAGGCCGATGCCGAGATCCCCCCAGAGCACGGCGAAATCCTTGAAGACGAGGGATCGCCTCTCCTTCGGCACGGGCTCGATCCCCCATTCGGGCGGCGCATGCAGCTCGCGGAAGCGGTTTGCTATCGCGGAAAGGCTTCTCATTTCGACCCTCCTCCCTTTACGGTTTTCCCGGAGGCGGGTTTCCTTTCGCTTCGCAGAGGACGAGCGAAAAAAAACCGCCCCGACTGTCCGGGGCGGTTACGTTCGCGGTGTGCGCCGTCCCTTCGCTGGCATTACCCAGATCAGGTTCAATGGGTCAGCGGCTGACAGCCGCACTCTCAGCCCGGTCTTTACCGAGCTCCCCGACTATTTCTTTTCTAATTTACGTACGCGGGCGAGAATTGTCAATGGCGGCGGTCGCGGATATGACGATGCCGCCGCGGGGCTTCTGGGTGACGACGACGCTTACCCGATGCGGCTTGCAGGCTTCATAGACGTCGAGAGCGACGCGCGCCGCGAGGTTTTCGCAGAAGGCCCCCTCTTCACGGAAGGACCAGAGATAGAGCTTGAGGCTCTTGCTCTCGATGCAGTAGGCGTCGGGCTCGAACTCGATCCGCACCGTCTCCCAATCGGGCTGCCCGGTCACGGGGCAGAGGCTCGTCACCTCGTCGCTCTCGAGGACGACCTTGGTCACGTGCGGCGGGGCGGGGAATACCTCGAGTCGCCGGGTCGGCGTCGAAACTTGGTTCCCGAGGGCTTCGAAACGGAGCTCGGCCATCATTTGCCTCCAAGACCGAAGGGATTGTAGGCGACGCCGACGTCGAAGGCGTCGATGCCCTCCCGTTTCTTGACTTCCGCGACGACGAGGTAGGTCACCGGCGTGAGAAGAACCTCGTAGGCGACCTTGAACAGGTACTGGGCGATCATCATCTGCAACAATACGGGCGTCGACACGGAGCCCGCGAAGCTTAGACCGATAAAAAGGGCCGTATCGAGTCCCTGTCCGGCTATGGTCGAGGAGATCGTTCTCGTCCAAAGATAGCGCCCCTTCGTGGCCTTCTTGAGCGCCGAAAGCGCGATGGAGTTGGCGAACTCGCCCGCCCAGTAGGCGATGAGCGACGCGGCCACGATCCTCGGCGTGATGCCGAGGACCTTCGCGTACGCTTCCTGGTCTTTGAAGAAGGCCGGGAAGGGCAGGGCGATCGCGAGGAGAAAGACCGCCGACATGAGGACGTTCGCGGCGAACCCCGACCAGATGACGATTCTCGTCTGGCGAAACCCGTAGACTTCGGTGAAGACGTCCCCGAGGATATACGTGATCGGGAAGAGGACGACGGCCGAGGGCAGGACGAGCCCGAATACGAGGATCAGCTTGCCGGCGATGATGTTCGAGACGAGGAGACATGTCAGGAAGAGGGCGAACAGAAAAAGGAATACGGGCGAGAAAGACGGATCATCCCTTCTCATCGGGACGTACCTCCTGTTTTGATTTGGCGGGTGGACTACGACCGCCGGAACGCTATTTTATCCCCATCTTTATCCTGTCGTACAGGAGCTGGTCTTTATCCTTCGAACCGAGGCTCAATACGTAGTTGTTATCGTCGGTTTTTATAAGGATATAGGAGACGTCGGGCTTCTTGAGGAAGACCTTCGCCGGGCCGAGGCCGTCGACGTTGTAGCTGCCTTCGCGAAAAAGGCCGAAGGCGCCGTTGCCGGCGATACGCGACCCGACGGGCGCGGGCTCGGCCACGAACTGGAGATCGCGTATGTCGGAGAAGGGCAGGCTGAAGCCGAAGAGGGAAAGTACCCGCACCTTGGAATCGCTTACCGATATGGGATCTATCGCGAGCTCGACGGCCATGTAGGCGGCGAGGACTATCGCCACGACGATGACTGCCCACAGGGATATCCGGTTGGCTTGACGCCTGTCGTAGATGGGCTTCTTCGCGGCGCCCATCATCCCACCCGGATCGTATATGCCGAGCGGAAGACCGCCCCCGGCCCGAGGGTCAGCACGGCCTCCTTGCGTTCGATGTCCTGGGTCGAGCCCACGAGGGGCATCACCCCGAACCAGGGCTCGATGCATACGAAGGGGACCTCGTCGCCGGCGTGGCCGTTGACGGCGCCTTTGGGCGACCAGATGGCAAGCTGGGGGAAGTCCGGGAAGCTCACCTCGATGAATCGCCCCGAGACGCGGCTGCGGAGCGTCACTTTGCGCGAGACCGCGTCCTTGAGTACGATCGCGCCGCGCAGGAAGAGATCGGGCGTCACCGGGACCGAGGCGGAGCCTCGGAGGAAGTTCGCATATTCGCCCGTGAGCAGGTTGTCCGAATTGAGGAAGTGCCGGTCCACCGTCTCGGGCCTTTCGAATACGAGGTCGAAGTCCGCTCGCTTCTCGCCGCTTATGAGCGGCGCGCGGAAGGCGGAATGGCCTCCGATGGAAAATGGCATCTTCTTGGAATCGGCGTTGGTCACCTCGTAGCCGACTTCGAGCCTGTCGCCTTTGACCTTGTAGATTATGGCGAGCTTGAAGCGGAAGGGGTACAGCGCGAGGCTCGCCTCGTCGCTCGTAAGCTCGAAGCGCAGGAAATCGGAGCCCTGAGCCGCGGCTCGGAACTCGAACTCCCTTGCGAAGCCGTGGTTGCCGAGCTTATATGTCTTGCCCGCGTAGGCGAAGGTTCCGCCGGGGAGGCTTCCGACGATGGGGAAGAGCAGGGGCGAACGGCGCGGCCAGAACGCCGGATCGCCTTGCCAGAGGTACTCGACGCCGCCCGGGCCCATTATGCTCTGGAGCTCGGCGCCCTTGGTCGCCGCCGCCACTTCGATCTCGTTCGTTTTTATGGTTAGCATGGTGGAGGGATTATACATCCCCGGCTCGGCAAAGGCCATCGCCTGGCGCGGCCGCTTGGACTGCATTATCCTGTAGATATGAACAAGAAAACCGTCCTCATCATTATCTCCTTGCTGATAATCCCCGGCATCGGCCTCCTCGACCAGGTAAGCGGTGAGGACCTGTCGCTCATCGTGCTCTACCTCGTCCCGATCGCGTTCGCGAGCTGGTTCGGCGGGGCTATCTGGGGATCCATAGCCGGAGTCCTGGCGATCGCGTCGTGGACGATGGCCAATTTGGCCTTTCCCGTGCGCGTCGACCTCGACCCTACCTTCGAGCACTCCTGGGAGCTCGCCGAGAAAGCGGTATTCTTCGCCCTCGCGGTGATAACGATGACGAAGCTGCGCGCCCTCGTGGACGCGGAGAAGAGGAAGGGCCTGACCGACTTCACGACGGGACTTCCGAACAGGCGAGCCTTCGCCTCGGACCTCGCCGCCGCCCAGGCGGAGGAAGGCTCGCTCGACGTGGGCTTCATCGAGTTGGAGGGGCTCGAAAACCTCTACCTCGAGCACGGCGAGGCCTACGTCGAGGCCTTGCTCAAGGCGATCGCCGCGATGGCCAGGAGCGTCGTCCCGACCTACCGTTTCGGGGACGAGCGCCTGGCCTTCATCCTCAAGGGCCTATCGGACCAGCGGGCGACGGATGCGGGAAGGAAGCTCGCCGAGAGGATCGAGAGCGAAACCTTGAACCCGAAGGGCCTTTCGCTCAAGCTTAAAATCGGCATCGCGCATTGCGGCGATTCGGCCTCGATCGCCCCCCAGGCTCTTCGAAAATTCCTCGAGGGCAGCATGATATTCCTTCGGGGCAAACCCGGGACTCAGGTCGAGAATTTCGATTTCGTCTAACTTTATTCCCGAGGCGGGACGCCGGCGCGGGCGACGATGTCGTCCATCCGCCTGAGGCGGCGCGAGAGGTCGCGGGCGAGGTTCATCACGAGCATGGCGAAGGCGCGCATGCTCACCTTGGACAGCTCATGGAGCGCGCGGTTGCTGATGGTGGCGACCGTGGAGGGGACGAGGGCCTGGATCGTGGCGACCGCGGGCATGACGTCCAGGAACTCCATCTCGCCGAAGGTGTCTCCCTCCGCGAGATGGGCGAGAGAGACGCCGTCCTTCTCGACGTCCACCTCTCCCTCAAGGATGAAATATATACGATCGTTGGGTTCTCCCTCGCGCATGATCGCCGTCCCGGCCTCGTAGCATGCGGAGCCCATGAACGGCCGTATCGCCTCGATCTCGTCGGGGAGAAGCCCGCCGAACAGGGAATAGTCTTTCAATGACGAGGCTTCGATCAATTCCATCCTCCTGCGTCAGACTATCATGGGGGGGGAGGCGGGACAATGGTCGTTGTAGCAAAAAACCCGATCGCGGCGGACTTTATTCGAAGCTCATTTTGAAGTAGGATTGCCGGGTCGTTACGGCGCGATGCGCCGAAAGGAACGAAGATGGAAAGCGTTCGCTGGGGAATTCTCTCGGTCTCGGGGCACTACGCCTTGCGCGTGCATCAGCCGCTCTCTAGCCTGAGCGAGGCGCGTATCGCGGCAATCGCGAGCCGCGGAGCCGAAAGGGCAGCCGAGGCAGCCGTCAGATTCGGCATCCCGAGGAGTCATGGCTCCTACGCCGAGCTCATCGCCGATCCCGAGGTGGAGGCGGTCTACATCCCCCTGCCCAACAACCTCCACGCCGAATGGGCGATAGCCGCCCTCGACGCGGGCAAACACGTAATCTGCGAGAAGCCCTTCGCGATGGACGCCGCGCAGGCGAGGGCCATGGTCGCCAAGGCCAAAGAGAAGGGCCTCCTCGTCATGGAGGCCCTCATGTACCGTTTCCACCCGCAGTGGCAGCGGGCGCGGGAGATAATAGCCACTGGCGAGCTCGGGCGGCTGCGGGCCATACATTGCTGGTTCTCGTACGACAACACCGACCCGGCGAACATCCGCAACAGGCCCGAGACCGGCGGCGGCGCCTTGTACGACATCGGCTGCTACGCCGTGTCGAGCGCCCGCTTCCTCGCGGCCGCGAGCCCCGGATCCCCCAAAGAACCCGAGCGCGGGTTTTTCATCACCGAGCGGGACGCGGCCTTCGGGACGGACACCCTCGGCACGGGCCTCCTCGATTTCGGGCAAGACGGGCCGAGAGCCAGCTTCCACATCTCGACCCAGGCCTTCCCCGTCCAGCGCGTCGAGGTGATGGGCGAGAGCGGCTCCCTCGCCGTCATGCTGCCCTTCAACGCCTACCCCGACGTCCCCCTGACCGTCGAGGTCACGACGGACCTGGGCACGAGGCGGATAGAGACGGGTCCGGCCGATCAATACGGCCTCATGTTCGCCGCCTTCTCGAGGGCGATTCGCGCAAAGTCGCCCGCCCCCACCCCGCCCGAGGACGGCATAGCCAACATGGCCGCCCTCGACGCCCTCTTCCGTTCCGAGAAGAGCGGGAAATGGGAGAGGATATAGCCTTACATGAGAATCGCGATCGATACCCATACGCACACGGTGGCCTCGGGCCACGCTTATTCCACGGTCTACGAACTCGCCATGGGCGCGCGGAAGCGACATCTCAAGGGCTTCGTACTCACCGACCACGGGCCCGCCCTCCCGGGAGGCACCCATCCCTACCACTTCGGCAATCTGCGCGTCCTGCCGGACCGCATGCGCGGCGTCCGCTTCTACAGGGGAATCGAGGCCAACATACTCGACCAGGAGGGCTCCCTCGATCTGAGCGATGATGACCTCCGACAGCTTCATTTCGTCTACGCCGGGCTTCACGAGACGGTTTTCCCGCCACGGGCCGAGGCCGAAAATACGCGCGCCCTCGTCGCCGCCCTCAGCAACCCCCTCGTCGACGCGGTCTCCCACCCGGGCAACCCGATCTATCCCGTCGACATCCGGACGGTGGTCCTCGCGGCCAAGGAATTCGGCAAGGCGATCGAGATCAACGATAGCTCCTTCAGAATCAGGAAGGGCAGCACCGACCGCTGCGGCGAGTTCGCGCGGCTCTGTGCCCGGACGGGGACTCTCGTCGTTTGCGGCAGCGACGCCCATTACTGGGAGGACGTAGGCAGGCTCGATCAGGTAATCGCCCTGCTCGGAGAGGCGCACGTGCCGCGCGACCTCGTGATAAACGCCACTACCGCCTCCTTCGAGGCATTCCTCGAGAGGCGCGCCGGAGAGAAAAAGTCCCTTCGGTCCTTTATCGAGTGAAGGTAATTAAGTATATTGACTTTTGGAGGAGCAAGCATGAACATCGAGATCACCGTCACCGGAGCCAACTTCAAGAAAGAGGTGCTCGAGTCGCCGCTTCCCGTGCTCCTCGATTTTTGGGCCGAGTGGTGCAATCCCTGCCGAATGATCGCCCCATCCATCGAACAGCTCGCGGAAACCTACAAGGGCAAGATAGTAGTGGGCAAGGTCAACGTCGACGCCGAGTCCGACCTCGCTCTGCAGTTCGATATAAACTCGATACCTACCCTCATGGTTTTCAAGGATGGGCAGGTAGCCGCCCAGAAGGTCGGAGCATTCCCCAAGCACGATATCGAGACCATGATAAAGGACGCGCTGTAATATTCCCGCCTTTACGGCTTCTTGACTTTAGCCTTCTTGGAAGACTTTTTTACTGCCGCCTTCTCATGCGACTTGGCTATCGCCTTGACGACCTTGCCCGAGTCGGGGGCGACGTTGGCCGCGCCGGGACTCTGCCCGCCCGTCGCCGTCACATACCAGGCCGCGGGCCCATGGGCCGTTCCCGAGCGGCAAAGCGATTTCGCGGGGCTGCTGTTCCAGCGAAAGCTGTCTTCCCAGGCGGGCTTCGCTCCCGCCAAAGGCCATACTCCCGCCGCGGAAAGAATCGACAGCATTTCGGCGAGCTTATCGTCGGATAGGGCGCCGGACTTGGCGTCATCGGCATAGAAGAAACCGTCGATCGGCGCGCTCCCGGGGCGGAGCGACAGGGCGACCGCTCCGCTCTCGTCGGGCAGGGGCGCGGCGGCGCACCAGAGGTCTCGCCCGGTCGCGGTGGCGTCGACGCCACCCGAGGCCGAGAGATCGTCTCCCGACTCGTCGCGTTCCGCGTCGATGCCTTCGGGCGCGAGATGGAGCACGATGAAATCCCCCTTGTGCAGCTCGATGCCGGGGAATCTATAAGTCGAGGTTTTTACCGAACTCGTCCAGGAAACCTCTTCCCCGCCGACGTTGCCGTCGGCCAGGACTTCGAACTCGAGATAATCCCTGTGCGGATTGGACTTGGAGCTGTTCTTGCCCGTCTGGGCCTCGGATAGCATTAAACGGGGCGCCCTGTCGTTCCATCCCACGAACCGCAAGAGGAAGCGCGCCCTGTTGCCCCGAAGGTCCTCGACCTCGCCGGCGAGGGCGTAATCGGCGCCCGGCGACTGATCCGAAGCGAAGGAGACGATGATATCCTTGTCCTCGGCGCGGCAGCTCAGGTCCGCCCGCGGCTCGACGGAGAGGCTGCCCTCCACGGGGGCCACAGCCTCGTCGAAGCGGACGCGGACGCTCCGGGAATCCGAGGGGCCGGCCGCGACGAGGCCCGGCGGACGAAGATCGGCGGTGGGGTATAGGGCCGCCGCCGATTCCCGCGAGCAGCCCGCGGCCGCGAGAACGGCCGCGGCGAATACGGCGACGGCGGCGAAAGGATGGGACATGATTCCTCCTCCCCCCACTACGCTCGCGGAACGTCTTGCCGATTGAATGCGGACTCGTATATCATTGACGAATGCGAATTGTGATTGCGAACGATCATGGGGCGGTCGCCCTCAAGAAAGAGCTCGTATCCTGGCTAAAGGTCCAGGGGCACGAGATCGTCAATCTCGGCGTCGACGTCGAGGGCAGGGTCGACTACCCCGACATGGCCGCCGCGGCCTGCGCCGAGTATAAGAAGGGTGGTTACGATTTCGGGATTCTGCTCTGCGGGACCGGCATCGGCGTTTCCATCTCGGCCAACAAGATCGCGGGCATCCGCTGCGCCCTCATCCACGACGTTTTCACCGCCACGATGGCGCGGGAGCACAACGACGCGAACTTCGTCGCGATGGGCGGCAGGGTCGAGTACGCGATCCCGCCGACCGAGATACTCTCCGCCTACATGCACGCCAAGTTCCAGGGCGGGCGCCACGCAGAGCGCGTCGCCAAGGTAAACCTGTTCGATCGGGAGTAGCTCGGCTCGACCCTCACTTCCTCACTTCGAGATTTCTGAACTGAACGCCTTCGCCCAGCGTCCTGAGCGACATTGTCACGCCGGTCCCGATGCCGAAATAGGTTCTATACGCCGCGCGCACCGAGCCATTCACCGCTATGACGATGAACTCGTTCGAGGGCTCGTAGAGCACGTCGACGCGGTTCCAGCCTGACAGTCTCTCCTTGATTTTCGCGTCGAGTACCCGCTCCATGCGGACGTCGCTGTCGGAGCGGTATACCTGGAGATAGCTACCTTCGTTGCCGCGAATCTTCGCGTCCCGGGTAAGCCAGACGAGGAGACTCTTGCCCTCGCCGAAGCCTCTGTGTTTCTTCACTCCCTCGGCGAAGAGGTGCAAACCCGTACCCACCCAGCCCTTCCCTCCCACCCTGGTTTCGAAGGAATAGAGCAGGGGTTTGGCGGACTGGACGAGGGGGAAGGTCAGTCGAGAAAAGTACTGATTCTTGTCGGTCTGCGCGAGAACGCCGTCGGATACCTTCCAGGTACCGAGCCTCGTCTTCGAGTCTGCGAAACCCGAGCGCAGGATCTCGGGGAAGGAACTCACCTCGATGCGCAGGGACCCGAAGGAGGCGAGCTTGCCGTAGAGCGCGTCGCGACCCGACTCGAGGCCGGCTATCTTCCCCTCGAGCTCCGCAACCTTCGCCTTGAGCTTGGCCGCATCAGCTGCGAGGGCGTCGGCATGGGCTGCCGCGTCCTCGGCCGCTTTTCTCTGGGCCTCTGCGGCTTCTGATATGGCTTGGGCGGCCGCGACCTTCTTCTCCGCGGTCGCGGCGCCCTCGTTGGCCGTATCAGCCTCGTCGCGCGCGGTTTTCGCCCGCGCTTCCGCATCCTGGGCTTGAGTCTTGAGGTCGTAGGATTCGGTACGCAGCTCGTCGATGACCCCGTTGGCCTCCTCGAGCTTGGCCGAAAGCTTTTCAATCTCGGCCAGATTCTCGGCGTCGCTCTGGGACTGGTCAGGCGTCGCCGCGGGTGTCTCGGCGGCGGCGGGTGTCTCGGCGGCGGCGGGTGTCTCGGCGGCGGCGGGTGTCTCAGCAGCGGCCGCGGGAATCTCCGGTGCGGTTGCCGGTGTCTCAGCAGCGGCCGCGGGAGTCTCCGGTGCGGTTGCCGGTGTCTCAGCAGCGGCCGCGGGAGTCTCCGGTACGGTTGCCGGTGTCTCAGCAGCGGCCGCGGGAGTCTCCGGTACGGCTGCCGGTGTCTCGGGTGCGGCCACAGAATTCTCAGGAGCAGCTGCCGGTGTCTCGGGTGCGGCTGCCGGTGTCTCGGGTGCGGCCGTAGGGGCCGAAGCATCTGCCGCAGTAGTGTCCGAGGCGGCCGTGGGCTGGTCGGGCACTGTCGTGTCGTTCTGGGCGAAGACCAGTGTGGCTCCGCATATCATCAAAGCAAGGATAATGGTCCTGCGCATCTGCCGTGCTCCCTCTCTCGTCGGGCGAGTACACTTACGACTTTTCAGAATATCGGCAGGATGAGAGGACTACATGAGAAGGCAGATGATCGTCGCGAGGGCCTTGGGCATCGCCTTTTTCATGTTCTCACGGGTCTGGTCGTACAGAGTCCCGCCCGCCCCGACAGCCCGAAGAGCTCCTCCCGCGACAGGACCGTAGAAGCCCCGTAGAGCGCCGCGCCGAGAAGGCCAGCCTCGGCCCCCAACAGCGCAGCCTCGAAACGGACGCCCTCGCTCGCGGCCGCGAATACGTAGCGTGGCGCGAGCCTCGCCACGTCGGCGACGAGGCTCGCGGCTCCGGCCAGCACCCCGCCGCCCAGCACGACGGTATCCGGAGCGAGGAAGGCCAGAGCCTGCCCGATGACGCGCGAAAGCGCCTCTTCGACGACGAGGTGGACGGCCACGGCGAGCCCGTCCGCCTTGGCAAAGGCCTCGTAAACCTCGCGAGCGTCGATGTCGGCCCCGGAGCGGACGGCGAGGGCGAGGGGCGTATCATAACGCGAAGCCATCTCTACGGCGAGGCGCCCGATCGAGGGGCCGGAGGCGTAGGCCTCGACGCAGCCCGAACGGCCGCAGGCGCACTTCCGTCCCTCGGGATAGACGATGACGTGGCCTATTTCCAGGGCCTTGTCGTCGACCCCGCCCAGGATCCGCCCCTCCTCGATGTAGCCTCCGCCCACACCCGTGCCCAGACCGACGAAGAGAAGAGCGCGAGAGGCCCCGCCTCTGACGGCCCATTCGGCGTAGGCCGCGAGGTTGCCGTCGTTGCGAACGGAGGCGGAGACGCAGGCGCCCGCCGCCCGCGATATCGCGGAGCGAAGGTCGACGCCTTTCCAGTCCGAGATGTTGGCGGCATCACCGACGATTCTGCCGCTGCCGTCCACGCCGCCCGGCGTCCCCGCGCCCACCGTCGCCACCGACCCGTCAGCGCACAGCTCCGTGAGCACCGCGGCCACGACCGAGAGTACGGCCTCCGCTCCCGAGGAGGCCGGCGTGGGCATGGCCGAGCGCCTCGACACTTTACCGTCCCCTTCGAGACGGAGGCCCTTGACGCTCTGGCCTCCGATATCGAGCCCCAGGAAGGCCGCGTCCTCGCTTATGTCCGTGGAAGCCATAGACCGAGAGGATACACGGGGCGACTCGATTGCGGAAGGGAGGGCCCTCGCGGCGGCAAGGTCCCGCAGGGCTCAGGCGCCCTCGGCCTGTTCGCGAATGGACCGGATGTAGTCCTCGTCGAGGACCTCGCACTCCCCCTCCCTTCCCCTGGACTCGAGCCCGAAATAGAGCCCGTGCCGGGCGGAGTTCGAGCTGACGAGGCGGGGGACGAAGCGCCCGATGTGGATGGCCCCGGGACCAGATTCCCGATCCTGCATGCCGCCCTCTCCCGAAGCGCCAGGAGGAACTTCTCGCCTTCCTCGAAGCTGTTGGCCTGGCCCCTGGTGAGGGTCCGACTGACGCCCAAGCCGATGAACTCCTCGAGGGCCTCGAAGGGCTCGAAGCAGAGGTCAAAGGCGCGGTGCAAGACCCACTCACGGCAGCTGGGCGCCACCGCCATGAGGCGCCTACAACGCTCCGCGTCCACGCGGCCATCCTCTTCCATCGTGCGCAGCTCGCGCTCCGAGTAGGCGAAGCCGGCCAGCCGCGGCCTCAGCATGGCAACGAAGGGGAGAGCCGACGCGAGTTTCCCGACGCGGACGGCCCTGGGGCTGGGCGTAAGGCCGCCCTGCCCCAGGCTCGAGCTGAGCTCTCCGCGGTCCGCCCCCGCGCGCGCCACCGCGGCGCAGTCATCGGCGGAGTCGGCCAATACTTCAATCAAGAGAGGTGAAAACAGGGGCGCCTCCCAATCGCCGAGGACAAGCTAGCCCGGAAGAACCCGCTTGCCTAACCTCAGCTGTCGATTGACAGATAGCGCCGCGCCCGCGTCCCTTCCAGGGCAAACCGCCTCAGAATTCCAGTTGCGGAATCACCCGGTTCACGTACCTGAGGCTCTCCGACACCCAGCGGTCGGGATCGTCAACCGTCCGGCTGGGCTCGCCCATTTCGATATCGATTACCGGCGCCTCACCACGTCGCTCGCAGTCCTCATCCAAGCCCATGGCGAGCAGTCTTTCATAGTAGGTTTTTATGTCGACCTTCCCCGTGCCGATGATGCTGTTCGTGTGTTCGAAGGTATCGGTCTCGCTGATATGGGCATGCAGGATCCTTCCGCGCACCTTCTCCATGGCAACCGGCTCCTCGCGGGTGATATGGAGGTGGCCGACGTCGATGTTGGCGAATAGATTGGGCATGTCGACATCTTCGAGCATCGCGGCCATCCTGTCGAGGCTGTTAACGATGAAGTAGACGTGAGGGTCGAGCTCCATCTCGATGAGCACTCCCTTGTCGAGGCACCACTCGGAGTACTCGCAAAGCGCGTCCACGGAATGGCTCCAGCTCCGGACCTTCGCGATCCCCAGCTCGAAGACCCCGGCGCCCCAGCAGACCAGGACCTGCCGTCCGCCGAGCTCCAGCTGGAACTCGGCGCAGACCTTCATGTAGTCCATGACCGAAGCGCGCACGCCAGCGTCCGAAGAAGCCATGTCGCGCGTGTTGATCAGGAGGAGTTGGGAGGAGACGAGGCCGAGGCCGTCCAGCAGCTTCTTGACTTCCTTCCTCTGTCCCGTGCTCATCTCCGTGGGATTCCCCGATCGCCACGCATTCAGGTCGACATACTTGAACCCGAACTTCTGGATTTTCGGAAGATACTCCGCGAACCCCACCTTCCCCGCCTCGTACACCATAGTGTTCAGCCCCAAATGCATCTCTCCCCCCCTTCGCTCCATCTATGATGATGCCCGCCGCCGACGGGTCTTCGCGGAAATATCGGCATCTTTTCTAGAGTCCGTGGAAGGTGCGGCCCAGGGCGGCCGTCCAGCCGGCGACCGAGGCCTCGCGCTGCTCCATGTCCATCGAGGGAAAGTATTCAGCCGCCGGCCGCGCGAGGGAGGAGAGCTCGGCTTCATCGCGCCACAGACCGCAGCGCAGACCCGCCATGAAGGCAGCTCCCCGCGCCGACACGTCCTCGACGGAGGCGACGCGCAGGCGCGCGCGGAGGATATCGGACTGGAACTGCATGAGGAAGCGGTTGGAAGACGCGCCGCCGTCGACTTGCAGTTCGTTCATGGCAACCCCGCCGGTCTCCATCGCGGCGAGCACGTCCCGCACCTGGTAGGCGATGCTCTCGAGCGCGGCCCTGACGATGTGCGCCCTCCCCGTGCCGCGCGAGATGCCGGTGATGCTCGCCCGCGCTCCCTGGACCCAGTGCGGCGCTCCCATGCCGGAGAAGGCGGGCACGAGGTAAACGCCGCCCGCGTCGCGGAGAGAGCTTGCCAGGGCTTCGGCCTCCTCGAAGGAGCCGAAGAGGCCCAGGTCCTCGCCGACCCAGCGGAGCGTATCCCCGCTCGATCGGATGTTGCCCTCGTAGACATAATTGACGCGACCATGCGAGGCCCAGCCGACCGAGGTGACGATACCCGCGGGCGGGCTCAGCGCCTCCTCGCCAACATTGAGCATCACGGAGGAACCCGTGCCGTAGGTTGCCTTGGCGGAGCCGCGCTCGAATCCGCCCTGCCCGTAAAGCGCGGCGTGGGAATCGCCCAGCACGGCGCAGATGGGCAGGTTGAAACCATCGAAGACCGCCTCCCCGAAGTCACCGTCGGAGGGCAGGGCCCTCGGCATCAGCGCTCCCTCGAGACCGAAGTGGCCCATGAGCTCGCCGTCCCAGGCGAGCTCGCCGATGTCGAAGAGGAGGGTGCGAGAGGCGTTGGAGAAGTCGGTGGCAAACAGACTGCGGCCCGTGAGGTTCCAGACGAGCCAGGCGTCGATGGTGCCGCACATGAGGCGCCCAGCCCAGAGCGCCGACCGGGCGGCCTCGACATTCTCGACGAGCCAGGCCAGCTTGCCCGCGGAAAAATTCGTGTCCGGCACGAGGCCGGTCTTGCGCCGGAGCGAGGCGTCGCCGCCCGAGCGCACTATCCGATCGCAGTAGGGGCCGCCGCGCTCGTCCTGCCACCCGATGGCGTTGTAGAGGGGCGCGCCGCTCGCCGAGTCCCAGGCGACTATCGTCTCGCGCTGGTTCGTGATGCCCATGCCGGCGACACGACGAGGATCCACGCCCGAGGCGCGGATCGCCCGCGCAACCGACTCGCGCACGTTGGCGAGCACGACAACGGGATCCTGCTCGACCCATCCGGGCCTCGGGTAGTATTGATCATGGGCGATCTCGGCCGACCCGAGAATCGCTCCGCCCCGGCCATAGACGAAGGCCTTGGTCCCGGCACTGCTCTGGTCGACCGAGACGACGCACTCTCCCCTCACGTCACGGCGCCTTTCCTGGTCGCGCCGAGGAACTCGACGACGGATCCCGCGATGCCCCCGGACCCGAGGCCGCAATACTCGAAGAGCTCGTCGGAGCTTCCCGCCGGCAGATACTCGTCGGGGAAGCCGAGGATGCGTAGCGGCGTCGGGAGGCGCTGCGAGAGCAGCTCGGCCACCGCCCCCCCGAGCCCGCCGCACGCGTAGTGCTCCTCCACCGTGACGACGGCGCCGCAACGCCTCGCCGCCTCGAGGATCGCGGCCTCGTCCAGGGGCTTGATCGAGGGCATGTCGAGGAGGAGGCAGGCTATGCCCCTCGCCGCGAGTTCGCTGACGGCGCCCAGCGCGTAATGGAGAGCCTCCCCGCAGGCGACGATCGCGCAGTCTGAGCCCTGCGCGAGAATATTGGCCTTGCCGGAGGAGAAGGCCGCGGCGCCGGGTTCGTAGGAGTCGGGCACGGGAGAGCGCCCCATCCGCACGTAGGCGGGGCCGCGGTTGCGCGCGAGGTGGCGAGCGACGAGCTCAGCCTGCGCCGCGTCGGAAGGAATGATGACGGACATATTCGGCACAGCTCGGTACAGGGCAATGTCGCAGAGCGAGTGATGGGTGGCTCCAAGAGCGCCATAGCTTACGCCTCCGGACACGCCGACGATCTTCACGTCGAGGTCGGCATAGGCGACGTCATTCTTCACCTGCTCGACACAGCGCGCGGAGTAGAAACTGGCGGGCCCCGCGACAAAGACGCGCTTTCCCGAACGCGCGAGCCCTGCACCCACGCCCACCGCATCCTGCTCGGCTATGCCCACTTCGACAAACTGTTCCGGAAGCTCTCTCGCGAATTCGTCCAGCGCGGCCGATCCCCGCGCGTCGGAAGTCACCACAAATATGGAGGGGTCCCTTCGCGCCTCGTCGAGGAGGGCACGCGCGAACGCCTGTCGGCAGCCGAATCCGGCGCTGCTCATCGCGCCCCCCTTTTTATGGATGCAATGGCGGCGTCGAGCTCGGTCATGGCCTGGCCGAACTGCTCCCGCGTGGGCACCTTGTGATGCCACGCGGCCTGGTTCTCGATGAAGGACACTCCGCTGCCCTTCGTTGTATGCGCGAGGATCAGGGTCGGCGCGCCCGGCTTGGCCGGCAGGCGATCGAGAGCCCCGACAAGCTGCCCGATATCGTTGCCGTCCAGCTCCTCGACCGCCCAGCCGAACGAGGACCATCGCTCCGCAAGGGGAGCGAGTCCCATTACATCTTCCACCTTGCCGCTGATCTGCAGTCCGTTGTTGTCCACGATGCCGACGAGATTGTCCAGGCGATAGTGGGAGCCGGCCATCGCGGCCTCCCAGATCGAGCCCTCGGCCTGCTCCCCGTCGCCCATGAGGACGAAGCTCCGCCAGGAGGCGCCGTCGCGCTTGGCCGCGATGGCCATGCCGACGCCTATGGGAAGGCCGTGCCCGAGGGCGCCGGTGGGTACTTCGACGCCGGGCACGCCCCTCGTCGGGTGTCCGTACAGCATCGAGGCGAAGCGCCCATAGCTCTCGAGCTCCGCCTCCGGAAAGTATCCCGCCTTCGCGAGGATGCAGAACAACGCTTCCGCACTGTGGCCCTTGCTCATGACGAAGCGGTCCCGCCCGGACCATTCGGGCCGGGCCGGGTCGCAGCGCATCGCGTGGAAATACAGGCTGACAAGGATTTCGATCGAGGACAGGGAGCCTCCGGTATGACCGCCGCCAGCCCCCATTATCATGGTCAGCACGCTCTTTCTGAGCTCCAGCGCGAGGAGCCTCAGTCTATCGATCTCATCGCGGTTCAATGCAACCTGCCTTGATTGGACTGCAGCCCGGCGCGTCGGCTAGATCGAGCGGCGCGGAGTGTCATCGGTCTCGCCCGGCATTTTCGACGCCTCGTCGTCCGACGAGTGGTAGTAGCTCTCATACTCCATGATCCGCTCGACCTTGGGCGTGCTCGGCCCGTCCTTGAAAGTCGATTCGAGGAAAGTCTTGAGTATGGCCTTGGCGACCTCGGGACCTATGACCCTTGCCCCCATCGTGATTATCTGCGCGTTATTGCTCTTCACGGCGCGCTCGGCCGAGTAGGTGTCGTGCGCCAGGGCAGCCCTGATACCGGGGACCTTGTTCGCCATGATCGACATGCCGATGCCCGTTCCGCAGAGCAGGACGCCGCGCTCGCAATCGCCGGACATGACTCGCTCCGCTACCTTGACCGCCGTGTCCGCATAGAGGGACGGGTCCTCGGTGTAGACGCCCAGGTCGATCGGGACATTGCCCAGTTTCTTGATCTCTTTTATCAGCACTTCCTTGAGGCCGATCGCCGCCTCATCGCATCCTATCGCTACCCTCATGGTCACATCCTCCTCAACGAATCGCGGCTATCGCGTCGAACGAACGTGAAAGCTCGGGATACAAAGACCGATATACCTCGAAGAGCTCCCGATATCTCCCGACTCGCGCCGGGTCGGGGGGGAGTGAGGCGCTGTCATTGACGAGGTTCGCCCCCTCCTCGATGGATCCCCAAACACCCGTCGCCGCCCCCGCGACGATCCCGGCGCCCACGGCGCTCGTCTCCCCGCCGTGCTGCTTGGTCACGACCTGTCGATCGAAGACATCGGCCAGGATTTGCAGCCACAGCGTGCTGGAGGCTCCGCCACCTGAGACGATGAGCCTGGCGTGCCCATTGGAGTCCTGACGTATCGCATTGATCGCGTCGTAAAGGCTGAAGACGACTCCCTCCATTATGCTCCTGACGAAGTCGGGCCTCCGGGTATTGAGCCCCATGCCGATGAAGCAGCCCCGGGCATTCACGTCGGTGTGTGGGCAGCGCTCCCCCTGCATATAGGGCAGAAAGATCAGCCCTCCAGCGCCCGGCGGGGAGGTCTCCGCCTCCTCGGAGAGGAGGGCGTAGGCGTCCTTGCCGTCGCCTGAGGCCCCCCGGACCGTGCCGAACAAGTCGCGGAACCACTTCAACGAATTGCCTGCGTTCAGGGTCACGCCCATGCTTACCCATTTCCCGGGGACGACATGGCAGAATACCTGGGTGGTCGGTCCGGGCGCTTGGGGGCACGTGGGGACTGTCATGGTGACGTTCCCTCCGGTCCCTATAATGGCGAGGACATCTCGATCGCCCAGGGTTCCCGAACCGACTGTCTGCATCACTGCATCCCCGCCGCCGGCGACGACCTTGGTACTAGGGGCCAGCCCGAGCTCGTCGGCCACTTCGGGCAGGATGGTACCCAGAACCTCGTTCGAGTCGTGGCTGCGCGGGAGCAGTTCCTCAGGTATCTTAAGCTCGTCCAGAAGGCCCTTGGCCCATCTGCGCGACCGCACGTCGAAGAGGCCCGTGCCCGAGGCGTCCGACACGTCGGTCGCGAACTCCCCGGTGAGCCTATAGCGGATGTAGTCCTTCGGAAGGAGGATCTTCTCGAGACGCCCAAAATTCTCCGGCTCATTCTCCCGCAGCCACAGGATCTTTCCGCCCACGTATCCGGGGAGCATCGCGTTGTTGGTATGGGCCAAGAGACCCGCCCTGCCGCCCGCCTTGGCGTATATATCCCTGCACTGCGACTCTGCGCGCTGGTCGTTCCAGAGGATGGCCGGCCGGATCACTCGCTCCGCTCCGTCCAGCGCCACAAGGCCATGCATCTGGCCGCTCAATCCCACGGCGCTGATGTCTGCCCTGCTGGTGCGTGCCATGACCGCCCTGACGGAATGGCTGACCGCGACCCACCAGTCCTCCGGATCCTGCTCCGCCCATCCTTCCCTCGGGGAGGAAAATGCATACTCAAGAGTCTTCTTCTCTACTATCCTGCAATTTTCATCGAGGATAATGGTCTTGCACGTAGTCGTCCCAAGATCAATGGCCAGAATCATTACTGAGCTCCATGTGAAGCAGAATTCCTATATCTTCATGCACGACTTTCGGATGATGAGGCTGTCGCGGAGCAGGATGGCCTGCGGTGCGACGCGGCGGCCCTCGATGAGATCTATCACCAGGGACAGGGCGCTCTGCCCGATCTCGTAGCTGGGCTGCGCTATCGTCGTGAGCGAAAGGTAGGACGAGAAGGGAATCTCGTCGTACCCGATTATCGAAAGGTCCTTCGGGACCTGCAGTCCGGCTTCCTTTGCTGCCTCCCAGGCCCCGAAAGCCATCATGTCGTTCGATGAGAAGACGGCGGTGAAGCGCTTCTTGCTTTTAAGCAGCTTCTGCACTTCCTGGAATCCCTTCTCGAAGGTCGTATCACCCGTTATGACGAGGTCCTTGTTTACCTTGAGGCCGAATTCCTCGAGCCCTCTCTTGAAACCTTCGAATCGCGATACCGAAGTGCTCAGGTGCGGCGAATGGGAGATGTAGACGATATCCCTGTGGCCCAGGTTGAGCAGGTAGGTGGCCGCCTGGTAGGCCCCCTCCACGTTGTCGGAGGCTACGGTGCAGATATCGTTCCGCTCCAGCGCGCGGTCGAGAAAGACCAGGGGAAACTTGTCCTCTATCAGTTTCGGGACCGCGGGATCGACCTTTTTCGAGAAGGGGATATAGATGATCCCCTGGATGTCCGCCTGGGCGATCCGGGTGAAGTGCTGTTCCTCGGTCTCCTCGCATTCGTCGCTGTTGTAGATGATCACTTCGGCATTTCGGACGAGCGCGGAACCCAGGATTCCCTTGATCAACAGCGCGAAATAGGGGTTCACGATATTCGGGAGCACCAGGCCTATCCTGTGGAGCTTGACCCTGCCCCCCCTCGGCGAGGAGGAGGGCTTATACTCATAATTGAGATCCTGTATGGCGTCGAGAACTGCCTTTCGCAGGTGGTCCTTGACCAGGGAATTGTTGTTGAGCACGCGCGAAACGGTGGCCACCGACACCTTGGCACGCAGTGCCACTTCCTTGATCGTGACTTCCTTGGTCCTTCTCTTGGCCGATGGATCTTTGTCCTTCATTTTGCATCCTTTATACAGCTACGACAGCCTTGGGCTCCTGTTCATCATGATCGCTTAATGCGCAGGGTGTCGGCGAGGACAGCCGCGATGACGACTACACCAATAATGACCCTCTCCCAGTATGAGGAGATGTCCATGAGGACGATGCCGTTGGCAAGGACACCCATCAGCGTGGCGCCGATAATCGTGCCGAACATCGTGCCCTCTCCTCCGACTAGGCTCGTTCCCCCGAGGATCGCCGCGGTGATGGAAGGCAGCTGCCAGCTCGGCCCGATCGTCGGCTGGCCGGCGTTCGCCCTGCTGACGAACATGAGCCCCGCGAAGGCCGCCATGAATCCGGAGAGCATGTATACGCTGATCTTCACCGTCTTGATGCTTATACCGGCAAGATGGGCGGCGGACTCGTTGCCCCCAACCGCGTAGATGAACCTTCCGTGCGGCGTGCGCTTAAGCATGAAGCTGAGGATCACGGCTACCAGGACAGTGAGGATGGTCGGCAGCGGGATCGAAGCTATCATGCCCTGTCCGAGGAAGCTGAAGCTGGCGGGAATCCCCGTTACCGGATAGCCTTTCGTGATGACCAGGACCATGCCTGCGAAGACCTCGCCCATGGCAAGGGTGGCGATGAAGGGATTAAAGCGGAAATAGGAGATCAATGCGCCGTTCAGGAAGCCCAGGAAGGCGCCGAGGAGCATGGCAATTAGCGCGCAGACGTAGGGATTGATGCCGGTGTTCACCATGAGCAGCGAGCCGATGATGCTGCACAGGCCCGCGACATAGCCGACCGAGAGGTCGATTCCCCCGGTAAGCAGGACGAGGGTCTGGCCGAGCGCAACCATACCAACGAAGGCGATCTGCCGCACGACGATTCCCAGGTTGTAGGGCGTCATGAACTTCCCCGTCGCGACTGTGAGAACGAGGCACAATATGACGAGCGCCCCGACAACGCCGCTCTCCCTGGATCGCAGGGCCTTGAACACGAGTTCTACCAGCGGGCCGGACGGCCGCTTCCCGCTTCCCCTAGCGATCGGGGAGCCTAGCTCCGGAGCTGCTTCACTCAAGTTAGGCATATGTTCATGATCTCCTCTTGGGTCGTTTCCCAGGGATCGACGTGGCCCTTTATCCGGCCCTCGTGCAGGATGAGTATCCTATCCGTGTTCTCGATGACCTCTTCCAGCTCGGAGGAGATCAGGATAACGGATATGCCCTCCCCCGTAATCTCCCGCAGGAGATTGTGGATCTCGGTCTTGGCGTTCACGTCGACGCCTCGGGTCGGCTCGTCGAGGATCAGGACCTTGCAGCCTTTGAGCATCCAGCGGGCGAGGATCACCTTCTGCTGGTTGCCGCCGCTCAGGTTTCGCACGTTCTCGCCGAGATTCATCGTTTTGATCTTCAATTTCGATACATAGCCCCGAGCGTATCCTTTTTCCTTCCTCTTGTTGATCCCGAACAGAGTCGTGATCCTGCGGAGGATCGGGAGGGTCATGTTCTCCTTGACGCTGAGAATGGGGAATATCCCGAGACGCCGCCTTTCCTCGGGCACGTAGGCGATGCCGTTCTTGATGCCCTGGATCGGCGACCGTATCAGCACCTTCTTGCCGCCCATAAAGATGCTCCCCGAATGGGGCTGGGTGTCCCCAAAGATGCACTTCACTATCTCCGTCCGGCCAGAGCCGACGAGCCCCGCTATCCCGAGGATCTCGCCTTCGTGCAGCTCGAAGCTGATGTCGGAGAATTCGCCCGGCCGGGTGAGCTTGTCCACTTTCAGGACGACTGGCGTGGACTTGCCGATCTTCCTCGCGCCCTCAGTCGACTTTGTAGCCATGTTGACGACCATGTGGCCGATCATGTCTCCGATGCTGGCTGTGTGCGCGTCTAACTCGGCGACCTTCACCCCGTCCCGCAGGACGGAGATCCGGTCCGCTATCTCCTTTATCTCACCGAGGCGGTGGGAGATATAGAATATCGAGCCCCCGCTCGCCTGGTGGGCCCGCACTATCTTGAAGAGGTTGTCGCTCTCCCTGATGGTGAGGCTTGCCGTTGGCTCGTCCAGGATGAGGACCTTCGCACCGAAGGCGAAAGCGCGGGCTATCTGGACCAGCTGTTTCTGGGCCGTCGAGAGGTCGCTGACTTTTTCCCGCGGGTCGATGTCTTCGCCTATCCTCGCGATCGCCTCGAGGGTCAGCCGCTCCGCGGCCTTCCTATCGAGGAGGAACCTCCCGGCCTTGCGCGGCTCGATGCCCAGGTAGACGTTCTCGGTTACCGTCAGCATGGGTACGAGGTTGATTTCCTGCGGGACAATCGCGATGCCCAGCCTCTGGGCGTCGAGAGGCCGGTGGAGAGTGACCTTCTTTCCATCCAAAAGGATATTGCCGGTATCAGGCTTAAGCGCTCCGATGAGGATGTTCATCAGCGTGCTCTTCCCGGCACCGTTCTCTCCGACGACCGCGTGGATTTCCCCGCCGCGAAGGTCGATGCTCACGTCCTGGAGGGCCCGCACGCCGGGGAAGTTCTTGCTGATGCTCTGCACTTCGAGAAACATGATGTACCGTCCCGCACCCTAGAAGGAATTTCTCAGAATGTCCTTCTTTATGGCGACAACCCTCATGGGGCTCGCGTCCAGCTCGGCAATGGGAAGGGGAAGCAGAAAGACGACATATCCGCCACTCATCACGGATCGCAGATTCATCAGAGACTCTATCATGGGGACCCCGTTCTGGAAAAGCGCCGTGTGGTTGGGCTGATAGTCCGTTTCCGGCACCTCGAGCGAGGCCGAGTCGCTCCCGAAGCAGACGATCCCCTTCCCGATGAGCCAGCGCATCGCCTCCTCGGTGAGGTAGGGGGAGTCCTGCCACGTGGGCGTCCCGTAGTTCTTGTCGGTGTCGGTGAGGATGAAGAGCATGCAGCCCTTCTTCACCTTCGCGTCTTGCTTCTTGATCTCGTCCAGTGTGATCGCCTCGCCGTGCTTCTTGTGCGAGAAGTCCAGGACGACGCACTCCGCAATCAGGTGCTCGATGTCAAGGTCGGCGACCTTGACGCCATCCTTCAGGTGGTGGTAGGGCGCCTCGATGTGGGTACCGACGTGCGTGTGGAAAGTCACCTCGCTCGAAATATACCACACGTCCTTGCGGTGCTTCACATCGGGCTCGAGCTTCGTGACGTCGATAAGCTTGACGTTCAAGGGGAAGAACTCCCGCTCCTTCTCGATCTTGTGGCTCAGCTCGACGACATCTTCCTTCTTCATGTTCCCTCCGGGTGCTCTTTCACGGGACACGGCCGCCGCCCGCCAGCGGGCGGCGGCTTCCGATCTTATTTTATAATCCCGGCCTTGACGAGGTCTTCCTTGGTGAAGAGCATCGCGCCGGACTCGTGCACCTTGGGCACGGTGTGGTTCTGGTTGAGGGCGACCAGGTACTTGACGGTCCAATAGCCGATGTCCCACTGACGCTGGGCATTGCCCATGGTGATGACGCCGTCCTTGATGAACTGGATTTCTTCGGACATGAGGGAATCGACGACGAGTACAACCTTGCCGGCCAGGCCGGCATTCTTGACGGCCCTAGGGGTGCCGATGCCGTTCGAGGCGTTGTTACAGTAGATGCCCTTGATGTTCGGGTGGGCCTGGAGAGCGGCCTCGGTCATGTCCATGGCCTTCTGGATGTCGTCATTGTCGGAAGCCTCGAACACGATGGACATGTCCTTGTACTTCGCGATCGCGTCCTTGAAGCCCTTTACACGGTTGACGTGGTTCGGGGCCGCGAGCGAGCCGACCATCACGCCGACCTCGCCCTTGCCGCCGATCTTCTTCGCGATGACCTCGCCGGACTTGTAGCCGTCGTCGTAGTCGCCATTGTGGCCGACATAGAGGATCCGATCGCTGTCGGGGGCGTCGGTGTCGAAGGTCATGACCTTGATGCCGGCCTTGAAGGCGTCGTTGATGACCTGGGTGTCGGTCGCCGGATCGAGGCAGGCGATCGCGAGGCCATCGGGCCTGGAGCTGATGTTGGCCTCGATTTTCTTGACCTGCTCGTTGATGTCGGCGGTCGCTGGGGCATCCCACTTCATCTCGATCTTGATTCCCGCCTTCTTGAACTCATCGATGGCGAACTGGGCGCCGTACTCGACGTCCTTGTACCAGGGATGCACAAGCTTGGGGATGAACACGAACCTCAGAGTCTTGGTGATGGGAGTGATCAGCTTCTGCTGGTCGAAGACCAGCTGCTGCGCGGCTACGCTGCCCACCGCCAGGCAGACCAGGACGAGTGCCAGGACGATCCTTCCTACGGATTTCTTCATTTCTCTACCTCCATCTGATATGACATAAAGGGACAATACACGTCCCCCTTCTCAAATAAAACGAGGCGATGTCGGCTTCAGACCCCTTTCGCCTCGAGACCGCGCCAGCTTCGCGGCGAGCTTCACCCCGCCGCGAGCTCCCTGGCGGCGGCCAGGATCGCGAGCACCGATATCCCATACTTGTCACGCAGCTTGTCGCAGTCGTCGGATTCGGTGAACCGATCCTGGATGCCTATTCGAATGAGCGGAATGACGGACCGACGGGAACAGGCTTCCGCGACCGCGCTGCCCAAACCGCCTATGACGCTGTGGTCCTCGACCGTGATGGCCCCGGACAGACCCTCGGCCTGCGCTATGATCTCATCCGGAGGCAGGGGCTTGAGGCAGGGGACATTGACGACGCGCGCCTCGATGCTCTGGGCCAGCAGCTCGCTCCGGGCGGCGAGGGCGAGCCGTACCACGTCGCCGTGGGCGAAAATAACGATATCCTTCCCCTCGGCGAGAAGCTCCACCTTGCCGAAGGCGAAGACGTAGGCGGGGCCGTGAACGGGGGGAACGCTCACGCGGGGGAGTCGCAAGTAGACTGGTCCCTGCCATTCCGCCATCGCGGCGACCATACACCTAACCTCGGTGGCGTCACAGGGGCTTAGAATGGCGATGTTGGGCAGGGCCCTGAGCGCGGCTATGTCCTCGATCGTATGGTGGCTGGGGCCCGTGTACCCCATCGTCTGCCCTGCAGAGTGCCCTACGATCTTCACGTTTGCGCGGTTATAGCATATGGATTGCCGGATCATGTCCAGCCCGCGCTCGACGGCGAAGACAGCGAAGGAATTGCAGACGGGAATTTTCCCGCAGAGCGCCAGGCCCGCGCCGATTGTGGGCAGGCTCTGCTCTGCGATACCAATATCGAAGCTTCGGTCGGGGAAAGCCTTCTTGAAGGCCTCGGTCTGGCAGGAATCGGCGATGTCCGTGTCGAGCACGACCACCGCTGGGTTCGTCTTTCCCAACTCGACGAGGGCCTCGCCATAGGCCTTGGCGATGTCCTCGTTATTCGAAAGCATTGCGAATCTCCTTCTCGCGCGCTGCCAGTGAGGCGAGGGCTTCGGCGCAGTAGGCATCCTCGAGCTGGAAATTGGACTTCGTGTTCCGAGCTTCAGCCCAGGGAATGCCCTTGCCCTTGACGGTGGAACAGAGAAGCACCGAGGGCCTGCCGGTCGTCGCCTCCGCGGAGGCGAGCGCAAGCGACAGCGAGACGTAATCGTGGCCGTCGCACTCGATCACGTTCCAATTGAAGGCACGCCACTTGTCCGCGAGGGGCTCGACGGAGTTCCGGCCCTTCATCGGTCCGTACGAGGACTTGCCGTTCGCGTCGACAAAGACTATATGGCGATCGAGGCCGAGGTTGCCCGCGATCATCGCGGCCTCCCAGGTCGAACCCTCGTTGCACTCGCCGTCGCTGACGCAGGAATAGACCTTCCATGAGGCGCCGTCGGCCTTGGCTGCGAGCGCCATGCCGCATCCGACTGCGAAGCCTTGCCCCAATGACCCGGTGGAGCAGTCCACCCCGGCAGTCTTGTTGCGGTCGGGATGCCCCTGGAGCGTACCGCCGGTCATGCGGAAGCGATCGAACTCGGAGAGCGGGAAGTATCCCGCGAGGGCGAGGACGGTGTAGAGCCCAGGCGCCGCGTGCCCCTTGCTCAGGATGAAACGGTCCCGCGTCGCCAGTCCGGGATTGCCGGGATCGATGTCCATCCAGCGGTCATAGAGGAGAGCCAGTATCTCGACGCAGCTGAAAATGGCTCCGTAGTGGAGGCGGATCCTCGTCTTGGAGCCCAGTTCGAGAATGAAGCGGCGAACCGCGATGGCCTTCAGTTCCAGGGCGGCGATCACCTCGTTGTCCGAGAGCGGATCCAAAGCCGCTTTCTGGCGGCGAAGATGTCCTTGCATGACTTATAGAAAAGCACGAGAAAAATAAATTGTCAAGAAAATACTGTAAGATTACAGTGATCTATGTATTTTATACTATTATATATTGTAATTATTACATTTATTAGAAACCCAGGGGTCCGCCTCACTTATCCCCTTCTCCTCTTTCTTGTTAGCATGGATAACCATGGAACAAAGCCCTCGCCCCCAGTCGATACCTGTCGCGGAACACAAAGCCCCGATCGCCCCCTGAGAGCGTCCTCCGTGAGCAGGGCCTCCCGTTCGGCCCGGAGTCGCACCGCGAAGGTCTCGCCCGAGCGCAAGCTCTCGCGGTAGTCGAGCTCGACGTGATAGACGACTGCGTCCAGGCGCTCCTCGTGCATCGCGGCGAAGTCGAGGCCCCGCAACTTTTGGAAGGCGTGTCTCGCGTGCTCGAAGTAGTTGAGGTAGACCGAGTTGTTCACGATGTCCTGGAGATCGATCTCGTAGTCCCTTACCTCGAAGGGGAGGGAGAAGACCCAGGGCGCCTCGGCCACCGCCCGCCCCGCGGCGCCGTCCTTCGAGCCTCCGCCCCCCTTAAAGCTCGTACTTCTCCCTGTACTTCACGACTTGCACTTCCTTGATTCCCTTTTCGCGCAGGAAGCTCTCCAAATGCGACAGGCCCGACGCCTCGCCGTGTACCAGGAACACTTTCTTGAGCTTGGATAGGTCGAGGCTCGACATCCAGTCCCATGCCTCCTGGTAGTCCGCATGGGCCGAGAAGGCGTTGATCTCCTCGATCCGGGCGCGAACCTTGAAAACCTCGCCGTGTATGCGAACTTCCTTCTCCTTGTCGCGTATGCGCCTGCCCAGGGTATTGGCGGCCATGTAACCGACGATGAGGATGGTCGAGTTAGGGTCGGAGATCATATGGATAAGATGGTGCTGGATGCGCCCCGCCTCGCACATACCGTCGGCGGAGATGATTATGACGGGGCCCTTGTAGTCGTTGAGGCGCTTCGAGTCCTGGACGCTGGCGGAGAAGTGCAGGCTGTTGAAGCCGAAGGGATTTTCGTGATGCCTTATGAAGGCCTCGTGAATCTGTTCGTCGTAGCACTCGGGATGTATCTGGAAAATCGAGGTGGCGTTGATCGCCATGGGCGAGTCGACCCATATCGGTACCTCGGGAATTCGCTTCTGGTCGACGAGAAGGTGGAAGTAGAACACGAGTTCCTGCGTGCGTTCGATCGCGAAGGCGGGAATGACGATCCTGCCGCCCCGCGCGACGGTCTGGTTGACCACGTCGGCCAGCTTGTCCAAAGCGTCCTCGGTAGACTCGTGGAGCCTGTCGCCGTAGGTGGCCTCCAGGACGAGGTAGTCCATCGCGGGGATTATCGCAGGATCGCGGATGATGGGTTTATTCTTGCGCCCGAGGTCCCCCGTGAAGGCGATGGTAACCTCGCGGCCCGAGCGGTCGCGCGCGTGGGTGTAGGCCATCGCCGAGCCGAGGATATGCCCCGCGTCGTAGAGCTCGATCTTTATCCCGTCGCCGATGGGCATGGGTCGGTTGTACGACACCGTGACGAATTGCCCCGTGGCATCGATCACGTCATCCTCGTCGTAGAGGGGCTTCCACTCGAATTTCGAGCCCTTCTTGGCGGCCTGCTTGCCCAGGTATTCCGCGTCGCGGGCCTGTATGGCGGCCGAGTCCATCATGACGACGCCCGCCAGGTCCCGCGTCGCCGGAGTCGCGTAGATGTTGCCGCGATAGCCGCGCTTGGCCAGGAGGGGCAGCATGCCGCAATGGTCGAAATGGGCGTGCGTGAGGACCACCGACGAGACGGACTCGGGATCGGGCACGAGATTCCGGTTCTTCTCCTCGGCCTCCTCGCGCCTGCCCTGGAATGCCCCGCAGTCGATCAGGCAACGCGAGCCGTCGACGCTGAGGACGTGCTTGGAGCCGGTGACTTCGCCGGCCCCTCCCTCGGAATGGAATCGTATACTCATGGCGGCATTGTAGCGCCTTTACGAGATGGATGCAAATATAAAGGGGGAGCGCGGCCGGCCATATCCACTACCCACGCCCATTACTGACAAAGCCGGCGCAGGCTCAATGCGCGGGTCCCAGCTTCGATAGAATGGGGAGCTCACTCGGTCCTTCGTCAAGGCGCAAGCGCCTTGACGCGCGGTCGGGTCCGCGGCGCAAGCCGCGACATACAATCAATTTCCCTGCCCGCTCGCGAGCGCCGCGAGCGATAGCGTTCGCCCCCCATTCTATCGGCGTCCCGCGCTTTATGCCTGCGCTCGCCACCCCTCGGATAGAGCGTGGGTAGCGGTTATTCTACCATCGTAGTCGCCGGGATCGCGGCTCCCCCTGCCTGCGAAGTCCTAACGCTACGCTGATATGAAGTGACCTCGTCAATAGCGGTTTTCCTTTTCTTTCTTTTTCTCAGCAGGGCTGTACGAGCAAAGGCTGAAGAAGCTGTAGCCGACGGTTGATCACTCTGATATTC
>JBEKVO010000042.1:0-34409 GCA_049513895.1 Rectinemataceae bacterium | reverse complement strand
ATCGTGAGGGGGCAACACCCGTTCCCATTCCGAACACGGAAGTTAAGCCCCTCAACGCCGATGGTACTGCCTTAGGGTGGGAGAGTAGGTCGTCGCCAGGCTTTTTTATTTTAAACATGACGTATCATAGGCCTCAACCTTGCCCGCCTTTTTGAATGATGCTACACTTTCACGGAACGGGGATTCTTTGGAGGAAGGCATATGGCCGAACAGGGCGCTCAGATCCAGCTCGTCACCTTCCAAATATGCGAAGAACTCTACGGCGTGGATATCATGGATGTTAAGGAAATTGTTCGAGTGCAGGATATACGCTCGATACCCAACGCGCCCGTCTATATCGAGGGGCTATTCAACCTTCGCGGCGAGATTATCCCGATAATTTCATTGCATAAACGATTCCATCTGCCCATGACGCAGCTCGGCGAGGACGAAGAGCTGCTTTCCGGGTTCATCATCATAGAGATAGACGGAATGAAACTAGGTGTGATCATCGACAAGGTCGAGCGTGTCGTGTCGATAGAGGCCCAGAATATCCAGCCCCCGCCGCAGGTGCTCACCGGCATCGGTTCCGAGTACATACAAGGCGTAGTAAATCGTGAGACCGGCTATCTCATCCTGCTCGATATCCGCAAGCTCTTCAGCGCGAAGGAGCTCAGGAAAATCGAAGAGATACGCCGCTAGCCGGCAATTGTGTTCAGATGAATATACCGGTGTTTCGTTCATATATCCGCAGGAAAGACATGGACACGGTTCTCAACTGCCTGGTTACCGATTCGGTAGGACCCGGCGAGTACTTGGACCGTTTCCAGAAGGCGGCACGTGAAGCCTTGGGTTTCGAATACGGCTTTGCAGTCAGAAGTCCTTTAATCGCCCTCGGCCTCGCCCTCGACACCCTTGCGCTGGCCGATGGGGACTCGGTCGCCGTACCGGCCCTCGCCCCGGCCTATTACGCGGAAGTCCTCGCGTCGCGGCGGCTACGGCCCGTATTTCTGGACGCGATCCCCGATACCGCGGAGCCTGACCTTTCCATGCTGAACGCTCTGGAACCCCATCCCAAAGCCTTGATCCTGCACGAATCCCTCGGGATACTTCCGGATCCCGAAATTGTCGCCGGATTAGGCATCGCGGTTATCGAGGACTCGTCCAACGCGTTGGGTGCCTATCGCGACGAGTCCCGCGCCGGATCCCTGGGGCGCGTGGCCATCTTCGGCCTTGAACCCGACTCGATCGTAACCTCCGGCGGCGGCGCTCTCCTCCTGGCATTCGAGAAGAGGGAAGGACAGGTGCTCCGCAACCTCGCCGATTCGATAGCCCCCGAAATCAGGATGACCGACTACAACGCCGCACTCGCCCTTTCTCAGCTTCGCGACATGGAGTCCGCGATCGCGCGAAGGCGCGAACTGGCTTCCCTTTTCGCCCAGTCTCTCGCGCGTACGAAGCACCGCCTCCTCTCGCAGGGCGGCGAAGGCGAGCCCGGCTACTGGGCCTTTCCCGTTTCGATCGCTTCGAGCGTGAAGGACGTCAGGGCATATGCGTATAAAAAGGAAGTGGATACGGCGCTCGCTTTCGAAGGGAGCCTGCTCGCAAAGGGCTTCGTATCCGAAAATACCTGTCCGCACGCCAGTTCCCTGGCGCGCCGTTGCCTCCTATTCCCTCTCCATCAGAGAATAAGGCCCGCAGTGGCCGAAAAGATATCCAAGGTCCTTGCGACCTTACCATAGTCAAGGCCTTCGGCCCACACTGGAGGATACATGGCGGAACGCGCCGGACGCGTCCTCATTATCGCCAACCTCGAAAAGGAATCGGCGGAAAGCGTCGCCGATTCCATCGCTGTTACGTTTACTGGCCTCGGCGTCGAGTCCGAAAACTATTTCTATCAAGGAGATCCGGATGGGCCTCCCAAGACGGAAGGAGTCGATCTCGTCGTATCCCTCGGCGGCGACGGGACCGTCCTTTACGCGGCACGCGTCGCGGCCCCGCTCGGCATTCCTATTTTGCCGATCAACCTCGGGCGGCTCGGCTTCATCGCGGAAATAAGCGTGGGCGAGTGGCCCTCGGCGATAGCGGCATGGATGCGGGGGGACCTGCCCGTCTCGGAACGCCTCATGCTCGCGGTCGAGGCCTGGCGCGAAGGTCATCGCGTCGCCTCGTTTTGCGCCATGAACGATGCCACCGTGTCAGCCCAAGGCATAGCCAAGCTGCTCGGTTTCGGCATCAACCTGGGCGAATCCACCTTGGTCCGCTACCGTGCCGACGGCGTCATTGTCGCGACGCCCACCGGCTCGACGGCCTACAACCTGGCGGCCGGCGGACCGGTCCTTCATCCCGAGATGGAGGCCATGATCGTCAACCCCGTCTGTCCTTTCACCCTGTCCAATCGCCCGCTGGTGGTCCCCGCCAACGAGGCCGTCGAAATCACGATGGAGGAGGGCAGACGCACGGGGGCCATGCTCACTATCGACGGCCAGGAGACTTTCACGCTACGCTCGGGCGATAGGATTTGCGTATCGGGCGGCCCGAAAAAAGCCCGGATACACGTTTCCAAAGGCTTCGCCTTCTACGAGCTCCTGCGCTCGAAACTGGCGTGGTCGGGGGGGCCCGGTGCTTGAGGAACTCACTGTTCGCGATTTTGCCCTGATCGAGCGGCTATCCGTAAGCTTCACGGGGGGCCTGAATCTCCTCACGGGCGAGACGGGCGCGGGCAAGTCCCTCCTCGTAGGCGCGATCGGTTTTCTTCTCGGCGCCAAGGCGGACACGGGCGTAATTCGCATGGGGGCCGAGGAGAGTCTGGTCACCGGCGTGCTCGACGTGACGAACAACGTGGAGGCCCAGGAGTGGCTTCGCTCGCGGGGCCTCGAACCTGAAGAGGGGAGGGTTCTTCTGCGGCGGGGGATAAAATCCAACGGCCGCGGCTCGGCATATATCCAGAACCAGAGCGCGCTCCGCTCCGATCTCGCCGAACTCACCTCCCTTCTCGTCGACCTCCACGGCCAGCACGAGCACCAGTCCCTTCTCCTCCCCGAGAATCACCGAAAGCTCCTCGACCGATTCGCGAGGGTGGAGGACGAGGTTATCGCCTTCGCTTCCCGTTTCGCCGCCCTCGGGGCCGAGAGACGCGCCTACGAATCGGCTCTCGCCTCCGAGGCCGAGCGGGCGCGTGAGATCGATTTTCTGCGTTTCGCCGTGGACGAGATTTCCAAAGCCAAGCTCCACGCCGGAGAGGAGGCGGAACTCGAGGCGGAGGAGCGGCTCCTCTCGCAGCACGAAAAGCTCTTCGCGGCGGTGGAGGCGGCGCACGCGGCCCTGGCCGACGGAGAGGGGGGAGAAGGCGGTCTCGCGTCCCTCAGGCGGCTCCGCTCCGGCCTCGAAACGGCCGGTTCCATCGATCCGGGCCTCTCCGACCTCGCGCGCCGAAGCGACGACGCGTTCTACGAGCTCGAGGACGTCGCCGATTTGTTGCGACACTACCTGGGCTCCCTCAGCTTCAGCCCCGAGCGCCTGGAGGAGGTCGAAAGCCGCCTCGCCGACATCCGTAAGCTCAAAAAAAAGTACGGCGCCACGATCGAGGATGTGCTGGCACGGTTCGAGGAGGATCGCGATCGCCTATCGCGTCTCGAAACATGGGAAGAGGATAAGGGCGAGATAGAGCGCAGGATAAGCGAGATGGAAACAGAAGTTCTGGCCTCGGCGCTCGCGCTCTCCGAAAAGCGCAGGGCCGCGGCCACGGGCCTCCAGGCCAGGATCGAGGCCATCGTCCGAACCCTCGGCATGCCGAGCGCCAGGTTTTTCGCGCGGGTGAGCCGCAAAGATGCCGATGGGGGGAGGCCCATCGTCGGGCCCTCCGGCGTGGACGAGGTGGAGTTCCTGATCGCGCCCAACCCGGGAGAGAGCGCCAAGCCTCTGGCGCGAATCGCCTCCGGCGGGGAGCTCTCTCGCGTGGCCTTGGCGGCGAAAACGGTTCTCGCGGGGACCGACTCGGTGGATTGCCTCATTTTCGACGAAGTCGACGCGGGAATAGGCGGCGAGGTGGCCGTCGCGGTCGGCGAGCATCTAAAAGAGCTCGGAAAGTCCAAACAAGTGCTCTGCATTACCCATCTAGCCTCCATCGCGGTTCGAGCCGATAATCATTTTAGGGTCGAAAAGGACATCACCGGCGGCAGGACTACGACTCGCCTTTCCAGGATGGAGGGGCGCGTTAGGGCCGAGGAGATAGCCCGCATGCTCGCGGGAGACCCCCGCGAGGAGGCTTCGATCGCGCATGCGACGGAGCTCCTCCGGAAGTACGGTAACTGGCGGGACGGCTGATGGGCAAAATAACTCTAGAGCAGCGCAACCGATATTTCGAGAAGGTCAAGGAGCACCGGAAGACCATAGATGCGGGTCTTGCCAAGGAAAAGACCATTCTCGAACTCCTTGCGAAAGATGGGACCGGCGCGGGCTACAAAAGGCTCAAGCTGGCGAACGACGCCCTCGATCTCTGCTCCTGGAACATGCTGGTCAATACGCTTTCCGTCTCCCTCCTCGGCATCAAGAACGAGGAATACCTCCTCGAGGCGCGCAAGATTCTCCTTCGGGCGATCAAGTATATCGAGGACACCGTTTCCGCCTATCTCGACGTGCCCTTCTCGGACTATGAGGCCAAGCTCGAGGAAATCAAGGACTTCGACTCGGGGGCCCGCTTCCTCCTGTTGCGCAAACTGGGCTTTGCGGTTCAATCCCTCGAGGACGCTTTCGGCGAGAACTCTAAGTACTCGGCCTCCTTCATCGAGGTTTGGGGCAAGGTCGCGACGGTCGGGAAGAACCTCGTGAACCTGAAGACGGCCGTGCCCGACATGGACTTTTCCTCGCCCGTCCGCGATACCGTGATGAGCCATCTCACCCTTGTTAAGTATCTATTTCAGCGCAGCGCCGACAGGTACCGAGAGCAGTACGAGCTGTATACGCACAAGGTGCAGGATTTTCGGGCGGCCGTCATCTACCTCCAGGCGCTCCGGAGGATTCATATTGTCCTCTCCGAGCGGGAGGAGGCGGAGACGCTGAAGCGCAAGGTCGAGATATGGTCGACCAAGCTCGAAGCCGACCTGAAGAAGGCCGAAGAACTCAAAAAGAGTTAGCGGCTCTCGGGCGCGAAGCGCCCGCTGCCGACCTGAAGAAGGCCGAAGAACTCAAAAAGAGTTAGCGGCTCTCGGGCGCGAAGCGCCCGCTGTGGGCCTCAAAAAGGCAGAAGAAGCTAAGAAATAGGAAAAGATGGCCATAACTGTGGTTGGATCTCGCGCAGAGGCGCAAGGGGCGCAAAGAAAGCTAGAGATGAATGCCCAATTCCTCCTCCTTGGCGAGCTTGGTTGGCGCCACGCCAGCTCGCGCCAATTTGCGCGAAACAATACACGGGTGAGGGGTATTCCCCTTGCCCTCCCTCTTATCTCCACGGTCTCCGTTGTGAATCTTATTAGCGTTTTGCCAGTTCGTGCATCGCGTCGTCAATGACGCCCTTTGAGTTCATGTAGGGCGTCATTAGGATAGAGCTGGCCTATCGTCGTGACGACGAGGTCTTTTGTGGAGCTGCCGAAAATGACTGCCGCCTCGGGGACCATGAACTCGGATAGGACCTGCCTGCAGGCCCCGCAGGGGCTAACCGGATATTCGGCGTCGGGAGTCGCCACGACGATGAGCGTGAAATCGCGCTTGCCCGCCCCGATGGCCGTGGCGAGCGCATTCCGCTCAGCGCAGGTGGTAAGTCCGAACGAGCGGTTCTCGATATTCGTCCCGGCGAAAATGGAGCCGTCGACGCATTGAAGCACGGCCCCGACCCTAAAGCGCGAGTAGGGAGAATAGGATTTGCTCGACGCGTCGAGCGCAAGGGCGAATAACCCGTCGATGTCCATATCTGACCCCCTTAGGGGTCATTCAAAAGTGACCGACTTCTGAATGACCTCGTTGACAGCCGGCTCGGCAACTATATACCATTCCCGCCGTTGGGAGAACCATGGAAGAAATCGGCAAGAAACGTCTCGCGGCTGCCGGGGTCGTGGCCGCCGGCCTCGTATATTTCCTCGTCTGCGCCTCACCCCTTCAAAAGGAGCTTATCCTCGTCCCCGTCTGGACGAGGAGCATCTCTCAAGCGCCCACGGCTCCAGCGTCCAAGAAAGGCCTCGCCTTGCAGGGCGCCGCTTCGGGCGCGGCATCCTCGGCTCCGATACCTTTCCGCCTCGGCGACCGCTTCGGCTATTTCACTCCCGACGGCTCCCTCCTTTTTGCCGCGCCCTTATCCTACGGCGTCGCCATGGCGAGCGATGCCTTCGCGCCCTACGAACGCCTCTCCGAAGGCTTCACCATCGAATCCCCCGAAGGGGCGAGCCTGGTACACGTGTCCTCGGTAGGTTATCCTTTCTTCGCATCGGGAAGGCGTTTCGTGATGGGACCCGACCAGGCCACGGTCTCCGAGCTCACCAAGGGAGGGGCGACGGCCTGGACCTACAAGTTTCCCTCGATCGTCACGGCCTTCGACGCCTGCCCCTCGATCGCCGTTTTCGGCCTCATGGACGGGAGCATCGTGGGGATCGACGGCTCCGGCTCCGCCGCGCTCAGCTTCGCTCCGGGCGGCTCGAAGCTGAGCGGCGTCTACGGCGTGGCCGCCTCCCCCGACGGTCTCCTCGTCGCCGCCATCACCGGCCTCGACAGACAGCGCCTCGTCATCATGGAAAGGCGATCGGCCGCGTATCGCGTCGCCTACCATCGCTTCCTGGAATCGGATTACCGGAGGCCCGTCTATATCGCGTTCACCGCGGACGGCCGCCGGCTCGCGTACGAGTCGCCCTCCGGCGTGAGCGTATACGACCGCGCTACGCGGAGCGAGACCCTCGTCTCGGTTCCCGCATCGTCGCGCCTCGGACTGACGACCAGAAAAGGGGAACTAATGGTCTTCCTTTCCGGCAGCGGGGAGGGGAAACGGCTCGTATGCACGGCCCTTCCGGATCGAAGGGTGGTCGACGTATCGTTCAGGGCCAAGCTCGCCTTCGCCGAGACCCGGGGAGATTCGCTTTTCCTGGGTTTCGACGACGACATCGTCCGCATGGACCTGCAGGAGCGATGATGCCCCGCAAAGCGCGTCGCCGTTCGAGGACCGTGGGCCGGTTAGGGCCCGCAAGGATGGCGGCTCTTATTGCGGCTCTCGCGATCGCCGCTGCGTCGGCCTTCGCGATGGACTGGCCTCTGTCGCCCCCGAAGCTCGCGGCTACCTTCGGGACTTTCGCGAAGGGCCGCGTCGTCGCGGGTATCGCACTCTCGGGCGATGAGGGGCTTGTCCGCTCGGCGGATGACGGCGAGATCTCGTTCAGCCTCGAAGAGAGGGCCTTTCCGGGAGCGCTCCCCACGCCCCTGGGCTCCTTCGTCGTGATCGAGCATCAAGGCGGCATGGCGACGCTCTATTCTCACCTTGCGCCCGGCTCTCTATCGACCGCCACGAGGAAGCCCAAAGATGGCGAGGTAATCGGCAAGGCCGGTGCCTCGGGCTGGATCGAGGGGCCAGGAATCGTATTTCAGGTATACGACCGTCGCGCCGGCTCATGGGTCAATCCCCTTCTTGTCCTTCCCCCCCTGGCGGACGACAAGCCGCCGGTCATCCGCTCCCTCGCCCTCTCCCGTGCCGACAAGGTCTACGTCCTCGGAGAGGCGGCATCGGTGCCTCAGGGCATGTACAAGGTCTCGGTCGACGTCGCCGATTCGGCGAACTCGTCCTGGACCGTCGGCCCCCTTGCCCCCTATGGAATCCGAATCTCGATCGACGGCGTCGAGGCCGCGAAAGACGTATTCGACGCGGCTAAGGGATTGAATGGCGAGCTCATGCTCTTCACGCTTTCGCCCGTCGCCGCGGGCGAGCTCAGGACGAAGGAGGGGCGCTACTCGCTCACCGAGCATTTTTTTACCAGGGGCCGCGCCGCCATCGAGGTTCGAGTCGAGGACGCGGTGGGGAACAAGCGCTCGGCTTCCTGGACAGTCATCGTGGAGTAGTTACATCGCCGCCGTAAAGACTTTCGCGACCCTTCCCGGCCATGAGCGCATGAGGAGGGTACCCTGCGCGCTCTGCGGCGGCAATACATTCGCGCAACTGTGGGACTGCGGGGACTTTCGCTTCGTTCGCTGCCGCGGCTGCGGCCTCATCCAGCAAAACCCCCAGAGCGAGCCGGCCGCGGTCGCTTCGCGCTACGACGAATCCTATCTCCATTACGAAGAGGAAAATCAGTTTGCCTTCCGGGACCTCGAGCTCCTCGCCCTCGGCGACCTGGGCCTGGCGGCGGCGGCGGAGCCGCTTTTCGCCCGCGCGCGCGAGGAGGGGCGAAAACCTCGCGTTCTGGACGTCGGCTGCGCCACCGGCGCCCTGCTCGACACTTTGCGTGATGTAGGCTGGGAACCTCAAGGCGTCGAGATTTCGGCGGCCCAGGCTGGCTATGGGAAAGCCCGCTTCGGCCTACCCATTCGCGCGGGGACATTGGAATCGGCCGCCTTCCCCGCCGCCTACTTCGATTTTCTGCACGCGTCCCACCTCATCGAGCACCTTGGCGCTCCGGCGGCCTTCCTGGACGAGGCCGCGCGCGTGTTGACGCCCGGGGGATTGCTCGCGCTTACTACCCCCAACGCCGACGGTCTTCAGGCGAGACTTTTCGGCCCGCGATGGAGGAGCGCCATCTACGATCATCTGTACCTGTTTTCGCTTCGAACACTCCTCTCCCTCCTGGAGCCGCGGCCCTTCGCGATCTTGGCCTTCGTCACCTGGGGAGGGTGGGCCCGCGGTCTCCGGCCGGCCTTCGCCAAGAGGCCCTTGGACCATCTGGCGAAGCGCCTCGGCTTTGGGGACGTTGTAGCAATTCTGGCCCGGAGATTGTAGAATTATCGGGGGAGGGAACCCGTGGAAACGACCCAGAAGGTTCCGTATATAGACGCGGTCACGGGTTTCTACAAGGTTAAGCGCTATAAAGTCGGCGAGCACTTCGGGCCCGTGGACCTCGGCCCCCACATCTCGGGAAGGACGCAAAGCCTCAACTTCGGCGTCGGGCTGTTCGCCGGCTCGATATTCCCCGGCTCCAACCGCATGATGTTCACGGGCTTCTCGCCGTCCTGGCGGGGGTTTTTCATCTCCAGCATGGGTGGGGCGGGGCTCGCCTTCGACGACCTCGGCATCAACCTCGTCAGCCTCATGGGCAAATCCCCGGTTCCCTCGATCCTCTATCTCAATCGCCAGCATGGCGAGGAAATCGAGGTCGAGATCCTGCCCGTCGACCTTCATCAAGTGTGGAAGGGGGCCGGCGACGCCTGCGTGGACGATGTTCCTTCCCGGAAGGGCTCGTACGCCCTTCTCGACTTCGCCCTCGCCAGCTTCGGGGGTCGTTACGAGGGCGGGTTTCGCGGCTTCGCCGTCGGCCCGGCGGCCGAGGTCACCGACTTCGGTGCCATCCTTTCCGCGCCGATCAAGGACGGCAGGGCGACCGACGTCGATACCTGGGCGGGGCGCGGCGGTCTCGGCTCCAAAATGCTCCAGGAGCACGGCATCGCCGCCGTCGTATACGGCGGGACGGTGGTCGGCGACGATTTCCGCGACAGGAAGGTCGCCGACGAGTGGTTCGAGGCCAAATACAAACAGAAGCTCGCGGTGAAGGACTTCGAGGCGACGACCAAGTACCGCTTCGACCCCAAGTTCGAGACGGGCGGCACGCTCGGCGTCAACTACGCCGCCCTAGGCGGCCGTCTCATAGCCTTCAACTACCGCAGCCTGACCTGGACCGAGGAAGAACGGGTCGCCCTTCACGAGAGACTGATACTCGGCCATTACCTCAAGCAGTTCAACGAGGAGACCATCGCCACCAAGAGCCAGGCCACCTGCGACGAGCCCTGCTCGGCGGTCTGCAAGAAGATGCGCGGCGAGTTCAAGAAGGACTACGAGCCCTATCAGGCGCTGGGCCCCCTCTGCGGCATTTTCGACCAGCGCGCCGCGGAGCGGCTGAACAGGGCATCGGACGAGGGGGGCTTCGACGCCATTTCCCTCGGGGGCGTTCTGGCCTGGCTCATGGATTGTCTCGACTCGGGCGACCTCAAGGGCGCCGACTTGGGTTCGAAATCGCTGCCGCGCTGGAAGGCCGATGGCTTCGACCCCGTCGCCGACTCGGGCCACAACGCCGACCTCGGCATGGACAATGCCGGGCTCTGCCGATTCCACCGAGGATGGGCCGAGGAGATGATGCCCGAAGCGATCGGCTCGGTGTATAGCCTCAAGGAGGAGTATCTCTCCTCCCTGCGCGTCGCGGCGAGTCGGATCAACAGCCGCAACTCCGCGATCTACTGGGAGAGCAAAAAAAATCTCGAGTTCGTGTTTACCTTCCTCCTGCGCCGACGCGACGTCGAGGGGGACTCGAGCCCCGAGCTCGCGGCGTGGATCGCGTCCTTCGAAAAAGATCCGCTCGAGGCCGGGCTCGACTACTGGTTCGATATCCGCAAGGGCATCATCGACGAGTCGCTCCGGGACTTTTTCTGAGGCCCGTGATGACGGACTATTCCTTCGTCCGCGACGCCGTCCTGGCGGTACGGGAACGCGTCGCGGCGGCGGCCGGCCGCGCTGGCAGGGATCCGGCGGGAGTCGAGATCCTCGCCGTCACGAAGTTCCACCCGATCGAGGCGGTAAACGCGGCATGGGAGGCCGGGATCCTCTCCTTCGGAGAGAGCCGCGTGCGGGAGGCCGAGGAGAAATACCCCGCTTTCCTCGCATCGCATCCCTCCGCTCGCCTCGACATGATCGGGCATATCCAGTCCAACAAGGCCAAGAAGGCAGTCGCTCTGTTCTCGCGCCTGCAGTCCGTCGATTCCGCCGAACTCCTCCTCGAGCTCGCCAGGAGGGCCCGCGCCGCCGATATCCGGCGCGAAGTCCTCCTCGAGCTCCACACGGGCGAGGAGTCCAAGGAAGGTTTCCGCGGCGCCGACGAGCTCTATAGCGCCCTCGAGCTCCTCCTTTCGACCGACGATGGGAGGATCGAGCCGAGGGGCCTTATGACCATGGCGCCCCGGATCCCTCTTGCCATTCCCCGCGATGCCGGGGACGAGGCATTGGTACGGTCCTCCTTCCGTTCCCTGCGCTCGGCCCTCGAGGGCGCTCGCTCGCGCTTCGGCCTGCGCGGCTTCGATGTCCTTTCGATGGGCATGACGGACGATTTCGAGATGGCGGTCGAAGAGGACTCGACCCTCGTGCGGATAGGGACGGCCCTTTTCAGGGGGGCGCCGTGACGGGCATCGGGCTCGCGATGCGCTTCGGCCTTGCCGCGGCTTTTCTCGGGCTTACGTTGGCTTCGCCTCTGGGCGCGGCCGCCCAGACGGTACCGGGCCAAGAGGCGCCGGCCCGGATTGCAGCGGCGCAGCCGGCGGCCCAAGACGATGCCATCCCTCTGGCGATCTCCGAAAAGCCCGAGAATCCATATAGCCGTTTCGAAATCGTCTCTTTGGGTTCCTTCCCGATCATGCTTTTCTACACGGGCTTCGTCTTCGACCTGGGGCGTTACGCCGCGAACAACTTCGATTCTTCCTATGCTCCCTGGCCCTTCCAGAGCGCGTATTCGGTCGCCCTAAGCGATTCGGATCGCCTGACGAGGATTGGCGCCGCCCTGGGAGCGTCGATGGTCGTCGGAGCGATCGACGCCTATTTGCACGCAGCGAAGCTGAAAAAAGCCAAGCGCCTCCGCGAGGCGCGCGAATCCCTGGGTTCGACTCCGCTTCCCGCGACGGGTGCCTCTCCCTGAAGCGCGATGGCAGGGCCGAACTTGACAGGGAGAAGGGCGGGAGAATACTATTTCACCCCGTGGTGACAAATGAAAGCAAGGCTCTCATCCTTTTCGAGGACGGGCAGCCGGAAATAGAGCGAGAGGCGAGGGCGATCGCCGAGCGTCTCGAAGAACAGGGTAGAGACGCTTTCGTCAAGAGCGCCTCCTCCGTCGAGATATCCGAGGTTCTAGCCGCCAGTCTCTATCTGTTCGGGGCGGACTCGGCCAAATCCACTTCCTTTGCCGAACTGGCCCGCATATTTAAGGGCGTCAACCTCGCGGGCAGAAAGGTCGCTTTCTTCGGCTCTTCGGGCGCCGCCGTGGCATGGCTGCGGGGCCTGTGCGTCGATACCGAGGTATCCGTCGCGCATTCCGATTTTATCGGCCGACCCGAGCCCGCGGCCCTTTCGGCCTGGCTCAAGGGCGTGCTTGCGAACGCTTAAGAGGTATCCATGGCAAAAGGCTTCGATCTCGACGACGCGATCCGAAAGGTGCCGGATTTCCCCCAAAAAGGCATCCTCTTCTACGATATTACGAGCGTGCTCACCAATCCCGACGCCTTCCGCTTCTGCGTCGACTCGATGGTCAAGATATATAAAAACGAGGACCTGGACGCCGTCGCCGCGATCGAATCCCGCGGCTTCCTTTTTGCCGCCCCTTTCTGCGACAGGCTCGCTCTCCCCCTCGTCCTGGTGCGCAAGAAGGGCAAGCTGCCCGGCAAGACCCGAGCCAAAAAGTACGAGCTCGAATACGGCGAGGCCGAAATAGAGATGCACGAGTCCGATATTCCCGCGGGCGGCAGGGTCCTCATCGTCGACGACCTGATCGCCACGGGCGGCACCGTCAAGGCGGTCGCGGAGTTGCTGGTCGAGGGGAAGGCCGAGCCGGCCGGCGTGTTCGCCGTCATCGGCCTTCCCTTCCTTCAGTACGAGAAGAGCCTCGAGGGCCTGCCGGTCAGGACCCTCATCGAGTATTTCGGCGAGTAACGCGGGCCCGCCGACCCGTAAGGAGAACGACATGGTAGAAGCCCTCGCGAAGAATCCAGCCTGGAAGGGCCGGCGCGGCCCCCTCGTGCTCGTGATAATGGACGGCGTGGGCTACGGTCAATATACGGAGGGCGACGCGGTCGCCGATTCCAAGATGTGGGCCTTCAGGGCCATGGAATCCGCATCGCCCCATACGAGGCTCAAGGCCCACGGCCTCGCCGTCGGCCTTCCCTCCGACGAGGATATGGGCAACTCGGAGGTCGGCCATAACGCCATCGGCTGCGGCCGCGTCTACTCGCAGGGCGCCATGCTCGTCTCCAACTCCATCGCGACGGGAGCCATGTTCGAGGGCGGCACCTGGAAGAAGCTCGTCGGAAACGTCGAGAAGTCCGGCGGATCCATCCATTTTATCGGCCTCTTCTCCGACGGCAACGTGCATTCGCACATCGACCACCTCAAAGCGATGGTCGCGCGCTGCGCGGTCGAGGGCATCAAGAAGGTTCGCGTCCATATCCTCCTCGACGGCCGCGACGTGGGCGAGCAGAGCGCCCTCGAATACGTCCTGCCCTTCGAGTCCTTCCTGGCGTCGTACGACGCGCAGGGCTTCGATTACCGCATCGCCTCGGGCGGAGGCCGCCAGTACATCACGATGGACCGCTACGGCGCGAACTGGGAGCAGGTCAAGCGAGGTTGGGACTGCCACGTCCTCGGCAAGGGCAGGCAGTTTTCGAGCGCCCAAGCGGCCATCGAGGCCTATCGCGCCGAGGACCCCAACGTCATAGACCAGGACGTCCACGAGTTCGTCGTCGTCGACGGCGAGCCCGGTACGGCCCAGGCGAAACCGATCGGGACCATCGAGGACGGCGACTCGGTAGTCTACTTCAACTTCCGCGGCGACCGCGCCCTCGAGATCACCGCCGCCTTCGAGCAGGATCGGTTCGATAAGTTCGACCGGGTCAGGCGGCCAAATGTCGAGTATGCGGGCATGATGCAGTACGACGGCGACGCCCTCGTGCCCAGGCAGTACATCGTGGAACCGCCCTCGATAGATCGGACGATGGGCGAATTCCTCGTCGCCTCGAAGGTCAAGCTCCTCGCTATCTCCGAGACGCAGAAATACGGCCACGTCACCTATTTTTTCAACGGCAACCGCCAGGGCAAGTTTTCCGAGGCTTACGAAGACTACGTCGAGGTTCCCTCGGACCGCGTGCCCTTCGAGCAGAGGCCCTGGATGAAATGCGCCGAGATCACCGACAAGGTCATCGTGGCCATCGAGTCGGGCAACTACGCCTTCATTCGCCTCAATTTTCCCAACGGCGACATGGTCGGCCACACGGGAGTCTATCAGGCGGTGGTCGCGGGGATGGAGGGCATGGACCTTCAGCTCGGCCGCCTCAGACACGCAGTCGAGAAGGCGGGGGGCATCATGATTCTCACCGCCGACCATGGCAACTCCGACGACATGTACGAGCATGACAAAAAGAGCGGGGCGGTGATCCGCAAGGCCGACGGAACCCCGCGCGCCAAAACGAGCCACTCCCTCAATCCGGTGCCCTGCGTCATTTTCGATCCCGAGTCCAAGGGCGAGTACGGCGGGAAGCTCCGCGAGGGCCTGGGCATCTCGAGCCTCGCGGCCACCTGCATCGAGCTCCTCGGCTACCGGGCGCCGGCGGACTACGACCGGTCCGTCCTCGTTCTGCCGTGATAGGGGCCGAGTCCACGGGGCGTCTCCGCGGCCGCACGGCCCTGAGGTTATGACGGTCAAAAAACTGAGTGAAACCGAGCGCGCCTCGTTGCCGGGCTCGTTCGTGCGCCTCAGGCGCGGCTACGTCCACTACGAGCTCTCGGGCCCCGAGGATGGGCCGACGATCGTCCTCATGCCGGGGCTTTCGGTGCCCTATTCGACCTGGGACCGCACCGCCTCGGTCCTCGCCTCCAGGGGCTACCGCGTGCTCCGATACGATCACTACGGCCGGGGCTACTCGGACAGGCCGCGGGCCGCCTACGACCTCGAGCTTTTCGTCGAGCAACTGGCGGAGCTTCTGCCCGCCCTCGGCCTGGGCGAGTCCGTATTCCTCGTCGGCCTCTCGATGGGCGGCCCCGTGGCGGCCGCCGCCGCGACCATGCACCCGAGCCTCGCATCGGGACTGGCCCTCATCGACCCGCTCTTCGAGTGGCCCAAGCCGGACCTCGCGTCGCGCCTCGCCCTCATGCCCCTCCTCGGCGAAGGGATCATGGCGTTGCGAGGCGGCGCCATCTTGGCGAAAGGGCAGCGGGGAGACTTTTCCGACGAGATTTCCTATAGCGAGTTCATCCCGAGCTATATGCCGCCGCTTCGCTATCGCGGCGTCGAGCGTGCCGTCCTCGCGACCATGCGGAGCATTCCCTCCTGGCCCCTGAAGCGAAGCTTCGAGGCCCTGGGGCGATCGGGCTTGCCGATCCTCCTTTTCTGGGGCCGCCAGGATGCGACACTGCCTTTCGAGCAAAGCGCTCGCCTTTTACGCTGCCTGCCCGGAGCCGAGTTTCACGTCGTCGAGGGGGCGGGCCACGTGCCGCATTGGGAAAAGGCCGACGAGGTCAACGAGGTCTTGCTGGAGTTTTTGGATAGGGTATTTTCTATTGACAGCGTGTGAAGAAGGTGTATAATGAGCGTGAAATTAATTGCTGGAATTAATTTCATGGAGCTATGTGTACGAAACCGGGCTTATGATCAAAGTCGCCGAGATGTACTACTACCAGCGGCTGCCCCAAAAAAGCGTCGCGGAAAGGCTCGGCATCTCGGTACCGACCGTTTCTCGCATCCTCAACGAGGCGGTCGATTCCGGCCTTATCAAGGTCGAGATCGTCGACAAGCAGAAAAGCATCGGGGGCCTCGCCGAGAAGATTTCGCGACGCTTCGGCCTCGTGCGCGCGATAGTGATCGGTTCACCTGCCGTTTCGGACCAAGACTTTGCCAAGAAGCTCCTCGGCAAGGCCGCTTGCGGAGCCTTCCTCGAGTCGGTCAAGCCGGGTGACCTGGTGGGAATGGGGCCGGGCGGGACGATGCTCGAGTTCGTCGAGTCTCTCGGTCCGGAGCTCCGCCTGCCGGGCGTGACGCTCCTGCCCCTCATGGGCGGCTGGGGCCACGGCGGCGTCGCCTATGAGGTGAACAAGCTCCTCAGCGTCGCGGCGGCCTCGCTACACTGCGATTTCCACTTTATGCCCTGCCCCGCCCTCGTGAGCTCGGAGGTTCTCAGAGCCGCCCTCCTGGCTGAGCCCCTGATCGCCGAGAGCGCGAAGCTGTGGGACGAGGTCGACGTCGCCGTTTTCTCGATCGGCGGAGAGCTCGATGGCGGCAACTATCCCCAGCTCCGCGGCAATGAGGCGATGGTCGCCGTCGCCAAGGAGGCGGGGGCCGTGGGCGACCTTCTGGGCAGATTCATCGATTCCCGAGGCGCGGCCCTCGACATCGAAGTGAACAGAAAGATCGTGTCGATACCCGCCGATGCCTTCGCGCGCATCCCGCTCAGGATAGGCATCGGCGGCGGTAGCTCGAAGATCCGCGCGGTGCTTGGGGCCCTACGGGGCGGCCTCGTCAACGTGCTGGTCTCCGACGAAGATACCTGCGAAACCATTTTGACCATGGAGGATGAAAGGCATGAGTGACAAGAGTTCCATTCTGGAAAGGATCGCCAAGACCAAGAAGCCGGTATTCGGCATGGTGCACTTTCCCGCGCTGCCGGGGACCCCGATGTACGACAGGGCGGGCGGAATAAGGGCCATCCGAGAGACCGCCCTCCACGACGCGGAGAGCCTCGCCGAGGCCGGCTTCGACGGCTTCATGTTCAGCAACGAGGGCGACAGGCCCTATCTTTCCGACGTGTCGAAGTACACGGTCGCAGTAATGTCGCGCCTCGTATATGATATCTCCCAGCGCTTCGGGCTTCCCTTCGGCGTGTCGGTGCTTGCCGACCCCGAAGCGGCCATCTCCCTCGGCACGGCGGTCGGCTCGAGCTTCGTCCGTATCTTCCTTTCCTGGGTCTTTGCCTCGGACTGGGGCATCGTGAGCCCCGATGCCGGCGCCCTCCAGCGCTACCGGGCCTCCATCGAGCCGGCGCCCGCCGTCTTCGCCAACGTTTCCGGCCACACCGCCCCCTTGGGCAGCCGAAGCATCGCGGACATAACGCGGGGCGCCATCAAGTTCGGTCTCGCTGACGCCGTATGCCTGGCGGGAGCGACGGCTGGCAGCGAGATCGACGTCGACGAGATACTCCAGGCTCGCGAGGGCGCCGCCGGCGCGACGCCCGTCATTCTCGGCACGGGGGTCAGAACGGATAACCTCGAGAAGATGTTCCCTCTCGGCGAGGGCTTCATCGTCGGGACGTCCCTAAAAGAGGGAGGCGACACCTTCAAGCCCATAGACCCGAAGCGCGCCAAGGAATTCATGGCAAAAATGAAGTCCTTGAGGGCCTGAAGACCATGACGAGTCTTCGTGCGGAGGGTATATCCAAGGATTTTCCCGGCGTCCGCGCTCTTGACGCCGTGGACTTCGACCTCGAGGAGGGGGAAATCCACGCCATCGTCGGGGAGAACGGGGCCGGCAAGTCGACCTTGGTAAAGATACTCGCCGGCGTGTACAAGCCGACCCTCGGGCGAATCTTCGTGGGCGGCGAGGAGCTGTCTTTCTCGTCGCCGCGGGACGCCGCCCGTCTCGTCGGCGTCGTGCACCAGGAACGGGAACTCGTGCCCTTCTTCACCGGGGCCGCGAATCTGTTTCTCGGTCAGGAGCTGAAGCGATTCGGCTTTCTTAAGTCTCGCGATATGCGATCGAAGGCCCGCGAATTCATGTCCCGCTATGGGATAGAGGTCGATCTCGATCTGCCCGCGGTGGAGCTCGGGAGCGGTCAGCAGGAGATGCTGACGATTCTCAAGATACTTTTCCGCGCGCCGGGCATCGTCATCTTCGACGAGCCGACGGCGGCATTGAGCATAAAGGAAAGCGAGGCGCTTTTCGCTCTCATCCGCGATCTCAGGGCGGGCGGAACCTCGATAGTGTATATCTCGCATCACCTGCCCGAAGTCCTCGCTCTCGCGGACCGCGTGACGGTCCTCAGGAACGGGAAAAAGGTGGCCACGGTACGGGCGAAGGACGTGAGCGAGGACGAGCTTATTCGCCTGATGATCGCCAAGGACCTTGGAGAGCAATATCCGAAGACCTCCGTCCCCATCGGGGAAGAGAGGCTCAGGGTCAGGGGCTTCGGGACCAAAGAGTGGGGCCTCTCCGGCGTCGATTTCAGCATCTTCGCCGGCGAGATCGTCGGCTTCGCCGGTCTCGTCGGCGCGGGCCGGACCGAACTCGCCAAGGCCATCTTCGAGGGCTCGAAAGGGAGCTCGGGCGAGGTCCTCCTCGACGGCGAAACCTTCGGCTCCTCCGGTCCGAAGGATTCGATAGCTCGCGGCGTGGTCATGATTCCGGAGGACCGACGGGGCGAAGGCATCATCGTCGATTTCGACGTCGGCGAGAACCTGAGCCTGCCGCGGCTGCCCCTCCTATCCCTCATCGGGTTCAGGAGCGAGAAGAGAATCTCGGCCCGGGTCGCGAAGATTATCGGAGATCTCGCCATCAAGGTCGCGTCCCCTTCCCAGAGGGCGGCGACCCTGAGCGGGGGCAACCAGCAGAAGGTCTCTCTCGGCAAATGGTTCGACGCGGACGCCCGGCTCTGGATCTTCGACGAGCCCACTCAGGGCATAGACGTCGAGACAAAGAGCGAGATATACGGAATCATGGAAGCGCTCGCGGCTCGAGGCGCGGCCATCTGGTTCATTAGCTCCGACCTACGGGAGCTCTCCGCCATCGCGGATAGGATATACGTGATGGGGGGCGGAAGGATCGTCGCCGAATTCGAGCGCCCCTTCGCGACCGAGCCCATCCTCGCCGCGATGCTGGGCAAGCCGGGACGGAAGAAGGTGGAAGCATGAACGCGAGGAAAATCCTCACGCGCTACGGAACCGTAATGGCCTTGCTCGTGCTGTTCGCGGTCTTCGCTCTCGAGGTGAAGGGCTTCGTCGACCCGAACAATCTCATCAACATCCTGACGCAGATCGCCTTGCTGCTGATCATCGCGGAGGGCTTCACGATGGTTCTCATCGTGGGAGAGCTGGACCTCTCCTTCGCGAACGTCGCGAGCCTCTCGAGCGTCGTCGTCGCCGGGCTCCTCGCCCATGGCACCAGTCCCTGGCTCGCCGTGCCCCTCTGCCTCGCCGGAGGCGCCCTTTTCGGCCTCGCCAACGGCCTCCTCGTGACGAAGGTAGGCATCCAGTCCCTTATCACGACCCTGGCGACGGGCATCGTGGCGAACGGACTCATTTATATGTACACGAAGGGAGTGTCCTTCTATTCGGGGCTTCCGAAGGGATTTCTCATTCTCGGCCGAGGCCTCATCGGTCCCATCCCCGTCCTGGTCCTCATCATGTTCGGCGTCCTCGCGTTCTGCCATGTCTTCGTCAACAAGACGGTTTTCGGCTCCAATCTCAAGGCGACGGGGGGCAACGCCGCCGCCGCGAGACTCGCCGGCGTGGACACGAAATTCTACAAGGTCCTCGGCCTCGTGATGTGCGCCGTCGGCGCGGCGCTCACGGGGGTCCTCCTCACTTCGAGGCTCGGCGCCGCGAACCCGGAGGGCGCGGGCGGCTTCCTCATGGAGGGCTTCGCGATCGTCCTCCTCGGCCAGACCGTCTTCACCGTGGGGAGGGCGAGCCCGATCGGAACCTTCGTCGGCGCATTGATCATCGGCATTCTCAACAACGGGCTCACCCTCCTCGGCGCGGAGTACTTCGTCCAAGATATCGTGAAAGGTCTCATCATCATCCTCGCCGTCGTCGTTTCGTCCATCCAGTCCAAGAGACTGGGCGGCTAATCTCTCGGTATCTTTGGAGGCACATCGTGAAAACGTCGAAATCGATTCTCGCAGCGCTGGCGCTGGCGTCCGCGCTCTCGGTCCCCGCCTTCTCGCAGGGGATCACCGTGGGCTTCATCGCGACCAACTTCGCCAACGAGGCGACGTCCAGGGCGGCCAACGCCTTCGAGAAGGCGGCCAAGGCAAAGGGCTGGACCCCCATCATGCTCAACTCGGCGGGGTCGGTGAAAACCCAGGGCGACCAGCTCCAGAACCTCGTGCAGAGGAAGGTCCAGGCGATAGTCCTCTCGCACGCCCATCCCCTCGAGGTTCAGGCCTCCCTCGACGAGGCCTTCAAGGCGGGCATTCCCGTCGTCACCATCGACTCGGGCTACGTGGACGGAGTCGTCGCCGACATCACGGCGGACAATTTCACCATGGGGGCGAAGATCTCCACCTACTTCATGGACAGCCTGGGCGGAAAGGGTAACATCATCGTCGTCAAGTTCGAGAAGCATTACGGGACCCGTCGCCGAGGAAAGGTCTTCGACCAGGTCCTCACCGAGTATCCCGGCGTCAAAGTCCTCGGCGAATATACCATCTCCTCTCCGCAGACCTTCCTCGCCGATACGAGGAACGCTATGGAGACCTTCGCGACGAGGTTCAAGGGCCAGATCGACGGCGTCTGGTGCGCCTTCGACTCCCTCGCCTACGTGGCCGGCGACGTGCTCCAGGAACGCGGGATGAAGGACGTCGTCATCACCGGCGTCGACGGCAACAACGAGACTTTCAAGCGCATCAAGGAGGGCAGGATGACCGCCACCATCGCGCAGCCCTTCGAGGCCATGGCAGCCAAGGCAGTCGATCTTATCGACAAAATCGTAGTAAAGAAGATGCCGGCCGCCGCCGCCGCTCCCCAGAAGATCATCTACATGGACGCGCCCCTCGTGGACAAGAACTCTCTGCCCGAATAGAGGCCTGGACTAAGCGCGGTGGCCCCGTAATACCCATGGAAACCCATCTCGGCTTCGATTTTGGAACGACTTCGATCAAGGCGAGCGTCATCGACGGCACCGGCCGGGTCCTCGCGAGGGCCCGAGTGCCCTGTGAGACCGTTTCGCCGAGGCCGGGCTGGTTCGAGGTCGACCCCGAGGCCATGTGGCGCAGGGGCCTCGCGCGCGCCTTGACCGAGCTCGGCTCCGATCTCGTGGGCGCGGCCGGGGCAGTCTGCGTGAGCTCCGTCTGCGCGAGCTTCGTGCCAGTGGACGCGCGCCTGAACCCCCTCTACAACGCCGTGCTTTATGGCATAGACACGCGGGCGACTGCCCAGGTCGCGCGGCTCAACGCCTCGTTGCCGAAGGAGTCCCTGGCGAGGATAGCGGGGACGGGCTTCACGAGCCACTCCGTCCTGCCCAAGCTCCTCTGGTTCAAGGAGGAGCTGCCCGAGGTGTACGCCCGCAGCGCTCTCTTCCTCGAGAGCTCCAACTACATAAGCTCCCTTCTCACGGGCGAAACGGCATGGGACGGGCCCTCGGCGGCGGGGGGCCACATGCTCGACCTCGCCAGGGGCGAATACCCGAACGATCTAATCGAAGGGATGGGGCTCGATCCTTCCAAGCTGCCCCGGCTCGCTAATCCCCTCGAGGTCCTTGGTCGAGTCACACGAAGGGCATCGGTCGATACTGGTATACCCGAAGGCATACCCGTCCTCGTGGGCGCCTGTGACGTCAACGCCGAGGCCTTCGCCGTCGGCGCCTTCGACCCCGGCGACCTTCTCTTCGTCTACGGCTCCACTATTTCGACCCTGTTCACTCTGGGATCCTTCGAGAGCGTTCCGGGCTTCGTGACCGGGCCCTCGGTGCTGGAAGGGACCTGGCGGGTCGGAGGGGCTACCTCTTCGGGCGGCCGCTACCTCGATTGGGTTCGCGACGCTCTCGGCCTCGCCGCGTTGCCCTTGGTCGAGGGTTCCCGCGGCCCGACGGGCCTGTTAATGCTGCCCTATCTCGACGGCGCGAGGGTGCCCTTCCAGGACCCCGGGGCGCGCGTCGCATGGTACGGCATGACGAGTTCGACCGGCCCGACGGAATTATGGAAGGCGTCGATGGAATCCATGGGCTACGAATTGGCGCTCATCCTCGACCGGTTCGGCGCCGCCTCGGCCCTGCCGGCCTTCGCCCACGCGATGGGCGGCCTATCCTCGAACCGGGATTTTCTGACGATCGTCGCGGACGTGACCGGGCTGCCCCAGAGGTGGGCCGCCGAGGTCGACGCCTCGTACGGCGACGCCCTGATGGCCCTCTCTTCGGAGCGGGGCCTCGGCGAAATCCGAGCGATCCTCGCCTCGAGAGAAAACGCGGAGACGGTCGTCCCGGACCCGGCCCTCCACGAGCTCTACGCCCCCTTCATCGAGCGCTATGCGGCGCTCAACGCGGCGCTGCTCGGCCTCTCATCTAGGCTTTGTTCGCCGCCGTCGATATAATCCTTGATGAACGGATAATGTTTGAGAAGGAGGAATAATGAAACGGGTTGTTTCTTTCTTGCTGATTTTCGGCCTATTCCTTTCACTCGCGGCGGCGCAGACGCGAACTCTCACGGTCGCCAACTGGAAGGGCTATGGCTCGGACTCCGATATCGGAGCCCCGGTATTCGAGAAGAAGTACAATTGCAAAGTCGTGCATCAATACTTCAACTCGCTCGAGGAGATGCTCACCATGCTCCGTTCCGGCGGCATGGGCAAGATCGACGTCATCCTCCCGAATTCGGGCTACGTCAAGGTCGCGATCGACGAGGGCCTGGTTCAGTCCATAGACACGTCGAAAATCGCGGGCTACGGTGACATCATGAAGTCCCTCCGCGGCTTTCCCGACGCGGTCGGCCCGGACGGGAAGATATACGCCGTTCCCTGGACCTGGGGCACGACGTCGCTCGGCTACAACACGACCCTGGTAAAGGGCAGCCCGAATTCCTGGGCGGCGCTCTGGGACCCGGCCTACCAGGGCAAGGTGGGATTCTTCGACGATTACGATACGGCCATCCGCACCGCGGCGCTCTATCTCGGCGAAGATCCGCAGAACCCCGACATGGATAAGGTAAAAGACGCCCTCCTGAGGCTGAAGAAGAGCACGCGCACCTATTGGGCGAGCTACGACGATTTCCTCAAGCCCTTCGCCTCCGGAGAGGTCGTGATCGGCAACATGTGGGCAGGGCTCGCCACCAAGCTCGCCAACGGCAAGAAGCCCGTCGCCTACGTCCATCCCAAGGAGGGGACGATTGGCTGGGCGGATTTCTGGGCGATCGCGAAGGACGCCCCTCAGTACGATCTCGCCTTAAAGTGGATCGATTTCATGACCGGTGAGGGCTACCAGTACGCCTGGGCGACCGATAAGGACAACGCCCACTGCCCCGTCAATACCAAGGTCGTCGGAAGGTTGACGGACGCGCAGAAGAAGGTCCTATGGATCTATCCGGCGGCCCCGTCGAAGCTCGCGATGCAGCAGTCGATGAGCGCCGACCAGCGACAGCAGTGGCTCGATCTCTGGAACGAGGTAAAGGCGGCGCAGTAAATCGGCGTCCGGCCCGCGTCTACGGCCTTCCAGGCCGGGGGCGCGGGCGCGTTGCCATCGCGAAAAAGAAAAGAGAATGGCGAAAGCGCTCAAGAAAGGGACGGGCGGGCTCCTGCTCACGATGCCATCCGCGTTCATGTTCCTCGCCCTTTCCATCGTGCCATTGTGCATGCTCGTTCTCTTCAGCTTCCTGAAGGGGAATATACGGCCCGATGGCAGCATAGTCGGCTATACCCTCGGCAATCTTCGGAAGATCTTTTCCTCTCCCATCTTTCCGAGCCTCATGTGGAAATCCGTGCTGATCGGCGTCTTCGTCACGGCGGCCTGCGTTGTCCTGGCCTACCCGACGGCCTGGTGCATCGCGAAGGTCGTCAAGCCGAGGAACCGCAACGTCCTCGTCATGCTGGCCATCATCCCCTTCTTCACGAGCCAGCTCCTCCTCATCTATTCGATGATGGTAATCCTCCAGGCGAAGGGCATCCTCATGTCGGCCCTCGGCGTTCTGAGGTTAGCCGATCCTTCTTCCTCGATCCTGTACTCTATGCCGGCGGTCGTAGCCATCCTCGTCTACGAATACCTGCCCTACATGGTGCTCTGCCTCTACTCTTCGCTCGAAGGGATCGACGACAACCTCATCTACGCGTCCAAGTCGCTGGGGGCCGGCAAGGTCACGACCTTCGTCAACGTCGTCTTCCCGATGAGCACGCCCGGGCTCCTCTCCGGCATCATGCTCGTCCTCGTTCCCGTGACCGGGAGCTTCGTCGAGCCCACCCTCGCGGGCGGGCCCAAGGGGATGATGGTAGGCTCCCTGATCAACTCGCAGTTCACCACGGTCCTCAACATGGGCTACGGCGCCGCCCTGTCTTTCGCCTTCCTCATCGTGATCAGCGCCATCATGGCGATCATACGCTCGCTCGCCCGCCTCGCGAACCGCAGGATAGGGGGGCTCGAGGCATGAAAAACGGGTTCAATACCTTCGTCAGGGCATGGATGATCGCCGTCTACGCCTTCCTCTTCTGCCCTCTCGCGGTCATCGTGCTCATGTCCTTCAATCGCACCGATTACGGGATGCTCCCCTTCGATTTCACCTTCGACTGGTACAGGTATCTCTTTACGAAGAGCGAGCTATTCCCCGCGACCTGGCTCTCGCTGCGGCTCGCGACCTTCGTGGCCCTAGGATCGATCGTCGTGGGGACCATGACGTCCCTCGGCCTCCAGGCATTGCCCCGTAAGCCGGCGAAGCGCTTCGAAGCCGTGGCCCAGCTGCCCATCGTGATCCCCTGGCTCGTCCAGGGCATCGCCCTCCTCCTCCTGTTCAACTTCCTCGGCATCGGGCGGTCCTACGTCTCACTCTACCTGGGCAACCTCGTCGTGGTGCTGCCCTACGTGATCATGATGGTCGCGGGCCGCTTCGCGGAGGCCGACCGCAGCCCCGAGGACGCGGCAAGGACACTCGGCGCGAGGCCGGTCCGGATATTCTTCGACGTGACCCTCCCCATGCTTTTTCCCGGCATCCTCTCGGGCGCCCTCATGTCCTTCATGGTTTGCTTCAACGCGTTCTGCATGCAATACTACCTCGCTCCCTTCGGCGTGAGGACCCTCCCGCTCGAGATATTCACCCTCGTGCGCGTAGGCTATAAGCCCGACATGAACGCGCTTGCGACGCTGCTCGTCCTCCTTTCTTCGGCCCTGGTCCTGGCCATGAACAGGCTCGGCTACTCGGCAAAGAGGATCTTCGGATGAGGCCGCGCGCGGAGAACGAGGAGATCAGGTAGATGCCCAACCTCATCGTAAAGAACCTCACGAAATCCTTCGGCGAGAACAAGGTGCTGTCCGACGTCTCCTTCGAGGTCCGGGACGGGGAATTCCTCTCCCTCCTCGGCCCTTCGGGCTGCGGAAAGACGACTATCCTGCGGATAGTCAACGGGCTGGAGACTCCGGACGCGGGCTCGGTGCTCGTCGGCGATTGCGACATAACGCGGCTGCCGGCGGAGAGGCGGAACATCGGAATGGTGTTCCAGAACTACGCGCTTTTCCCGACGATGACGGTGGCGAAGAACGTCGGCTACGGCCTCATGGTCCGCAAGAAGCCGCACGACGAGATCGAAGAGCGCGTGCGCGGCGCGCTTCGGCTCGTCGACCTCGAGGAGCTGGGAGAGCGGAAGGTGACCAAGCTCTCGGGCGGGCAGCAACAGCGCGTCGCGCTGGCGCGCGCCCTCGTGATCGAGCCGGACATCCTCCTTCTCGACGAGCCCCTCTCCGCCCTCGACCGCAAGATGCGCGTCGAGATGCAATACGAGATCCGAAACATCCAGCAGAAAGTCGGGATAACGACCGTCTTCGTGACGCACGACCAGGAAGAGGCGCTCACGATGTCGGACAAGATAATCCTCATGAATCGCGGCCTGATCGAGCAGGAGTCCGACCCCTGGACCCTCTATAACCATCCCGTCAGCATCTTCGCCTCGGATTTCCTCGGCAAGGCCAACATCCTCGACGCGAAGCTTGTCCGGGCGGGCGAGGAGTGGTGGCTCGAGGGGCGCGGATGGAGGTTCCCCGCGGATTACCGCGGAGGAGAATCCGGCGACGAAGTGAAAGTCGCGCTCCGGGGCGAGCACTTCATCCTCGGCAAGGAGCCCTCCCCGGGTTCCTGCCCGTTCCGCATCGCGAAGAAGGTCTTCACGGGCTCGATCTGCAAGCTCGTCGGGGCCTTGGGTGAGGACGCCGCGGAGCTCGCGTCGATCAATCTCGACGCGGAGGATTACGGCGCGGGTGAGACGATCCACGTGAAGCCGTCCCGCGCGACGACCCTCTATTTCCCTCTGGATAAGCCGAAGCAAGGCGAAGGAAAGTAAATGTACCAATTACCTTCGGCGAAGTACTGGAATACCTGGAGTTCCGAGAGCCCCGCGATCATGGAGTTCCTCCCCGCGGGCTTCAGCGTCAGGCTCGGCGCCTACAGTTTCAAGGACCAAAGTTATACGCCATTCCCCTTCTCCCGCGAGATGAGCCTCTTCGAGCACCACCCCGACGGGCGCTATTGCAGGCTTCGCGCGGGGCACTCGAACACCCTTCTGGAGCTCGAGTACTTCAAGAGCGACGACTGGACCGTCATCGGGCGGCTCCGCTGCGTGAAGAGCGGCGAATGGGGCCTGCGTTTCTGGCCCCTCCTCGGCTTCGGCTTCATCGGCGAGGGGGACCTGAGCCGCGAGGGCCTCTCCGCCGCCGGAAAGCATCGCAGCCTCCGCTTCGCCGTGGCCCTTAAGGACGCCCCGGCGCGCTCCTGCCTGGCCGAGGACGCCGATGCGGTGGGAAAGGACATGGTATCCCTCGGCTACTACGCGCCGATGTCCGACGCGGCCGACCCGCATTGGTTCACCGCGGCGTACAATCTCGAGGAGACGCCCGAGATATGCTTCGCGGTCTGTGTCGCGAACGATGCCGCCCAGGCCCGCGAAAAGGCCGAAGGGGCCCTCGCCCTCGCGTCGGGAGCGGAGGACGGCGAGTATCCCGCGCTGCGCGCACTGCGGGACGCGGCGCTCGCGGAAACGCCTCGCCAGGTGAAGGGAGATTTCCCATCCGCCCTCGAGGCGATGCGGGACGTCATGGCCTGGAACGGGATCGCGGACCGAAAAAACGGCCGCGTCTTCACTTCGCTGACGCGGTTCTGGATCGACAAGAAATTCGGCGGCTGGTTCGTCTGGCTCGACGACGTCTTCATGCACTCGCTCATCAACGCCTACGGCGGCGATTGGACGATGGCGCGGAACAACATCAAGACCGCCCTCGACAACCAGGTGCCCGCCGGGAACCTCGCCTGTCTCATGTCGGAGTTCACGGAGTGGGTCGACAGGTCGCAGCCCCCGATTTTCGCTTTCATGGTCTATAAGTACTTCCTCCTCTCCGGCGACCGCCGGCTCCTCGAGGAGTCCTACCCGGCCCTGCTGCGCGCCCACCGCTGGTGGTACGCGAACCGCGACGGCAATTCCAACGGCGTCCTCGAGTACGGGAGCTCGCGCATCGGGGAGGGGCATTTCAACGGGACCAAGCTGGCCGCCAAGGACGAGGCGGCGATGGACAACAGCCCCATGTTCGACGGCGCGAAATTCGTCCCGGAGCGCAACACGATCGACATGGAGGACGTCGCCCTCAACAGCCTCCTCGCCCTCGACGGCGAGTGCCTCGGCCTCATGGCGGAGGTCCTGGGCCGAACGGAGGACTCGGATAGCCTCAAGGCCAGGACGGCCCGACTCCGGCGGGACGTGGACGAGCGGCTCTGGGATGAGGATAGGAAGCTCTACGCGAACAGGCACTGGGAGAAGGGCTTCGTCTGCCCCAGTCCCACGAGCTTCTATCCCCTCGCTGCCGGCATCCCCGACGCGGAGCGCATCGCCCAACTCGTACGGCATATTTTCGACGAGACGGAATTTTGGACCAAGGCCCCGCTGCCTTCGGTCTGGCTCAAGGATCCCGCGGTCAACGACAACGTGTACTGGAGGGGAAGGTCCTGGCCGCCCCTCAACTTCTTCACCTACGTCGGACTCAAGCGAAACGGCCTGGACGAGGAGGCGCACCGCCTCGCGCGGCGGATCATGGAGAATTTCGACGAGATCTGGCGGAACGAGCGCCGCTGCTACGAGAATCACAACGCGATCAGCGGCGAGGGCGGGGACTCGGTGGACGCCGACCCTTTCTACGGCTGGGGCGCCCTGCATCCTCTCATGTGGCTCCTCGAGCACATCGACGTCGATCCATGGAACGGATTCCATTTCGGCTGCGTGGACGGCTCGGACTACGAGCTGCGCGACCTCAAGATGCACGACGGCAGCTATACCCTCCTCGTGGCATCGGGCGAGACTCGACTCTCGATGAACGGCAAAGTCATTTTCGCCTCGAACGCGAAGGGACGCTTCCGCCATTTCTGCCGCGGGGATCACTACGCTTCCGTCGAGCTCGGCCCGCGAAGCGAGAGCAGGCTAGTCTCATTCCCGGGGATAAGCCCCTTCAAGGCGGCGATCGACGGGAAGGAGCTCCCCGCCGCCGCCAGCATAACCGTAGCGGCCGGACCCAAGGCCCGAATCGAATTCTGGTACTGAGGGACCGACGCGTGATAGTTAATGCCTTTAGGGTCGTAGGGATTATCATAGGGCCCCAGGCCTAGTCCAGATAGAGAAGCAGAGGCATAGAAGAAGGAATTTAAAACAGCCAGGCTGGAATGCGGAGATTGAGCATCTGCTTGGTTGGTGGCATCCCGGTATTTCCCCATGGTTGCGCTTCCGATGAAATAAATCATTCCCGTCGCGACTGCCGAAATACCACCTGTAGCGAGGCTGACCCTGGCGAGGTTCCTATTATTTCGTCGTATTACGATACTTCGATCATACTCGGTTCTTAAGGACGTCAAATGAGTTTGTTCTTTGTTTATTTGCCCGGTGAGGAAGGAGCCTGAGGCCGTGGGCGAGACGGCCATTAACGGGATCTTTCCGAAGGCCGCGAAGCCGTCTTGGACGAATATAAGCTTTTCTCCCGTAGCGACAGTCAGGGTTACCGGATCCCCCTTCGTGGGTTGGATCCTCAGCGAATGGGACCCCGCAGCCGGCCGGAGAGCGAGAGGGGCCTGTATGAAGACGCCGCCGTCCCCGATAAAGACAGTGTCGTCCTGCCCTTCGCGCGGTCGAAAACCGAGAGGCTGCAGTCGATCCCTACCGATCCCGCCTTGGACATCATCCCGTATATGATGAAGTCGAGGTGCCGCTCCTCGGCCATGGCGCGCAGCGCTTTTTCGCCGACGCCGGCGGCCTTTTCCTCCAGCTGCACGCGATAGCGCCCAAGCTGTCGTAAGGTCAGAAAGAAGGTGTCGGTCGCGGCCTTGCATGCCGCGTCGTAGGAGGCGGAGCCTGTCTGGTTGGAAAATTGGACGACCGCTACATGCGGCATGGTCGCGTCTTGGCCAACGGCGAGAGAAGGCCATCCGGCGGCGAAAAGAATCGCGAAAAAAATCAGGGCTTCGACGGCTTTTTCATAATGTGTCCCAGCCTTTAAACAATGGTTTTCTTAAGCTGCGTTTCGCAGTATATGGCTCACGGCGTTGGCGCGCAATGACGGGCCGAATGCGAGAAAAGCGGCGATCGACTAGAACAAAAAGCCCGTTTGATGCAAAATAAGGGGAAAAGGAGAGTATATGCAATCCTCACCCAAACCGTCCCGGGAGGCCTTCGCTTCCGGCATCGGCGCCTTTACCGCGACCCTCGGATCGGCCATCGGCCTCGGTAACATCTGGAAATTCCCCTACCTCACCGGCTCGAACGGGGGCGCGGCCTTCGTCCTGGCCTACTTGCTTTCGGTGGCCCTCGTCGGCCTCCCTGTCCTCGTCGCGGAGCACCTCATTGGCAGGCGCACGAGGCTCAACGCCGTCCACGCCTACGGCAGCGTCGTCCCCGGCCAGAAATTCTGGGCGGCCATCGGCTGGGCTGGTCTCGCCTCGGCCGTGCTCATCATGGCTTTCTACACCGACGTGGCGGGCTGGGTCTTCGCCTACGTGTTCAAGTCGATCGCCGCGGCGGCGGGCGGCCCTCGCCTGGGGCCCGATACCTTCGGCGCCCTCGCGGGCGGCACCCTCGAGCCCCTCCTCTGGCAGCTCGGCGTCCTCGGCTTGACCTGCGCCATCATCGCCATCGGAGTATCGAAGGGCATCGAGCGGGTCACCAAGACTCTCATGCCCGTCCTCCTCGTCCTCCTCCTTATCTGCGACGTCCGCGCTCTCACCCTTCCCGGAGCCTTCGCGGGCGTCCGGTACCTATTCAAGCCCGATCTCGGCAAGCTCTCGGGCACCGTCCTCCTCGCCGCGCTGGGCCTGTCCTTCTTCAAGCTCTCCCTCGGCATGGGCACGATGACGACCTACGGCTCCTACCTGCCCGATTCGACCAAGATAGCGCCCAACGCGGTGAGGGTCGCCCTGGCCGACACCCTCGTCTCCCTCCTCGCTGGCCTCGCTATTTTTCCCGCCGTCTTCGCCTTCGGCGCCCAGCCCGCGGGCGGCGCAGGGCTCCTCTTCAACACGATACCCCTCATTTTCGCGAAGATGCCCCTGGGCGGCGTCTTCACGGCCCTCTTCTTCGTTCTCGCCGCCGTGGCGACGATAGGCGCCATGGTGAGCCTTATCGAGGTGCCCGTGGCCTTCTTCGTGGAAAAGGGTCGCATTCGGCGCCCGGCCGCCGCCTGCATCACGGGAGGCGCGATGTTCGTCCTCGGCAGCCTCGCCACCCTCTCCCAGAGCCGTCCCCTCGGCTCGATTAAGATCCTCGGGAAGAACTTCTTCGACCTCTTCGACTTCCTCAGTTCAAACGTGCTCCTCCCGCTCGGAGGACTCGCCATAGCCATCGTCGCGGGCTGGCTCCTCGCGAAGGGCGACTTCCGCTCCGAGCTCGGCAAGGGCTGCGTCTCGGTACCGCGGTATACGATCGCGTTCCGTGGCGTATTGAAGTTCGCCGCGCCCATCCTCATCGCCGTAATTCTCCTCAACGGCTTCGGGCTTTTTAGGTTTTAAGACCGGCGGGCCATTTCCCCGAGCTTCCCGCGATTCGCGCGCGGGTCCATGCCTTGCAGTTCTGCCGGGTATGGACCCGCATACGATCCGTCCCTTTCAGATGTGGTTATCGCCGCCCTTTTTGGGGTAGTATCCTAAGCGGGCAACGGAGGGGACGGCATGGAACTGACGCCACGGCTCAAGAGCCTTCAGGATAGATTATTCAACGTCGAGTATCACGATACGGGATTTTGGCATTTCCAGGATACGAACATCCTCACCGACGAAGCAATCCGAAGAGAGCCGCTAGTCGTCCGCAAGGCCAGGGCGATCCGACACATATGCCTCAACCTGCCGGCGATAATCAAGGCCGACGAGCTGATCGTCGGCAACCCCAACCAAAACAGCGTCGGTTGGGGCACCGTCCTGCCGGTTTACTGCACCGAGGAAGAAGCCGCGGAGGCGAGACGCCACGGTCTCGACGAGACCTCCGTGTGGGGACACCATCCTCCCGAGTGGAACCGCGTCATCGAAGAGGGCGTCATCGGGATAAAGAGCGAGATAGTCGAGGCCATCGATCGCGAGTTTCGCGAGGCGGAGCCCGACGCGATGGCTCTCGACGAATACAGGGCGATGATGATCTGCCTCGACGGCTTGGTCGAGTTCGCGCGGCGCCATGCCGAGGTCGCGCTCAAGACGGCCATGGCGGAGAGCGACCCGATCCGCAGGCGCGAGCTCTTCGAGATATACGAGGTCTGCTCGCGGGTCCCCCTCCATCCGGCGCGAAGCCTGCACGAGGCCGTCCAGGCCTTTTGGTTCACCTACTGCATAGTCAACTCGGGCGGGGAATACGTTCCCCTTTCCCGGGGAGACCAGTTCCTCTACCCTCTTTTCAGGAAGGATCTGGAGGAACATAGGATAACCAAGGAGCGCGCCGTCGACCTTGTCGGCTGCTTCCTCGTCAAATGCAACGAGCGCGTCATCATCGATACGAAGAAGGCGGAGAATCACTGTACCTTCGGGCTCTTCTCCCAAGGCATGGCTCCCGACGAGGCCGCGGCGAAATTCCAGGCGGGAGACTGCGGGCAGAGCGGCCCATCCTGGCGGGAGAACGAGGACGTCGACAGCGAGGCCAACTTCAACTATGGCCAATCCGGCAACAACTGGCTGATGAACTTAATCGTGGGCGGCCAGCACGCGGACGGAAGCGATGCGACGAATGAGCTTTCCTACCTGTTCCTCGATCTCGTGCACGACATGAAGCTGCTGATGCCCACCCTCGCCGCGCGGGTGCATAGGAACACGCCCGAGTCGTTTTGGAAGAAGATAGCCGAGGTGCTGCGCTATGGCCAGGGCGATCCGATGGTGTACAACGACGAGACCATCATCCCGGGCTTCGTGGACTTAGGTATACCGGTCGAGGAGGCTCGAGGCTATTCCAACGACGGCTGCTGGGAGGCCCTCATACCCGGCAAGAGCCATTTCAGCTACGCCCACGTCGAAAACCTGCAGTGCCTGGAGTGGGTCCTGGGGCGGGGCCGGAGCTTCCTTGGCGACGTGCAGGGCGGCCTGGACTCGGGCGATCCGGAAACCTTCGTTACCTGGGAACAGTTCTATCAAGCGTATCGCCGGCAGGCGGAGGCTCGCATAGATTACCACTGTCGCCGCCGGCTCGAGAATCTCGGCCTTTCCTTCATGATCGCCCCCGACCCCTTGATGTCGGCGCTTACCGGGGACTGCATTCGCAAGGGCAGGGATCTGACGCAGGACGGGGCGCGCTATATCTTCCATCTCATCCTGGTCACGGGACTGGCCAATCTCGTGGACTCTCTCGCCGTGATCAAGAAGCTCGTTTATGAAGAGCGCCGCGTGGAGCTGTCGGAGCTCATCCGGGCCTTGAGGGCGGATTGGAAGGGATTCGAGAGACTTCGGGCCATGGCCCTGAACGAGGTGCCCAAGTTCGGCAACGACGAGGCATACGTCGATGAGATCGCGGTGCGGGTCATGAAGGATTTCGAGGATCGCGTACAGCACTGGAACCGAAAGCAGTCGAAGATCCTCTACCCCGTCGGAGTGGGGACCTTCGAGAATTACGCGGTGCTGGGCCGCGGCACCGGAGCCTCCCCGGACGGGCGCTTGGCGAAGGGGCCGCTCGCCCCGAACTACAGCCCCGTGGCCGGAGCCGACAGAAACGGCCCCACCGCCGCCTTCAAGAGCGCCACACGGCCCGAGCTGCTCAAGTACTACTGCGGCTGCCCCCTGGACATTTCCGTCAATTCCGCCGATTTCGAGGACGATGCCGGCACCGATCGGATGACTGCCCTTATCAAATCTTTCTGCGACCTCGGGGGGCAGTTTCTGACCGTGACCAGCTGCAGCATCGACGACTTCATCGACGCCAAATTCCACCCGGAAAACCATGGCGATCTGAGGGTGCGGATGGGGGGACTTTCTGCCTATTTCATCGCGATGTCGCCGGTGCAGCAGGATAACATCATCCAGCGCTTCAACAAGGGCGCCCTTTAGGGGCCTGTGACCGTGTCGACGGATTCCCGGAACGCGGAGCAGATCGCCTTCGTTTCCGCCGTGCAGCGATACTGCCTGCACGACGGGCCGGGGATCCGCACTACCGTCTTCTTCCTCGGCTGTCCCCTGCGATGCCCCTGGTGCCAAAACCCCGAGGCGCTCGAGCGGGAACCCGTCCTCATGTGGAACGATCGGAAGTGCGCGGGCTGCGGGGCCTGCATCGAAGCCTGCCCGGAGAAAGCCAACGATCGCGACGGCGACGGGAGAATCCGCTTCGAGCGGGAGCGATGCAAGACCTGCGGCAGTTGCGTCGGCTCCTGCCATTACGGCGCCCGGAGCTTGAGCGGAAAACCATATTCGGTCCAAGCCCTTCTGGAAGAGGTCGGCAAGGACCTTGTCGTCTTCGGCAACTCGGGGGGCGGTGTGACTCTCAGCGGAGGGGAACCTCTGATCCACCCCGCCTTCGTCGAGGAGTTGCTCCTGGGTTGCAGGCGAGAGGGCATCCATACAGCGGTCGAAACCTGCGGATATTTGCCCTGGGCTCACTTCGAGCGTGCCCTTCCCGATGTCGACCTCTTCCTTTTCGATATCAAGCTGATCGACTCCGGGAAGCATGAGCGATGGACGGGCGCATCCAACCGACTTATTCTCGACAACGCCCGGAGGCTTGCCGAACTCGGGAAGAGAATGATCGTCAGAGTGCCCCTCATTCCGGCGGTCAATGACGATGAGGGCGAATTCGAGGCGATTCTGCGTTTCACGGTCGAGGCGCTGAAAGTGGACGAACTGCACATTCTTCCTTTTCACCAGATCGGCTCCTCCAAGTACGACCTCGTCGGACGGGAATACGAGATGAAAGACGCGCCAGAAGACAACGAGGGCGCAGTCGCCCGCTGCCGCCTCATGGCCGAAGGTCGGGGCTTGCGGGTCAGCGTGGGTGGCACGGGATTCCGGAACGAGATCGACGACGAGCGCGTTGCGCGAAATACCGCGAAGAAGAAGGACAGCTTTCTCTATACCGAACTTCGACATTCATTTCCCGCAAGTGCTTGTGGCAGCATGACAATCCGATATACAGTGTGCGCATGTAGTGACGATGATTTCGATTGCCTGTGTTGCGGATACTTGATATGATCACG
>JBEKVO010000041.1:0-35075 GCA_049513895.1 Rectinemataceae bacterium | reverse complement strand
CTGCCCCACATGTTGAGGGAGGCCTACAGACGATGCCGAGCCAAGCAGGGTGCGCCGGGAGTGGACGGGCAGACGTTCGATGACATCGAACAGACGATCGGAACCGAGGCGTTTCTTGCCACACGTGGGACTTTTCGGAAACCGCATATCTGGCGGAGATTCGGGTCGACCCTCAGGCGCTTCCGAAGGTCGTCAGCCGTTGCGATCCGGAAAAAACTTCGCGCCAGGAAGGCGTGGACAAAGGGTTCCATCTCTCTCGAAGGCAGGTCGGCCCAAGCCTGACTGCCCGCGCTCAAGAGGCGGGAGATGATCCGCTATCAACCCAAGCATGGCGAGGAAGGTCCGCTGTTCTTCATTCAGGTATTCTTCAAAGCAGTCCTGAAGCTCAAAGCTGACCCCCAGCAGGGTTTGCGCTCCTCCAAGGATTTCTGTTATGCTTTTCATAGGCGCGGTGACTCCTTCTGAGCAGGTCTGGTAACTCGATCTTACAGGAGAAATCTCGCCTTTTCTATTAAATCCTCAGCACCGGGACTTTTGAAAGAGCCTCATGGAGCTAAATGAATTGACATTTTCGCTTGTCAATTATATAATGTATAAAGTATACCTTGAAGGAACAAAGCGTTGACTGACATACCCGATATTAGCGAAAATCCAACCCTAAGCAATCTCTCAGGGCAAGTCTATGAGTATATAAAGCGCATGATCATGACTGCTAAACTTCAGATGGGCGAGGTCATTTCCGAAAAGCAAATCGCGGAAAAGCTCTCTGTGAGCCGCACCCCAATTCGTGAGGCCCTGCAAAAGCTTGAAAAGGATGGGTTGGTTGTTATTGAGCCTCGCCGAAATACTAAAGTTGCTTCAATCAGCCTTGAGGATAAAGAGCACATTGGACAAATCCGAATACAATTAGACGTGCTAGCCGCTAGGCTGCTTGCAGAGCAAGGTAGCCTTGAGGATTGTGCGGCGCTGAAAGATATAGCGAATCGATGTCTGATGTATGCCGAGGCCGGAGACTTTGCATCTTGTTTCGAGATGGACAGCCTTTTTCATTGTCAGATGGCTGAGCGTAGTGGCAACCCTTTCCTTGCCGATCTGACTCGGAGGTTGGACCATAAGGTGCAGCTTCTGCGGAATTTGGAAGATGTTACGATTGAGCAAGTCAAAGAGCGAATCTCGCTTCATGTTCCCATAATCCAAGCGATTTCTCGCCATGATGCTGGGAATGCGGCCGATCTGATGTTCAGTCACCTTTCCAATTATTACATGAAAAATAAGGGGAAAGCTTAGAAACGATCAAAACTGATTATAGCAAAAAGGGCCGCCTGTTTAAGGTAGGCCCTTTTTTTCGTTGAATTTGGACGTGGCCAAAGAAAGATAATTGCACCTGTGAAGAATCCGGGCATTTGACCAGCATTTTATTCTTTTAGGTCTTGACAAAAGAGAATTATCCACTGAAGATGTTTCCGATATACAGTATAAAATATAAAATATACAATATTCTGGAGGTTGGAGAAGAAATGAAAGCAATAGTTTGGCAGGGCAAGGGCTGGGTTGAGAATGTTGGCCGAGCTAGACCTGTCGAGGCCATCGGTGAAGTGCTCTTACGGGTGATTACGGCAGGAATTTGTGGGACTGACTTGACCATTTACCAAGGGAAATTCGACGCCACGCGCAGCGTTCCTCCCCTGATTCCTGGTCACGAAATATGCGGAGTGATAGAAAAGATCGGGGAAGGTGTTAATGGGTGGAATGTCGGCGATCGCGTTGCCGTTGATCCATTGATACCTTGCGGGGTGTGTTATGCCTGCCGGCATGGCGTTCCCCATGTGTGCACATCATTGAAACTGCTAGGCGTGGATCGCGACGGCGGTTTTGCCGAGTACGTGACCGTGGCAGCCGTCCGCTTACATCGTCTACCTGCAGGAATATCCGATGTTGAAGGCGCGCTCGTTGAGCCACTTGCCGTTGCTGTCCACGACGTGCGGCTTGGAGGCCTAGCGCTAGGAGATACCGCGCTGGTGGTGGGTGCGGGGCCAATAGGTCTACTGATTGCGATGGCTGCACGAGCCGCAGGAGCCCGCCGCATTGCAGTCTCCGAGTTCAATGATCACCGGCGAAGCATTGCAGAGGGTCTGGGTTTCCCTACCTACTCCCCGTCAAATCAGGATTTCCGTGATTGTATCCGCGATGAATTCGATGGGATAGGGCCTGATATCGCCTTCGACGCTACCGGCAGCGCAGCAGGCTATCAGAGTGCAATCGATTGCGTCCGGGTCCGGGGACGAATCGTGCAAGTAGGTATTCCCAAAGGCCCGACAGAGATCGATTTAAGGCGCATGAATTTCGCGGAGTTATCGATAGTCGGGACAAGGGTCTATTCGCCCGAGGACATCACCGGGGCCATTGATCTGCTGGAGCACAAGCGTGTGGAGGCCCAAAAGCTCGCCAGTGTCCACTCTCTTGAAGAGTGCGGAAATCTCCTCGCAGAACTTAGCGGCGGGGAAACCAAGCTCATGAAACCGGTGCTTAGAATCGCCGGCTAAGGCGGAACCAAGGAGAAACATGCATGGAAGAGCAGGAACGAAAAATTTTTATGCGCAAGGCCAGGGATATCAGGAAGTTGGCGATAAACGCGATAAGCACCGTAGGCATGGGCCATATTGGCGGCTCCATGTCCATCATTGAGACGCTTGTTATTCTTTATTATAGATTCATGAAGATCGATCCAGCCAATCCCGGCTTGCTCGATCGGGACAAGCTGATACTCTCAAAGGGACATTCCGGCCCTGCCCTCTACAGCGTCCTCGCCGATAAGGGGTTCTTCCCAATAGACTGGCTGGCGACTCTGAACAAGGGAGGCACGCGTCTGCCCAGTCACTGTGACATGAATCTGACCCCTGGTATTGATATGACGACCGGATCGCTGGGCCATGGACTGTCCGCAGCTGTGGGGATGGCTCTTGCAAACAAACTCGACGGTTTCGACGGTACGATCTACGTCATCATAGGCGATGGAGAATGCAACGAGGGACAAGTGTGGGAGGCAGCGATGGCCGCTGCACATTACCACCTCGACAATATCATCGCCTTCCTCGACTACAACAAAATGGGTCTTGACGGTTACATGGACGAAGTCATGGACATTTCGGACATCACCTCTAAATGGGTCGCGTTCAACTGGGCCGTGCATCGTGTCGACGGCCACGACTTCGAACAACTAGATCGGGTTATCATTAAGGCCAAAGCCGAGCGCAACCGCCCCTCGATGATCGTGCTGGATACCATCAAGGGCAAGGACTGTATCTTCGCGGAAGGGCGGGTGGAAAGTCACCACATGGCGGTTAACAGGGAGATGGCGACGCAGGCGATCACCTACCTCGACCAGCTCGAAATCTGAGCATGGAGGATGAGTCATGGCTGACATGCGGGACGTATACGGAGAAGGTCTAATCGAACTCGCTGAGAAAGATGAGCGGATCGTCGTGCTGGAGGCCGACCTGATGCGGGCGAACGGTACTGCACAGTTCAAGAAGAGGTTTCCTGCCCGCAGCTTCAATATGGGAGTGGCTGAAGCGAACATGGTCGGGGTTGCGGCTGGTCTCTCGGCCTCGGGGAAGATACCTTTCGCCAATACCTTCGCCTCCTTCGCTGGGAGGCGGGACTACGACCAGTTCTTCCTCATGGCCAACTATGCCCGGCTCAACGTGAAGCTGGTCGGTACCGACCCGGGGATCCTCGCCGCCATAAACGGCGGCACACACATGCCCTTCGAGGACCTGGGCGTCATGCGCAACATCCCCCACTGCATCGTTGTCGAGCCCTCAGACGCCGTTTGCCTGAAACGACTTCTGCCACAGATCGCCTACCATAAAGGCTCGGTGTACATGAGGCTCAACCGTAAGGCGGGGACGGTGATCCACGCCGAGGGGGAGGAGTTCATCCTCGGAAAGGCCAATGTTGTGCGCGATGGGAAGGACGTCGCCATCTTCGCCTGCGGCTCCATACCGTTGGCAGAGTGCGTGGAGTCGTCGAAGCTCCTGGCGGCCGAGGGGATTTCGGCAGCCGTCGTGGATTTCCACACTATCAAGCCGATCGACCGGAAGACCATCCTGCACTTCGCGGAGCAAACCGGGCTCATAGTTACCTGCGAAAATCACCAGATTGTAAACGGGCTAGGGTCGGCCGTGGCCGAGGTGCTCGGGGAGAACCGTCCCACCCGCATGCTGCGCATAGGCGTTGACGAGCGCTTCGGCGAGGTGGGCTCGGTCGATTATCTCAAGAAGGCCTTCGGTTTCGATGCCGAGACGATCACGGCGAGGACGCGGAGCTTCGTCCGTGGCGAATGACCGAGGGTCGAATCGAAGCGGCCGGATCGACGTCGAGGCAGGAAAGCCGAAACGTCAGGAGTAGAAACGAATGGCACAACGGACGAAGGCAAGCCCTGGGCCGCGAGAGGGGAAGTTCGGTGTTCCCCTAGCGAGCAGGTATCACGACGACGAATGATCTTTTTGACGAAATAGCGCAATCGTGCCTTGCAACGTCTCTGCATGAAATCGCGACGAAGGAGGGAGTATGTCGCTCAAAGACAAGGTGACCGTGATTACCGGGGGCTCCAGAGGAATTGGAGAAAGCATCGTCCGCGTCTTCCTGAGAGAGGGCGCCAGGGTAGTATTCACGAATCCCAACGAGCAAAATGGCGTAGCGATGATGAAGGCCCTCGAAAAGGAGGGGCTGGCCAAGAACGCCAGGTATTGCAAGGCCGACATCAGCAAAGAAGCTGACGTTCAGGCCCTGGTTGCCTTCGTGACTAAGACCTTCGGAGACTGCGAGGTGCTTTGTAACAATGCAGGCATTTTCGTGGGCGGTGCCGCCCATGAGACCTCGCTCGAAGACTGGAATAGGCTCTTCGCCGTCAACGTGACTGGATTGTACCTTTGCTGCAAGCACTTCATCCCCGCGATGCTGAAGAACAAGAAGGGGGCGATTGTCAACACCTCTTCGATTTCGGGCATGCTCGGCGAATACAACATGGCCGCCTACTGCGCCACCAAGGGTGCGGTAGGCAATCTCACGCGCGCCATGGCCCTCGACTATGCGGATTGCGGCATACGCGTGAACGCGGTGTGCCCCGGCGCCACGAAGACACCCATGTTCATGACTGGAACGAGCCCCGCGCTCATGAAGAGATTCGAGGCCGTGTTCCCTCCGCGCAGGATCGGCCTGCCGGAAGAAGTGGCGGAGGCCATCGCCTTCCTTGCCTCCGACAACGCAAGCTTCATCAATGGCGTCCTTCTGCCGGTGGATGGCGGTATTTCCGCACATTCGGGACAGCCTCGGCAGGACAAGAATGAGGGCTGAGCGATCTCCACGGTATGCAAGCGAAGTGAATACAAGGCGGAAGGCCGTGCGCCCCACGGCCTTCCGCCCCAGGAACGATCGGCCCTGAGTGGACTAGCGTAGATGGTCTGGCTGGGTTAGAAGTCGAACTCCTCATGATTGGGGACTACGGGAATGACAGGATTAAGTCCTTCCCAGGAAAAGGAGACTCGTGATGTCCATGATGAAAGCTGCCGTATTCGAGAAACCCGGCGTCATCACCGTCAGGCAGGTTCCGGTACCCTCGATTGGCGATGACGATGTCCTGATAAAAGTCAAGTACACAGGAATCTGCGGAACCGATCATAGCATCTACACCGGGAAGTACTCCGCTGACAAGTTGCCACTCGTGGCCGGACATGAATTCTCGGGTGTGATCGAAAAGCTCGGAAGGAATGCGAAAGGGCTGACGGCCGGCGATCGTGTCATTGCCGATATCAACCAGAGCTGCGGCCGATGCTATTTCTGCAGGCACGGCCAGGTCCTTCTCTGTCCGGAATTGCACCAGCTCGGAATCCACATCAATGGGTCATTCGCGGAATTCGTCGCAGTACCCTGGACTTATGTGCATAAGCTCCCCGACAGGATCGACCTCCTCGACGCCGCATTCATCGAACCCCTGACTTGCGTGATCCACAACGCCAAGACGATGAATGCCGAGCTTGGTTCCTCTGTCGCCGTGATCGGCTGCGGGCTGGGAATAATCCATGGCGCCCTGGCCATCTTACGGGGATGCGCCCCGGTCATCGTGATAGGCGACAATGAGAGAAAACTCGCGGTGGCGAAAAGCATGGGAGTCGATTTCACAATTAACGTGAAGGAATGTTCGGACGTGGTCGGGGAGGTCAGGAAACTCACGAAGGGAAGGGGTCCCGACTATGTCGTCGAGGCCGTAGGCAGCGCAAAGACCTACGAGCTGGCCTTCGAGATGGTTCGCAGCGGAGGTTTGGTTTCGGCTTTCGGAATCACCGGCGGGGACGACATCCTGCCTCTCCATCCCGCGGAACTCGTGCTACACGAGAAAAAGATAGCCGGATCCTGCGCCGGATCGGGCAATGACTGGACCGAGGCCATCACGCTCGTCGAGCACGGTCGCATCGTCCCGAAACGCATGTTCTCGATGCTTGTCCCTTTGGAGGAGCTTGAGGCAGCGATGAAGGAGCTTCGTTCGAACCCGGACCTCATCAAGGTTCTCGTTTCCGCCGAGGTCAGCAAGCGGCAAATACTATAGGGAGCGACGATCCGTCTGCCGTCGTGACGAGGAGAATGTCATGTCGATTCAAGGCAAGGTTTCGGTGATTTCAGGGGGAGCTTCCGGCATCGGGGAACAGTGTGTTCGCCTGTTCGCCAAACGAGGAGCTCGGGTAATTTTTACGGACACCAACGAGGACAAGGCCCAAGCCTTGGTCGAATCAATTAAAAGGGAAGACCGGGAAGTTAGCTTCTTCAAGGCCGATATCAGCAAGGAAGACGAAGTCAAGAATCTGGCAGCCTTCGTTGCCGCCGAATTTGGGGCATGCGAGGTGCTCTGCAACAACGCCGGGATCTTGATCGGTGGCTTGGCTCATGAGACCTCCTTTGAAGACTGGGAAAGGATCTTTGCCGTCAACGTGACGGGGCCCTATCTTTGCAGCAAGTACTTTATTCCCGCCATGCTGGCGAACAAAAAGGGCTCAATTATCAATACCTCGTCCATATCGGGCATACTTGGCGACTATGGCATGGCAGCCTACTGCGCGACCAAGGGTGCCATCACCGACTTCACCCGCGCAATGGCTTTGGACTACGCCGATTCCGGCATACGGGTAAACGCGATATGTCCAGGTTCGACTCGGACTCCCATGCTGCTGGCTGCCAGCCTGGAGGTCCAGCAAGCCTATGCCCGCTGCTTCCCCGCGAAGCGAGTCGGGCTCCCAGAGGAGGTCGCCGAGGCTGTGGCTTTCCTTGCATCCGACGAGGCCAGCTTTGTCAATGGAGTGACGCTGTCCATCGACGATGGGCTTTCGGGGTATTCAGGTCAACCACAGCAGGCGAAAGAGTGAGGGATTGCAGACCGGGGAAAGGGTCTTCAGCCCCGCTCACGAGTCTGCCGCGGCAGGTTTTGCCAAGACGATTGGAGGTTGCATGACTACCACTGAGTTTGACTCGATTCTGGCGAGAATCGTGCAAGAGGAAACCGAGCTTCAGTTCGAGAGCTTCTCGAACGACGATGCCCTTCAACTGGGCCTCGCGCTGGTCCAATTCGCCCGCGGTCATGGCCATGCGGTAACCATCGACATTTGCCGCGGCCTCCAGCAGCTCTTTCATTTCGCATTTGCCGGCACGAACGCCGACAACGACCAATGGGTCATCAGGAAGAATCGCACCGTGGTTCGTTTCGGCCGCAGCTCGCTGGCGATCGGAAAGGCCCTGGCCCGCGATGGCATTACCATTGAGGAACGATATTGCGTCAGCGAAACCGAGTATGCCACCCATGGTGGAGCGTTCCCGCTCTCGCTGAAGGGGACAGGACCAATCGGCACCATCACGGTTTCCGGACTGGCCCAAGAGGACGACCATGGGCTCATCGTCGAAGTCCTCCGGGAATTCCTCAAAACCCGGGGGAAGGGCTAGCGGGCATTGGCCAGCCCGTCGGGCCCTAAACTCCTCTTTGTTAGGTCGCGGAGAGGGGTCATGCCCGCCGACATCGATGACCCGACTTTCCCGCAATGACGTTTTCACGCGAGAAGCCGACCGTGAGCTCCGTGGAACCTTGCTTCATGTTAAATTTATATGCAAAAATGTCTTATTTCGAATTCCTTTCCCAATCTGCTTAAGGATTCCTAAAAAAAACGCTTGACAAATGGACAATACATTGTATTGTATACATTATATTATATACTTTATTCCGAACATGTGAAAGGACGGGGCACGGTAATGGCACGAGAAATTCTGACGATGAAGAACATCACAAAGAACTTCCCGGGAGTCACTGCGCTGAACAAGGTCTCGTTCAACTGCCTCGAGGGAGAAGTGCATGCGCTGATGGGAGAAAATGGTGCAGGAAAATCCACGCTTATGAAGATCCTGAGCGGAGCATACCAGCAAGATGATGGACAAATTGTTTTCTTGGATCACGTACTGGGCCACAAGACTCCCCACGAAATACAGGAAGCGGGAATTGCGACCATCTACCAGGAATTGAACCTCATCCCGCATCTCAACATCAGCGAGAACATTTTCCTCGGCCGGGAAATGGTTCGAGGAAGATTATTGAACAGGAAATCCATGCGCAGGGCCGCTCACGAAATCATGCTGAACATGGGAATAGACATTGACGTTACGATTCCCGTCGATCAACTGAGTGTCGGCGAACAGCAGATGGTGGAAATAGCCAAAGCCGTTTCACGAGAAGCCAAACTCATCATCATGGATGAGCCTACCGCGGCACTTTCTGAACATGAAGTGAGGTTCCTCACCACGATCATTAGAAGCATGAAGAGCAAGGGTCTTTCCATCGTCTATATCTCGCATCGCATGGATGAAGTCTTCGAAATCGCGGACAGGGTTACCGTGCTTAAGGATGGCCGATTCGTCGCGACCACCCCGATCGACCAAATCGACAAGGCGGCGCTGATTTGCATGATGGTTGGAAGGGAAATGAACGATTACTACCCGGAAAGGAAAGGCGTTCGCGGCGGCAAGATAATGGAAGTGAAGAACCTAACACGGAAAAAAGTCCTCAAGGACATCTCTTTCGATGTATACAGGGGGGAAATCCTTGGTATCGCCGGACTGATCGGCGCCGGAAGGACGGAACTCGCTCGGGCTATCTTCGGCGCAGATCGGGTAGATGGCGGAGAGATCATCATAGATGGGAAAAAGGCGACAATCAACAAGCCGCTTGACGCGATCAACTTGGGCTTGGGCTTTGCGACGGAAGACCGCAAGACGCAGGGACTCATCCTCAAGATGTCGGTGAGGAAGAACCTGACCCTTCCACTGCTCAGGCGTATCTCCCCTTTCAGTTTCATCCAATTGCGAAAGGAAAAATCGGTAGTCAAGGAATACATAGACAGAATCCGAATTAAGACCCATTCAATGGATGTCCTCGTCAATAATCTGAGCGGAGGCAATCAGCAAAAGGTCGTACTAGCGAAATGGCTAGCCATGAAATGTGGCCTGATCATACTCGATGAGCCTACGCGCGGCATCGATGTCGGCGCGAAGAGGGAGATTTATGAGTTGATGAGGCAAATGGCCAGTCAGGGCACGGCGATCATCATGATTTCCTCCGAGATGGAGGAAGTCCTCGGCGTGAGCGACCGTATCTTGGTGATGCATGGAGGGGAGATTACGGGAGAGCTGGTGATCGAGAACGCCACGGAAGAAAAGATCATGTGGCATGCGGCTGGCGAGCGATCGGAACTCCAGCCGCAGTGCGAATGACCCCACTGGCAGAGACTTTCAGGAGCAAATTGGTATGGCAACCAAAAACATGAATACGAATCGCTCGATGGATATAGACGAATCCGAACTTAAAATGGCGCGAATAAGGGAACGCCTTGGCAGGAATTTTTTCGGCAAGTTCGGAATGCTCGGGGTTTTGATATGCATCTTTGTCGCGTGCTCGATCGTTTCCCCATTCTTCCTCCAGGTTAAAAACCTTCTCAATATCACGCGACAGGTTTCGGTCATGGGCATCCTTAGCCTCGGCCAGACGCTCATCATCATTACAGGCGGGATCGACCTTTCCGTCGGTTCGATGTTGGCGATTTCTACGCTGTTCGTCGCTGGCTTCACGGGACTGGGTCCCGTCGCCTCCGTGTTGCTCGCGCTGGCTATAGCAACCCTGTGTGGCGCGCTCAACGGTCTGATAATCACGAAAGGCAAGGTGCAGCCCTTCATCGCCACGCTCGGCATGATGACAATCATCGTCGGGGTTGGTCTGACCTACTCCGGAGGCCATCCCATCATCGGGATCAACAATGACCTCCATTTCATCGGCCAGGGGACACTGGGGCTCGTTCCGATCGCAGCGGTCCTGTTCGCCGTCGCTGCCGCGGCATGCGCTGTGCTCCTGACCTACACCAGGATAGGTAGATACATTTTCGCCATCGGCGGTAACCAGGAAGGCAGCCGCCTAGCGGGTATCCACGTCAACAAAGTAAAGACGATCGTCTATATGCTGTCGGGCTTTTTCTCAGGATTCGCGGGCATCATCATGGCCTCACACCTGAATATCGGGGAGGCCAACATCGGCAAGGGTTTTGAGCTCGATTCGATTGCCGCGGTGGTCGTGGGCGGGACAAGCCTGAGCGGGGGACAGGGAAGCATCGGCAAGACCATCATCGGAGTCCTCATTATTGGGATGATCAACAACTTCCTCAATCTCATGAACATCCCCGGCTATTCGCAACAGATCGTGAAAGGCGCGATCATAATAGGGGCGGTTCTCATTCAAAGCTTTGACTCAAGCGCAAAGCGATGAGTAAGAAAATTAGATCCATCGGCAAAGGAGGTGAGGCGCTCTCGGGTGCGAAACGAATCAGCGGATGTCATGCGTCGCGTTCGCTGAAGAGTGGTTTCTTCGATAGGACTTCAAGGCGCGGTTTTCATCGCAAGGTGGATAGTATCTCAGATCGAATTCGAGAAGGAGGCCGTGATGAGTCTTAAGAGGTGCATTTTTGCTATTCTGGCAGTGGCTATTATGGGGCTGCCGGCGTTCGGGGCGGACAAGGTGATTCGAATCGGCTTGTCCCAGGAGAGCCTCGATCATCCGTTCATGATCACCCAGAGAAAGCAGATTATTGACGGAGCTGCTGCCTATACTCAGAAAACCGGCATTAAGGTCGAAGTGCTCGCGACCGATGGGCAGGGCTCCGTCGCGACGCAGGTCGCGGGGATCGAGGATCTCCTGTCCAAGGGGGTTGACATTCTTCTCGTCCAGGCTGCCAAGGCGGAAGGACTGAAAGAAGAACTGGCCAAGGTGCATCAGCAGGGGATCCCCTTCCTTTTCGTCGGGAAACCGATTCACGGAACGGACGCCGTTACGCTGATTTCTATGGACAATCGGCTCATTGGGAAGCAGGTCGGTACCTATATCGTCGAGCAACTGAAAAAGAAATACGGATCGGCCAAGGGCAACATCGTGGTGATCGAGGGCATAACCGGCGACGAGACTTCCGTCAACCGGGTAGGGGGCTGTCTCGATGCCATCAAGGCATATCCGGGGATCAAGATCGTCGCCCAGCAGCCGGCTGACTACCGGATGCCGCAGGCCGTGACCGTCATGGAGAACATATTGCAGGCCAATGGACCCCACTCGATCGATGTCATCTTTGCGGCGAATGGAGACATGGCCCTTGGTGCCGTGCAGGCCGTGAAGGACGCCGGCAGAAAAGGCGAGGGAATGATAATCATCGGCATTGACGGTTCGAAGCAGGAGCTCGAGGCCATCAAGGCGGGGGACATGACAACCACCTGGCAGTATAGGCCCTGTGGCATAGAGGGATTCGATTATGCAATGAAGATCCTCAACGGGGAGAAGGTCCCGCCGGAGGTCATCCCTGTTTCCGACCAGATCACCAAGGCGAACGTAAATAAGTTCCAGCCGGCGTTCTAGGGTTTTCTATTGGGATTGACGGACAGTACGGACTTTTAAGTACTGCCCGTTTCATGTTACTGGCTAGGGCGTGTCCGTGGGCGGCGGCATCCAGAACGGTATGAACGTGGTAAGCGTCGGCCTTCTGGCAGCAGATCATTTTCGGCGTCATCATCATTTTCGCTGTCTACATTACCACCGACCGGTGTGAAAGAGACCTGATAATGAAGTGAGCCGCCGCCTGAGGGCGGCGACCGCAATGAGGAAGTGGGTGATGAGGCACAAGGTGCTACTGCTTGGGCTCGGATTCTGGGGTGGGCGTTGGTTCGAACTACTCAAGAAGACCGAGCGCTGCGAACTCGCGGGGTTCGCAGGCAGCGCTGAAGAATTCGCGAAGGCGCGCGCTGCCCATGGCATCCCGGCTGAACGAGCTTGGACGGACTTCCGCGAGGTGATATCCTCATCCGATGCGGCGGAGTGCGCGATGGCGAGGGGCCTCCATGTCCACATGGAAAAGCCCCTTGCGATGAACCTCGGCGAGGCCCGCGCCCTCCAAGCCACAAAGTCCGCCCGTCCTTCGCACAAGTTCATGACCTCGCAAAACTACCGCTGGAAGCTCCACAACCAGGCGATCAAGGCGGCCATCACCGGAGGCCTCCTCGGCAAGGTGGAGTCGATTTTCCTCGAGTTCCGCAAACAGGAGGACCTCCAGGGCTATCAAGCCGGGCTCGTGAAGCCTCTGCTTCAGAATGTCTCGATCCATCATTTCGACCTCATCAGGTTTTTTTCAGGCGCTGACTGCCGCGAGGTCTACTGTCGCACTTGGCGACCGGGCTGGTCGGCCTTCATTGGCGAGCCAAGCCTCGAGGCCTCCTGACGATGAGCAACGGGACGAAGATCTCCTAATTTAATATGAAATCAGTGTATGTTGTGCATTATTGTCCATTCGCGACAAGGAATCTCGCAAGGAGGGATCTATGAAGGGACTTAAGGTAGTGTTCCTAGTGTTGGCGATTTTGCTGATAGCCGCCGGTGGCGCGGTGGCTCAGGATAAGGTGTACATGGGCGTCGCCATCCGCAGTCTTTCCAACCCCTATCACGCGTCCGTGTTGGATGGAGCGAAGATGTTCGCGGCATCACTGCCCGCCGGCACCGCCGAGGTGCAAGGCCTGCTCTGCGAGGGCAGCGACGAGAAGCAGATCAACGACATCAAGGCTTTCATTGCTGCACACGGCACGAATACCATCCTCTACCTCGACGCGAATCAGGCGCCCGACGCCGCGGTGGTGGCGCAGATCTGCGAGGAGGCCGGAGTATATTGGACCTCGGTATGGAGCATGGCCGACGGCGTAACCCCGCCTGACTACAAGTACTACGTCATGCACCAGTCTCCGGACGACCAGAAATCCGGATACCTGATCGCGAAGGAGTTGTTCAAGACCTTCAAGACACCCAACAAGGGCAAGATCCTCGCGGTGCAGGGCATGCTGGCCAACAGTGCGGCGATCAACCGCTTCAAGGGCCTCCAGAAGGCCCTCGCCGAGAACAAGAACGTGCAACTCTTGGACAACCAGGCCGGCGACTGGGACCCCAAGAAGGCCCTCACCATCACCGAGACCTGGCTCTCCAAGTACAAGGACCTGGACGGCATCTGGGTGGCCAACGACGGGATGGCCATGGCGGTCATCCAGGCGCTCAAGGCCAAGGGCCTAAACGGCAAGATTAAGGTCTGTGGCGTGGACGGCATCGACGACGCGGTCACCGCGATTAAGGCCGGCGACATGTGCGCGACCGTGGGCAGCAACCCCTGGCTCCAGGGCGGCTATGGCCTCTCCTATGCGTACGCGGCCTACAAGGGCACCCTGGACGTCTCAAAGATGCAGCCCAGCGAGCGGATGTTCTTCACGCCCGGAATCCTGATCAACAAGAGCAACGTACTCAGCTACGAGGCCAAGTATGTCAAGGGCAAGCCCAAGTTCGACTACACGAACCTGAAGTCCGTCGTCGAAAGCCCGATGCCCCCGCCCGCCAAATAAGACCACTGGAGTGAAAACCCCCGGGGCGGCCGCGTCGCGATAGCCGCCCCGGGCATCCTTACCGGCAACAATGGGTCATCATCGACCGAGAGAAAAGCGTGGAGAACCGCAATGGCGAACCGTAACACGACTCCGCTCACCGTGGCCGAAGAATCATCGCTGCGAATCAAGGCGGAACGGCGCAAGGATAGGATCATACAGATCGCGCCCTTGATCGTGCTGGCCGTCATCATGGCCATGTTCGGCGTCGCCGTGCCGGAGTTCCTCTCGCTCGGCAATCTGGTCACCATCCTGAACCAGCTGGCCATCCCGCTGACCCTAGCCTTGGGACTTACCTTCGTCATCATGATGGGGTCGATCGATCTCTCTGTCGACGGTGTCATGGGGCTGGCCGGCTCCGTGGTCAGCCTCCTCCTGCTGAACAACAAGACGACCTTCAATCTGGGGCTACTCGGTATCGCGATCACGCTGGTCATCGGCATGGCCGCCGGGTTCGCGACCGGCTTCATCCACGTAAAGGCGAAGCTGCCCTCCTTCATGGTCAGCTTCGGCATGTCCAGCATCGCCGCGGGGCTGGCCTTGCTCTCATATCGGGCGGTCCCTGCCACGATCGAGGACAAGGCTTTCATGGGCCTCGCGGTGGACACCTTCCTATGCGTACCGGCCCTCACCTGGATCTCGTTCGCTGTGTTCGCCGTCGCCTACCTCCTACAGGAGTATACGGCCTTCGGAAGGTACATCTACGCGATAGGCGACAATGAGAGCATTCCCCGCCAGATGGGGATCAAGGTGGACCGGATCAAGGTGATGGTCTTCACCTGGTCGGGGACCTGCATCGCCCTGGCGGGCATCCTGGGCGCGGCGCGCCTGGGCATCGGTCAGGTGACCATCGGGAGGGGGAGCCTCTTTCCAGCGATCACGGCGGTGGTGCTGGGCGGAACCTCCCTGAGCGGCGGCAAAGGCGGAGTCGTGAACACCCTGCTCGGCGCCCTCATAGTGACCGTCCTCCAGAACGGCCTGATCCTACTGGCCGTAAACCCGTACATCCAGACCGGCATCCAGGGGATCATCATCGTGATCGCCGTCGCCTTCACGGTGACGCGCGGCAACAAGATAATCGCACGGTAGACGTCGACCAGGAGGGGCAGGTGAGCAAGGAGTTGCTGTTCAGGGCGGAGGATATCGGCAAGTCGTATCCGGGCACGGTCGCCCTCCAGGGAGTCTCCATCGACATCTATGCGGGCGAGGTGGTCGGGCTGGTGGGGGAGAATGGGGCGGGTAAGTCCACCCTGCTGCGCATCCTGACCGGCGTCGAGAGGCCCTCCTCCGGAAACATGCAGATACGCGGGGAGGCCTACGACCCGAAGAATCCCTGGGACGCGAACGAGCTCGGCGTGGGCATGGTCTTCCAGGAGCAATCGCTGATTACCAATCTCACGGTCGGCCAGAACATCTATTTCGGCCGCGAGCGGAATTTCAGGAAGTTCGGGCTCGTGAACTGGAAGAGGATGTACCGGGATGCGTCGAGGGTCCTGGAGGAGATGAACATCCGCGACATCAAGCCGGACCGGAAGGTCGTGGAGCTGGACTTCGCGCGGCGGCAGATGGTTGAGGTCGCCAAGGTCTTAAACAACGCCAAGCTCTCGGGGCACGCGAACACCCTCATCCTCCTGGACGAGCCCACCTCCGTCCTGAGCGACGCCGAGATACGGCAGCTGTTCTTGGAGATACGGCGCCTACGGGACGCGGGCAATTCCATCGTCTTCGTCTCCCACCGCCTCAAGGAAGTGATCGAGATCGCGGACCGGGTGTACGTGTTCAAGGACAGCCGCAAGGTCGGACTGATGGACCGCTCCGAGGTCAGTGAGAGCCTGATGTACGAGATGATGGTGGGGCGCGCGACTTCCGGGGAGTATTACCAGCTCGACAGGCAGGCCGAGCCCGCCGAGGAGGTCGTCCTGGAAGCCAAGGCCCTGGGCCTGCGCGGGGCCTTCAAGGACGTGAGTTTCAAGCTCCACCGCAACGAGGTTCTGGGCGTCTGCGGCGTGGTCGGCTCCGGCAAGGAGGACCTCTGCGCAGTGATCTGCGGCGACGAGCCTCCTTCCTCGGGCGAGCTCCTGGTCAGCGGCAAGAGGACCGATTTCAAGGGCCCGAACGAGGCGCTGGCCGCAGGGATCATCTCCATCCCGAAGGAGCGGCGCGAGGAGGGAATCGTCGGCAGCCTGAGCATCTACGAGAACGTCAGCCTATCCAACCTGCGCGCCTTCATGCGGAACGGCCTGATCTCCGTGAAGGAGCAGCGCGGGCGGAGCCAGGAATGGATTGAGAAGCTGAGCATCAGGTGCTCCGGGGCAAAGGAGCTCGTCAGCCAGCTGAGCGGCGGCAACGCCCAGAAGGTGGTGTTCGCGCGGGTCCTGGCCAGCGGGGCCAGGACCCTCGTGCTGAACCACCCCACGCGGGGCGTCGACGTCGGTGCCAAGGAAGAGATCTACAGCATCATCCGGGATATCACGGCCGCGGGCATCTCGGTCATTCTTCTAGGCGACACGCTGGACGAATGCATAGGCTTGAGCAACCGGATCATCGTCATGAAGGACGGTCTCCTGACCAGCGAGTTCCAGGCGCCGACCGTGAACAAGCCGGTAGAAGTGGATATCGTCAAGAATATGATGTGACCGGGGCATGGAAAGGATGAAGAGTATGGAACGGAAGCGCAAGGTCGAAATAGTCGTGATGGACTACGTCAGCATCCTGTCCATCGTCATCCTCGTGGTTTTCTTCACAGCCATGAACAAGAACTTCCTTAACGCGATGAACATCAGGAATATGCTCACGGACATCAGCCCCCTCCTCGTCATGGGCTGCGGAGTGACATTCGTCCTGCTCATCGGGTCGATCGACCTATCGATCGGCGCCGTCTGCTCCTGTGCCGCGGTGATACTGGCCGTCCTTTTCCCCCTGATCGGCAGCTGGGCCTATCTTTTCGCGCTCCTGTACGGGGCCCTCGCGGGCCTGATAAACGGCGTGGTCTTCACGCGGGTGCGGCTGCCCTCTTTCATCGCGACCCTTGGGGCCATGAGCGTCTGGCAGAGCGTCGCCTACCTCATGTCGGGAGGCGCGCCGCTCCAGATATCCGTCAAGAACTGGCACTTCATCGGCTGGGCCAGCATCAAGTTCGGCGTCCTATCCATGTCCCTCATCCTGGCCCTCATGGTGCTGGCGATCTTCTACGTTGTCCAGCAGCGGACGAGGATGGGTAAGTATTCTTTCGCCATCGGCGCGAACGAGAGGGCGGCGAGACTGGCCGGCGTGAACATCAGACTAACGAAAATCGGCGTCTTCACGGTCTGCGGCCTGTGCAGCGCTGCCGCGGGAATCTTCCTCTCTGCCAAGCTCAGAAGCGGCATTCCCACGGTAGGAGAGCCCATGACCCTCTTGGCCGTAGCCGCCGTCGCCCTGGGCGGCACCTCCCTGGCCGGCGGCAAGGGGAGTATCCTCGGCACGATCCTCGGCGTCGCCCTCGTGACCGTGATCCAGAACGGGATGAACGTCATCGGCGTCGACGCCTTCTGGCAGCAGATAGTCTTCGGAATCATCGTCATCCTCGCGGTCTACATCACGGCCGACCGGGGAGGCAGAAACGTCGTCGTAAAGTAGCACGGCGACTACCATATGCAAGGAAGCATGAAGGATGAAACACAAAGTACTATTGCTAGGGCTGGGATTCTGGGGCATCCGCTGGCTGGAGTTGATCGAAAGGACCGGGCGGTGCGAGCTTGCCGGTGTTGCGGGCAGTCAAGAAGAAATAGAGAGAGCCTGCACGCAGTTCGGGGTGGCGAAGAGTAAGGCGTTCCTCGACTATAGGGAGGCCATCGCTGCCACCGATGCCTCCATTGCCATCATCGTCATCCCAGCGATCCTGCACGCGGATGCGGCTAAACTAGCCTTGGGCAAGGGCCTGAATATCATTGTCGAGAAACCCTTGGCCATGAGCATGGGGGAAGCGCGGGAGTTGCTGTCCGCAAAGGCGGCAAATCCCTCGTTGAAATTCATGACCTCTCAGAATTATCGCTGGAGGCCCCACACTCAAGCCATCAAACGCGCCCTAGCCGGAGGAATTCTGGGCGGGGTGGAATCCTTATCGTTGGAATTCCGGAAACAAGAAGATTTGCAGGGATATCGCGCCGGGCTGGAGAAGCCGCTTTTGCAGGACGTCTGCATCCACCATTTCGACCTGATACGGTTTTTCACGGGCTCCGATTGCCAGGAGATCTTTTGCAGAACCTATCGGCCCCGATGGTCGGAGTTCGTCGGAGAACCCAATGTCGACGCGGTCATGAAGATGAGGAACGGAGTTTCCGTGAACTATTGCGGCACTTGGGCGGCCAGGGGTATGGAGAGTTCTTGGGACGGCAATATCACGATAACCGGTGAAAAGGGCTGCCTCAAGCTCCGTGCGGATGATACAGTGACCTTCTATGAGCACAAGAAAAGTGCGATTGTTTCCTTCGATCCTTCAATCCAAGAGGGGATCTTAATCGAGAAACCCGATATGAGATTTACGGAAATGGAATTCGGGTTCCATATGTTCATGGACTGCGTTGAGCAGGACAGGGTCCCAGAAACCACGATCGAGGATAATTTCAACAGCTATAGCATGGTGGCTGGGGCCTTGGATTCGGCGAAAAACAACAGACCTTCCGAATGTCAACGGTGAGGGACGCTGTGGATTCCGTCCGGCCGCACCCAAACGCTGATGCTCCTACCCGCTAGCATTGAGCTCCAGAGGGCTTATGTTCGTTCCTTTCCGTGAACGGCGGTCTATTCACGTACTCTGGGCAGCCCCGGCAGGAGAAAAATCAGCCCGGATCGGCGGGTCCGATGCTCCGTTCAGCGGTGTCCACCGAGTCGTAGCCCAGGCCGTCGAAGACATTTCGGTAGATCTCCTCGGACATGTTGACCCCGGCTGCGCGCTTGGCGTGGATGTCTTCGAGGAGGCAGGCAAGGGTTCTGGTCGAGTAGGTCTCCAACTCCGAGCCGAGGTAGTGCGGGAAGGACCGCACCGGGTTGTCCGTATCGTCGTGCTCGAGGGGGCGGGCCCGCTCCTTGAGGCGGCCGTGGCGCTCGAGGAACTCGACCTGCCAGGCTAGCATGATGTCCACCAGCTCGGCGATGGCCGGGTTTGTGTTGTAGCGCGGGATTTTATCCTCCATCCTGGCGTACTTGAGTGTCATCAGGTTGATCCCCTTCCTCCTGGCCGTCCCCAGATCCTCGAGATAGCTCCTCAGGGTGGGCTCCGACCATGCCTGGAATTGCGCCTTCCTGTGCACGCCGAACAGGTCGATGTTCTCCTTGCACTCGCAGGACCCCTCGGTAGGGACTGCGAGGAACATCTCCATCTCCAGCTCGAGTATCCCGTCGATTAAAGCGGCCTTTGGGTCATCCATGCGACCTCCTCACTGCACAAAAGGTATCTCGTCGCGCACCATCCGGTCGCCGATGCCCTCGTTGATGGCAATGGCGCGATCGATGAGCGATTCGTTCCCGGTTCCGGCCAGGCCCTCCCCGTTGAGCATCGCCGTGATCTCGCCGCAAGCCGAGGCCATCCGGTCCATCTTCTCCTCGCCTCCATCCGCCGCTAGTACATCATCCACGATCCTCGAGGCGGTCGCTCCGTACCGGGGCAGGCCAGCGACGAGGATGTGCCGCCACTTGAAATAGGGCGCGAAGCGGCGGTTGAGGGCGAAAGCGAGGGCGAGCAGCTCGTTGCAGAAGATCGTCTCTAGGTAGTGAAGCGTGAACAGGTGCTTCCGCGCGAGGGCCCGGGGGTAGTTGTACTGAGCTGACTGACCGGCCAGGAAGACGTGCGCTGCTATCTTTTTAAGGCGGAGATCCTCGGGGTAGTAGGCCGCGAGGGCTGCCCTCCACTCGCTGAATTCCCCCAGGTTGTCGATGAAGATGGCCCCGTTCGTGCAGGCGGCGCAGCCCTCTTCCGAGAGCTGGATCCAGTCCTCGATCGTGGCGGGCTTTCGGCGCAGGCCGGAATGACGGCCATAGAACGCGGAGATCTCGGCCACGCCGGAGCGGTACTCCTCGCCGGGCAGGGCCATTCGCTCGACCTGGCCCCGGAATGCCTTGGGGAGGGCTTCGTACCATTCCCGGATGTCCGGCCCCGCCGCCGCGAAGCTCCGTTCCGGGAGCCAGACGCAGAACCGCGGGCCCCAGTCGTGGTCCCTGGACAGATCATCATCGACCCCGAAGCACTCGGAGCCGGGACCGGTCAGGCCGGCGGCGAGCTCGGGTAGAAGTGTTGGGAACTTCGTCTCAAAGGAGGGCAGGCCTTTCTCGAAGAAGAAGCCTTCGCTCAATTGGAGTCCGGAGCAGATCCCCTCGAGGCTACCCGTATTTTGTTCTTGCGACATTTTGTTGTATAATGTATAATAAATACAGAATAATATCAAGCCAGTGTATCATGTATTGACAATTGCTAGAAGTTATGATATTGTATACATTATATTGTATACCTCGCGAGATTTCTGCGATGGAGGGATGCATGGAACTGACTCCTCGACTCAAGAAGCTCCAGGACCGCCTATTCAACGTCGAATACTACGATCCTGGCGTCTGGCACTTTCAGGACACGAACATACTCACCGACGACGTCATCCGCGCCGAGCCGCTGATAATCCGCAAGGCCAAGGCCACCGAGTACATGTGCCGCAACCTCCCGGCGAAGATAAAGGCCGACGAGCTCATCGTGGGCAACCCCAATCAGAACAGCGTGGGCTGGGGCACGGTCATGCCAATCTACTACACGGAAGAGGAGGGCGCAGAAGCCAGGCGCTACATGCTCAACGAAGCATCGGTCTGGGGGCACCACCCTCCCGAGTGGAACCGTGTTATCGAAGAGGGCGTCATCGGGATCAAGAAGGAAATCGTCGAGGCGATCGACCGCCAGTTCCGTGCCGTCGAACCCGACTTCAAGGCCCTGGCCGAGTACCGAGCCATGATAATAACCCTCGACGGCCTTGTGGAGTTCGCGCATCGTCATGCCGAACTCGCGCTGAAGTTGTCACTGTCGGAGAGCGACCCCGTGCGTAGGCGCGAGCTGTTCGAGATCCACGAAGTCTGCTCGCACATCCCCCTCCATCCGGCGCGCAACCTGCACGAGGCGACCCAGGCCTACTGGTTCACCTACTGCATCGTGAATTCCGGCGGGGAGTATGTGCCCCTCGCACGGGGCGACCAGTTCCTGTATCCCTATTTCCGGATGGATATGGAGGGGCACAGGATCACCAAGGAGCGCGCGATCGACCTGATCGGCAGCTTCCTGGTCAAGTGCAACGAGCGCATCATCATCGACACCAAGAAGGCCGAGAACCACTACAATTTCGGCCTTTTCTCGCAGGGCGTCGTTCCCGACGAAGCCGCGGCCAAGTCACAGACCGGGGGCTACGAGCAGCGGGGCCTCTCTTGGAAAGAAAACGAGGATGTGGACAGCGAGGCGAACTTCAATTACGGCCAGTCGGGCAACGACTGGCTGATGAACTTCATCGTCGGCGGCCAGCATCCGGACGGCAGCGACGCCACAAACGAGCTCTCGTACCTTTTCATCGACCTGATGCATGACATGAAACTCCTGATGCCCACCCTCGCCGCGCGGGTGCACAAGGACACGCCCGAGTCCTTCTGGCGGAAGATCGCCGAAGCCCTGCGGTATGGCCAGGGCGAGCCTATGGTATATAACGACGAGACCATCATCCCCGGCTTCGTGGACCTTGGCATCCCTGTTGAGGAGGCGCGCGGCTACTCCAACGACGGCTGCTGGGAGACTCTCATCCCAGGCAAGAGCCACTTCAGCTACGCGCACGTCGAGAGCCTGCAGTGCCTCGAGTGGGTCCTCGGTCGCGGCAAGAACTTCCTTAGCGACGTGCAGGGAGGTCTGGATACCGGCGATCCGGAATCCTTCGACTCCTGGGAACGGTTTTATGAGGCGTACAGGAAACAGGCGGACGCCCGCATCGACTTCCACTGCCACCGTAGGCTCGAGAACCTCGGCCTCTCCTTCATGATCGCTCCCGACCCCCTCATGTCCGCCCTCACCCGGGACTGTATCCGCAAAGGGCGGGACCTTTCCCAGGACGGCGCCCGCTACATCTTCCACCTCATCCTGGTGACGGGCCTTGCGAATCTGGTCGATTCCCTGGCGGCGATCAAGAAGCTCGTCTACGAGGAGAAGCGGGTCGAGATGGGCGAGCTCATCCGCGCGGTGCAGGCCGACTGGAAGGGCTATGACAGGCTCAGGGCATTGGTCCTCAGCGAGGTGCCCAAGTTCGGCAACGACGAGCCCTATGTCGACCAGATTGCCGTGCGGGTGATGAAGGACTTCGAGGACCGCGTCCAACAGTGGAACCGCAAGCAGTCGAAGATTCTGTACCCGGTCGGAGTGGGCACCTTCGAGAACTACGCGGTGCTTGGCCGGGGTGTCGGCGCCTCCCCGGACGGCCGCCGCGCTAAGGGGCCGCTGGCTCCCAACTATAGCCCCGTCGCGGGTGCCGACAGGAACGGGCCGACTGCGACTTTCAAGAGCATCACCCAGCCTGACCTGCTCAAGTATTACTGCGGTTGCCCCCTTGACGTCTCCGTCAACTCGAACGATTTCGAGGGCGATGCCGGTGTGGACCGGATGACCGCTCTGATCAAGTCCTTCTGCGACCTAGGCGGGCAGATACTCACAGTTACGAGTTGCAGCATCGACGATTTCATCGATGCTAAGTTCCACCCGGAGAGTCACGGCGACCTGCGGGTGCGAATGGGCGGGTTATCGGCCTACTTCATCGCGATGTCGCCGGTCCAGCAGGACAACATCATAAAACGTTTCAATAAAGGATCGTTGTAGGCGACATGAACATGGCGATGGATTCTCAGCGCGTGGCGGAGCCATCCGCCCAAATCTCCGCCGTGCAGCGCTACTGCGTGCACGACGGGCCGGGGATCCGCACGGTGGTGTTCTTCTTGGGTTGCCCCCTGTGCTGCCGCTGGTGCCAGAACCCCGAGGCTCTCGAGGGCAAGCCGGTACTCATGTTCAACCTGGAGAAGTGCGTGGGCTGCGGGGCCTGCATCGAGGCATGCCCCGAGAAAGCCAACAGTCTGGGCGAGGACGGGAAGGCGCACCTGGACCGATCGCGGTGCACGACCTGCGGCGATTGCGTCGACGCCTGTTACTACGAGGCGAGGGAGCTCAGCGGCAAGCCCTACTCGGTCGCGGCCCTTCTCCAGGAAGTGCTCAAGGACGAAGTGGTCTTCCGCAACTCCGGCGGCGGCGTGACGCTCAGCGGCGGTGAGCCCTTGTGCAACCCCGCTTTCGCCGAGGGGCTGCTGCGCGCGTGCGGCCGGCGCGGCGTCCACACGGCCGTCGAGACTTGCGGCTCGGTACCCTGGGGCAACTTCCAGCGGGTCCTCCCCCACGTCGACCTCTTTCTCTACGACCTCAAGCTTGTCGATCCCGCGAGGCACGAGGAGTGGACTGGCTCCTCCAATCGGCTCGTCCTCGAGAACGCCCGCAGGCTCGCCGAGCTGGGCAAGAGGATATTCGTCCGCGTCCCCCTCATACCGGGGGTGAACGACGACAAGGAGGAATTCACGGCGATCGCGCGCTTCGCGGTCGAGGAGCTGAAGGCGGACGAGCTGCACATCCTTCCATTCCACCAGATCGGGTCATCCAAGTACGAGCTCGTCGGCAGGGAGTATTCGATGCGGGAGGCGCGGGAGGACAACGAGGAAGGTGTAGCCCGATGTCGCAGCATCGCCGAGGCCAGGGGCCTGCGGGTGAGCGTAGGCGGCACGGGATTCCGGAACGCGATCGACGATCGCCGCGTCGCGCGGTACTCCGCGAGGAACAGATGCTCCTTCCTCTACGATATCGAACCAGCGTCCCAGCAGGACAAGGGAGAAAAGTGATATGAAGGGCTACAGCGGCAGGATACTCCATGTCGACCTCACGGCAGGTGCCTTCACGGTCGAGACGCCCCCCGAATCCTTCTACCGTCAGTACGCCGGCGGCGCCTGCATGGGCAACTACTACGTCTTCAAGGGAATGCCAGCCGGCGTCGACCCGCTTGGCCCCGGCAACGTTCTCGTCTTCGCGATTTCGGCGGTGGTAGGCACCCCTATCAGTGGGAACTCCCGTTACGTGGTCAGCGCCAAGAGCCCGTTGACCGGCACCCTGGGCTCCAGCGAGGCTGGGGGCTACTGGGGGCCGGAGTTGCGCTTCGCCGGTTTCGACGCCGTGGTAATCACGGGCAAGAGTCCGAGGCCCGTCTACCTCTGGATCCACGATGGCGAATATGAGCTGCGTGACGCCGGGCACCTCTGGGGGCGGGTCACAGGGGAGGTCCAGGACGAGATCAGGCGAGAACTCGGAGACGGGCGCGTCCGTGTGGCCCAGATAGGACCCGCAGGAGAGAAGGGCGTTCTGTACGCCAACATCGTCAATGAGCTCAAGCACTTCAACGGGCGTTGCGGCTTCGGGGCGGTCATGGGGTCGAAGAACCTCAGGGCTATTGCCGTGCGCGGCACCGGGAAACCTGAGTACGTCGACCCAGACAGGATCAAGGCACTCGCGAAGCAGGCTGCCGCAAAGGTGGGCGTCGACGGGTTCTACAAGGACTTTAGGCGCCTGGGTACCAGCATGAATATGACCTGGAACCAGAGTGCCGGAGGCCTTCCGACGCGCAACTGGAGTATGGGTACCTTCTCCGAGTGGGAGAAGGTCAGCGAGTTCGTTTACGCCGACAAGTGGATGGACAGGCCCGGCACCTGCTGGGCCTGCGTCCAGTCCTGCAAGCGCGACATCAAGGAGGGCATCGAGAAGCCCTGGCCTGTCGAAGCGAGGTACGGCGGGCCCGAGTACGAGAGCCTGGGTATGATGGGGCCCAACTGCATGGTGAGCGATTTTGGCGCCATCTGCAAAGCGAACGAGCTAGCGAGCAAGTATTGCGTGGATTCCATCTCCCTCGGCGGAGTGGTGGGCTTCGTGATGGAGTGCTTCGAAGCCGGGATACTGACGGCGAAGGACCTGGGCGGTGTCGAAGCGCGCTTCGGTAGCGGCGAGGCCCTCGTGGCCCTGAGCGAAATGACCGTAAAGCGCGAGGGTTTCGGCGACCTGATGGCGGAGGGCACGACCCGCCTGGCGAAGCACCTAGGGCCCAGGGCCGAGCGTCTGGCGGTGGCGGTGAAGGGCAAGGAGTTCCCCGCCCACATGCCCACCATGAAGTCCTCGATGGGCCTCATCTACGCGGTGAACCCTTTCGGCCCCGACCACGTCTCCTCGACCAACGACGGCGACATAGCGGCCGAGCCCAACGAGGTCAATAAGGGCGCCGGAATCTACGAGATCGTGCCGAACATCAACGACCTCAACTTCGAGAAGACCAAGATGACGCTCTACTCCCAGCGCTATGTGAGCGCCGTCGACTCCTGGTCGGTCTGCCAGTTCATCTTCCACGCCTGGTCGATCTGCAGCTTGCCGGACCTCGTTGAGGTGATCAACGCGGCCATCGGCTGGAAGTACACGATGTACGAACTCATGCTCCTCGGCGAGCGGCGCATAAACATCATGCGCGCCTTCAACGCCCGCGAGGGCTTCTCGAGCGCGGAGGACGTGCTCCCCCGGCGACTCCTCGACGACGGACTCCTCGACGACGGCCCACGGAAGGGCGCCCGCGTCGACGAGGCCAATTTCCTCAAGCAGCGCGAGTACTACTACGTCATGAGCGGCTGGGACCCGGTCACCGGCAACCCCGGCGAGGTCAAGCTGAGGGAGCTCGGCCTGGGCTGGGCCTGGGAGGCCCTCCAAGAAGCGAGGGGCGTCGCCGTATGATCACCGTCAGGGGCAAGCCGATGGACTGGAACAATGGCCTCACCGTGCGGGACGCACTCGGGCGCATCGGCTACGACCTTCCCATAGTGGTGGTGTGCCTGGATGGGGCGCCCGTGCCCCGCGAGCTTTGGGCGACGACGCCGGTCCCGGACGGGGCCGATCTCGCCGTCTTTCCGATGATGGCGGGCGGCTGATTCCCCCCCAGCCGCCCGCCATCATAGCTGGGCCGTCCCAGGGTCGTTCAGACTTTCGGGGCCTTCGCGCCCGTCGGGCCGAGGGTGTCCACGAAACCGTAAGGGTTCTCGTACTCCCCGGCGAGGTACAGTATCGTGTTCTTCACCTTCAAGTACTCCTTGAGACCGATCATCGCGTACTCCCTGCCGATGCCGCTGTTTTTGTTGCCTCCGTAGGGAGCCTCCATCCTGGACCGGACGTTGGTGTTCATCCACACGGTGCCGGCGTCCAGCTTCCGCGCGACGGCGAAGAGAGTCCGCGGGCTCTCGCTCCAGACCGTGGCCGAGAGTCCGTAGTCGTTGTCGTTGGCCAGCTTCACCGCCTCGGCGAGGTTTGTGTACTTCTGGACCACCAGCACGGGCCCGAAGATTTCCTCCCGGACGCAAGGCATGTCGTTGGTGACGTTCGCAAGGATGGTCGGCTCGTAGTAATAGCCTCGTTCGCATGGGGGCGAGATGTGCCGCTTGCCGCCGCAGAGAAGCTTCGCTCCACTCCGCACTGCCGCCTTCACGTAACCGTCCACTTTCCGATACTGGATCTCGCTCGTGAGGCTGCCCATCTGGGTGGCGGGATCCAGGGTGTCGCCGAAGCGCAGCATTTTCACGCGGCGCAGCAGGACTTCCATGAACTCGTCGTGAATGGCCTCGTGGAGGTAGAGGCGCGTCGAGGCGCAGCAGACCTCGCCCTGGTTGGTGCAGAATCCGACGATCAGCGAATTCACCGCTCCGTCTATATCGCAGTCGCGCTCGGCGATGAAGGGGCCCTTCCCCCCGAGCTCAAGAACGACCTTCTTCATGATGGGCGACTTTGCGGCGTTGACCATGATCTGGCGCCCTACCTCAACCGACCCGGTGAAGGAGATAAGGCTGACGTCTCGGTGCAGGGTGAGCGCTTCCCCGGCGGTCGAGCCCAGGCCGGAAATCACGTTTACAACGCCCGCCGGTATTCCCGCCTCGACCATCACTTCTCCGAGGAGGAGGGCGGTGACAGGCGTGAGGGAGGCGGGCTTGAGCACGACCGTGTTGCCGGCGGCCATGGCGGCGCAGAGGCTTCGCGTGGCCAGGTGCAAAGGGTAGTTCCATGGCGGAATCACGGCGACGACGCCGTAAGGCTCGTAGGTGACGAAGTCGAAGTGGGGCACCTTAGGCAGGTCGATGACCGCGCCTTCAATGGTTCTCGCGCGGTTGGCGAAATACTCCATGGCCCTGATCGACAAGGGTATGTCTATCTCGGCGCTCTCCGAGATCGGCTTGCCATTGGTCCTAGTCTCCCATTCGGCGAACTCCGGTGCGCGCCTCCTCAGTATCGCGGCGGCCTTGAGCATCAGGTCGGCGCGCTCGTCCGAGGAGAGGCCGCTCCAGACGCCGCTTTCGAAGGCCCTCTTCGCGGCGACAACCGCCCTGTCCACGTCCTTCGGACCCGCCGCGGGGACGGTAGCGATCTTTTCGGCCTTGGCCGGGTCGATCACCTCGATCCGCTTCTCCTCGATCGCGTCGACCCACTCGTCGTCGATGAACAGCTTGAAATCCCTCATCACCATGATCCTCCTTTGGGCTCAGCTTCTATTGCTTCCATCTTGCGCGCGAGCCAGCCGCCGTCGACGGCGAGGATGCGGCCCGTGACGTAGTCGGAGGCTGCCGAGGCGAGGAACACGACGGCTCCGGCGATGTCCTCGGGTGTTCCCCACCTGCCCGCCGGTATGCATCGCCTCGGAGCGCTTCTCGTCGGCCCGCAGGAGCGCCGTCGTATAGCCTCTGCCCAAGCCACGCTCGGAGCCGGTCACGATCGCGAGCTTGCCGTCGAGCCTGAACGAATCGAGTATCCCTGCCATGCCCTTTCTTCTTTCAGCGGCCGTAGGCTTCCTTGTAGATCGACCGGGCGTCGTCGAGAGTGACGGGCCGCGGGTTGTTCTTCAGGAGCCGGGTGATGAGGACCACCGCCTGGGACATCTTCTCGATGGAATCAGCGGGTATGTCGATCGCGGCCAGGTTCGCGGGGAACTTGAGCGTCTTCAGGAGCTCTTCGACGCGGGCGAGCACGATCGCCGAACTCGCCGGAGCGCCCTTCGAGAAAACCCGGCCTATTCGTGCGAATCGCTCTTCGCAGGAGGGGGCGTTGAACTTGATGATGGTCGACAGCATGAGGCTATTGGCCATCCCGTGGGCCACGTGGAACATGCCGCCGAGGGGGTAGGCGAAGGCGTGCACCGCGGTGACTCCGACGTTGGAGAAGGCCATGCCCGCCAGATAGCTGCCGAGCAGCATTTTTTCCCGGGCCTGAACGTTCCCGCCGTTAGTGAAGGCCTCGACGATGTTGCCGTCGATGAGCTCGACCGCGGCAAGGCTCAGCGGCTCGCTGAAGGCGTTCGCGTTGACCGAAGTGTAGGACTCGATCGCGTGGCAGAGGGCGTCCATTCCGGTGACCGCCGTGATCGACGGCGGCAGCCCGATCGTGAGCTCGGGGTCGAGGAAAGCGTAGCTCGGGACGAGCCTGACCGAGGTGAGGCCCTTCTTGACCTGGTCGGCCTCGTCCGAGAGGATGGCGACGTTGGTGGTCTCGCTGCCGGTGCCGGCTGTAGTGGGGACGGCGATGATCGGCAAGGGTTGGACCGTGAGGGGCGCGCCCCCGAGGTAGGCCGCGACCTCGCCCTGGTTCGTGACGAGGGCTGCGGTGACCTTCGCGGTGTCGATGGCGCTGCCGCCTCCGAGACCGATGACGGCCCCTATTCTTTTCTGCCGGGACTCCTCGACGACCGACTGGACGAAGGTGATCGAAGGGTCGGGCTGGACCCGGTCGCAGAGCTCGATCCCGATCCCGGTCCCTTCCAGCACGGCCTTCACCTTGTCGAAGATGCCGACCTTGACCAGTCCGGGGTCGGTGACCACCAGGACAGTCGCGACCCCGAGTTCCTTGAGCGCCTCGGGGATTTGGTTGATAGCGCCAACCCCGATGAGGCAGTTGGGTGTCGGTAATATGCGCATGCGTGTTCCTCCCGTCGGTTCAGTAGGTGAAAAACCCCTTGCCACTTTTGCGGCCTAGGTAGCCTGCGGCGACCATGCGCCGGAGCAGGGGACTTGGCCTGTACTTCGAGTCGCCGAAGTCGGCGTGGAGCACTTCCATGATGTGAAGGCAGATGTCGAGGCCCACGAGGTCGGCCAGCGCGAGCGGGCCTATGGGGTGGTTGGCCCCGAGCTTCATGCATGCGTCGATGGACTCGGCGTCGGCGACTCCTTCGTCCAGGGCGTAGGCCGCCTCGTTGATCATCGGTATGAGGAGGCGGTTGAGGACGAAGCCCGGGGAATCGGCGACCGGGATCGGCGTCTTTCCGATCTCCTTCGCGAGGGCGACGATCTCGGCGTTCACCGCCTCGGCCGTCTGCAGGGCGGCGATGACCTCGATGAGCTGCATCGCGGGCACGGGGTTCATGAAGTGCATGCCGATGAAGCGCTGCGGCTCGCCGATCGCTGCGGCCAGCTCGGTGATGGATATGGTCGAGGTGTTGGTCGCGATGATGCAGTCCGTCGTCACCGTGGCCTCGATCTTCTGCAGAACCTGCTTCTTGATTTTGCGGTTCTCGGATACGGCCTCGATCACGAGGCGGCAGGGACCGAGGTCCGCATAGTCGGTGGTCGCCTTGATCGCGGCCAGGGCGGCGTCCCGCTGGGAGGCCGTCATACTTTCTTTCTTCACCTGCCTGTCCAGGCTCTTCGCGATGCCGCCCATCGCGCGGTCCAGGTAGTCGCGCGCCAGATCCACCAGCACGACGCCGTGGCCGGCCGAGGCGAATACCTGGGCTATGCCGGCGCCCATCGTGCCGCTGCCCACTACTCCGATGACGCTCTTTTCCATCATCGACCCCCGGTTTTTTCGACGCACATTGCGATTCCCATTCCCCCTCCTATGCAGAGCGTGGCCAGTCCTCGGCCCGCCCCGCGCCTGCGCATCTCGAAAAGCAGCGTCGTCAGTATCCGCGCCCCGCTGGCGCCGATCGGATGGCCGAGTGCTATCGCGCCCCCGTTGACGTTGACCCGCGAGCCATCGAAGCCGAGTTCCCTCTGGACTGCGATGGCCTGGACTGCGAAGGCCTCATTGGCCTCGATCAGGTCGAGGTCCGCGATGGACCATCCGGCCCTGGCCAGGGCGGCGCGGACGGCGCCCACGGGGCCGATGCCCATGATCGCCGGATCGACGCCTTGGTACGCGTAAGAGACGATCCTGGCCATCGGCTCCAGGCCTTTAGCCTTCACGAAGTCCCCGCTAGCGAGGAGCAAGCAGGCGGCCCCGTCGTTCACGCCCGATGCGTTGCCAGCGGTGACCGACCCGTCCGGCTGGAAGGCCGGCCTCAACTTCGCGAGGGTCGCGGCCGTGGTCCCGAAGCGGGGGAATTCGTCCCGCGCGAACTCCAGCGGCTCGCCCTTGCGCTGCGGCACGCGGATCGGCACGATCTCCTCGGCGAAGCGACCGCCCACGATCGCGGTCTCGGCTTTCCCCTGCGACTCGGCGGCGAAGGCATCCTGCTCCTGTCGCGAGATGCCGTACTTGTGGGCGATGTTTTCGGCCGTGGCGCCCATGTGACAGCGGTTGAAGACGTCCGTCAGCCCGTCGTTGACCATTGAGTCGACGAGTTCGCCGTTGCCCATCTGGTAGCCGCTCCTCGCCTTCGGGAGGAGGTAGGAGGCGAGGGACATGCTCTCGGTTCCGCCGGCGGCGACGAGCCCCGCCTCCCCGAGGGCTATGGTCCGCGCGCCGTCGATCACGCTACGCAGCCCCGAGCCGCAGACCATGTTGACGGTAATGGCCGTTCGCTCCACGGGGATCCCCGCCTCGACGGCGACCTGCCGTGCCACGTTCTGGCCGTGGCCGGCCTGCAGCACGCAGCCGAGCGTCACCTCGTCGACGTCCCCGGGGACCAGACCGGCGCGCGCGAGGCAGGCGGAGACCAAGGGCGCCGCGAGTTTATGGGGGGGCACCGTCGCGAGGGAGCCCCCGAGCGAGCCGATCGCCGTCCGCGCCGCGTCGACTATGTAGACCTTGTTCATGATCGACCTCCCGATCCTGACCACGCGGGCTTGCGCTTTTCAAGGAAGGCGCGGAGGCCCTCTCCGGGCTCGTCCCGCCCGAAGAGGGCGCTGAACAATTCGGCCTCCTCCGCGTCGGATGCGGCCGAGACCGAGGCAAGACAGGCGTTGGCGTGTCGCTTCGCCGCCCGGATCGCCTGCGGTCCGGCGGCGCCTATCTGGGCCGCCGTCTTCATCGCCCCGTCCATCAGCTCCTCGGCTGGGAGGACACGGTTCACGATGCCGATGGCGAAGGCCTCCTCGGCCGTCACCAGGCGCCCGGTGTAGACCAGCTCCTTGGCCTTCGCGGCGCCTATCCGCGCGCAGAGCCGCCTGACCCCTCCGAAGCCCGGCAGTATGCCGAGGGTGACCTCGGGCAGGCCCAGCTTCGCACCGGCCGACGCGTAGATGAAGTCGGCCGCGAGCGCCACCTCCATCCCGCCCCCGATCGCGTAGCCGTTGACCGCAGCGATCACGGGTATCGGGCAGTTCTCGATAGCCGACATGAGACGGTTGCCGAGGGCGCTGAAGTGCGCGGCCTCCTCGACCTTCATCCCCGCCATCTCCCGCACATCCGCGCCCGATATAAAGGCCTTGCCGGCGCCGGTCAGGACGAGGGCGGTCAAGCCCGGCTCGACCGAGCCCTCGAAGAACTGCAGGGCTTCCCTGATGCCCTCCGACGAGAGCGCGTTCATCGCCTCCTGTCGGTCGAATCGGACGACGCCGACTCTACCGCGCTTCTCGAACTGTATGTAGCACATTCGGTCCTCCTGCCCTGGGCGGTGGGCTCATTCCTTCCCGGCCCTGAGCGACTCCCTGAAATCGGGGTGGGCGATGCCGACGAGGGCCTCGGCGCGTTGGCGGACGGTCTTGCCCCGCAGGTCCGCGACCCCATACTCCGTGACGACGAAGTGCACGTCGTTGCGCGAGGTCGTCACACAGGCGCCGGGGCTGAGGTCGGCCACGATGCGCGACACCGAACCGTTCTTCCCCGTGGAGGGGAAGGCGATGATCGACTTGCCCCCGGCCGAGGCGCTGGCCGCCCGAACGAAATCGACTTGCCCACCCACCGCGGAGAATTGCCGCGATCCAATCATCTCGGAGCAGACCTGGCCCTTGAGGTCAACCTCCAGGGCCGAGTTGATCGAGATGAGATTGTCCAGCGCCCCGGCGACCCGGACGCTGTTCGTGTAGTCGATGGGCATCATGTTGACGGCCGGGTTCTCGTGGACGAAGTCGTAGAGCCTCTGCGTGCCCATGAGAAACGAGGCCGTGAATTTGCCCGGGTTGAGGTTGTTGAACCTGTTGGTGACGACGCCCAGGTCGAAGAGGTGGACGACGCCGTCGGAGAACATCTCCGTGTGGATGCCGAGGTCCCGCTTGTCGCCGAGGAATTTGAGGACGGCGTCGGGTATGGCCCCGATGCCGAGCTGGAGGTTCGCGCCGTCGGGGACCAGCGAAGCGACGTGGGCGCCGATCCGCTCCTCCACCTCGCTGATCTCCGGCAGGGGGATCTCCGGCAGGGAGTAGTCCGCCTCGACCAGCAGGTCCACCTCGGAGACGTGGATGTACGAGCCATGGGTCCGGGGGGTCTGCCGATTGACCTCGGCTATGGTCAGGCGGGCGGAGCGGGCTGCCTGCATCGTGTAGTCAACGGAGACGCCAAAGCTCATGTACCCGTGCTTGTCAGGCGGGGAGAGCTGGATCAGCGCCACGTCGACGGGCAGGATCCGGTCGCGGAAAAGCCGCGGGATCTCCGAGAAGAAGCAGGGCGTGTAGTCGGCCCTGCCCGCGTTGACCGCCTCCCGGCTGCCCGCGCCGACGAAAAGGGAGTTGTGGGTGAAGCTTTCCTTGTATTCGGGCTTCGCGTACTCGCAGGGGTAGAGCGGCACCATGTGGACGATCTCCACCCCGCGCAAGCGCCCGGCCTGGCGGAGCAGCTCCCGCACGAGCTCCCTCGGCTCGCCAGCGGCGTGGCCTAGGACGACCCGGTCGCCCGACTTCACGGCCTTGAGGGCCCGCTCGGCGGGTACGCAGCGATCGCGGTAAAGGCTCTTCCACGCCTCCATGGCTCAGCCCTCGATCCGCGCGATCAGCCTAGCCATCTCCTTCTTCTTATCAAGCTCGGCCAGCCTCGAGATCATGATCCGCTGGGCCTGGGGCGAGCCGGCGCCGTGCATCGACTCGGTGAGGTAGCCGACCGCGGCGCGGCCCATCGTGAGGTTCTCGATGAGGCGCAGCAGCCTGAACCTGTTGCGCGAGGTGCCCGCCCCGGCCCCGGCGAGGTACAGATCGATGTAGTCGCGGGTCTCCGGGTTGTCGAACTCCCCCGCGCCCGGCAGGGTGACCATGAGCCCGCCCGCGATGTCCTGAAGGAGGCGGGAGATCTCGTAGGGGAAGCGGGTGACGTTCTGCTTGGCCACGTTCGCGAGGAGGAGGTCAATTAGGTAGTTTCCGGCCGGAGTCTTCGTCCCCTTGTAGCAGCAGGCCACGCAACTCGACCAGATGGTCTCGTTGAGGTGTATCATCTCCACAATCTTATCACGTACGTGACTGGCGCCGGCGGTGCCATTGTACTCCGCGATGAGGGCGGCGGCGCCGATCGCCACGTCTCCGACCCCGGTCTTGCAGGCGTAGCTGGAGCGGTGGTAGCCGGAGAAGGTCTCTACAAGGCGTCCAGAAAAATCATGCTCGCCGTCCATGAATACGCGCTCGTGTGGGACGAAGACATTGTCGAAGACTATAATACACTCCTGCCCGCCATAGGCGCTCCCCGAGTCAGCGCACTCGCCCGAGGACTCCTCCAGGAGACGGGTGTCGCAGGATTGGCGGCCGTAGATGTAGGTGATGCCCTCCGCGTCCGCCGGGATGGCGCAGCATATGGCGAACTCCTTCTCGTCATCTTTCATGGCCACCGTCGGCATGACAAGGATCTCGTGCGAGTTGATCGCGCCCGTCTGGTGCATCTTCGCCCCGCGGATCACTACCCCGTCGGATTTACGTTCCACCACTCGCACATAGCCGTCCGGCGCCTTGGAGGGCCGCAGCGAGCGGTCCTGCTTGGCGTCGGTCATGCAGCCGTCTACCACCCAATCGCGCTCCTCGGCGACCTTGAGGTAGTCGGTGAAGCGGCGGTGATAGTCGGTCCCGTGGCTCTTGTCCATCTCGAAGGTCGTGAGGAACACCGAGTTGAAGGCGTCCATCCCCACACAGCGCTGGAAGCAGGTCCCGCATTTCTGCCCCAGGAGCCGCTGCATGCCGCACTTGCGGTATAGCTCCTCGGGGCTCTGGTGTAGGTGGCAGAATCGGTTGATGGTCTTCCCGGTGAGGGCGCTCTTCGCGGTCATCGTCTCCCGGTACTTGGGATCCTCCGCCAGCTCGTAAGTGAGAGCTATGGAGTTGATCGACGCAGCGACGATGGGATGCTCCGTGGGGTCGGTCAAGGCTTCGCCGTTCATGAAGACCCGAAGAGGCTTTCTCGCCTTGAGGCTGTCCCTGTACTCTTTTCCCGTCATCATGGTCTATGTCTCCTTTTGGATGATCGATCATCCGTCCATGTATATTGTATAAAGTATACAGAAAAATAATACCATGTCGACCATCGGTTGTAAAGGGGAAATCACCGGCACCTGGGCTTTTCTTGAGTGAGCTTCGTGAGGCGATGTAGTTATAGTAGCGAATCGATTATATAATTAAGATGATATGAAAACCAAACTTGACAAAAACGATAATTCGCTTACGATATTCCATTACCTGTGATAAAAGTGCGGTATGAAGAGAGACAAACTTGAGTCTCCTCTAAAAAGGTAGCCTGTTGTCTGAATTCCCAAATCGTGGGATTCATGGTAGAAACTCGTATGTTCAGGAAGAACACCGGGCACCTGCAGGGCTCAATTTTCGGTACCGTG
>JBEKVO010000040.1:0-35637 GCA_049513895.1 Rectinemataceae bacterium | reverse complement strand
GCTAAGGGATATCCTGATTTGCCGCACATCATACTTCAAACAAACCATGGTGGGCCTACAATACTCGCCAAAGACCATCTACTCTCCGCCAGTCGTGGAAATGTGTGAGATATCCGGGCTAATAGTCCACGTAGGCCGGGAATGATAGCTCGCTCTGGGTGGCCGCGTTGCCTGCCAGGACCTGGAATTTCCGATCGAAGGCCAGGATGAAGGCCCGATGCCTCGGGTCGCTCGAGGCCGCTCCGGCGGGAAGCTCGAAAAAAAGGTAGTAGCTCGCGCCTTTAAGGACGAGGACGGGGCCCTGAGGTCGGTCGAGGGCAAGGACGTCGCGGCCGGGAAAATCGGCTCTTTTCCACGAGCTACCCAGGACAAGGGCCTCGTTCGTGTACCAGACGATGATCTCCGCGCTCCGATCTGCGGCTCCTCCCTCGCGGGCCTCCGGACGGTAGGCGCCCGTGAGGGCGCTTATCGCGTTGGGGGAAAAAAAGGGCAGGCCTTTGACCGGATCGGCGCCGCGGGCGAGAAAGGCCTGTCGCGCGTTCGGGGCGGGAAGCCTCGCGGCCTGAGCCGGAGCCGTCCATCGCGCGGCGAGGGCGAGAAGGACGAAGGCGCAAGGGAGGGCGGCGCGCGTTCGCCTCGGGGCCGTCATTCGACCGTTACCGATTTGGCTAAATTTCGTGGCTGATCCAGGTCGCCCGCGACGTGGATACCGTTCTTGCTTCGCATTATTCTACCGTTACCGATTTGGCTAAATTTCGTGGCTGATCCACGTCGCGCCCGAGGTCCAGCGCGCAGAAGTAGGCAAAGAGCTGGAGAGGGACGACCATCGTGAAGGGATAGAAACGGCCGTCCATCTTGGGGACTGGAATGAAATCGTCGACGATTCCCTCGAGCTCCCCGTCGCCCTCGACGCCGACCGCTATCGCCTGGCCGCCTCGGGCCTTCACCTCCTTGATGTTGGAGATGACCTTTTCGCGGAGGCCGTCGTCGGGCACGAGGAAGACCGAGGGCACCTCGGGGCAGACGAGGGCGATGGGGCCGTGCTTGATCTCGCCGGCAGGGTAGCCCTCGGCGTGAATATAGGATATCTCCTTGAGCTTGAGCGCGCCCTCGAGGGCGATGGGATACAGGAGGCCGCGGCCCAGGAAGAGGAAGTCGCGGCGGCGCGAGTACTTCTTGGCGACTGCCTGTATCTCGTCGCGCCGCGCGAGGACGGCCTTGATTTTTTCGGGCACGGCGGCCAGAGCCTCGAGGAAGCGCTCCCCCTCGGCCCGGGACATGTCGCGCATCCTCGCCATGTGGAGGGTGAAGAGATATAAGGCCGCGAGCTGGCTCGTGAAGGCCTTGGTCGAGGCTACCGCGATCTCGGGGCCCGAGTGGACGTAGACGCCGCCGTCGGACTCGCGCGCGATGGTCGATCCCACGACGTTGCAGATCCCGAGGACGTTGGCTCCCTTGCGCTGTATTTCGCGCATCGCGTAGAGGGTATCGATGGTCTCGCCGGACTGGGACACCGCGAACCAGAGGCTGTCGCGCTCGACGACGGGGTTGCGGTAGCGCAGCTCGCTGGCGACGTCGGCCGAGGCGGGAATGCGCGCGACCGACTCGAGGAGCTGGGCGCCGACGAGGCCGGCGTGCCAGCTCGTGCCTGCCGCGATGATGGTGACGCGGGAAACCGCCCGCTGGTAACGGCGGTCCAGGTTCAGGCCCCCGAGCTTGGAGGTGGCGTTTTCCCGATCGAGACGGCCGCCCAGGGCCCGGTCGATGGAGTCGGGCTGCTCGAATATTTCCTTTTCCATAAAGCAGGGATACTCGCCCTTTTCGATGGCCCCGAGCTCCCAGGTGACGGCGTCGGCCTTCCGGTCGACGGGGCTGTCCGATCGGTCGGTGATCCTGAAGCCCGAGGGGTCGAGGGAGACGACTTCCCCGTCGTTGAGGTACACCACGCGCGAAGTGCTCGAGATGAAGGCCATGACGTCGCTGCCGAGAAGCATCTCGCCATCGCCCACGCCTATGACGAGGGGACTGCCGTTGCGGGCGCCCACGATGCGAAGAGGCTCGTCGGCGTGGATGACGGCGATGCCGTAGGTCCCCTCGAGGTGGACCAGGGCGGACTTGACCGCCGCCTCGAGATCCCCCTCGTAGTACCTGGCCACCAGGTTGGGAATGACCTCCGTGTCGGTCTCGCTGTAGAAGACGACGCCGTCCTTGGACAGCATCTCGCGGAGGGCGCGGTAGTTCTCGATTATCCCGTTGTGCGCCACGGCGATCTTGCCCGAGGCGTCGAAATGCGGATGGGTATTGGCATGGGTGACGCCGCCGTGCGTCGCCCAACGCGTGTGACCGATGCCCCAGGAGCCGGCCATGTCCTTGGGCACCGCATCCTTGAGGGCCTGTATCTTGCCGACGCAACGGACGGAAGCGAGGGCGCCATGGCCCTGACCGACGGCTATGCCAGCCGAATCGTAGCCCCGGTATTCGAGGCGCTTGAGTCCTTCGAGCAGTATGGGAGAGGCTCGCTTGGGACCGGTGTAACCGACAATTCCGCACATCTTTAGAACCTCGCTGATCGTTCAATAATTGAACGCAGTATAGCACCCGAAAATCGTCGAGAACAATACCCGATCTGGAGTACACTTCAGGTACATGGAATCGATCCCCATACGCAACCCCTTTCCGGGAGCGGTAAGCCTCGTGGTCGCGTCGACTGAATCGACGCAGGCCGCGGCCAAGCGCCTCGCCGAAAATCGTTTCCTTCCTGGGCAGGGCTTCCCGCCGGGGAGCCTCATCGCCGCGGAAGCGCAGACCGCGGGCAGGGGGCGCTTCCCCGAAAGGAGATGGGAATCGGAGGCCGGGAAAAACCTCCTCTTTACCCTATTTCTGGACTCCGTCGTCCTGCGCCTGCCCGAGGGGAAGCCGCTTCCCGGCCTCCCCATCAGGATTGGCAGCGCCCTCTGCGAGGCAGTGGCCATCTATACTCCGGCGCCCCGGCTCAAATGGCCCAACGACCTGATGATCGGGGATCGAAAAGCCGCGGGAATCCTCTGCGAGTCGGGGCCTTCCGGTGTATTCGCGGGCATCGGCCTCAATTGCAACCAAGTCGTCTTCCCCTCCGGGCTCGATGCCAAGGCTACAAGCCTCGCGAGGGAGCTCGGGAGGGAAGTGAACCGTTGGGCCCTCCTCGAGCTCTTCCTGGAAGCGCTCGCCTCATCGCTGGTCGACGCGAATTGGCGGCGACGAGCCGACGCGTGGCTGTGGATGAAGGGCGAAACCCTATGCTTCCTGCCTGGTTTGGAAGGCTCGGCCGAAGGGGGAGAGGCTCTGATCGGAAAGTTCGAGGGCATCGACGAGGAGGGGTCCATATTATTGAGGGAAGAGGGGGCAGCCGTCGCCCGAGCCTATGCCTCCGGCGAACTCCGTGCGGGAAACTCAGTTGACCGCCGCCCTCCCATCCTTTAGAGTAAGTGCATGGCGGACGAGAACAGAAACAGGGACAATGCCGCGAGCGGCCCCGACACGGGGGGATTTTTCCAAAGGATATTCGCCATATTCTCGGGGATAGGAGACTCCGATGCCGAGAAGAAGAAATTCCTCCGCACCATCGCCAAGGACCTTTCCCGATCCCGCTATAAGTTCTATAGGCCCAAGGGGCAGGAAGCCCTCCCCGGCATGGCCAAGTACTTCTACGAGATCTACAAGATAGCGGCCCCCGCCCAGATCATGCTCGGCAATTCGGCGTCCTCGGGAGCCCTGCGCTCCTACGTCATCGAAAGCCTGCTGACGCCCGAGGAGCGCGAGCTCTCGGAGCGCCTTACCGAAGCCTATATCGTCGAGCGAGCCAGGACCATCTCGCCCGCCCAGCTTCAGACGGAGGCCAAGCGCGACCTCACCGCCATCTTCACCATCTTTTACGGCGAGAAAAGCAACCAGATCGACGGCGCCTTTAACACGCTTCTCGCCTTCATCAACTTCGTCAATTTCGACTACTACTTCTTTCTGAAGAAATTCGACCCGGGCCTCCCCGAGCGAAGCTCCTCGTACAGGCCCAAGTTCGGCTCCATAAACGGCAAATATATCACCGAAGACCTCCAGGACTTCCTCGAGGTGTTCGGCGCCCTCGATATCAACGCGGATTGGACCTATATATTCGATACCCTGAAAAACTACAAGAAGGCGGACGTGGTCGCGCCGGCGGCGTGGGCCAAGTTCCTTCTCGCGGCTTCGGAGCTCCGCAGGAGCATGGTGCTGGAGCAGATCGTCCGGCACCTGAAAGAAGATCCTTTCTGGAAAAGCAAGCCGCACCGCCCGAACGAGCGCATCGTCGAACCCTTTCTCCAGAAGCTCAAGACCGAGATCGAAGCCATCATCCAGCGCATCGGCCAGGAAAGACGCAACTCCAAGATAGACGAGATCGCGAAACAGGTGTTCGGTACGAGCGTCATCGTCAGGATGAACAATTACACGGAGAAGGCCAACGTGGTCTTCGCCAAGAAGATGCTCGGCGGCTATACGCAGACCCAGGCCATGAACTACCTCAAGGCCTACCTGATGGACTACTTCAAGAAGGACATCCACGAACTCGTCGACCTCATCATCATACGCGGCCAATGGACGGTCAACCTGCAGTCGCAGCAGCTCACTGACTGCTACCACGCGATACTCGACGTATCCACGAAGATCGAGGAATTCGACGAGGAACTCGCCGACGAGGGCGAGATCGGCGCGCGCATGCGATCGGCGCTGGCGAGGCTCGAACGCGACAAGGAAGCGATAAAGTATCTGCGCGGCACCCTCAAGGAGGCCAACGACAAGGCCACCACATTGATCAGCCGGGCCGCCGTCAACCTGATAGGCCTGGGGCGTCAGATCAAGAGCCTCATCGAAGACTTCGCGAATCCCCGCCACGAGATAATCGTCAATTGGAAGGACGTCGAAAACCAGAGCCAGAGGCCTTTCAAAGCCTGGATCATCGACGCCTACAAGAAGATCTTCTATATCGTCCAGTTGCTCCAATACTTCGTGGGAAAGAGCGAGGGCAGTTGAAGCCGCGTTCCCCAGCAGGTCGTTGAAAAACTCGAAGCTTTTCAACAACCCGTCAGCTCACCTTGTATTTCCCGAACCTCGACTCGAGCCTCTCGGGGAGGCGCACGCGCAGGATCGTCGCTTCCCCGTCGCGCCCTTCCTCGAGGATCGAGGCTTCGCGGTGCAATAAGGGGACTAACGCGTAGTCGGCGTCGGGGATGCGCAGGGAGACCTCGCCGGCGGCGGCGGTGAGCCTGTCCTCGACGGCGGCCGAGAGCTCAAGCAGGCCCGCGCCGGTCTTCACCGAGCAGAGGACGGCAGCGGGATGACTCCCGCGCCATCCATCGAGCCGCGCGGGATCCTCCACGAGGTCGATTTTATTTATCGCCAGGACGCGGGGAACCTCGCCCGCTCCTATCTCGCGCAGGACCTTGTCGGTGGCCTCCATGTGCAGGTCGGCCTCGGGGTCCGAGGCGTCGACCACCTCCACGAGGAGATCGGCCCCGGCCGCCTCTTCGAGGGTGGCCTTGAAGGCCTCGACGAGGTGGTGGGGCAGGTTGCGCACGAAGCCTACCGTATCGGTGAGGAGGAGAGAGCCGCCCTTGCTCAGGCTCATGCGTCTGGTGGTCGGATCGAGGGTGGCGAAGAGCTTGTCCTCCGCGAGGACGGAGGCGGCCGCGAGGACGTTGAGGAGGCTCGACTTGCCGGCGTTCGTATAGCCGACGATGGCCGCCCTCGGCACCGAGGCCTTCTCGCGCCTCGCCCTCTGCACGTCGCGGGACTTGCGCAGGTCCTTGAGCTCTTCCTTGATCTCGTGGATGCGGTGCTCTATCTCGCGGCGGTCGAGTTCTATCTTTTGCTCGCCCGCGCCCTTGGTGCCGTAGCGCCCGCCGCGCTGCCGCGACAGGGCTTCATAGGAGTGCGCGAGGCGGGGCAGGGAGTAGTCGAGCTGGGCGAGCTCCACCTGAAGCGCGGCTTCCTTGGTGCGGGCGCGGCTCGCGAATATCCGGATGATCAGCTCGTTGCGGTCGTAGGCCTTGACGCCCGAGAGCGTCTCCCAGTTGCGCTGCTGGGTGGGCGAGAGGGGATGGTCGAAAAGTATCGAGTCGGCCCTTTCGGACGCGGCGGCCGCGACTATCTCGTCGGCCTTGCCCGTGCCGAGAAGCAGGGCGGCATTCCGCTCGCGGACTCGGACCATCATGCGCCCCGCGACCTCGAGGCCAAGGGTGGAAGCGAGGCCCCCGAGCTCGGCGAGGAGGCTCTCGGCACTGGACTTGGAAATTTTATCGGTCTGCACCCCCACGAGGAAGGCGCGCTCGGGGCGGATTTCGGTGTCTTGCATCTCGCTCATTTCCCATGATGATATCGAAAAGACCTCGCTTGGGACACTGGCTCTCGGACGGCTTGACCGCCTTCGATGCGAAGAAGAGACTACGGATATCCGCGTCGGCGATCGTCTTTGAAGGAGAAGGGAATGAATCGACGTCAGTTTCTTTCTCGTCTGGCAGGATACGGGGCCGCGGGCGCGGCCCTGCTCTACAGTCCGCTGCGCCTCTTCGGAGCGCAGATGCGGCCGAACTCCGGCTTCGTGGGGTCAAACGCGGCTACGCTTCAAGGCAAGGCCGATAAGGTCCAGGCCGCCCTCGCCTTTCCCTATCTCGTGGCCCTGCGCGGAGGCTCGCCGGAGAAGATGTTCTCCGCGGGCATCGCCGCCCTGGGAGGCATGGGCCGCTTCGTGCGCCCCGGAAGCAGCGTCGTGGTCAAGCCCAACATAGGCTGGGACGTCCCGCCCGAGCGGGCCGCCACGACGAATCCCGCCCTCGTGGCGAGCGTCGTGGAAGCCTGCCTCGCCGCGGGGGCGAAGCGCGTCTACGTCCTCGACCATCCCTGCGATACCTGGCAGGCCTGCTACAAGAACTCGGGCATCGAGGGCGCCGCCAAAGCAGCGGGAGCCACGGTCGCGCCGGCGGCAGCCGAGTCGTATTTCCATGAGGTAGCCGTAAAAGGCTCCAAAGTCCTCACCAGCGTCAAGGTCCATGAGCTCATCCTCGCTGCCGATGCCCTCATCAACGTGCCCGTCCTTAAGAGCCACGGGGGCGCGGGGATGACCTGCGCCCTCAAGAATCTCATGGGGACGGTCTGGAACAGGGAAGAGTTCCATTTCAAGGGCCTCGACACCTGCATTGCCGAGGTGGCCCTCGCGGTTCGGCCGACCCTCACGGTAGTGGACGCGTCCAAGGTCATGCTGACGGGCGGCCCCCGAGGGCATGGCGGGAGCCAATACGCCCAGCTCGACATGCAGATACTCTGCCCCGACATCGTGGCCGCCGATGCCGCCGCGGCCAAGGCCTTCGGCTCGGGTCCCGGAGCCTTCGAGTACATCGGGCGAGCGGCCGCGCTGAAGCTCGGTACGGACAATCTGGATTCGCTCGATATTCGGCGCATAGTCCTGTAATATTCGCCATGCTCGGAACGAAGTCCCGCTCGCATCGCCGATACGCATTCGGCCGCATCAGGGCCGCCCTGTCGGCGGCCGTCTTCCTCCTCTACGCGGCGGCCTTCGCCTTTTCGGGCCCGATCGCGGCGGGGCTCGCTGGCCTCCTGCCCAAGCTGCAGTTCTTCCCCGCGCTGCTGCGCGCCCTCGCCGAGCTCGGAGCCGGCGCCCTGGGAACGGCGGCCGCGATCGCGATCGTCGCCCTCCTTCTGACCGCCTTTTTCGGTCGAGTCTACTGCGCCTGCCTCTGCCCCCTCGGAGCCCTCCAGGACGGCATCATCCGAATGGGCAAGACCGTAAAATCGGTCCTAAGACGTCATGGGCGAAGTGGGCGCCCCCGCTCCGGCGCGCGGGGCTTCCGCCCCGCCGTCTCATACTTCCACGCGGGGGCCTTCGTTCTCGCGGCGGGCGCTGCCCTCGCGGGCTCGACCATCCTCCTCGGTCTTCTCGAGCCGTTTTCTGCCTTCGGGAAAATCGGCGCCGGTCTCCTCCGGCCCCTTGTCGACATGGCGAACAACGGCCTCGCCGCCCTGTCCCGTTCTACCGGATCCTATGCCGTGGCGAACGTGACCGTATCGTGGGCTTGGGCGCGGGCCATTGTCGGAGCAGCGGCTTTGGTCCTCGTCGGCGCGATGGCGCTGCGTTCGGGCAGGCTCTACTGCAACAGCCTCTGCCCCGCGGGGGCCCTCCTGCGGGTCGCGAGCTTTAGGTCCTTATTCGGGCTCAGGATCGAGGCGGGCGAGTGCGGCAACTGCGGGGCCTGCGAGCGGGTCTGCCGCGCCTCCTGCGTGCGGCCCGGGGGGGCCGGCATCGAGGAGGATCGCTGCGTCCGCTGCTTCGACTGCGTGGCCGCCTGCCCGAGCGGAGCTATCCGGTTCGGCCGCGTCCGTCCCGCTTCCGAGAAGGCCGAAACGGAGCCCGGCCTGAGCCGGCGGCGCTTCCTCTCCTCAGGGGCGGCCGCGGCGATCGGCGTCGCGGGGGCCGGCCTCCTCGGCGGCGCGAGCAGCTACCGCAAGCCTGCCGTCTTCATGAACGGGCAGGAACGTCCGCCCGCCGCGCCGCCGGGGGCCGGCAGCGTCCAGCGCTTCCTCCGCGCCTGCACGGCCTGCGGCAGCTGCGTGGCCGCGTGCCCGTCCGGGGTGCTCAGGCCGGCCGAGTTCCAGTGGGGCATCCTCGATCCGGCCAAGCCCTACCTGGCCTACGACCGCGCATATTGCCAGTTCGAGTGCGACCGCTGTCTGCGATCCTGCCCCACGGGAGCCCTTCGGCAACTTTCCTTGGAGGAAAAGAAGCTGACCCGCCTCGGCCAAAGCGCTCTCGCCCTCGATCGCTGCATCGTCGTGACGAACAAAACCCGCTGCGGCTCCTGCGCCGAGCACTGCCCCACGGGAGCCGTTTCCATGTCGGTCCCCGCGGGCGGCGGCCTCCCTCAGCCGGTTACCGATTCGACCCTGTGCATCGGCTGCGGGGCCTGCGAGACCGCCTGCCCGGTCGAGGGGAAGAAGGCCATCCACGTCGAGGGACTGAAGGTCCAGGACCGCGCTCGCTTCCTTCAGCTTCGTCCGGGCGACAGGAAAAAGGTCCAGGGCTCGACCAGAGCTCCCGCGGAAGGGAAGAATGGATTCCCCTTCTGATGCCGGACAATCAGGTTAAATGGGAAGGGGCCGCGAGATAGTCGGGCGCCTCGCTTCGATGCGGCGCGCGACAAGCAAGCTTATTTCGTAGAGGATGACGAGGGGAAGCATGACGGTCATCGGAGCCACTATCGGGTCGCTCACCGGCGTGATGATCTCCGCGAAGGCAAAGAGGATGAAGTAAGCGACGCGTCTCTTTTTCCGGAGCAGGTCGGACTTGAGAATTCGAAGGCGCACGAGAAGGATCAGCATGCAGGGCATCTCGAAGGCGATGCCGCAGGCCAGCAGGAAGAAGACGACGAAGGAAAGGTAATCCACCGCCGAGGGGAAATACTCCACCTGAGCGGGAAAAAGCCGGATGAGGACGCGGATCATTCCCCAGAGAAGATAGTACCCGAACGCGGTGCCGGCCGCGAAAAGCAGGACCGCCGAGACAAGAAGCGGGAACAGACCGCGCTTTTCCTCGGGCTTGAGCCCCGGGCTTACGAAGCGCAGAATTTGGAAGGCCCAAACGGGGAAGGAAAGGACTATGCCCGTATAGAGGGCCAGGCGCAGCTTGATCATGAAGCCGTCGAGGAGGCTGAAGGCCCTGAGCTGCAGGCCTCCGGAGGGAAGGATCAGCAACTTGAGGATGTAATCCGTCACCAGGAACGAGGCCGAGGCCGCGATGAGGATCGCGATGGCGGTGATGATGCAGCGTCGGCGCAGCTCCTCCCAGTGCGCGAGGAGGCTCATGTCCTCACCGGCCACGTCGCCCCCTTCCGTATCCCCGGCTCACGAAGGGATCGGCGAGCCGCACTTGTTGCAGAATCGGGCATCGGGCGGATTCGGGGCGCCGCACTTCACGCAGAAGTTGCCGGTCGCCGAATCCTTGCGGGGCGGATCGGCGGCGGAAGGAGACGAAGGCTTTTCGTCCGCCTTCGCGATTTCGTCGCGTATGCCCTCGGACATTTCCTGGCTGCCTTTGCGGAATTCCGTGAAAGTTCGGCCAATCCATCGACCAAGCTGGGGGAGTCGACGGGGCCCGAAGATAATCAGCGCCACGAAAGCGACCACCAGGAGGTGAATCGGCTGCAAACCGAAGGGCATATACGTCCTCCTTGAACGGCATTCATCATAGCACCAGTTTAGCTCGCCGGGACAAGTGGGGCCCCCGAAACCGAGGCTGCGCCCGCCGGCTCGCCGAATGTGACGCTGACGCGATAAACTAAAAGCCGGGAATGTGAGGGGTGAAGGATGAAAAGGAATTTCGGCTCGAAGGGAATGGCCGCGCTCTGCCTGGCCGTGGCGCTCATGGCCCTCGCGGCCTCGGGGATGGGGCTTTTCCTGCGGGGGGACGGCTCGAAGGCGAGCGGGACGAGCGTCAGGGGCGAGCAGATCGAGTACGCGGCGAAGGGGATCTACAAATGGAACGCCCAGCGCATAGTCGCCGAGGGCATCGGCTGGGACATCGTGACTTTCTTCCTCGCTGCCCCGGCGGCCCTGGTCGCGTCCGTCATGGTCGCCCTCGGCTCGTACAAAGGCAGGCTCTTCGCCGTCGGCCTCCTCGCCTACTTCGCCTATCAATTCCTCGAATACGCGACCTACTGGGCCTTCAATCCCCTTTTCCTCCTCTACGTCGCGACCTTCTCGGCCAGCCTCGCGGGCATAGCCTGGATGGTCCCGAGCCTGGGCGCGGCGGACTTCGGAGCTCGGGCGCGACCGACCTTTCCCCGCAGAGGGATGGCCGCCTTCTGCCTTATATTGGGAGCCTTCCTCGCCCTCAACTGGCTCAAGATGATCGTTCCCGCCCTCGGTAAGGAGGTCCAGGGCCTTCTCCTCGGGCAGACTACTTTCGTCGTCCAGGCCTACGACCTCGGCATCATCGTGCCCCTCCTCGCGCTGACGGGGATCGCCACGCTGCGCCGCAAGGCCCTCGGCTATTTCCTCAGCGCTACCCTGATCGTCAACGCCGTGGCCATGTCATCGGCCATCACCGCGATGATACTCTCGGCCTGGTTCGTCGAAGGGAAGCTCGAGCTCGGAGTCTTTCTCGTATTCGCCGTCGCGACCATAGCCTCGATACTCCTCCTCGTACGGATATACGCGAGCATCGATTCGAAAGGGAAGGAATTAACGGGGTGAGCCGCTTGCCTCGAGGGCTGCCTCGAGGAAGCCGCGCAGGGCCTCGGCGTAGCGCTCGCGGTCGGCTCCGATGCTGTCGGCATGCCTCGCGCCCGGCACCAGGAGGAGCTCCGTCACGGCCTCCGGCAGTCGCCTTCGCCTTGTCTCCGCCATGACCACCGACATGCGCCAGGGCACGTAGCGGTCCTCGAGCCCGTGGATGAAGAAGATGGGCATTTCCGTCTCGAGGATGGCCCGGCTCGGGTCGGCATCGCGCAGGCTAAAGCCCTCGAGGCGTCGGCAGAAGGCGTCGGCGACCGATACGACGAGAGAGCGGACGGGCCGCGGGACCATCGCGACCTTGAGCCTGTAGTCGAGCTCGGCCGTGGCGCTCGAGTAGGGGCAGTCGGCTATCGCCGCGTCCAGGCGCGGGTCGAGGGGCGCGTATTGCAGGACCGTGGCGGCGCCCATCGACAGGCCGAAGACGACGAATCCGCCCTCGTGGGGGAAGCGGGCGGCTCCGTCGACGGAGCCGAGGGCCCAGTCGGCCACCACCTTCAGATCCGCCTTCTCGTAGAAGCCGTAGCTCGGCCTTCCCCCTCCCGAGCCGTCGCGCCCCCGGGCGTCGAAGGCGACGGTCGTCCAACCCTCGGCCCTGAAAAGCTCCATATAGCGGATCATGCCTACCCAGCCCGAGCCGATGCCGTGATGGAACAAGGCGAGCTTCCGCTCGCCGATGGCCACGCCCGAGCTTCCCGCCAACGCATGCAGCCTGAGCCTGCAGCCCGTGGGCGAGGTCAGTTCCTCCTCGATCCAGGGCAGGTCGAAGACGCTCTTGTCGATATCGCCCGACGCGAGGCTCGCCCGACGCGTGTCGTCCTCGTCGCGCATTCGAAAATGGATCATCCCGCGATAGGAAACCCAGCCCAAGAGGAGGACGAGAAGGGCGATAGCGGGAATGCCTACTATCGCGACGATCAAGAGGGAATCCACCATGGCCCAAGTATAGCCTCGGTGCGGCGAAGGATGCTATATTAGCTACAATGCCCGTTCGACTGACAGACCTCAGCCTGACCGTACTGGACACTCAATACGCCGTGCGGGGCCCCATCGTCGCCCGCGCCGCCGAACTCGAGAAGGCGGGCAGGCGCATCCTCTACGGCAACATCGGCAATCCCCAGGCCCTCGGCCAAAAGCCCCTCACCTACATCCGCCAGACCCTCGCCCTCTGCGAATATCCCGCCCTCCTCGACTCCCCCGCCGCCCGCGGGCCCGGGGCCCTCTTCCCGCCCGATGTCGTGGAGGCGGCGCGGACCGTGCTCGAAGGGACCCAGTACGGCCTCGGCGCCTATTCCGAGTCCAAGGGCGTGCAGACCATACGCGAGGCGGTCGCGCGCTTCATCTCCGAACGGGACGGCGTCGACTCGGACCCCGACTCGATTTTCCTCGGCGACGGCGCGAGCAAGACCGTCCAGCTGGCCCTGCGCACCCTCATCTCCGGCTCCGCCGACGGCATCATGGTGCCGATCCCCCAGTATCCCCTCTACTCCGCGACCATCACCCTCTACGGCGGCCGCCAGGTGCCCTACTACCTCGACGAGGACCACGACTGGTGCCTCTCGCGCGAGCACCTCGACCAGGCCTTTCTCGACGCCATGCGCCAGGGCATAAAGGTCAAGGCCATCTGCGTCCTCAATCCCGGCAACCCCACGGGCTCCGTCCTCGACCACGAGAATATAGCGATGATCATCGACTTCGCGCGCTCCCACGACCTCGCCATTCTCACCGACGAGGTCTACCAGGAGGACGTCTACCTGACCGACTTCAGCTTCTACTCCTTCGCGAAGGTCATGGCGGAGATGGGCGTGAGCGACGTGTCGCTGTTTTCCTTCCACTCCTGCTCGAAGGGCTTCATCGGCGAGTGCGGCCATCGCGGCGGCTACATGGAGATACGCAACGTGCCCGGCGAAGTCGTCGACCAGATAGCCAAGCTCCAGTCGATCAGCCTCTGCTCGAACCTCCCCGGCCAGGTCGTCACCTACTGCATGGTTACCCCCCCGGCGGAGGGCAGTCCCAGCCGCGAGCTCTACGTGGCCGAGCGCGATCACATCATGTCCGAGCTTCGCGCGCGCGCCGCCATCCTCGCCGCTGGCCTCAACGGCATACCCGGCATCCACTGCACCCGCATCGCCGGCGCGATGTACGCCTTTCCCCGCATAAGCCTCCCGGCGGACAGGACCGACGACGCCTACTGCCTCGATCTCCTCGAGGCTACCGGCATCTGCGTCGTCCCCGGCTCGGGCTTCGGCCAGATGCCCGGCACCCACCACTTCCGCACCACCATCCTCCCCGAGACCGCGCTCATCTACGATTTCGTGGAGAAGCTGGGAGAATTCCAGGCGAGCTATAAGTAGGGGAAGCACGGCCTCCCCCGACCCACACCTGCCATGCCCAGCTCCACCGTCCGCGCCATCCAGGTCAAAAGTACGCGCAGGCTCAATGCGCGGGTCCCAGCTTCGAAAAAATGGGAGCTCACTCGGTCCTTCGTCAATGCGCAAAGCGCCTTGACGTGCAGAATCCGCTTCGCGGATTCTGCCTGCGGTCGAGCGCGCGGCGAAAGCCGCGACGAACAATAAATTACCCTGCTCGCTCCCGAGCGCAGCGAGGGATATCGTTCGCCCCCAGTTTTTCGGCGTCCCGCGCCTTATGCCTGCGCTTACTTTCGGTAAAATGGGCGCGGGCGGCGGGCGTTTCACCAACGTAACCGCCGGGGTTCCGGCTCCCCCGCGCTCCTATGATTATTGTCAAGCGACATTCGACTCCCATCCCTCCAATTTCAAGCCATAGTGCCGGAACTTCTTTTCGAGCATATCCTTCGACGCGTCCGCGTAGTATTCTCGCCTGGACACGAGTATCCACATTAGTCCGACCATTCGGCGAGCAAGAGCGACCGCGCTTCGAGTCCTCCCGCGCCGTTCACTTAGGAGGAAGAACTTTTCCTTCAGCCGACCGCCCTCCTTGCAGCGAATCAGCGACTAGGTCGCTTGCAGGATAACCCCTCGGACTGCCCGACAGCCTTCCTTCGTTAAGCGATTACCCAAGGGGAAGCCGAAGCCATGAACGAAGCCGAAACCCGCGCCGAGTATATCGACCCTGCCCTGAAAGAGGCAGGTTGGGGCGTCGTTGAAGGCAGCCGCATCCGACGGGAGTATCCCATCACCCTCGGCTGCATCGAGGGCCATGGCAAGCGCGGCAAGGCGCTCACGGCCGATTATGTGCTCGAGTACCGCACTATCATGCTGGCTGTGGTAGAGGCCAAGGCCTGGGACAAGCCATTGACGGAAGGTCTCGCTCAGGTCAAGGAGTATGCCGGCAAGCTAGCCATACGCTTCGCCTATGCCACGAATGGGCAGGGTATCTACGAAATTGATATAGTCTCAGGCCGAGAGGGCGAAATTGATCGGTATCCAACGCCGGATGAACTGTGGAACCGCAGCTTTACCACGCAGAATTCCTGGCGCGACCATTTCTCGGAAATACCCTTTCCCAATAAGAGCGGCACCTGGACAATTCGCTATTATCGGGAGATAGCGGTCAATCGTGTACTTGAAGCCCTCATCAAAGGCGAAAAACGCATTCTCCTGACCCTGGCCACCGGCACCGGCAAGACCGCGATCGCCTTCCAGATCGCCTGGAAACTTTTCCAAAGCCGCTGGAACTTGAGCGACTGGAAACAGGGTAGTGAGCCCAGCCGTCGGCCACGTATTCTCTTCCTTGCCGACCGCAATAATCTTGCCGATCAAGCCTACAACGACTTCACCTCCTTCTCGGCATTCTCTGACGATGCGCTGGTCAGGATTGATCCTGACTCCATCAGGCAGCGGGGACGCGTTCCGACGAATGGCAGCCTTTTCTTCACCATTTTCCAGACCCTCATGAGCGGAGCTCCCAAAGATGGCCAGCCTAGCCCCTCCTTTGGCGAGTACCCGCCAGATTTCTTCGACTTCATCATCATCGACGAGTGCCACCGCGGCGGCGCCAACGACGAGGGCAACTGGCGCGGCATCATGGAGTATTTTAGACCCGCCGTGCAGCTCGGCTTGACCGCAACGCCAAAGCGCAAGGACAACGTCGATACCTATGCCTATTTCGGGGAGCCCGTCTATATCTACTCGCTCAAGGACGGGATCAACGACGGCTATCTCACGTCATTCCGAGTAAAACAAATTTCAACCACCCTGGACGAATACGTCTATACCCCCGACGATACGCTGATCGAGGGCGAGATCGAGACGGGCAGGCGCTATGAGGAAAGCGACTTCAACAAGATCATCGAGATCAAGGAGCGCGAGAAGAAGCGCGTCGAGATCTTCATGTCCCATATCGACCAAGGGGAAAAGACCCTGGTTTTCTGCGCTACCCAAGATCACGCTTTGGCGGTGCGCGACCTCATCAACCAGATAAAGACCAGCCCTGAGCCGAACTATTGCCAACGGGTCACGGCAAACGACGGGACCTTGGGCGACCAGCACCTGCGTGATTTCCAGGACAACGAGAAGACCAGCCCCACCATCCTGACCACGTCGCAGAAGCTCTCCACAGGCGTGGACGCTCGCAACATCCGCAACATCGTGCTGATGCGCCCGATCAATTCGATGATCGAGTTCAAGCCGATCATAGGCCGAGGAACGCGCCTATACGACGGCAAGGACTACTTCACCATCTACGATTTCGTAAAGGCGCATCATCACTTTAGCGATCCCGAGTGGGACGGCGAGCCTATCGAGCCGGATACTGGTTCTGTGAAGCCAGTCTATCCTGAAGAAGAGGAGAAAGAGAAAAAGGATGAGGAAGTCCATGAGCGTGAGGGCCGAAGGAAAATAAAGGTGAAGCTCGCTGACGGCAAGGAACGCAACATCCAGCACATGATGGTGACGAGCTTCTGGCATCCCGACGGCACGCCCATGTCGGCACAGCAGTTCATGGAGATGCTTTTCGGCAAGCTTCCTGAGTTTTTCAAGAACGAGGAAGAACTACGATCCCTCTGGAGCCTGCCCTCGACTCGGGCGCAACTCCTCCAAGGACTTTCCGAGAGTGGTTTCGGGCACGAGCAACTGGTAGAAATGCAAAAGATCATCGACGCCGAGAAGAGCGACCTATTTGACGTCCTCGCCCACGTCGCCTACGCCCTGCCGCCACTCACCCGAGAAGAGCGTGCCTTAAAAGCCAAGGTCGTCATCACGCGGCAGTTTAGTCCCAAACAGCAACTCTTCCTTGGTTTCGTATTGTCCCATTACGTGACTGTCGGCGTGGAAGAACTAGCGCTTGATAAATTGTCCCCCTTGCTGAAACTCAAATACGACTCGATGTACGATGCCGAATTAGGCTTAGGCAAACCCACGGAGATCGGCAAAATCTTCGCTGGTTTTCAGAAGTATCTCTACCAGCGGGGGGCGGAAGTTGCGTGAAACCAGGATCGCTCAGCGCCTGTCGCTATCACTACTGATCGCCTGCATTGGTCCGGCCGCGTTTTTTTTCGTACATTGAAGGCACGAGGTACTCAGCATGGACAAAGCCAAGAAACTTCCGGTCATCTACATTCCCCATGGCGGCGGCCCCTGGCATGTCATGAAGGATTCCTTCGGCGACGGCTCCGGCTATGAGGGGCTCGAAGCCTACCTGCGAGGCCTGGGGGCTGAATTCAAGGACAAGATAGAGTCGATCCTCGTCATTTCCGCCCACTGGGAGGAGGCCAGACCGACCCTCCATTTCGGGAAGAGCCCCGGCATGCTCTACGACTATGGCGGATTCCCCGATTACACCTACAAGATCGTTTGGCCCGCGCCCGGCGATCCCGGACTGGCCGGCCGTGCCGCCTCTTTGCTTGCAAGTGCCGGCATAGTGACGGGGCGCGAGGAGGAGCGCGGCTACGACCACGGAACCTTCGTGCCGATGATGCTGTCCTTTCCCGAAGCGAAGCTGCCGGTGGCTCAGCTCTCGCTGGTGAAGGGCCTCGATCCCGAACTCCACTTCGAGGTCGGGAAGGCCCTCGAGCCGCTGCGCGAGGAGGGCGTCCTGATCATAGGGAGCGGAATGAGCTACCACAACATGAGGGGCTTCATGTCCGGCGATCCTCGGGTAATGGCGGTCTCGAGGCTCTTCGACGACTGGCTCGCCGAGACCGTCGCGATCGCCGATCCGGAGGAGCGCAGAAAGCGCCTCGTCGATTGGAAGCGGGCCCCCGGCGGCCTCGAGTGCCATCCCCGTAGCGAGCATTTGGTTCCCCTCTTCGTCATGGCGGGAGCGGCCGGCGCCGACCATGGGCGAAGGGACTATTCGGCCGAGCTGATGGGCGTTCAGGTTTCCAGCCACCGCTTCGGCGAATGAGGATCATCCCCTCGGGTACTTGGCCCTCACCCAGGCGGCGAAGTCCGCGCACATCCTGGCCTCGGAGGTCGAGTTGTCCGCGATAGTCTCGATACCGTGCACGACGGCGATGTCGGCGCCGAGGCTCGAGGGGAAGTCGGTCGGATAGGCGCGAGAGAGCGAGGCGGCTATCGCCTCCTCGGCGGCGTCCCATGCCTCCTCCGCAGAGGCGTTGCAGGCCTCGGCGAGGCAGCGGCCCGAAAAACCCTCGCCCGTCAGGACTCGCAGGGTCTGGGCCTGCGTGAGGGAGTTGCCCGGGGCCCAGTACTTCTCGGCGAGAAGCCTTCCGACCGCTGGGTTGTCGGCGATGTAGCCGAACCTGTCCAGGAACCAGGCGCGGGTCTGGTAGACGGCCATGTCGGCGAGGAGATAGCCGTGGTAGCTGGCGGCCGATTCCTGGTTCAACAGGTGGGGTATGGCCAAGAGGGGGCGCGAGCTCTCCACCCCGAGTATCCGAAGCTCCGCTTCACGGGCGAGACCGAGCACCCTTCCCGCCTCGAGCTCGCCATCGTCCAAGGCGTAAAGCTCGCGCTCGAAGTAGGGGACGACGAGGATCATGCGTTCGCCGAAGGCGAAAAAAGGCTGGTTCCGCAGGATGCGCCTGCGGACGAGGTCGTGGGGGATGGGCGTCCCGTCCGTCTTTTTCGCGTAGCGCGTCAGCCAGTCGGCGTCGCTCAGGATGCTGTCGCAGAACATGGACTGCGTCTCCGCGTAGGCCATCGAGGTGGGAGGGAATTCCTGGGAGAAACAGGGAGAGTTGCGCGTGACGTTGGCGAAGTGGGCCGCGTGGCCGCCCTCGTGGAAGAGGGTCTCGAGGGCGCGCTGGCCCGACCCGACCTGGCTCGGCCTGCCTTCCGACGTGAAGTTTATATGAGCGGGCACCCATTTCCCATGGTCGAAAAAGGCGGGCACGGGGCCGTGGCAGAAGCCGTTCTGGTACTTGCCCTCCCGCTCGAGGAGGTCGAGGTGCAGTACGGCGCCTCGAAAGGAAACGCCGAGGCGTCGGAAGCTCTCGATCCAGCGTTCGAGGGAGAGCTCGAAGGGGAAGTAGGGGTCGGTCTCGCGCAAGAGGTCGCCGCTCATGCGGAAGCGCTGGTTCCAGGGCTTGAGCGTGGCCGCGCCGAAGGAAGCCTCGAGGGAGGCGAGACCCCGCGCGTTGGCCGCCCTCGTACGCCTCTCGAAGTCGTCGAGTATCGTGAAGAGGGCCTCCGGACTCATAGCCTCGGACTTGTTCACCTTGTAGTCGAAGAAGTCGCGGTAACCCTGGCCTCGGGCGAAGGCGTTGCGCGCCTTGACTATTTCGAGGAAGCCGTTCTCGAGGACCCATCCCTCGAGTCCGCGCAGGGCGGATAGGCTGCTCTCGCGGGCGACCTCGTCGGGGTTGGCCGCCTCGTTCGTGAGGAGGGCTCCGAGGGTAGCGTCCTCCACCTCCCCCCTTTCGTTCAAATGGCGCAGCCTGAGCTTCCGGCGTTCGGCGAAGAGCTCGGCCTCGAGGGCGATTATCCGCTCCATGTCTGCCCGTCCGGCGGAGCCCTCGATCACGTTGGCCTCGAAGAGGGCGCGCCAGCCGCGAAGGCCCGCGAGGAGCTCGGCCTCCTCGCCGCCAGGCGAGGCGCCGCTCCCGAGGCCCGACTCGAATTCCGCGATGCGCGCGTGGACGGCGTCGAGCCTGCCGGGATCCGAAATGAAGGCCTTGTAGGCCTTCTCGGCCTCGGCGAAGCCCGAGTGGTCGTCGCTGGTCGCCATATAGGTGGCCCAGAACAGCTCTTCTTTTTTCAGGTGGACGGCGAGATAGTCGTGATTGATGCCGTCGAAGAAATCGCGTATTTCGGTCGTATCCATGGGATAGGATTAATCCAGGGAGATCGGGCTGTCAAAGGGTCGTCGACGAGTATTTATCGGGCGGCCCGCGAAGCCCGGGCGCGTCGACACTTGCCGAGGCGCCGCGGAATGGTTATTTTATGCCGGTGAATCCTCGTCCGCCATTGCGGGCCGCCATAGCGGGCGCCCCAGCGGGGACGAGGGTGCCGCGGCCGAAGGGCGCGGCGTGACCGCGCCCCGTATGGGGGCGGAGACCTCGTTATTTAAGGAAAGTCCCATGTCGAATCCCACCGTCCTTTTTTCCAGCCAAATCGTCGACGTCTGCAAGCGCGCCCTCGCCTCCCGGGGCGGCCTCGGCACGCTGGCCTCTCTCGCCTTCCAGAGGCGCCAGGCGCTTCGCCGAGCGGCCGCGGCCCGCGCGGGCGCGACGATCCCCGCCATCCTCATCGCGAGCGTCACGCGCCGCTGCAACCTCGATTGCGCCGGCTGCTACGCGAAACGGCTTCGCCCCAGCGGCGCGGCCGCGCCCGCGGAGCTTTCGGACGATCGCTTCATGGAGCTCTTCGAGGAGGCGGTGGCCCTCGGCGTCGGCGTGATAATGATAGCCGGCGGCGAGCCCCTGTTGAGGCGGAGCCTTCTCGAGAGGCTGGCCGCCGACGGCGGCCACGCGATGCGCGGCGTGGTCGTCCCGGTCTTCACGAACGGCACCCTCCTCGACGACTCGATGGCCGAGCTCTTCGGCTCTACCCTCGTGCCGATCTTCAGCATCGAGGGCGACGAGGCCTTCACGGCCGAGCGCCGGGGCGCAGGAGTCCACGAGACCGCACTCCGCCGCGCCGCGGCGATGCGAAAGAGGGGCGGACTCTTCGGCCTCTCGGTGACGATAACCTCGCGCAACGCGGACAGCGCGCTGTCGCCCGACTTCCTCGGGCGGGTCGCCGACATGGGTGCCTCGGTCCTCTTCCTCGTGGAGTACGTCCCCGTCGCGCCAGGCACCGAGGACCTCGTTTTGTCGGACGCGCAGCGGGCGGCGCTCAACGACGAAAGTCGGACCGCGGGGCTGAGCTACCCCGTCATCAGACTGCCGGGCGACGAGGAGGCCTATGGCGGCTGCCTCGCCGCGGGCAGGGGCTTCATACACGTCGCGCCCGAGGGCGCCCTCGAGGCATGCCCCTTCGCGCCCTTCTCCGACGGCGACGCCGGGCGGTCCGGCCTCGCTGCCGCCCTCGATTCGCCCCTCATGCGAGCGATACGGGATCACCACCACGAGCTCACGGAGACGAGGGGCGGCTGCGCCCTCAGGGACAAGGCCGGATGGATCGCCTCGCTCGGAAGCTGCGCCCGCGCCGAGGCGGAGACGGGCGCCGCCTAATGACGTTTACTTTAGCAACGATATATCAGACCTCGACCTCGTCGCCGTCGCTCTCTTTCGCTCGATCCAAGCCCTCCGAGGCCGCCCCCGTTGCCGGGGAGTATGCCGGGGAGAGCCCCGTCGCGTAGGTCGCAACGGGGGACTCGCCCACCGCGACGCTCGTCTCGGCCGCCGCTTCGGGCGCTCGTTTCCGCTCGAACAGGTAGAAGGCAGCGGGTACGACGAAGAAGGTGAGGACGGCGGAAAAGAGGATGCCCCCGAAGGTCACGATGCCGAGCCCCTGCCCGAACTCCGAGCCCTGGCCTCTCCCGAAGATGAGGGGGAAACTCGTGACGAGGACGGTCAGCGTGGTCATGACGATGGGTCTGAACCTGAGCCTGCCCGACTCTATCAAGGCGTCCACAAAGGGCATCTTGCCGAGCCGCTCCACCACGAAGTCGAGGTACAGAATCGCGTTCTTGGCCGACAATCCTATGAGCATGAGCATGCCGAGGAGGCCGAACACGTCGAGCCCGCTGCCCTTGAGGAAGACCACGAACAGAGCGCCGACGAGGGCGAGAGGCACGGGCAGAAGGAGGTAAACAGGATAGCGCCAGGAGTTGAATTGGGCGCCCATGACGAGATAGACGAGGAAAAGGGCGAGAAGGAAGGCCAAGGGAGCCTGGGTCTGGAGTTGCTGGGCGAGGGCCGCCGTGCCGGTGCTGCTGTTCGAGGAAAGCTGGAGGTCGTCCGTGAAAACGCCCTTGGCCTGTAGCTCCTGTCCAAGCTGGTTCTGCACCGAGAGGGGCGGCGGGGCGTTGGGCTTCATGTTGATCGTGTATTGGGCGTAGTAGATGCGGTTGTAGCGGGTCATACTCGTGGGCGCCTGGTTGAGCGTAAAGCTGCCGAGCTGGCCGACCTGGAGGTTGGTCTGGAGCGCGGGGGAATAAATAGGAAGATTGAGGAGGGACTGGCCGCCCGCGAGATGGACCGGATCGACCATGACCTCGATGGGGTAGCTGTCGCCGCCGATCTGGACGCTCGCCGCCTGAACTCCCGAAGTGGCGATCTGCAGCGCGGAGGCCACCGACGCGGGACTCAGGCCCGTCCCCTGGAGCTTGGTGGGGCTCGGATAGAAATCGTTCTCGAGGGTCGTGTCGGAAAGGCTCGACGACACGTCCGTGACCCACTGATTTTCCTGGATGGCATGGATGATGGACGCGTCTCGACGCTGCAACCTATCGAAATTCGCGGAGGTCACGTTGACCTGAAGCGAGCTGCTCCCGAGGAATCCGCCGCCCGCGCTTACGAATATGCGGCCCGATGGAAACTCTTCGTGGACGAGGGCGAGAAGTTTCTGGCGGTAGAGCGGCATGAGAACGAAGATGTTCCGGCGCTTTTCGACGGGCTTGAGCGTCAAGGTCATCGAAGTACGGTAGGTGTACCTGGCGCCCGTGAACAGGTTGGTGCTCGACACGACCGTCTGGACCGTGTTTACTTCCGGCTGCTGCTGGACATAGGCCTCGAGCTTTCCCGTGAGATCGTTCGTGACGTCGATGGGTGTGCCTACCGGCAGCGACATGTTGACCACCATGAAACCATTGTCGGCCTGCGGCACGAAGTTGAAGGGGATGTGGGGGGCGATGAAAACGACCGTCAGTGCCAGGAAGACGCCCGCGCCCACGAGAATCCAAACGCTATACTTTATGACGCCGACAAGGCCGCGGGCATAGGCGTCCCTGACCCAGTCGATGAACCGCTCGGTCAGGCCGTGGAGGGTCATCGTGAGAGCCTGGAAGAAAGTGAGGAGGATTCGCCCTACGTAATAGACGAGGCTGAGAGCCACCGGATATAAGAGCAGCGCGGGCAGGTAGATGTAGTGGCGGGTGATGACGAGGGCCGCGACCGCACCCAGAGCGACCAGGACAAAGAAGCCTTTGCGCCATCGCGTAAAGCCCCATTTCAGCGAAGGGCCGATCATGCCGAAGCTCTGCGCGAAGTCTTTCCAGTCGAATACCTTCGCGTCGGGAGTATAGGCCAGCCGCACCGTCAGAAAAAGGAGGGCTTCGAAAAGCGAGAACGCGACCGCCGCCGCGAGACCCAGGGAAAACTGCTGTATATAGCGACCCACGAAGCCGCCGATGAAGCTTACCGGGATGAGGACCGAGAGAAGCGAGAGAGAGGCCGCGATGACGGCGCTGAAGACCTCGCTCGCCCCCTTGAGGACGGATTCCTTGAGACTGAAGCCCATCACCCTGTACCGTTCGACGTTCTCCGACACTACGATCGAGTCGTCCACCACTATGCCGATCGCGCTGACGAGGGCGAGAAGGGAGACCAGATTGAAGTTGAAACCGCAGAGTTGGTAGAGGATGGGCGAGGCGGATATGGCTATCGGGATGGCCAGGATGACGGATAGGGCCGTATTGAGTTTGCCGAGGAAGAGGAGGACGATGACCGCCACTACGATGCTCGTGATCAGGAGTTCGCTGGCGGTATTCTGGATCGAGGCCGAGATCGGGCCCGTCGAGTCGTAGCTGACGACGTAGGAGTAGCCCGGCGGGAGCCTGGTCTTCGCCATTAGTTTCTCGACGTTGTGTACGACCGCCACGGTGTTCGAGTCCGTGGTCTTCTGGATGTCGACGAGGACCACGGGATTTCCGTTGACCCGCGCGTAGCTGTCGACGGTGGACGTGTCCCGGACGCTCGCGACGTCGCCCACGGTGACGCCGCGATTCGAGTCCACGAGAAGTTTCGAGATGGCGACGGGATCGGTGGGGATGTCCACCGTCGAGAAGGTGAGCACGTTGCGCTGATGATTAATGGTCCCGATCGAGGTGTTGATGGCCGAGCTCGCGATCGCGGACGAGACGTTCATCGGCGTAAGATTGTAGGCCCGCAGCTTGTCAGGACTGAGGAGGACCTGGAACTCCCGCGTGGGGGCCCCGTCGGTCGTGATGTTGGCGACCCCGGAGACGCGCTCGAGGTTGGGCAACAGGTCATTCGTCACGTAGTCGGATACCACGTCGAGACCGACGCCCTTGGCGCTGAGACCGATCTGGACGACGGCGGCGGAGTTGGGATCGAAGGTCTTGACGGTCGGCGCGTTGACGCCCGGCGGCAACAGCTTGATCGCGGCGGATACCTGCGACGCCACCTGGTTGGCATCGGAGTTCTTGTCGGAGCTCTGATCGAAAAAGACGGCGACGATGCTCGATCCCGTCTGGCTCGACGAGCTGATATCGGTGATGCCGCTGATGGTGGTGACGGTGTTCTCGATGACCTGGGTTATCGACTGGTCGATGACGGCGGGAGTCGCCCCCGGGTCGAGGGTGCTCACGATGACGACGGGGATGTTTATCGTGGGGAGCTGGTCCACTCCCAGGCCGACGGCGGATACGATACCGAAAACCACTATGGCGACGAAGACCCCGACCGCGAGGACATAGCGCGTGACCGAGAACTTTATCGCCGGGTTGATCTTGTTGAAGATCTTCGTCTCGATATCGCGGAGCGTGCTCATGGCTTTCCTGCCTGTCCGCCGGCGGGGGCGTTAGCGCCCTGCGCCTGGACCACCTGGACTGGAGAGCCGTCCAGGAGGCCGGGAGGCGGGCTCACGATGACCTGAGATCCGGGGGCGATACCCGACACGGCCGCCGTGATACCGCTCTCGGCTATGATCGTTATCGTCTGCATCATCGCCTTGCCGTCCTTGACGAGGAAGACATAGTTCTTGTCCTCGTTCGTCTCGAGGGTCGCGATGGGGAGGAGGATTCCCCTCGCGAGCGTCAGCGAATAGCCCACCGTTCCCACCGCGCCGTATGCGATGGGAAAGGAGGAGGGCGGCGAGGCCACCATGGGCACCATGCCGTTCACCGGCGCCGACGGCGGCTGCCGTACCTCGATCTGGAAAATACGGCCTTCATACGCAAAATTCAACTTGGTGCCGACGCCGAGGTGCGTAGCGTCGGTCGGCGGAACGCTGAAGTCCACTTCCTTCTCGACGCTTACGAGGACGAAGGCGATCGTCGCCACGCCGACGTACTCCCCGGGGTTCATGTTGACCACCGAGAGCTGCCCGTCGAAGGGCGCCTTGACCGCCGCGTACTGCAGGTTCAGCTCGGCCTGCTTGAGCTGGTTATCGGCCTGCTCCACGGCGATCCTGAGCTGGGCGAGGGTCTGCACATCGGCCTTCTGGTTCTGATCGAGATCGGTTTTGGCCGACTCGAGGTTGGCCTGGGCCAACTGCAGCTGGCTCTGGGCGCTGTCCACCTGGGATGCCGTGGCGCCGCCGACCTTGAACAGGGCCTTGGCCGAGTCGTAGTTCTTCTGGGCCGCCGCGAGCGCGGCCTCGCCCGACCGTACCTGGAGCGCGAGCTTGGGATTGGCCTGGTTCGTCGTGTCCGCGGTCGTCGAGAGGGTGATCTTGGCGTTATCGAGGGCGGAACGCGCCATCTTCACCGAAAGCTGGAGCTGCGAATCGTCGAGCTGGATCACCGTATCGCCGGCCTTGACCCAGTCCCCCGCGAGATGCAGGACCTTTGCCACCGTCCCGGCGATCTGCGCCGCCACCTTGCTCTGCGTGACCGGGTTCACCGTGCCCGAGGTGTCGCTCACCACGGTCAAGGGGCCCTCCGGCGCGAGGTCCGCCATGACCGAGATCGCCCCGCCATGGTTGCCGACGGCTCCGTTCGAACCCGGGGCCGCCGAGCCGGTCGCCGACGCGTTCTTATCGTGCCCGGCGGAGCAGCCCGCGAGCGCGAGAGCCAGCCCGGCGGCACCCAGGAGCGCCAGAAAAACGCGGAAAGCGGACGCGTGAAAGGCGATCGATCGTTGATGATTCATATTCAAGTCTCCTAAAGGCCCATATCGTTCTGAAGCTGGAGAATGGCGAGCTCGAGGGCGTTCCTCGCCGTCGCCAGTGCGGTGCTGGCGTTCACCATGTTCACGGCGGCGGCCAATACATCCTGGTTGGTCGCCGTGCCGTACTGGCGCTGCACGTTCTTGAGATCGTACTGCCCCTTGCTGTTCTCGGCCGTCAGCTTCGCCAGATCGAGTTTCTCCGTCTGCAGCTGGACCGCCTTGTAGTCGTTTTCGACCGCCAGCGAGATGCTCCGGCGCAATTGATCGTCCTGCAGATCGTAAACGCCATTCTGGTAGCGGTTGGCCTCTTCCTGGTACGCGGCCGAGCCGGAGTCCAGTATGGGCAAGTTGATCTTGCCGCCCATGCCGATCGTCGCCGCCCACATGTTCTGATTATACGGAGGGAGACTGTTGTCCCCATTGAGGCCATAAATGATGCCAGTCAGGATCACCGTCGGCGATGTCTGGGCCTTGATGAGGCCGAGCGAGACCGCCGCGTTTTTTCGACTCACATCCAGTTGCTTGAGCTCGACGCGCTTGTCGAGGCCGACCGCTATAGCCTCATCCAGGCTCTGGGCCGAGACCTGGGGATCGGCGGTCTCGGCCACCGAGAAATCCTCGCTCGCGTTCAATCCCACGAGATTAGCCAGCGCCTTCCGCGCCGAGACCAAGGCGATCAGGTCGGTCTTTTGATCGACCTCGGCGCTTTTTAAATTGATCTTCGCGGTCTGAAGATCGACGTCCACCGCCTGCTGCAGGTCATAGAGGGCCTGCTCCTGGTCGAGGGCCGATTTCTGCAGCTCGACGTTCTGCGCGTCCACATCTATTTTACGCTGAGCGTTCAGCATCAGGTAATAGGCCTGCTTGATCTGGAAAGCGAGGGTCAGCTTGTTCGCATCTGTCGCGAGCTCCGCGTTCTGGAGGTTAAGGAGCCCCTGCTGGACGTTCGCCTTCGCGATTCCGCCCGGATAGCCGTCCCAGACGGTCTGGCTTAGGCTGAGACCGAGGAGACCCTGATTGAAAACCAAGTTACCGGCCGGCGAAAAGGAGGTCCCTCCCGTAAGGCTGACGCTCGTGGAGGATCCATTAGTCAGCGAAAGGGAGCCGGAGACATTCAGGGGGATAACCGTGCTATAACTATCGGGGGTTCCCACCGTGGTGGCATAATCGGTGAGAAGTGTGTCGCTTCCGAAGCCCGCGGTGGCGCCGCCGCCAAGGCCAGCGTTAAGCGAGACCGCGTTCTTCGCCACAATCTGCTTATATTGGGCTTGGCTGATTTCGAGGTTCTTCTGGAGTATCGCGCTGCTATCGCTCTTCGATAGGGCCGCATCGAGGCACTGCTCCAGGGTCAGCACTTTCTGTCCCGCGGCCGCGGCATCCTGCGACCATAGCCCCACGAGGGGGATGAGCAGCGCGCCGACGCAGGCGATTCGGATGAGTTTCATCGGGATCGAATATAGTAAGGAATCGCGTGCCGCGACGATGAATCCTCGATGAACAATCGTCGCCTTTTCGTCGTTTTTTCGTTGAAACAAGATTCACCCTCCTCGGGCTGTTCTCACCGCTCTATTAAAGAAGAACCGGCGCATGATCGGCTTTTTCGAAGGAGGATATGGCGTTTAGATTGTGGTGGTCAACACCCATCCGCTATCGACGAAGACGAAGAATCTAACTTAAATGCCCGATCATGGAACGGTTCTCGGACCGCGTTTTACAGAATTATTACAATACTTCCGAATCTAAGCGTCAATTACTGAAATCCAGCTCGAACTGAGATTCGTCGGCAAGCCAGGCCCATGCGTCGAGGCCCACGGCGTCCGCGATGGAGGCGGCGATCGGCAGGAGCTGATGGACGACATAGTGGTCGTAGTCGAGGGCGGCCCCGCTCCGCGAGCCGATCGGCTCCGCTCCCGCCCCCGTCATCACGTAGGAGATGCGGCCCCTCCTCGCCGTCCAGCCCATGAGCCGCGCCGCGTGGACCTGCGGCGTCTCCGAGTCGTAGTCGTCGGCGAGGCGGCGAAGGGTTCTCCGGTACACCAGCTTGTCGTCCCGCTCGCCGCGGCGGAGGGCGGCCTCCTCGGCGCGGCAGAAATCGCGCAACGCGGCCTCCCCCGCCCCCGAAAAGACGAGGCCGAGGAGCTGGACCTGGAAGTCTCGGGCCAGGGGCGTGAAATCGGTCCGCGCCGCCTCCATGCCCTTCACCTCGATATCGGAGGATCCGTCGGGCGAAAGGAGGAGGCCCGCGTAGCCCTTGGACCGCCCTCGGCCGCCGCCGAGGATACGGCCGCCGCCGAGGATACGGCCGCCGCCGAGGATACGGCCGCCGCCGAGGATACGGCCGCCGAGGATGCCCCCGTGCGCCTTCGACTTGAGACGCGCCGAAAAGGATTTGAGGCGGGGGATCAAGAATGTCGAGTAGGCCTTCTCGCATCGGATGCGGAGTTGCGACTCGAGGCCGTACTCCGACTCGACGCGGCGCGCGATCTCGCCGTTGAGCTCGTCGGCGTCGGCCCGTCCCATCGCCATCAGCTCGTCGTAGAGCGCGCCCTCGGGCGCGCCCGAAAGCACGAATACCGAATCCGTGTCGCCGTACAGCACGCGCCGCCCCTTGGCCTCGAAGAAATCCCTCGCCATCACCAGGAACTTCTTTCCGAAGGAGGTGATGGCGCCGGCTATCTCGGTGCGGGCATAGCGGCAGCCCTCGGCGCCGAGCACGCCGTAGAAGGAGTTTTGCAATATCTTATAAACATAGGCGGCCACCTCGTCGCCTTCCGCTATCGCCCTCTCCCTCTCGACCGAGTACTCGGCGATCAGGCCCGGCAGCACTCCGGGCGAAGAGTCGAAGCGCGCCCCGTTTGGAGCGACGATGTCCGTGGCCGACGCGATGGATCCCGTTGCGCTCGTTCGGCCGGCCGCGCGTGCGTAGGCCAGGGGGTCGATGTTAAAGGTCCTCATGATGGAAGGATAGAGGCTCCGGAAATCGAAGACGAGGACGCGATGGAAAATGCCCGCCGAGGCTTCCAATACGGTCCCGCCCGCGGCCCCCGAGACCCGACGATCGGACCTGGCCGGAATCGCTACGCGGCGCGCGCGGAGCGCGGAGCCGTAGACCCGCTCGAAGGCGGGTATGCTCGTCCAGGCGAGATCGAGGGAAACGCCGGTGAGGCTCGCGCGCCGCGCGGTCAGCTCGTCGAGGCCCGTCCGGTCGAGGATGCGGAGGACGAGCTCGGAATCGCGCAGGCAGTAGGCGCAGAAGGCGTCGGGGTCGCGGGCCCGCAGGAGATCGAGCTCCTCGACCTTTTCTTCTCCCCGGGAGGATACCGACTTCCCCTCGCCGAGGGCTTCGCGGGCGACCGTCTCGAGGCTGAGGTCCTCGTAACGGGCGCCCGAGCCGCGAATCAGCCGCATCGCGTCTATCACCGCTCGGCCGGGCAGGTCGAGCCCGGCACGCCCACCGCGAGGATACGCGCCACCGCGAGGATACGCGCCACCGCGAGGATACGCGCCACCGCGAGGATACGCGTGCGACCGCTCCGCGAAGGTCGCGGGCGCATCGGTGCGCCCCGCGTCGAAGGTGATACCCAGGGCCTCGCAACGCGCGATGAGCACCTTGAAATCGAAGTCGATGACGTTCCAGCCCGTGACCACGTCGGGATCGCGGCGCGCTATCCGCGCGGCGAGGGCGCCTAGCAGAGAAGACTCGTCGGGAAAAACCTCGATGCCGGAAGCCGTGGGGGCCTCGCCCCTCCCTTGGACGAACAATATCTCGCCCGGCTTTCCCTTTTCGGCGAGGGATACGGCGACGACGCCCTCGTCGCGATCGGTCTCTATATCGAGGGCCAGCCAACGCAGGCCAGGCCGAAAGCCCGACGCCTCGTTCTCGAACGAGGGCTCCACGAATACGACGTCGACGCGCTTGCCCGGCCTCTCCTCGCCGCGGATGAGAACCGGCCCCCTGATCCCGAGGGCCGCGAGCTCCTCGTCAGCCCGCCTGCGGTCCAGCCCCGCGACGGCGATGCCGGCGGCCGCGAGGGAGCGCTCGGCCGCGCGCTGGGAGGCCCCGGCCGGCAGGCAGACGCGCGTGAGGGCGGCCCCGGCCATGTCGCTCCAGTCCTCGACGAACGCGCCATCGATGCCGATCGCCGCGGATGCCTCGGCCCCGCGATCGCGCGCTACGAAGAGGGCCGGGCCCGGGCTCGCGCGCAGGGCGGCGAAGCTGCGGCCGTCCTCGAGCCGCCCCGTGAAAAGCATGCGGTCGTTTCCGGGGCGGAATTCGTCCCAGGCCGATACGATGAATCCCCGCGCTTCCGCCATGGTCAAAGTATAGCAACGGGGCGGTGCCTGGAATATACTTGCGGCCATGGTCAGTCCGATAAGCGCCGATGTCTTGGCCCAAGTGATAGAATCGATATCGGAGGGGGTCTATTTCCTCGACCGCGGCGGCCTCATCACCTTTTGGAACAACGGCGCGGAGAGGATAACCGGCTTTTCACGGGCCGAGGTCGTCGGCACGAAGTGCTCAGACAACCTGCTCAGGCATACGGACGAAAAAGGCAAGGAACTCTGCATCGACGGCTGTCCCATGGCGGCCACCATGGAGGATTGTCGTCCGAGGGACGGCGAAGTATTCCTCCATCATAAAAAGGGCCATCGCGTCCCCATAGTCGTCCACGCGATTCCCATCCTCGGCGAGGACGCGACGGCCCTGGGCGCCATCGAGATATTCTCCGACCGCTCCGAGCGCTCCGGCCTGCTCACCGAGCTGCAGACGCTGAGGAAAGAAGTGCTCACCGACGCCCTCACGGGTCTCGGCAACAGGCGCTACGCGGCATTGAGTGCCGAGTCGGCCATCCGCGAGTTCGAGGGCGAGGGAACCGAATTCGGCATCCTCATCCTCGACATAGACCATTTTAAGCTCGTTAACGACAAATACGGCCACACGATAGGCGACCGCGTCCTGCGCATGATCGGCTGGACCCTCGCCAACGCCGTCAGGCGCAACGACGCGGCTGCCCGATGGGGCGGCGAGGAGTTCGTCGTCGTCTGCCCCCGCCTCCGCCTGCCCGTTCTCGCGGAAGTGGCCGAGCGCACGCGCAGCCTGATCGAGCGCTCCTGGATCAGCCTCGAGGACGGTCGAAAAATAGTCTCGACCGTCTCAGTGGGGGGGACCATGGCGCGTCGCGGCGATACCCTCGAGACCCTCGTCGCGCGCGCCGACGAGCGCCTGTACGCCTGTAAAAAGGCCGGCCGCAACCGAGCCGAGGTCGGCGACTGAAAAAACTTGGCCTTGATATCGACCTTCCCGCCGGCGCCCTCGTCCTCGTCGACAGCTCTGCCCTCGTCTATCTCATCGAAGGGACGCCGGGCTCCCCGCGGCGATCAGCGGTGGAGCGCTTCTTCGACGAGGCCGAGGCGAGGCCCTGGCGCGTCATAGCCTCGACCCTCGCTTGGGCCGAGCTGCTCGAGAAGCCCCTCGCTGCGGGCTTGCCCGAGCTCGCCGCCCGCTACCGCGTACTCCTATCCGACTCCTCCCGCATAGAGCTGCGGGTAGTCGACGTGGCCGTCGCCGAGCGGGCCGCCGCCCTGTCCGCCTCGCTCGCGCCAGCGCTTCGCCGCGCCCTTTCCTCGGCCGACGTCCTGCACATTGCGACCGCGATCGTAGCAGGGGCAGGGGCCGTCTTCGGCAACGACGAGGCATGGCGCGATGTTCCCCTCTGCCCTCCGCTCATCCTCGTCGACGAGCTGGTCTGCGACATCGGCTGACCAAGGGGCGGCTACAGCTTCTCCAGCTGGCTTATAGTCGCCTTCATGTCCTTGGGCAGGGGCGCCTCGACCTTGAGTGCGGCGCCGGTAAGCGGATGGGGAAACTCCGCCGAGAGGGCGTGAAGCGCGGCGCGGGCGAGGAGGGGTCTTTCCGCGAAGGGATCGCCCTTCCATCTCCTCTTGAGTTTGGAGAGGAGGAGAGCGTCGCCGTCGCCGTAGAGGGGATCGCAGAGGCAGGGATGGCCCAGGGCTGCGAGGTGGACTCGAACCTGGTGCGTGCGCCCAGTCTCGGGGCGAGCCTCTACCAGCGCGCAGTCCTTGTAGCGCGCGACCACGACGAAGGACGTCGCCGACCTCTTGCCATGGTGCGCTGCCACAATCGTCCGATGCAGCCTGTCGCCGTCGGGCATGAGGGGGAGTTCGCATGTGGTCTCGTCCCATGTCGGCGAGCCCCGGACGAGGGCGCGGTAGGTCTTTGCCACCGACCGCGACTCGAATGCAGCGCTTAAAGACTTATGCGCTTCGGCGTTCCGCGCGTAGATGAGGACACCGCTCGTATCTTTATCCAAACGGTGGACGGCGAAAAGCCTGCCCCAGGCGGCGCGGAGTTCCGAGACCGCGACCGGCGCGTCGGGGTCGTAGCGGTCGGGTATCGAGAGTATGCCGGAGGGCTTGTCTACGACGAGGAGATATTCGTCCGAGTAAAGGACCGTTAGGGGGCTTGGCATCTTTCGATAGTACAGCGCCGTATCTTCGCGCATCAATGACGGGCGAATAGCTCCCTTGCGCGGGCTTCTACCTTCTCCAAGGCCGCGCGGAAGGCCGCGCGCTCTTCTGATCCAAGCGCGTCGAGGGGGTCTCCGATCGAAGCGGGCGAGAAGAGCCGTGCCGCCTCGATGCGGTCGAGGAGCTCCTCGCCCTCCCCGCTCAGCACGAGGCGACTGGAGCGCCGGTCAGTATCGGAGCGCTTTCGGGAGAGCCAACCCTGCGAAACGCATTTCTGCGCCACGAGGGTGGCCGTGGGCCGGTCGCAGGAGAGCTCGGCCGCGGCCGCCGAGGTACTGATCGGACCCCGCCGCCTGGCCAACTGCACGAGCAAGAACTGCGGCAAGGTTATCCCGAAAGCGCGGATCCGCTCGGCTGATCGCCTCCGCCTGGCGAAGAACACCGAACCCATCAATCCAATCTCGTCCATAATAGTTAGCATACTAATCAATTACGATTAATGCAATCAATCACCTCTAGGGCCTTGCCGCGAAGTCGGTAATTTTGTATCTTTCGAATGACCATTCAGGTCAAAGCGACCTCCAGGTCACTTATCCGCCTTATTATCAGCGCTTTCGCTGCTATAAGGCAGACAATTTCGTTCAGAAAGGGAGAAACACGACATGGCTAAACAGATCCTATTCAGCGAGGAAGCTCGGCGCAGGCTCCTCGTCGGCGTCGAGACCATTTCCAAGGCCGTCAAGGTCACCCTCGGCCCCAAGGGTCGCAATGTGCTTCTGGATAAGAAGTTCGGCGCCCCCACCGTCACCAAGGACGGCGTCTCCGTCGCCAAGGAAATCGAGCTCTCGGACCCCTTCGAAAACATGGGCGCCCAGCTCCTCAAGGAAGTCGCCACCAAGACCAACGACGTCGCCGGCGACGGCACCACCACCGCCACCGTCCTCGCCTACAGCATCGTCAAGGAAGGCCTCAAGTCCGTGGCCGCCGGCCTCGATCCCATGGCACTCAAGCGGGGCATCGACGCGGCGGTCCTCATCGCCATCGAGGAGATCAAGAAGGTTTCCAAAGAGATCAAAGAGAAGGAAGAGATCGCCAACGTCGCCTCCGTATCCGCGAACAACGACACCGAGATCGGCAAGCAGATCGCCGACGCGATGGAGAAGGTCGGCAAGGACGGGGTCATCACGGTCGAGGAGTCCAAGACCATGGATACCACGATCGACTTCGTCGAGGGCATGCAGTTCGACCGCGGTTTCGTGTCGGCCTACTTCGCCACCAACCGCGACACTCAGACCGCCGTCCTCGAGAACCCGATGATCCTCATCCACGACAAGAAGATCTCGAACATGAAGGACCTCCTTCCCCTGCTCGAGAAGGTCGCGCAGCAGGGCAAGCCCCTCCTTCTCATCGCAGAGGACATCGACGGCGAGGCCATCGCCACCCTCATCGTCAACCACCTCCGCGGCACCCTCACCGTCTGCGCCGTCAAGGCTCCCGGCTTCGGCGACAGGCGCAAGGCCATGCTCGAGGACATCGCCATCCTCACCGGCGGCGAGGTCATCTCCGAAGAGCTCGGACTCAAGCTCGAGAACACCGCCATCACCCAGCTCGGCACCGCCAAGACCGTCAAGGTGGACAAGGACAACACCACCATCATCAACGGCGCGGGCAAGCAGAAGGACATCCAGGACCGCATCGCCCAGATCAAGAAGCAGGTCGAGGACACCACCTCCGACTACGACAAGGAGAAGCTCCAGGAGCGCCTCGCGAAGCTCGCCGGGGGCGTCGCCGTCATCAACGTCGGCGCGGCCACCGAGGTCGAGATGAAGGAGAAGAAGCACAGAGTGGAGGACGCCCTCTCCGCCACCCGCGCCGCGATCGAGGAAGGCATCGTCCCCGGCGGCGGCATCGCTCTCATCCAGGCCGCCCTCGCCCTCGACAAGGCCGACCAGTCCAAGATGTCAGACGACGAGAAGGTCGGCTTCAAGATCACCAAGCGCGCCCTCGAGGAGCCCATCCGCCAGATAGCCGAGAACGCCGGCGTCGACGGCTCCATCATCGCCGACCGCGCCAAGAACGAGAAGAAGGGCATCGGCTTCGACGCCGCCAAGATGGAGTGGACCGACATGGTCAAGGCCGGCATCATCGATCCGGCCAAGGTCACCCGCTCCGCCCTCCAGAACGCGGCCTCGGTCGCGGCCCTCCTCCTCACCACCGAGGCGGCCGTCACCGACATGCCCGAGCCGAAGTCTCCCCCCATGGGCGGCGGCGGCGGCGGAATGGGTGGAATGGGCGGAATGGGCGGGATGGATTACTAGACCGTTTCTGTTTTTCGCATACGGGCCGCGCCTTCGGGCGCGGTTTTTTTATCGGCCGTTCCCGCCCATGATGCCCATGCTGGACGGCCGCCGCGCCATCAACGAAATAAGCGCGGGGCGGGCTTGCCCGGCATAGGTGGGTGGATGCCGTCGTGCGCGACAGCGCATACTACAATTAGGTACAGGGAGCGAAGCGAAAGCCCGCCAAGCACCGGGATCGTCGGGCGCGAAACCTCGCGACAGGATCAGCGCTCCCCCTCCAAGGTTCTATGTCTCGCCCGTATCTCGAAGCCTATTCGATACGCGCTAAGCTCGATTCCTGCGTACCCAGGGCCGCGCTGTCGAATGTCCAGAACATCCTGGAAACGCCCGCGAATCGCAGCTTGACTTCGGTCCTGGCGTTGAAGCCAGGAGCCGCGTCTCCCGAGCGCAGGATCCCCGGAACGCCGGGGAATTTTTCGAAGCTCAAGCTTAGGGTCATGGCGGATACGGCATAGTGACCCTCCCCGTCTATCTCGACCGGCTTGCCACCCATATCGGTCTGGCCTAGGACCCTCCAGGCGAAGGAGCCGTCCCGGGCAAAGCTCCACTGCCAGGTCATGCCCTCACTCTCGGTTTTCCAGCTACCGACGATGGTGGAGGCGGGCGCTTTCGGAGAGCACGCGGAAAAACAGATGAGGGCGATTATCGGGAGGGAGATGGCCAGGATTGTCGAGCGCTTTCTCCTCATTCCTATAGTTTAATAAAAGTCCAGCGGCTATGCTCAGGAAATTTGTTTACTCTGATATCGCATGGCTAGCTTTCATGGTAAAGCAGTTGATGACGGATCGCAGAAGGCATTGTTTTTTTACTTCGGCGCGATCATTTGAGCGCCGATAGGCTCCATCATCGCCGACCGCGCCAAGAACGAGAAGAAGGGCATCGGCTTCGACTTCGTGGTACGCGATAGCGCACGCTACAATCCATTCCTTGCGGCTCACGAAGCGAAGGGGTGTATACTACCTAGTCAAGAATATAGGCTACACTTTTTGCTTCGAAGAATGACCGCACGAGTTTGGGATTTGCTTTGATCTCGATAAGATCAGCTTGGACTCGTTCACACAAAGCTTCATTCTG
>JBEKVO010000039.1:0-36720 GCA_049513895.1 Rectinemataceae bacterium | reverse complement strand
CGGATTGGTTACAGTCTGTTTTCACAAGGGGCTTTCCTTTCAGCGTATATCTTGTTTCTGGCAAGACAATTATATACGCTTCGGGAGGTCCCTTGTTAATTAATGTGAGATATCCGGGTTAGTAGCAGAGAATTACAGATATGTAATAAGTCTTAGGATCTTTAATATCAATACATATCTGTAATTTCTTGTTCACTACAAAGTGCGGTGAATCAGTAGTCTCAACTCTGCATCTCCCTTTGTTTGTCTTGAACGTCTTCTCATAGTGAACTTCAAATTCCGTAAATGTAATAAGATATAGCGTTTATCTTAGAAGAATATACTAATTTATTACATTTACGGAATTTGAAGCCTACTACGAATACCGCACTATACATTTACCCCGTGTTGTCTTGAATGTAGCCTGTCGACCCTTGAGGCAATCTGAAATAGACGATACGTGAACCAATAAGCCCTCGGAACTCAACTGCCTTGCTGCCTCTGTTAGAGATTTGAAGGAATGCTCTCGTTGAGTATCGACAGACACTATAACGATGCTCTTTGAGCGGTCTTGAATGTGAGACATCAAGTGAAACTCGCTCCAATCCTGCCCAAGTTCAGGAGGCTTCTCCCACTCGTTGATTGGACGACAATAACCAGTTCTGAAATGCTCAGGAGTTGCGAGTGGTGACGTGTTATCTTCGACGTGAATGACGCCACTCATCGCAACCGAATCAACCATCTCAATCAGCCCTGCCTGTTTCAATCCCGAGACACGCAATGCATCCTTGTGCATAACTTCTCGTGGTATCACGGTGCCATCCCATAGCGTCTCATCAGCCAATGCACGGCTAAGATAATCAAGTAGTCTTGGAGCATTGATGTAGTAGTAGGTCATTTGTTTGTCTTTCACGCTGTAATACGAGCAAATTACGTAATTAACTCCACCCCACGTCTTGATGTAGTCTTTTACGTTACGCGGTAATGAGAGGCAAAGAGTTTCTTCAAATCTCTCCGGTTCGAAATCAGTCGGCGCGGTCCACTCTTTCATTCGTTTGCAGATTGTAGTATACATAAATGAAACAGGAGCGTTGTTGAATCTCATTAGCGTTAGATGGCCTTTCTGCTGCGGTTGGGATTTGCGTATCAATCCAACGTTATGCCAACGTGTTCTAAAATACCACTGATGCTTCGTTAGATACGTGTCGATACGTTCTAAATAATTGATTCTGTTCAGATACATTCGTAACTCCCCGCGGTACAAATAAAGAGGCTCGCATCATACTCCCCCGCGAGAAAGGGTATAACACGAGCCTCAGGTCGGGCTTAGTTTGTTCTCGCGTAATATACGGTTGAAGCCCCCGTGAACGCCCCGTATCATGGCGTTCGGCCCTCTTATAATTAGTGCCCCTCCTAGAGAAGGTCGTTGATGACTCGAGACTATCCTTTCAATCTATCTGCATCCCCGTGACTAACTACTTATATTGCCCATGTCGGGCAAGGAGTGAGTATTATGATTACCAAGGTGAAGGATTTAGATTCTGGAGAGGAGATGCTTTTTACAAAGCTCACAGATGTGCAAAGTGTCACGGGCATTCCAATAATAGAGATCATGCCAGCAGCTGAGAAGAATGGATATCGCGTTACTGGAATGTACCTCGACTATAAGGAGCGCGAAAGAGTTCGAGCATGACGATGGAATGTACCGAATACACCCCGTTTCAACTGAGATTGAAGAAGACTATAGCGGGCGATGGCGTGGATGAAGAGGTCGTGAGAGAACTACAGATTCTGAATGCTACGAAAGTTAGGAAACCGCGCAAAAATACACATACAAGGCCAGTTCGCTGTGTCGAGACAGGCGTAGTGTATCCCAGCGTACATGAGGCTGCCGAAGTAATAGGCGTCACGGCTTCAAGTGTAAGAATAGCCTTAAGAAAAAACCGGTGTTGTGCTGACTATCATTGGGAATATGTGTGGGTCTCAAAGAACCCCTCGTAGCGAAGCGAATCCTCAGAGATAGTGAAGATACCTACTCATCCTGGGGAGGCTCTTCAGTGTTACTCTGGGTCTCAACCTGTCTAATAATAGGCTGAAGCTCCCATGCGCGATTCCATTCATCCTTACTCCCCACAACCTCGACGCCCCTCATACCGCCGCCAAGTAGAGTATCCCAATTAACCGTGATTCCGAGGTTCTCATCAAATTCCTCTTTCGCCGTGTCAAGATCGGGGAAATCGTAGTAATATTTCATCCTACCACCCCAACGCTTCTGAAACCTACGAACACTTCCACCAAACAATCTCGAAACCACCTTCCCAAGCTCCTCCCTACGCATAGGATATTTTATTTGTTGATCCTTAGCATACTGAGAATACTTTTGGAACAACCCATCACAAGTAATCTCCTGATTGAAAACCTCCGGCTTTTCCCCGTCACGAACGTGCTGAATATCATCTCGAAGAAGAACGTAGAGGAAATACTCCGACCTTGGCTCAAGCGACGAAATTGAATTGATCAACCCTGCCTCTGTCGAAGGCATATCATTCTGAAAGTTGACACTAGAAATATCAGTACTCATCAAACGATACATGAGATCGTTATAGCCACCATTTTCCAAACTCAAACGGATAGATTCAAAATACTTATCATCCCTACGTCGTTCATCCGACACATCAAGAACAAACCAGCGGCGATCGCCTAACTCTTTCGGAGCCGCCCAGTCCTCGTTAGTCGCCGTGAATAACCGGATATAGTTTGGTGCCTCGAACGGCTCTGAGTACTTTTTCTCGATAGTTATAACAGGCGACGTGATAATACTTTTCAGAATCGACCTACTCCTCTTCTCACCACCCCAGATAGCCTCGTCGCCAAATACGATGATCTTATTAAAGAGCTGGGAATTGAAATTACGAGTCAACTGCGCCGTGTCGGTCACAGTAGTGAAGGCCTGCCCAAACAATTTGCCGACGCTCTCGACAAAAACGTTCTTACCAACACCCTGCTTGCCGCGAAGAGCAACGGCTATCCCCTCACCATACTTAACATGAGGCTGCTGGATTATCTTGGCAAGCAATGCAAAGAGAAAGTCATAGCTCCTGTCGTCGGCGCTACAAATGATATCGTGAGTAAATCGAAGGAATTGCTCAGCCCTACCGTTAGCCTCAGGCTGATAAGGATATCCCTGCCATAGATTAATCTCATCAGCCTTTTGAATGTAGTCCGGGTTAGGATCAAACACCACGCTCTCGTACAGCCGAGTATGCCTGAACCAATAGACACACGCTGCTAAGTAAGGATTTCCCCCAGGTGAACTATTTCGAATCATCACATCTGTAAACATCGAATAGAAAGTATCCCTATCATAAGTTCGCAATCCCCTTGATAAATCGCGGTCCATAACAAGACACTTTCCGCCAAAGACAATTTTTGCGAACCTCCCATTGAAATGCTTCATAGCCCACTCGGGCGTCATTATTCGATTTAGACCAGCCGATCTCTTCGCAGTGCAGCGTTTCTGATAGTAGCTGAAGTATTCCTCCAAAGCAGACTCCGGGATTCCCGTGAACCCATCGGCTGCCCTCGCGCCCACCGGCGCGAGGAGCCCGAGTAGATCGTGTTCTATCAACTTCCCAAGCAACTTATCATAAAACTGGCTGACCACAAGTCCTGGGGCCTCCTCGCCCACCAACTCAACCAATACCTCGATAATTTTATCCATAATCACCCCCTCAACCAGGAGAATATCACAAAATGGAATATTGAGGTATATACCGAATAATAAAGAATGCTATACCAATATTTCGCATTACTAATTACATAATCAACTAAATATATTAGGCAGCAACATTTACCTATCAACTGGCAACCTGAACATGAGACCCTCCGGGGTTACTCAAGCTCGCCCCAGCGATAGCGATTGGTAGCGAACGCCTTCTTCTCTCCAACCCTCTTTACAGCGGCGATAAATGCGGGAATCTGTTTGATTGGACAACTGTATTCTCGCCCTGTAATAAAGGTGAGGTAGACCCAGCCGTTATCAATCTCGAATGACCGAACGACATCACAATAGATGTCACGCTTACCATCGGCATTCGCTGATTCGAATACCTCGATGTTCTTGTCAGCAAACGCCCGGATTATAGCGGCTACATCAGACTGTTTCATTTCAAGCTGCGAGTGCATCGTGTCATAGTTCAATTTTGCATTCGCCTTATCGTCATTCAGCTTTCGGATACTGTCCGCAATATCATCATTCGTATAAAGCCCCGAGGCGACACCTGCGATAAGTTTCTTTCGATTCTGCTCAATGGCACCCAGTTTGCTCTTTAGCTCATCCAGCCGACTGACAAGGTCTTTCTCTGCGAGGAATATCTCCTTCTCTTTTGCCTCTATCAAGCTCTGAAGCTCTAAACGATTACGGAGCGAAGCTCGATAACAGAACTCGATGAAGTTTTCAAGCATTTCGGCGTCTATATACTTCGGTGTGTTTTTGCAGGCTCTATGACTTGTCGTGTTAGCGAGATGCGCATAACGGACATACATGAAGTCACGCCTCTGTTTTATAAGATAGTGGGTGCTGCGATGTAGATAGTACGGAGCGCCACAAGCACGACAATGAGGTAAGCCAGCGATCACGGATTTCGCTTCACGGAAGTTTTTGGCCACTCTCTCACGTGTCTCGGTCTGTCTCTGAATAATGCCGTCGGTTGGATGTTCAAGTATCGGTGGATAGACTTTCGACTCAACGAGCCTTCCTTTCGTATTCTTCATCATGCCGTAGTACTCAGGTCTTCGAATTATTGTTCGGACGCGAGCGGGGTCCACCTGCCCACCCCTCTTCGAAACGTAACCGGAATCGATAAGACGATTGGAGATCTTGTTATATGATAGCCCCTCTTCATACCAGGCGAATATTAGGCGGATTGCAGCAGCTTCTGTGTCGTTGATTTGCCATATCTTCTTACCGTCCGGCCCGTAGGTGTAGTCATAACCATAAAGTGAGCAATACGTTTGCTCTCCGTCGTCAATCTGCTTACGCCGACTGCGTACCACTCGATCAATAATCTTTGAGCGTTCGTATTCAGAGACTGCGGATGTTATGTTATAGGAAAGGATTGACTCAGAAGTTGAGAGATCGACGTGCTGATCGTTGACATAAAGCTCAACTTTATTTTTCTTGAGAATTCGCTTAATGGTCTGAGCGTCCTCAACGTCACGCGTGAGCCGCGACGCCTCGATTACCCATACTATGGAGAGTTTCTTTGATTCTACGTCCTTGAGTAGGCGAATGAACTCAGGACGTTCGAGATTCTTCCCCGAACCTGTCTCGTCGTAAAGTTCGTATTGCTCGCCGAGCTTATTGGCGAATAAAATTGCCCGCTCTCGTTGCGTTTCGACGGAATAGTTGTCTTTCTGTTGGAGAGTTGATACTCTAATATAGCAACCTACCATTTGAGGCTCCTTATATTATTATATACTATCAATAAATAATATGCAAGAATAAAAGCCTTGACTGAGCTCCACCGTCTTCTGGTTCGCAACATGAAACGCTATAGGTTGCTCCTTGGCATTACCCAGGCTGAGCTCGCCGAAAGGGCGGGTATCTCGGCAGGCTACGTCGGGGAGGTTGAGATGGGGCGTAAATTTCCCTCGCCCGAAAAGTTCGAGGGAATAGCGCGGGCCCTCGACCTGAGACCGTTCCGACTTCTCATGGGTCCTGAGGACGTCACCGACGCGATGGGGCCGGATGCGGTGTACGAAACCGCGGAAAAGCTCAAAGCGCGGCTTTCGAACGAGATCGACGAATTCGTCAAGGAAGTCGACCCTAATAGCAAGCCTCCCCCCGTTTATTATCAAAACGGCAAGCGGATACGAAGCCGCTAGCCGAATTCGATTGGCCTTGAAGCATCCATCCACATCCCGTAGGATACTCAACCATGGCGCCTAAACCTAAGAGTCTCGTATATCGTTGCGCAAATTGCGGGCATACCGAGCCCAAATGGCTTGGGCGCTGCCCAGAATGCGGGCAGTGGAATACTCTGCGCGAATCCGCGCAAGCGCAGGGAGGGGCCGATAGGGCCGGGGAGACTTTCCCCTTGCCCATCGTGTCGATAGATCCGGGGACGGGGACGCGTTTTTCCACCGGTATGCCGGAGGTGGATCGAGTCCTGGGCGGAGGGCTCATGCGCGGCTCGGCGACGCTTATCGGCGGGGAGCCGGGCATCGGGAAGAGCACCCTTCTCCTGCAGATCTGCGCGAGGGTGGAAACGAAGGGGCGACTGCTCTATGTGTCGGGCGAGGAATCGCCAGCCCAGATCAGGATGAGGGCAGATCGTCTTGGCGCAGTGCGAGACACGCTGGAAGTTTTCTGCTCATGCGATCTGGGTCTCGTACGCGCGACCTTGGATGCGCTAAAGCCGTCCATCGCGGTGATCGACTCGGTTCAGACTCTCAGGGCAGATGAGGCGGGATCGGTGCCGGGCACGGCCAACCAAATCAAGTACTGCGCCCAGGAGCTCTCGGCCTGGGCCAAGGCCCACGACTCGGCCCTGATCCTCGTGGCCCATGTCACAAAGGAGGGCATAATCGCCGGGCCGAAGGCGGCCGAGCATCTCGTGGACGCGGTCTTAAGCTTCGAGCAGGGCGAAGGGGACATGCGCATTCTGCGGGCGAGCAAGAACCGTTTCGGCAGCGCCGAAGAGGTGGGGCTCTTTCGGATGGGCGAGGCGGGGCTCGAGGAGGTGACGGATCCTTCGGGGCTCTTCCTCGTGAGACGAGATGCGGGCAAGATGCCCGTAGGCGCGGCGGTCGCTCCCGTGCACGAGGGATCGCGGGTGCTTCTGGTGGAAATCCAGGCCTTGACGGTATCGGCCAAGGCCGGTCTTACGCGAGTATATTCCGAAAGGATCGAAGCGGGACGAGTCAGCCGAATCGCCGCGATTCTCGAAAAGCACACGGGATTGCGGTTTTCAGACCAGGATATTTATGTCAACGTAGCCGGCGGGATGAGGCTCACCGAGCCGGGTATCGACCTGGCCTTGGCCTGTGCGCTTTTTTCGGCCCGCTCCGATACGGCATTGCCCGCGAATACCGCTCTGGCCGGGGAACTCTCCCTCGCAGGGGAATTGCGGCCGGTCCGCCAGATGAGGCGCCGTGCCAAGGCGGCGGCCGCTCTCGGCTTTACGCGGCTCCTCGGTCCGCCCGAATCGGCCGGCGAAAGCGGAAACGTGAAGGGGAAGGGAGCCGTCCCTCGCGAAACAGCGGGATGGGCCGAGGCGGTGGACATTCAATCCGCCATTAAAGCCCTATTCCGCGATTAGCCGCCATTCTAGATCTGGAGTCTTATAAACTTCCAATACGCGACTCCCCGCATTATACTGAAAAAAAGGGGACCACGGGAATGAAATTCTCCCACGGAGGCCGCCGTCTCAGCGGCATAGCTCTACCTTTATCCGCCATTCGATGCGACGCTTCGCCGGGCTGTGGCGAGTTTCCCGATCTTGCGCGCGTAGGCGACCTTGTCTCCGCATGGGGTTTCGATCTCGTTCAACTTTTGCCGGTGAACGACTCGGGCTTCCAAAATTCGCCCTATTTCGCGCTTTCCGCCTTCGCTCTGCACCCGATTTACATCAGGATAGACGATCTCCCGGAGCTCTCGGCGGAGGGAGCTCCGGGTTTCCGGACTGAAGCCGACGCGCTCGTTCACCGCTTTTCGGGCGAAAAACGCGTGCCCTACGAGGCCTTGTTCAAAGCCAAACTGGAGCTCTTTCGAAGGATATGGGCCGATGCGAGCGGAAAAACGGGGCCGGCCGGCCGAGCCCTCTGCGAGGAGCTCGATGCCTGGATAGAAGCGAATCCTTGGTCCAAGAGCTACGCCGCCTTCGTTACGCTCAAGTCCGCGAACGGCGGGCACCCATGGTGGGAATGGCCGAAGTTCCGAGATCCGACCGCCGCGGATATCGATGCCTTGTGGAGGGATGGAGCCCACGCTAATGAGCTTCGTTTTTGGGCATGGCTGCAGATGAGGGCGGAGCAGCAGTTCCGTTCTGCCGCGGAATACCTCGCCCGGAAGGGGATCGCCCTTATGGGCGATGTACCGATACTGATGAACGCGGATTCTGCCGACGTGTGGGCAAGGCGAAGCTGTTTTCGATTGGAATTGTCCGCCGGCGCGCCTCCCGATATGTACTCGGTTCAAGGGCAGAATTGGGGTTTCCCCATCTATAATTGGGAGGTTCTGGAACGGGAAGGTTATGGATTCTGGATGGATCGTCTCTCTGAAGCCGATAAATTCTATTCCTGCTACCGAATCGACCACGTCCTCGGATTCTTCCGCATTTGGGCCCTCTCCGAGCGGGAGAGTACGGGAATTCCGGGGCGTTTCGTCCCCGACGTCCCGGTAAGCCGGGCCGAGTTCGAGGCACTGGGATTCTCGGCCGAGCGGATACGTTGGCTGTCCAGGCCCCATGTTCCGATTGGGCGCCTTATCCAGGCGGCCGGCGAGTCGGCCGCAAAAGGCGCGGCATTCGCGGCCCTCGAGCGAATAGAGGAGGAGAACCTCTTTCTATTCAATGATTCCATAAAAGGAGAGAAAGATATCGAATCCCTTCCTTCGATATCGCCCGCGGCGCGGGATTGCCTTCTCTCCGCGTGGAGGGACAGGGCTTTCTACGAATACGAGCCGGGATCTTTCGTGGCTTCCTGGAGCTATCGTTCCGCTACCTGCTGGCCTTCCCTCTCCGAAGGGGAGCGAGGCGAACTCGAATCCTTAATAGGGAAGAAGCGGGTCCAGGCCGAGGAGCTCTGGGCCAAGACAGGGAAGCGTCTTCTCGGTGTGCTTTCCCATGCAGTGCCGATGCTTCCTTGTGCCGAGGACCTGGGGGCTGTCCCCGACTGCGTTCCCAAGGTCCTTGAGGAACTCGGTATTCTCGGACTGAGGGTCCTGCGCTGGACAAGACGCTGGAACGAGGGCGGCCAACCCTATATACCCCTGATAGAATACCCGGAAGCCTCGGTCGCATGCCCTTCGGTTCATGATTCGTCATCTATCCGCGAATGGTGGGAGGTCGAGGCCGATCGTGAGGGAACGTGGCGCTTCGCTTCGGCTTCGCTTGGTAGAGAATTAGGCCCCTGTCCCCTCCGTTTGGGGACGGAACAGGTGAGTATTTTGCTCGAGCTTATCGCTCGTTCGGCATCCCGTTTCGCGGTTTTCCCGATTCAGGATATTCTCGCCATGAGCGATAAGATGCGGCCCGCCGATCCTAAGAGCGAACGGATCAACGTGCCGGGAACGGTGGGGATCGGCAATTGGCTGTATCGCGTGCCGGCATCGATAGATGATATTCTCGCCGAAAAGAAGCTTTCGACGAAGGTACGCGCATTGGCGAAGGCCAGGCTCGTGCCGAAGAATACGAGCGGAAGGAACCGATAATACACCGAACCAGAGAATGGGAGCCAATGGAGGCGGTATGACACGGAGTGCACGTGCCGCGGGAATGATCATGGGGGGGGTGAGAGATCAGTCTCACCTCGCTGACTACGCCCGAGCGGGCATTAGGGCATATCTTTTCCCTGGTTCACTATTGCGTGAGCCCGATAAGCTGGCTTCCATGGTCGCCGCCGCGCGCCGGACCGCCGAGTCGGCAGGTCTAGGCCCTGTCCTCGTCGCGATAGGAGGGAACGGGACTCCCGCATTCGGACTTCCGCATTTTCCCGAGTGCCCCACGCCTCTCGGCCTCGCTTCCTTGAAATCCGCGAAGGCCTCGAGACGGGCCGGGCTTTTGTTGGGATATCGCCTCGCGGTCTGCGGCGTCGATATGGTCCTTGCGCCCCGCCTCGACCTCGCGAGCGATCCCAAGGATCCGACGGGCGCCCTCGAAGGCTTCGGGGAGGATAGCCGCCTGGCGGGGATTCTCGGAACTGCCTATTCGCGAGGTCTCGCGCGCATGGGCGTAGCGGCATGCGTCGGCCGCTTCCCCGGACTCGGCGCCACCTGCTATGACTGTTACGAGAGTATGGCCTTAATAGCTCTCCCGGTCGAGCGCCTAGAGCGCTGCGAGATGCGTCCCTTTGCCCGGGTCGTAGCTTCGGGCGTAGCGGCCGTCCTCGTCGGCAGAGTTCTGGTACCCGCCCTCGAGAGCGAACATCTGCCCGCCTCCGCGAGCGCCCGCGTCATCGAGGGGCGGCTCAGAGAGTCTCTCGGCTTCCGGGGAATAGTGATCGGCGATGATATCGGCCCCGATGAAGAACCCGGCAAGGCCGCAGTCCTCGGTGCGCTCGCGGGTTGCGATCTGTGCCTGTACTCGCGGCCCGACGAGGCGCTCGCGGCGGCCCAAGCCCTCGAAAAGGCGGCCGCTACCGGCGAACTGCCGACTGTCCGTGTGGAGATGGGCCGTCGTCGGCTGGATTCGCTACTCTCCGGGCGCCCCAAATCCCCTCCGCGTACGGGCTTCCCGTCGGCGAGACGGCTACGCAGGGCCAGGCTGGATATCGCGGAGAGCATAAGCATCCTTCGCGGTTCCCTTGTCCTGGACGGAGCCGGCCGGGGGGACTTCGCCGCCATCTTCATCCTCGTTTTCTTGCCGCCGACGGATGCGCCCGACGCGTTCGAGTCGGAAGCGGTCTTGGCGACCCTGCGCTCCGAGCTTCCCGGCGCCGAAATCCTCGGCCTGCCCGCCGAACCGGAATCTGATGCGACCGATGAGCTCGCGCGGTTCCTTGCTCCCCGTGGCCGCTTTGCCGAAGCGGCCATCCTCACCTACGACGCGCATTTCCGTCCCGCTCAAGAAGGGCTAGCCAGGCTCGTCGAGGAATTTATCCCGAAATTCCGAGTAATCGCGATGCGTGACCCCTACGATGCCGCCTTCTTCCCAAGCGCCGTCGGTCTCGCTGCGGCCTATGGCTTCTCGGAGGGCGGCGCTCAAGCGCTGGGCCGTATCCTCTCGGGTAAATCAAAGGCGAGCGGAGGCCATCCCGTCGAAGTTATCGGCCTGGAAATTTAATCGATTTTCGCTCGTGGGCCTCGCTTTTTAGCCAACTGAGCTTCCTTGACAGTCTGCCCTCGGCCCGCTAGAGTCGTTTGCACATGGAGGATCCGCAGCAACGATCGGTTGGAGCTCGGATAGCGGTGGCTCTGCGCTCCGGATTCAAGGCTGCCTTCGGTACCATATTTTTCCTTCTTCGGATCGTTCTGCCAGTGACGCTTGCGGTCGCCCTCCTCGATTGGTTCGGCGTCCTGTCCTGGATAGCTCGGCTTATGTCCCCGGCGATGGGCCTTGTGGGTCTTCCCGGAGAGGCAGCCCTTGTCTTCATCTCCTCGGTCTTCCTTAATATTTATAGCGCGATAGCCGTGGCCTTCTCGATGTCCCTCGACATGCGGGCGGCGACTATTCTCGCCATAATGTGTCTGACCGCGCACAACTTGATCGTCGAGACCGCCGTCATGAAAAAGACCGGCTCGGCGAGTTCGAAGATGGTCATTCTGAGAATCGGGATGGCCTTCGTCGCCGCCTATGCGTTCAATCTCCTTCTTCCGGCCGCATTGTCGGCACTTCCATTCTCCAAGGCGGGAAGCGGCATCCGCCCGACTTTTCCAAAAATGTTGGCCTCTTGGGGCATCTCGACCGCCATTCTCGCCCTTAAGATCGTCCTCATAGTCCTCGGCGTGATGATCGTCCAACGCCTTCTCGAAGAATTCAAGGCGATGGCCTTTCTCTCTCGGTTATTCTCGCCGATCATGAAGCTTTTCGGCCTGCCCAGGGAGGCGAGCTTTCTATGGATCGTGATCAACGTGGTCGGCTACGCCTATGGAGCGGGAATAGTCCAGGAACAGGTCCATGCGGGCCGAATGAAACCCCAGGAGGCGGATCTTTTCAACCATCATGCCGCCATCTGCCATTCTCTTCTCGAAGACACCACGCTGTTTCTCGTCGTCGGCATCCCATTTCTCTGGATTACCCTGCCGCGGCTTATCCTCGCTTTCCTCGCTGTTTGGCTCGAGCGCGCGAGACGTCGGTTTTTACGCCGCACATTCCGCGTCGGCACGGCGTAAGGGCGCCGACAGGTCCCTCTCTTCGCCCGGTTGGCGCTTCCCGCTGGCCGCGGTCCCGTCCGCCGTTGTATATTCTTATTCCGGCGGCTAGTCCTCCGATCATTCGGAACAAGGTCACCAAGGAGCATCCATGAGCACAATGAGCCGACGTCCTCTCTTCGACGAGGAGGATGACGATGAGCCCAAGGCCCCGCCATACCGCCCGGAGGAAGCTCTCGCCGAACGTTTCCTCAAGACGAGGACAATTCTTCTTTCGGGCGAGATAGATAAGGAATCGAGCGAGCGTTTTATCCGCCAGCTCCTCCTCCTCGAGAGCCTCGGAGGTGAAACGATAACCGTTCTCATCGACTCTCCCGGCGGTGACGTCGATGCGGGTTATGCCATCTTCGACATGATCCGCTTCGTTTCGGCTCCCGTTCGCATAGTCGGGATGGGGCTCGTGGCGAGCGCGGCCGCCTTGGTCCTCCTTGCCGTCCCCAAAGATAGAAGACTCGGCCTTCCCAATTCGCATTATCTCATCCATCAGCCCCTTTCGGGTATCCGGGGCGTCGCGACCGAGATCGAGATTCACGCCCGCGAGCTCGAGAAGACGAGGGAACGGGTCAACCGCGTCATAGCGGACGAGACGGGCCAGTCGATCGAGCGAGTCCGCAAGGACACGGACCGCGACTTCTGGATGAACGCCGAGGAGGCGATACCCTACGGCCTCATCTCCCGCGTCGCGACCACTCGCGCGGATTTGGGCATATAACGATGAGGTGATATTTCGAAAGTATCGTCGTCGATCCTCAATCGGAAGAGGCGCTTGCAGGGCGTATTGCAGTCGGAGGTTCCATGCGCCCATCATCCGCTGCATCCCTCGCCGCCGTTTGCTTTCTCTGCCTTTCAGCCTCGCGTTGCGCATCGCCCCTGCCCTCCTCCGGCAGCCGTTGCGTGTCGATAGTCGCCTACAACGTGAAGAGTCTCTTCGACGCGAGGGATGACGGGCCCGAGTTCCCGGAATTTTCAGTGGCGAAGGGCCGATGGGACGATGCGCGATACAAGATACGCCTGGCGAACGTGGCCGCCGCCGTCCTGGCGGCCGGGCCTTCCGGCGGCACGCCGGACATTCTCTGCCTCGAGGAGATAGAGAACGAGAAAGTGCTGGAAGCCCTCCGCGCGGGTCCGCTGTCCGCCGCCCGCTACCGCTACGCCGCGATCGCGCCCGCGGAGGGCGGTCCCTTCTCCAACTGTGTCCTATCGCGCCTGCCCATTCTCAGCGCCGTCTGCCACGCCGCCTCGACCCCGGCGGGCCGCGCCGGCCGAGACGTCCTCGAGCTGGAGCTCGACGCGGGGGGTAGGCGTCTCTTTCTCCTCTCCTGCCATTGGAAATCCAAGTCCGGGGGCGCCGAGGAGACGGAGGAGGCTCGGCGCGAAGACGCCGCCCTCGTGCGAGGGAGGGTCGCGGCGAGGATGGCCGCCGACCCCGGCGTAGAACTCGTCGTCTGCGGCGACTTCAACGAGAGTCCGGACGAGTTCCTCCGGGTAAATCGACGGTACGCGACGGCCCTCATGCCCGTCGAGGAGGCATCGACAAAAGGCCCATCGCCCGAACGTCTCCTCGTCGCGTCGACGCTCTCACCGACAAGTTCCCTTCAGAACGAGATCGTTCTTTATAGCCCTTGGGAGGATTCGGGCGGCTATAGCTATTCCTTCCGCGGCGCCCGCGAGCGCCTCGACGGTTTCCTCCTCAGCCCCGGTCTTCTCGACGCAGCGGGCCTGTCCTTCACGAGTTTCGCGGCGGCGAATGCGCCCTTCCTCATGGACGCCGAAGGAGCGCCTCTGGCTTGGCCGGGATCGGGGGCGACGGGCTACTCGGATCACCTGCCCGTTTTCCTCATGCTCGAGTTGAAGAAATGAAGGGCCTCATGATGATGGAGCCCGGGGAATCCCGACGCTTCGCGCTTTAAGCTTTTCGCGGACCCGAGTTGCGTTCCCAGAAGAGACCATCCTCGTAGCCCTGAATACGCGGGTCGACGGAAGCGAGTTCGAGCCTGCGCAGGGCGGCGAGGCAGTGCTCTTCGTCTATCTCGATTCCGATGAACCGCCGCCCGAGTTTTTTCGCGACGACGGCGCTCGTGCCCGATCCCAAAAATGGGTCGAGGACGAGGTCTCCCGGCCGCGAGGACGAGAGGATCAGTTTGGCCGCGAGTTTTTCGGGTTTTTGCGTCGGATGGTCCGTGTTCTCTGGCATGGACCAAAACGGCACGCTGAGGTCCGTCCAGAGGTTGGAAGCGGCCGTGTCGCGGAAGCGCCCTTCGGGGCCATCGGCCCAGTCCTTGGGTCTGCCTTCATCGTCGTGGTAGGGGGCGCGCACTCGGCGCCGCTGCCGCACCGCATCCGCGTCGAAGCGGTAACTATCCGAGACGGTCGCAAACCAGATGTCCTCGTGCGCGTTCTTCCAATTCCGCGAGGAAGCTCGTCCCTTTTCACGTTCCCACGTTATTCGATTTCTGAGGATGAGCGACCGCGATAGAACTCGTTGCACCGTCGAAGAACAGCGCCAATCGCAGCAGACGTAGACGCTCGATTCGGGTTTGAGGAGGGGGAGGGCCGCGCCGATCCATTTTCGCGTGTATCCCTCATATTCGTCCTCGCTCATCAGTCTTCCCCGAGCCGTTCCGAAGTCCTTGTCCATGTTGTAGGGAGGGTCGGCGACGAGGAGATCGACCGAGGCGGACGGCAGGAGCGGAAGCACGGCAAGCGCGTCTCCGAGGATAAGCGCGTCCGCCGACTCGGCCATCACGATGCGCGAGCCGGATGCGCCGAGGGAGCGCGCCGCTTCGAGTTCGGGCGCGAGGCGCTCGCGGTCTTCGGGCGAGAGATACAGGCTGCGGTTTCGAGGGGAAGGGCTGCCCTGCACGCCTAAACCCTGTCGTTTCATCGTGTGGATAGTAGCGCCGATGACGCCATGCGGACAATGCAGTTTCGCGCCTTGGCTTCCTCAGCGCGTTCGCAGTATGTTTTATCGGATATGGCCGAAGGCAAACCTCTCATCGTCCAGAGCGATCTCTCCCTCCTCCTCGACGTCCACGATCCCGCGTTCGAGGATGGGAGATCGGCTATAGGCGCCTTCGCCGCCCTCGAGAAGAGCCCCGAGCATCTCCATACCTACCGGATGTCGGCCCTGTCCCTCTGGAACGCCGCGAGCGCGGGTCTGTCGCCGGCAGACGTGGAGACCGCCCTCGCGCGCTTCAGCCGCTACGAGGTGCCGCGCGACGTCTCCTTCATCGTCCGGGACACGATGGCTCGCTTCGGCCGCCTCGTTCTCCATGGATACGAGGGACAGGGCTCATCCCTTTCCGATAGGCTTCTCCTCTCCTGCGCCGACGTCGAGGCGGAGCGGGAGCTCGCATCGTCCAAGAAACTCCAGAAGTGGTTGATGCCCGTTCCCGGCGGCTTCGAGATACGTCTTACGGAGCGAGGAACGGTCAAACGCGAACTCCTCAAGCTCGGATGGCCGGTCAAGGACGAGGCGCCTCTGGCGCCGGGCGATCCGCTCGCGATCGGCCTGCGAGACTCCCGAGCCTCCGGCGGCCCATTTGTCATAAGGCCCTACCAAAAAGACGCCCTCGACGCTTTCGTCGGGGGGGAGCTCCCCGGATCGGGCTATGGCGTCGTCGTGATGCCCTGCGGGGCGGGCAAGACAATAGTCGGGATGGCCGTGATGGCCGCCATAGGCCGCAAGACCCTGATAGTCACGACCAATATAGCGGCCGTCCACCAATGGATGGACGAGCTGGCCGACAAGACCGACCTGCCGCCCGAGGCCATCGGCGAATACACGGGGGCCGAGAAGACGGTGAGGCCGGTCACGATCGCCACCTACCAGGTACTCACCTGGAGGCCCGATAAAAACGCGGACTTTCCGCACTTCGACCTGTTTCGAAGGGAGAAGTGGGGCCTCATCATATACGACGAGGTGCACCTCCTGCCCGCGCCCGTATTTCGCGTCGTAGCCGAAATACAGGCCGTGCGCCGCCTCGGGCTTACGGCTACCCTTGTCCGCGAGGACGGCCGCGAGGAGGACGTCTTCACCCTGATCGGGCCCAAGCGCTACGACGTACCTTGGAAGGACCTCGAGCGCCGGGGCTTCATCGCCGAGGCCTATTGTCGCGAAATCCGCGTTCCCCTGCCCGAGGAGGAGCATCTTCGCTATTCGGTTTCCGAACCCAGGGAAAAGCACCGCCTGGCGGCCGAGAATACCGCCAAGTACGAGGCGGTGCGCGAGCTCGTCGCCAATCACCCCGACGAACCGGTCCTCGTGATCGGTCAGTTTCTCGATCAGCTCGGCCGCCTCGCCCGCGAGCTGGACGTTCCCCTGATCACGGGGCGCACGCCCAACCCCGAGCGCGAGCGCATCTATGCCGATTTTAAGGCGGGGCGCTCGCGGGTCATCGTCGTCTCCAAGGTAGCCAACTTCGCGATAGACTTGCCTGACGCATCCGTTGCCATCCAGGTGTCGGGCTCCTTCGGATCGCGTCAGGAAGAGGCTCAGCGCCTCGGGCGCATCCTCAGGCCCAAGGCTCGCAACTCCTACTTCTACTCCCTCGTCTCACGCTACACGATCGAGGAGGAGTTCGCGGCGAATAGGCGCAAATTCCTCACCGAGCAGGGCTACCGTTATCACATCGAGGCATGGGAATGAGCGGGCTCCCACAGGGAGGAAGCTCCGTCCCCAAGCCGACCGTCTCCGATTGGACGGATGCCCTCCTTACATCGGGGACCGAGGCCTTGCTGGGCGCCATAAGAAATTACATAGGTCCGGTAAAGACGCCCTACGATAAACGCGACCTGGTCGCGAGCCTCGAGGCATTTCTTCGGCGAACGGAGACGAGGGATTCCCTCTTCGCCCTCCTCGATTCCCTCGATATCCGCATCCTCGGCTCGTCGCTTTTGATGGGTTCAGTACCCGAGCAGGTCTTAAGGGAGCTCTTTGTCGGTGAATTGCCCCTTTTTGAACTAGGCGTAAGGATCTCCAATCTCCTCGACCGTCTTCTTCTGTTCCGGTACCAGTCAGGCGGGCGCAGGCTCGTCGCGGTCAATCCCCTGCTCGAGAATGAACTTCGTGCCCGCGTCCTCGATCCGGGGCTCTTCTTCAATTCGGGCAGCGAGAAGCCCGTCCCCAATGGCGACGGCGAGAGCTCCGTTCCCGTCGACGCGGGGGCGGCGGTGGCCTTTTTTTCCTTTCTTTTTCACACGCCCCTCTCCATCCGAAAGGGCGGGGGCCTCACGAAGCGGGCGGCGGAACGAGCGGCCGCATTATTGCCCGAGCTTGCGGAGGGGGATGGCGACCGTGTGGGCGCCCTTGCTCTGGCTCTATCGTCATCGGGCATCCTGCGCACGGGCGATGACGATGAGCGTTGTCTCGACCGCGAGGCATTTACGCGATTGCTGTTGGAATGGGGCGAGTACCTTCCCTATTACCTCGCCGCCTGCGTCGGGAGCGGCGACGGCGGAGGCGCCGCCGCCGCGCTCGCCTTGGTCCTCGCCTGTGCCTTGGAAGCATTGCCCGAAGGCATGGCACTGCCTCGCTCCGGTCTTGCGCGTTGGGTCAGAATTGTCGCGCGCGGCGCCAGCCTTCCCGCGGGTGTTTCCGGCGCGGATCCCGCGGCTGCTCTCTCGTCGCTCGAGGCTTTCGGGATACTGACGCTCCGTAAGGGATATCTAGTCCCCGTCCCGCCCGGACGCGGCCTATCCGGCGCGAGTGCCGATCCCGGTTACGGCCCAAGGAGGGGCATCCTCGTCGCGGAGGGTTCTCACGCCCTGCATTTGATGCCCGAAGCGAGCCTGGAAGACAGGCTCTTCGTCGGCTGCGTCGCCAGGCCCATCTCGATCGGAAAGGTGTGGAGCTTCGACGTCGAGCGGGAAACGGTTCGTCGCGCCTTCGCCGCGGGTCTCTCGGCCGCGGTCATCAAGACGCGCTTCGAGTTCTTGGCGGGCGCTGCCCTGCCGCAGAGCTTCGCCTTCTCGCTCTCCGCATGGGAAGAGGAATACCGCTCGCTCAGGCTCTTCCGCGGTTTCGTGTTGACGGCCGACGAAAGACAGAGACTGGTGATCGAACGATCGGTCGCTCTCGGCAAGATAGTCGCCGAGAGCCTCGGGCCCGGCGTCTACTTCCTCTCGGTCGCCACTCCCGACCAGGCGATAGCCGCGCTGGCGACGGCCGGCCTCGAGGCGCCGCCCCTCACCCAAGCGACGGCTCCTCTCTTCGACCGACCTGAGTCCGGCTCGCTTTCCGTCCCACCAGCGGCGGACGGCCCCTTCGCCGCGGGCAAGGCCGCCTCCGAAGAGGCGGGTCGGCCCGCCCGCCGTCGGATCGACGCGTTGCGCGATCTCGTCGGATCGGGCCTGTTTTCCTCCCGCGCCCCGGAGCCGGGTCCCGAAGAGAGGCTCGCCGCCCTGCGCTCCGTCCTCGCGACCTCGGGGCGGCCGGAGGAGGAACGCCGCGAGCTTGCGGACCGAATCGAGCGAAGGCTCGTGGTCACCGAGAGGCAGATTGCGCAGTCCGATCCGCGGCCCGAGCGGCTGGAGGCCGGCGGGCTCGATTATCTCGGAAAGGTGCGCGTCATCGAGCGCTCCCTGCGCGCCGCGGGCGACAGGCTCGAGGTCCTCTACAGACTGCCGGGCGAAGAGCCCGTACGGGCGCTCCTGCGCCCGGTCAGGCTCGACAAGAACGAGAAGGGGCTCGTCCTCGAGGCGGAAGACCTCGTAACGGGCGGCCCCGCACGCGTACCCCTCGGCGCCGTAAGCACGGTGCGGAGGCTGCGCGCATCCCTATTTGGAGAAGACTGATGAAAAACCAACAAGACCAGGATCACCAGGGCCAGCTCAAGCTGGCGGTGCTCGTCGACGCCGACAACACGCCGGCCTCCATCGTGGAGGGCCTCCTCGCCGAGATCGCCAAGTACGGCGTCGCGAGCGTCAAGCGAATCTACGGCGACTGGACGAGCACCAATCTGCGAAGCTGGAAAGACAAGCTCCTCGAGTACGCCATCCAGCCCGTGCAGCAGTTCTCGTATACGACGGGAAAGAATTCCACCGACAGCGCGATGATCATCGACGCGATGGACCTTCTGTACACCGAAAACCTCGACGGCTTCTGCATCGTATCGAGCGACTCTGACTTCACCCGCATCGCCGCCCGCCTGCGCGAGGACGGCAAGATGGTCCTCGGCTTCGGCCAGCGCAAGACGCCCAAGCCCTTCGTGGCGGCCTGCGACAAGTTTATCTATACGGAGATCCTGCGCGAGCCCGAGGAGGACCGGGAGGCCCGCGGCGACCGCGAGCCGCCGCCCAAGGCGACGGCCGACATCAAGCTCGACCGCAGGGCGGCCAACCTCATGCGCTCCGCCGTCGAGGACGCCGCCGACGAGTTCGGCTACGCCTATCTCGGCGCGGTGGGCACCTACATCATGAACCGCCAGCCGGAGTTCGACCCGCGCAACTACGGGTATCGCAAACTCGGCGACCTCATCAAGGCATCGGGTCTCTTCGACATCGACGAGAGGGCGAGCCCGACCGACCAGGGCAAGCAGATCTACATCAAGACCAGGGCCAAGGGCCGATGATTCGGGGGAGGGACTCATACCCATCAGCTCGCTACGAACGTTTCCTCGAGGTACAGGGTATGAGGCCCTCTTACAATAAATTTCCTTGCCGAGCGAACGATACCTCGCAGCTCGCTGCGAGGTCGTTCATCGCTTTGGCGCGGCGAGCCATGCCCGAAGTCGTCACGTTTCGCCGCGTGGGCTCCTCCGACATGGACGCCATAGTCGGGCTCAGGATCGCTTTCGAGCGCATAACGCGCGATTCGGGCTCCCTGGACGAGGCCGGGAGGCGCGCCGAGCTCGCCGCCCTGCTCGGTCCCGACCTTGCCGCGGGGCGGCTCCTTTGCTGGCTCGCGGAATCCGGGGGGTGCGCCGTCGCCCAGGCCGCCCTTCGCCGAAGCGGCCGAGCCCGCGCGGGCGGAGAGGGCGAGATACTCAACGTGTATACCGATCCCGCCTATCGCGGCCGCGGCATCGGGACCGCCCTCGCCGCCGCCGCGATAGCCGAGGCACGGTGTCTCGGCCTGAGGCGCCTGCGACTCCAGCCCACGGAAGACTCGCGGCGGATTTATGAACGCGCGGGATTCCGCCGGGCGGGCGGTTGCATGGTGTGTGACCTCGAGCGATCATGATCCGAAGACCCGTATCCTGTTTTCCCGCCCTATCCGCGCGAGCTCTTCCGCGATCGGCAGGCCGGGGCGGGCCTTGCGCTTGATCTCGATGGCGAACTGGTTCATCGAGAAGTGGTTGAAGGCCAATACCCCCGCGCGGAGTTCCGGGGCGGCCTCCGCGAGGCGTCGCCCGAGCTCGTCGCGGTATATTTCGAAGAGACCGCCATTGCGCAGCTCCCCGACGCCGGAAATCCAGAGCACCGGCCGCTCGGCCGTCCCTCCCGAAGCATCGGTTACGCGCAGACCGCGGTAAAGACGCCATGCAAGGTCGGCCATCGCGGCCTGGCTGCCCGCGAGAAGAGCCTCGAGGCGCCGACGCTGCAGTCCCGCGCTCCTCGCGAGGATGGCGAGCTCGGCGGTCTTGGGAGTGTGAACCGGCGTCTTGTTGAGGATCAAAACCTCCCGGCGGAAATCGGTGCCCAGCTCACGTCGGAACCAGCCTTCGGCCAACTTGCCCGACTGGCCCACCAAGTAGCGGTTGTTGACCGCCAACTGTTCCTTCTTCCCCGGGTTGTCAGCGACGAGAATTACCTTGATTTCGCTCTCGGGGCCCATGCCGTCCAAGGCGCGGTTGTATACGACGGGCGTCTCGACTCGATAGTCGTCGTAGCCCTGCTTGACGCGAACCCGCTCTTGGGCCTCGAGGAGGTAAGGGTTGTCGGCGCTCCAGGCATCCACGAGACCGCGGAATTCCTTACGGATCGAATCGAGGATGGCGTAGGCTTCGTTTCGCATGTCGTCCAGGATGTCGGCAACGGACCTGGAACGCAAGGGGCCGCGGCTCCCATTGCCTCTCGCCGGCGATTTCCCGTATTCTCCCTCCCATGTCCGAAGAATCCCCGCTTCGCATGATGCGCGAGGGCGGAAAGCTCTCGCTTCTCACCATGGTATCGAGGATTCTCGGTCTCCTGCGCGAGATGACGAGGGCGGCATTCATGGGCACGGGCTGGCTCGCGGACGCCTTCGCCGTGGCCTTCACGCTCCCGAACTTCCTCAGGCGGCTCTTCGCCGAGGGTTCCATGACCGCCGCCTTCATCCCCACCTTCACGGGCTATCTCGCCGAAAAGGACGAAGGGGAAACCAAGGAGTTTCTCTCCGCGGTCTTCACCGTCCTCGTCTTCCTCGTCGGCATCATCGTGGCCGCCGGCGTGGCCTTCGCGCCCTGGATCGTCCTATTGTTCAATTCCGGACATCATGAGGAGATGTCCCTCCTGACCCAGGTCATGTTCCCCTTCCTTGCCCTCGTGGCCGTCGCCGCCTTCCTTCAGGGCATCTTGAATTCGATCGGAATATTCACACCGTCGGGGATGGCGCCCATTCTCTTCAACATCTGTTGGATTGCCGTGCCCTACCTCCTCGGTAGTATCTTGGGCAACCCCGCCCGTGCCATGGCCGTAGGCGTCCTCATCGGCGGTCTCGCCCAAGCCCTGTGCCAGCTTCCCGCCGTGCTGAAGGCAGGCTACCGATTCGGATTCATCGGCTTAGCCAGGGCCTTCCGAAACCCGGGCATGAAGCGGGTGTTCGGCCTCATCGGCCCCACGATCGTGGGTATGGCCGCCTACCAGATCAACATTCTCGTCTCGACCTATCTCGCCACGAACTCCGGTACGGGATCGATCGCGAGTCTCCAATACTCCTTGCGGCTCCAGGAGCTCGTCCTGGGCGTCTTCGTAGTCTCTCTCGGGACCGTCCTCCTTCCCGACCTGGCCGGAGCGGCTCGCTCCGAGAATTGGGATTCCTACGCCGGCAGCCTGAGCCGGGGACTCCGCGCGATGCTCCTCATCACGATACCCGTCGCCGTCTACTCGATGATCGTCGGCGAGGACATCGTGACCCTACTCTTTCGCCATAGGGAGTTCGGGGCCGATTCCGTCCGCCTCACCTCTTCGGTTTTCTTTTGGCACATGTCCGGCCTCGCCTTCATCGCCATGAACCGCGTCCTCGCTCCCGCCTTCTACGCCCGTGGCGACACCAAGACTCCCACCTGGGCGGGCCTCGTATCGGTCGCCATCAACGTCGGTCTCGCCTTCGCCCTGGTCGGGCCTCTAAAGGCGCCCGGAATCGCGCTTGCCCTCGCCGGGGCGAGCGCGGTCAACACCCTCGTCCTCGTAGTCGCCCTCCTTCGCGCGCGGATACCCGGCGCCGTGAAGGCGCTCGCGGCATCGGGGCGTTACTCGCTCAAACTCGTCCTTTTTTCCATTTTGGCCGGTCTGCCCGTTCTTCTCATCAGGCCCTTCCTGGCCGGAAACATCGGCGGCTGGAATGTCACCCTCGCTGCGGGAGTCTCCTTGGCCGCGACTGCCTTGGCCTTCGGCGGCATCGGTCTCGCTCTTCTCGCCATTAGCCGGGACGAGATGGCTTCTACCATTGTAAAAGCCTTACGACGCAGAGGGTCCAAGGCATAAGCAATTCTCGTGCCTACTTGTGGACAAGCCGGGCGTAGCTTGACAAATCTTCGGGTGGATGCTATGGTTCCGACGCTTCGCAGTATGCCCTTGTAGCTCAGTTGGCAGAGCATATCCATGGTAAGGATAAGGTCAACGGTTCGATTCCGTTCGAGGGCTGTACGTCCATAAGTTTTATGGACCAAAGCTGCAAGACGGGAGCGCTTCGCGCTATCCGTTCGAGGGCTTTCCGCCCGTGGTTTTCCGGGTCGCTTCGAGGCGAATAATTCGTTATAGGCGTAGGCATTGATCGCCTCGTCGAAAGGATCGGTCATGGCTGCCAAGAAGCAGAACGTCGAAATCATCGCCCTTGCTTGTTCCGAGTGTAAGCGTCGCAACTATACGACGACAAAGAATCGCAAAACCCAACAGGAAAAGCTGGAACTCATGAAGTTTTGCAAGTGGGACCGCAAGCATACCCTCCATAAAGAAACAAAGGTAAAGTAAAAATAGCGCGCAATTCCCGCTACGCGGGATAAGTGCATGGGATGCATGGGATGCAGGTCAAGGAATCGGACATGACCAAGTCCGACGAAGATAGCGCGCAATTCCGGCGTAGCGGGATTAGTGCATAGGATGCAGGTCAAGGAATCGGACATGACCAAGTCCGACGAAGATATAGGATGTAAGCAGTTTTCGCGTAGCGAAAACGAGGTAATGTACGCGATTCCGCTTGCGGAATCGCGCGCGAAGCTAAAGGAACTAACCGAGTTCCTTTAGCTTCGCGAAGGCCAGTAGCTCTAATGGTAGAGCGCCGGTCTCCAAAACCGGATGTTGAGGGTTCGAGTCCTTCCTGGCCTGGAGCGAAGCCTTCTATGCTTGGTAGGCTTCGCTTGCAGTTCCCTTCGGGAACTGCTTAATAAGGCGGAACCCGAAAGGGATTCGCGCGCAATTCCCGCAATGCGGGAATTGCGTTTTGTGCACGATATCGAAGCTCGGTCGGCTCTGATATCGATTTTGCGATTGCCGCGGTTTGCAGGGGCATTTCGAACCGCTGCGCAATCGCGCGAGGCAAGGTAGTTTCACAAAACTCGGACGAGTTTTGTGAAGCGTAAAATATGCTGGCGCGCCCCCGGGGCCGTCCGCGGCGAAGGAGCCGCTATGAAGAGGATTACTCAGTTCTTCAAGGACAGTTACGTCGAACTCCGCAAGGTAGTCTGGCCGAGCAAGGAAGACGTTATAGCTTCCACCAGGGTGGTGCTTATCTCCACCGTCGTCATGGCTGCCGTGCTTGGCTTCATAGACTTCCTTCTGGTCGCCGGCATCGACGTCATCTTCAGGTAAGGGACGAAAAGGCTAAAGCATGGCGAAAGCCTGGTACGTTCTCCACGTCTATTCCGGATACGAGAACAAGATCGAACGTACGATCCGCATGTTGCTCGACAACTCGGAACTTTCTCGCGACATCGTTACCGATATAAAGGTGCCGAGCGAGGAGGTGATCGACGTCAAGGACGGGAAGAAACGCTCGACCTCGCGCAAGATACTGCCCGGGTACATCCTCGTGGAGATGGACCTGCCCGAGGATAGTTGGAAGGCTACCTGCGCGACGATACGTAAGATTACGGGCGTCACGGGCTTCGTCGGCGCCACCCTGCACCATAAGCCCCAGCCGATCAGCGCCGAGGAGGCGCGCGGGGTGCTGCAGCGTTCCGGCGAGATCAAGGGCGATCGCGGAGCCCGTACTCGGCAGACTTTCTCTCCCGGCGAGCAGGTCAAGATCATCGATGGTCCCTTCGAGTCCTTCACGGGTTCCATCGAAGAGGTCATTCTCGATAAAGCCAAGCTCAAGGTCATGGTCGGCATCTTCGGGCGTTCGACGCCCGTCGAAGTCGATATGTTGCAAGTAGAGAAAGTGTAGGGATAGATCTTTTAAAGCGGCGGCGCGGGGCGAGTTTCGTCTTCGCGGCGCTTCTCATAGAGGGGTTTTAACTCCGCATGATGGGAGTCTGCCGTCAAATCGGCGCAGCCGATTTGACGAAGGACGCTATCTCGCCGCGAATCGCCTTCAGGCGAACAGCGGCGAGTACACCACGAAAGGAGAACGTTAATGGCTAAAAAGAAGGTAACTGCGATCGTCAAGTTGCAGTGCCCGGCGGGGAAGGCGACTCCCGCGCCGCCCGTAGGGCCGGCTCTCGGACCTCACGGCGTCTCGGCGCCCCAGTTCTGTCAGCAGTTCAACGAGCGGACCAAAAGCATGGAGCCTGGGCTCATAATCCCGGCGATCGTGACGGTCTACGTCGACAAGACATTCACCTTCATCCTCAAGACGCCGCCCGCCTCGGTCCTGATCAAGAAGGCGCTCGGCCTCGAAAAGGGATCGGGCGTGCCGCACAAGCAGAAGGTGGGCAAGCTACCCACCGACAAGCTTGAGGCGATCGCGAAGCAGAAGATGCCTGACCTCAACGCCAACGACATCGAGGCGGCGAAGCGCATCATCGCCGGCACCGCCCGTTCGATGGGCGTCGAGACGGAGTACTCGAAATGAAGCACGGCAAGAAGTACAACGAGTCGATCAAGAAATTCGACCGTGAAAAGGATTTCGAGCCCTTGGCCGCCTGCGCGCTGGTAAAGGAACTCCACTTCGCCAAGTTCGACGAAACGGTCGAGGTCCACGTCAGGCTCAACCTCAAGAAGAGCCAGTCGGTGCGGGACACCGTCGTTCTCCCCAACCAGTTCCGCGGCGAGAAGAAGATCCTGGTCTTCTGCAAGCCCGAAAAGGAGAAGGAGGCCCTCGAGGCCGGTGCGGCATACGTTGGCTCGGACGACCTCATCGAGAAGATCAAGGGCGGTTGGCTCGACTTCGACGTCGCCGTCGCCACCCCCGACATGATGAAGGACGTCGGCAAGCTCGGTATGGTCCTCGGGCGCAAGGGCCTCATGCCCAATCCCAAGACCGGCACGGTAACGCACGACCTCAAGGCCGCCGTCGCGGAACTCCGCAAGGGCCGCACCGAGTTCCGAACGGACAAGTCGGGTATCATCCACCTCGCCATCGGCAAGGTGTCCATGGAGAGCGCTCAAGTCACGGAGAACCTCACGACTCTTCTCGAGGAGATTGGGCGCAAGCGACCCTCCGACGCGAAGGGAGATTTCGTGGGATCCGTGTTTCTCACCTCCACCATGGGACCGGGCGTCCGCGTCGCTCAGGTCAAGAGCGAGAAGAGGTAAGTCATGGCAATGCGAGCTACAAAGATCCAATCGGTCAAGACCGAGGGCATCGCCGATATCAAGAACAAGATCGGCGACGCCAAGGATTTCATTTTCACCGAGTACCGAGGCCTCACGGTCGAGCAGATCTCCGCGCTCCGAAGGCAGCTTCGGGCGAAAGACGCCGAGTTTCACGTCATCAAGAACAACTTCGCGCGCATCGCTTTCGGCGATCTCGGTTACACCAAGGAAATCGAGCCGCTCTTCGCGGGGCCGACGGCCGTCGCCTTCGCCAAGGCCGACAGCAACGAGGTCGCCAAGATTCTCATCGATTTCGCCAAGGAGGTTCCGGCGCTCAAGGTAAAGGCCGGCCTCGTCGACAAGGGCTTCATGGGCGAGGCCGAGATCGCGACCTTCTCCAGGCTGCCGTCCAGGAAACAGCTCATCGCCATGTTCATGGCCGGCCTCAAAAGCCCCGTGCAGAAGCTCGTCTATACCCTCGTTGCCCTCCAGGAGAAGAAGGAGAGCGAGGGCGGCGCGGCAGCAGCTCCACCAGAGGCGGCCCCCGCCGCCGAAGCGCCCGCGCAGGCTTAGTTTAGTACGTTTAGTACGGCATCCAGGCTTCGGAGTAGCTGCCGTCCCTGTTTGCCTTCAGTGAAACGCCTCGCGTTTCACGTAGCGGCTCGCGTACGCGAGCCGCATAGACCCGGCCCGTACGGGCTTGTTTTCGCAAGGAGATAATATGGCAGCCATCACGAAAGAGCAGATCCTCGAAGCTATCGCCGAAATGAAGATCATTGAGATAGCCGACCTCATCAAGGCGATGGAAGAGAAATTCGGAGTAACCGCCGCGGCTCCCGTGGCCGCCGCAGCCGGCCCCGCCGCCGCCGCCGTCGAAGAGCAGACCGAATTCACCGTCATCCTGAAGGGCGGCGTTCCGGCCGACAAGAAGATAGCGATCATCAAGGAAGTCCGGGCCCTCACGGGTCTCGGCCTCAAGGAAGCCAAGGACCTGGTCGAGGCCGGCGATAAGGCAATCAAGGAGAACATCTCCAAGGACGAAGCTGCGAAGATCAAGAAGCAGATCACGGACGCCGGCGGCACCGTCGAGGTCAAGTAAAACGGCCTTCGTTCGAATCTTATCATTCCGCTCGAGCGGAGCTTCATGCGGACGGGCCGCCTCGGCCGCATGATGTCCGCGAAGGTTCCGGGAGCTGCGTCGGCTGGGCCGCCGCGGCCTGAAGCTCCCGGGACCTTTCTCGCGTCTTTTGGCGGCTGTGCGCGACCAGGGGGTGACGGATGGCAATAAGCGAGAAAAAGATAGTGCGAGAGTACGTGGGCAAGGACTATCAGGAAGTGATGTCTCTGCCGGACCTCATCGACATTCAGCTTTCCTCCTACGAGCGCTTCCTGCAGCGCGAGAAGGTCCGTTCCGCAGTCGGCTTGCAGACGGCGGGGCTGGAGGAAGTTTTCCGCAACACCTTCCCCATCGAGAGCCCCAACGGCGACATGCTCCTCGAGTACGAGCGCTACAACCTCGACGAGGACGCGATGAAGTATTCGGAGCTCGAGTGCAAAATGAAGGGTCTCACCTACGCCGTACCCCTCAAGGCCAGGATCAACCTGGTTTTCCAGAAAACCGGCGAGATACGGCAGAAAGAGATATACCTTGGCGACATTCCCCTCATGACGGATCGGGGGACCTTCATCATCAACGGCGCCGAGCGCGTCGTCGTTTCCCAGATACACCGCTCCCCGGGCGTCATCTTCTGCCACGAGAAGGGCGTCTACTCCGCGCGCATCATCCCGTACCGGGGCTCCTGGCTCGAGTTCGAGATCGACCAGAAGAAGGAGCTGATCTACGCCAAGATCGACCGTAAGAAGCGCATACTCGGCACCATGTTCCTGCGCGCCCTCGGCTTCGAGAGCCGCGAGGACATCGTCGAGGCCTTCTATAAATCCGAGAAGGTGGCCATAGGCGCGGAGCGCGACCAGAAAGAGAAGGCGATCAACCGGGTCCTCGCCAAGGCGATCAAGGCCGAGGTGAACGGCGAGAAGAAGAAACTCTACCGCGCGGGCGATAAGCTCCATCTCCACGACATCGACGATCTCGTCAACCTCGGTATTTTCGAGGTCGAGGTCATCGATTTTGAACACCCCGATTCCCTCCATTTCGACATGATACTCAACTGCTTCGAGCGCGAGGACATCAAGCTCGTAAAGGAAGACCCCGGCCAGGACGAACCCTACAAGGCCGACGCCTTGGCAGCGGTCTACTCGACCCTCATGCCGGGCGAGCCCATCACCGTCGAGAACGCCGAGCGCGATCTCTCGAACATGTTTTTTTCGGGCCGCCGCTACGATCTGGGCAAAGTAGGTCGCTACAAGCTCAACAAGAAATTCGACTACACGGTGCCCGTGAAGGAGTTCACCCTCGTTCGCAGCGACGTCATCGCGACGATGAAGTACCTGATGAACGTGTACTACGGCGCCTCGAACGTCGACGATATCGACCACCTCGGCAACCGCCGCGTACGCTCGGTCGGCGAGCTCCTCGCCAACGTGATGAAGAGCGCGTTCGGCCGCATGGAGCGCATCGCCAAGGAGCGGATGAGCCTCAAGGAGACGGACACGATCCGGCCCCAGGATCTCGTCTCCATCAAGCCCATCGTCGCCGCGATCAAGGAATTCTTCGGCTCCTCGCAGCTCTCGCAGTTCATGGACCAGGTCAACCCCCTCGCCGAGCTCACGCACAAGAGGCGCCTCAACGCCCTCGGCCCCGGTGGCCTCTCCCGCGACCGCGCCAGCTTCGAGGTGCGCGACGTACACTATACGCACTACGGGCGCATGTGCCCCATCGAGACGCCGGAAGGTCCGAACATCGGCCTCATCGTTTCGCTCGCCACCTATACGACGGTCAACGAGTACGGCTTCCTTGAAACGCCCTTCCGCAAGGTAGAGGACGGCAAGGTCACCATGCAGATCCAGTACCTATCCGCGATGGACGAGGACAAGTACTACGTCGCGCAGGCGAGCGCGAAGATCGACAAGGCGGGGAACTTCCTCGAGACTTCGGTCTCCTGCCGGCACCAGGGCGACTATACGACCCGCACGGCCGACGAGCTCCAGTACATGGACGTCTCGCCAAAACAGATCATCTCGATCTCCGCGGCCCTCGTCCCCTTCCTCGAGCACGACGACGCCAACCGCGCGCTCATGGGCTCGAACATGCAGCGCCAGGCCGTGCCTCTCATCTTCACCGAGCCGCCGAGAGTCGGCACGGGGATGGAGGAGAAATGCGCCTACGATTCGGGCGTCCTCCTCAAGGCGCGCCGCGACGGCGTGGTCGACTACGTCGACGCCTACCACATTCTCATCAAGCCCGACGCGGACAAGAAAGCGCGCGACGAGTACGTTCTCGTCAAGTACCAGCGCACCAACCAGGACACCTGCTACACGCAGCGCCCGATCGTCACCAAGGGCGAGAAGATACTCAAGGGGCAGGTAGTCGCGGACGGCCCCGCCACGAAGGACGGGGAGCTCGCCCTCGGGCGCAACATACTCGCCGGCTTCGTCCCCTGGAACGGCTACAACTACGAGGACGCGATACTCATTTCCGAGCGCGTGGTCAAGGAGGACATGTTCACCTCCATCCATATAAAGGAATTCCAGACCGAGATCCGCGAGACCAAGCTGGGCCCGGAACGCATAACCCGCGACATCCCGAACACCAGCGAGAAAAGCCTCGACAACCTCGACATCGAGGGCATCATCCGCATCGGAGCCAAAGTCAAGGCGGGCGACATCCTCGTCGGCAAGGTCACGCCCAAGAGCGAGACCGAGACTACCCCCGAGTTCAAGCTCCTTAATTCGATATTCGGCGAGAAGGCCAAGGACGTGCGCGACTCTTCCCTGCGCGTCCCCCACGGCATCGAAGGTACCATCATCGACGTGCAGCGCCTGAAGCGCTCCGCGAACGACGACCTCTCCCCGGGCGTCGAGGAAGTGGTCAAGGTCCTCATCGCGGCCAAGCGCAAGCTCAAAGAAGGCGATAAGATGGCGGGCCGCCACGGCAACAAGGGCGTCGTCGCCCGCGTGCTCCCGGCGGAAGATATGCCCTACCTCGACGACGGCACGCCGCTGGATATCTGCTTGAACCCCTTGGGCGTCCCCTCGCGGATGAACATCGGCCAGATCATGGAGACCGAGCTCGGCTGGGCAGCCAGTACGCTGAACGAATGGTATTCATGCCACGTTTTCCAGTCCCCCTCGCAGGAGCAAATCGAGCAGAAGCTCAAGGATGCGGGCCTGCCGGTCAATTCCAAGGCCGCGGTCCGCGACGGCCGAACCGGCGAGCATTTCCAGAACCCCGTCACTGTCGGCATCATCTACTTCATGAAGCTGCACCATCTTGTCGACGACAAGATGCACGCACGCTCCACCGGCCCCTATTCGCTGGTTACGCAGCAGCCACTGGGCGGCAAGGCGCAGTTCGGCGGCCAGCGACTCGGCGAGATGGAAGTCTGGGCCCTCGAGGCCTACGGCGCCGCCAACACTTTGCAGGAGCTGCTCACGATCAAGTCCGACGACATGACGGGGCGTGCCAAGGTCTACGAGGCCATCGTCAAGGGCGAGCCCCACACCTCGGCCGGCATACCCGAGGCTTTCAACGTCATGGTCCAGGAACTCCGCGGCCTCGCCCTCGACATCCGCGTCTATGACGCGAAGGGCAAGCAGATCGCGCTGACGGAGCGCGACGAGGACATCATAAACAAGCAGGGGGCCTTTTGAGATTCCGCTACGCGGAATCTCAAATTCGCAGTTCGCTTCGCGAACTGCTAGGTAACTGAGCGTAAGCTCGGCTATCGAGGGAGAAAGAAAATGCGCGATATACAGGATTTCGATAGCATTATGATCCGCTTGGCCAGTCCGGACATGATCCGGGCCTGGAGCTACGGCGAGGTGAAGAAGCCCGAGACCATCAATTACCGCACGCTGAGACCCGAAAAGGACGGCCTCTTCTGCGAGCGCATTTTCGGCACGACCAAGGAATGGGAGTGCTATTGCGGCAAATTCAAATCGATCCGCTACAAGGGAGTCATCTGCGACCGCTGCGGCGTCGAGGTGACGCATTTCAAGGTTCGCCGCGAGCGCATGGGCCATATCGAGCTCGCCAGTCCCGTATCGCACATCTGGTTCTACCGTTCGGTCCCGAGCCGCATGGGCCTCCTGCTCGACCTGCCGGTCGCCGCCCTCCGCTCCGTCCTCTACTACGAGAAGTACATCGTCATCGATCCGGGCGACACCGACCTCAAGAAGATGCAGCTCCTCACCGAGGAGGAGTGGTACGAGGCCCAGGACCGCTACGGCGGCGCCTTCACGGCGGGCATGGGCGCCGAGGCCATACGCTCTCTTCTTGAGCAGATCAACATGGACGAGCTCGCCGCGGAGCTCCGCGTTCGGATGATCGAGAAGGGACCCAAATCCGATAAGCGCCTCCTCAAGCGCATCGAGATTTGCGAGTCCTTCCGCAACTCCGACAACAAGCCCGAGTGGATGGTTCTCGACGTCGTCCCCGTAATCCCCCCCGAGCTAAGGCCGATGGTCCAGCTCGACGGCGGACGCTTCGCGACGAGCGATCTCAACGACCTCTACCGCCGCGTCATCAACAGAAACAACCGGCTCAAGCGGCTTATGGGCCTCAACGCGCCGGACATCATCATCCGCAACGAAAAGCGGATGCTCCAGGAGGCCGTCGACGCCCTTTTCGACAACTCGAAAAAGAAGCGCGTCGTGAAGGGCGCCTCCAACAGGCCTCTCAAATCCCTGTCGGACATGCTCAAGGGCAAGCAGGGAAGGTTCCGCCAGAACCTACTCGGAAAGCGCGTCGACTATTCGGGCCGTTCGGTCATCGTCGTCGGCCCCGAGCTGAAAATGTGGCAATGCGGGCTGCCGACCAAGATGGCCCTCGAGCTCTTCAAGCCTTTCATCATGAAAAAGCTCGTCGAGAAGGACGTCGTCTACAACATCAAGAAGGCCAAGATGCTCGTCGAGTCGGAGACCCCCGAGGTCTTCGCCGTCCTCGACGAGGTGGTCAAGGAACACCCGGTACTCCTCAACCGCGCGCCGACCCTGCACCGTCTCGGCATCCAGGCTTTCGAGCCCGTCCTCGTCGAAGGCAAGGCCATCAAGCTCCACCCCCTCGTCTGCCACGCGTACAACGCCGACTTCGACGGCGACCAGATGGCCGTCCACGTCCCGCTCACGAGCGCCGCCCAGGCCGAATGCTGGACCCTCATGCTCTCGAGCCGCAACCTCCTCAACCCCGCGAACGGCAAGACGATCGTCTTCCCTTCGCAAGACATGGTCCTCGGCATCAACTTCCTCACCCGTCACAAGCCCGGCGTGAAGGGGGAGGGCCGGCGCTTCTCCTCGCCCGAGGAGCTTCTCATGGCCTGCGAAGCCAAGTCCTGCGACTACGAAGCGGTGGTCAAGGTGCCGGTCACGAAGCGGCCGGTCTGGAACGGCGTGAACAAGAGCATAGAGATCGGCGCCGACACGCTGCTCGATACGACCGCCGGACGCATACTCCTGAACGAGTCCATGCCCGCCGAAGTCCCTTACATCAACTACCAGATGGGCGACAAGGAGCTTCGAGCCCTCATCGAGGCGATATACAAGGATCGAGGACCCTACGTCACCGTCGAGATGCTCGACGAGATCAAGAGCAACGGCTTCCGCTATGCGACCTTCTTCGGCGCTACGATCGGCATGGACGACATCGTCGTCCCGCCCGAAAAACCCGAGATGATAGAGGCGGCGAACAAGCAGGTCGACTCGATCCAGAAGCAATACCTGGCCGGGCACATCACGCAGGAAGAGCGCTATAACCGCGTAGTCGAGGTTTGGTCCAAGACGAACGAGGAGCTCACCGCGGTGATGATGAAGGGCCTCGAGCGCGATCGCGCCGGATTCAACAACATCTACATGATGGCCAACTCGGGCGCGCGCGGAAGCCGCAATCAGATCCGCCAGCTGGCGGGGATGCGCGGCCTCATGGCCAAGCCCTCGGGCGACATCATCGAGCTCCCGATCAGGTCCAACTTCCGCGAGGGCCTTTCGGTAATCGAGTTCTTCATATCGACGAACGGCGCCCGCAAGGGACTGGCCGACACGGCCCTCAAGACGGCCGACGCCGGCTACCTTACCAGGCGCCTCGTCGATATCTCCCAGGACGTCGTCATCAACCTGGACGATTGCGGCACCATCAACGGGGCCCTCCATACGCCCATCAAGGACGGCGAGGAGATCATCGAGGCCCTGCGCGAACGAATCGTGGGGCGCTATGCCCTCGACCCGATACGCCACCCCATCACGGGCGATCTCATCGTCGCGGCGAACGAGGAGATCACCGAGGACATCGCGGACAGGATAGACGAGGCCGGCATCGAGGCGGTGACGCTCCGCACGGTCCTCACCTGCGAGGCGAAGCACGGCGTATGCCGCAAGTGCTACGGCCGCAATCTCGCGACCGGACGCACCGTGGAGATCGGCGAGGCCGTCGGGATCATCGCGGCCCAATCCATCGGGCAGCCCGGCACCCAGCTCACGATGCGCACCTTCCATATCGGCGGCGCGGCGACCAAGGTTTCCGAGGAGAATCGCATCTATCTGAAATACCCGGTCCTCGTCACGGACGTCGTGGGCACCTACGTCAAGATGCCGGAAGGCCGCTCTCTCTTTACCCGCAAGGGCGCTCTCCACGCCTGCAAGATCTTCACGAACATCGAGATCGGCAAGGGCGACAAGATCCTGGTACAGGACGGACAGCGGATCCTCAAAGGGGACGGAATCGTCCAGAAGGCCGACAAGACCATAGCCAAGGCGACCGACATCTCCTACGCCAAGGTAATCGCCGAGCAATCGAAGCGCGGCCCCGGCAGGCTCCTTCTCATAGCCCAGGATCAGAAGATCGACGTGCGCAACGGCTCGGAAGTCATCGTGAACCCGGGCGACATCGTCGCGGCCAACGGTACCCTGGCCACCTTCGATCCCTTCTCCGACCCGATCATCTCGGAGCACGACGGCTATGTCCGCTACGAGGATATCATCCCCGGCTCTACCCTCAAGGAAGAGATCAACGAGGAGACGGGCAACATAGAGAAGAAGATAACGGAGTTCGCCGCCGAGCGCGAGGCCAAGCAGCCGCGCGTCGTCATCACCGACGAGGCGGGCAACGAGACCGTGACCTATTTCCTGCCGGGCGGCGCCTACCTCAACGTCGAGGACGGCGAGCTTGTAAAGGCGGGACGCACCCTGGCCAAGACGCTGAAAGAGAGCGCCAAGGCCATGGACATAACGGGCGGACTGCCCCGCGTCGGCGAGCTCTTCGAAGCGCGCAAACCGAAAACCCCGACCGTACTCTCCACCGTCGCCGGCATCGTGGCCTTCCGCGGGATAGTGAAGGGCAAACGCGTAGTCGTGGTCAAGGATATCTTCAACAAGGAATACAAGCACCTTGTGCCGATGGGCCGCAGGCTCCTCGTCCGCGACGGGGACACCGTCGAGGCGGGAGACCTACTCTGCGACGGGAATAAGAACCCGCATGACATAATGAACATCATGGGCGAGCAGAACTGCCAGCGCTTCCTGATGGACGAGGTCCAGCAGGTTTATCGCCTCCAGGGCGTCACCATCAACGACAAGCACATCGGCGTCATCATCAGGCAGATGATGAAAAAGGTGGAGATCGTCGCTCCCGGCGACACGAAGTTCATCTATGGGCAGCAGGTGGATAAGTTCCGCTTCCACGAGGAGAACAAGCGCGTCGTCCAGGAGGGCGGCCAGAGTTCCGTCGCGCGTCCGCTTCTCCTCGGCATCACCCGCGCAAGCCTCAAGATAGACTCCTTCTTCGCCGCGGCATCCTTCCAGGAGACGACGCGCGTTCTCACGGACGCGGCCATCGCCGGCGCGACCGACACGCTGCGCGGTCTGAAGGAGAACGTCATAATCGGCCACCTCATTCCCGCGGGGACCGGCATGAGGAAGTACCGCAACATCAGGCTCTCCGATTCGGAAAATGACGATCTCGACGCGTTTGTAGCGGAGGTTCTCGAGAAGCGCCGCCGGGAAAAGGAGCTCCTGCCCATGCCCGCGATAGAGGAAAGGGCCGAGAACGGCGCGACTTTCGAAGAGGACGAGGTATTCGAGAACGACGAAGGCTTCGAGCCCGTAGATACTGACGCCGAAGAGGACTGATGGCGTCAGTATCTACGGCGAAACTGCCCCGCCGAGCGGCGCTCGGCGCGCGAGCTTGCCTCGCGAACGACGCCGAAGAGGACTGATGGCGTCTTGACAGTGCTCGGGGCTACGGTCTATCCTTTTGTTTCGTGCCGGGTTTCCGGCTTGCGATAGCAGGTTTTCGCGTACCAATATATCGTCGGGCCATGCTGAGGCCCGATACAATAGGGAGTCGAAGCATAGATGCCGACGATCAACCAGCTAATCCGCCTCGGCCGAAAGGCTTCCAAATGGCGGAACAAGGCCCCGGCGCTCGAAGAGTGCCCGCAGAGGCGCGGTGTATGTACTCGCGTCATGACAGTCACGCCCAAGAAGCCTAACTCGGCACTCCGAAAGGTAGCCCGAGTCAGGCTCTCCAACGGGATCGAGGTTACCGCTTACATCCCCGGTGTCGGCCACAACCTTCAGGAGCACTCGGTGGTACTCATCCGCGGGGGCCGTGTAAAGGACCTCCCCGGCGTGCGCTACCACATCATCCGAGGCGCGAAGGACACCCTCGGCGTCGAGGACCGCAAGAAGGGCCGCTCCAAGTACGGCGCCAAGCGGCCGAAGGCATAGGGGGAGATTTAACATATGGGCCGAAAAAAGAAGACGATCGACAGGGGACACCTCGCCGATCCCAAGTACAATTCCGTCATCCTGACGAAATTCGTGTGTCGCATGATGTGGCAGGGCAAAAAGTCCATCAACACTCGCATCATGTACGATGCGATGGACGCGATGCAGAAGAAGGCCAACGTCCCCGCGCTCGAGGTATTCCTGAAGGCGCTCGACAACGCGAAGCCCCTCGTCGAGGTCAAGTCCCGCCGCGTCGGCGGCGCGACTTACCAGGTCCCCGTCGAGATTCGCGATACCCGCCGCGAGGCCCTCGCGATGCGCTGGCTTATCAACGCCGCGCGAAGCCGTTCGGGCAAGGCTATGTCCGATAAGCTCGCCGACGAACTCCTCGACGCCTTCAACAACACCGGCACTGCGGTAAAGAAAAAAGAAGACACCCACAAGATGGCCGAAGCGAACAAAGCCTTCGCCCATTATAGATGGTAGGCGAAGGCTTTGTGAGCTCTCGCGAAAGCCGGGCCAGTGCCCGGCTTTCGCGTTGCTAAACGGCCGCGCATTATCGTTGGTAGGCGCGAAGGCGAAAGCCTTATTGTGTTTCGCTCATTCCAGGCTGAATACCGCTTTGCACCGGACAAGAGAAAGGCTCAGCCTTCTCGTGCCAGTACCTCCCAAACCGTGAGGCCGGCGATCTCGTGTCGGGTTTCCCAGGACGCGCAAGTCGAATCGGGAGCTACGCGGCGCATCTCTTTGTGGCAGGTGCCATAGTCGAAATAGTGGCATGCCAAACAGTGTCTATTGGCCTCTTCCGCGATGGGGAGATTGGATTTCTTGTCGACGTGGCTTCTTTTTTCGGCCATTACTATCCAGTCGCGTGAATAGTCTACACAATCGCGGAATCCATGATATCATGGATCATGGATGAGATAGATGGCAGGCAGTTTGATCGAAGGGCTCTTGATGTCATCCGAAGGATGGCA
>JBEKVO010000038.1:0-38135 GCA_049513895.1 Rectinemataceae bacterium | reverse complement strand
AGCGACGAAGAACTTGCAGCGTTGAATATCAAGCGAGCAAAATTCCACGGAGACTGGAATTACGCATTGTTGCCAATCAAGAGCAAGAAACAGTCAACTTAATATGGCGCGCCGCCTAAGGCAGTCTGTATGTCTCCATCTTTATCGGCGATCCAGCCTTGATCCGATTTGGCGAATATATATATCGCCCCGCTTCCTTTTTCCCTCCCTGGAGCCCCGATTCCGGCCACGGTTCCTTCCGGCGACATTGCCAGGCTGTATCCGGAAAGTATGTCGGGCCATCCGAGATTGAGGCCGCCGACGGAATTATCCTTATCTTTGTCCGTGTCAAAAAGAGGAACGAAACTGAAATGACTGACGACCTTTCCTTTTACGTTCGCTGCCACGTAAGGCTTGGAAACTATATATGTCTTCATGTCGTCGGAAGAGGCGACATCCCATCCGACACCCTGAGCGAAGGCCATCCCGGTCTTCGCGTCCAGAACGCGCTGCAAAGCCATATCATCGATATGCCGCTGGACGAGCTTCTCCGGCAAGAGGCTGGTTTGATTCCCGGATGCTGCAGGGCTGTTCGCCTCGCTGGGGCCGCCGGTCGAAACGCAGGCGATAAACAAGGCGCTTGCCAGCGCAGCCGCCGAAAAAACCTTGAATCCCCCTCCACGCTTTTTCATTTCCATCAGCTTCTCCTTTGTAATCTTAGTCTTATCCTTATTCTCCCATCATGTTTTAGCTATTTATTAATAAACATTGCCGGAAAAGGCTCAATTTTTATCCTAAAAGCTCATTCTTACGTATATGCCCCCCTTCCACCGGAATCAACCGTCGTTATACTGAAAAAATAATGAAAGCAGCTTCGCTCGAGACCTCTCTCGTCTTTTTAGGCCCGGACGGCAAAAATGAGAAATTGAAGGTCTATCAGGATCCATTGATCGACGTCTCGCAGCCTCTCCCTCCCCTTTTCGGCAAAGGCAGTCTCAGAACGATAAAGGCCCGTCAGGACATAGGCGTCATGATTATAGGACATGGTCCTTCCCCTGACATGGTTCGCGTCGAAACGAGCACACCGTCTCCCATGCTAAAGTTTGGCTATGCCAAGAAAGTCGGTTCTCCCTGGGTCTGGATCGATGGGAAGCCCGAACGTTTCCCTGTCTCCAATGGGAATCTTTGCATTGCCTCGCCATCTGCGACCATTCAGTTCGAGTACCCTCCCACGGATGCCTTCGATTTTCTGACTCTCGTCATCAGCCATGACTTTATTCTCGAGGTAATAGAAGACTGTGACGCGCATCCGCCGGAAGATTTCTGGAGGTGCGTCACTGAACCCGGCCTCGAACCTTCTCTTATTGTTTCGACCTTCGATTCAAGGGCCGGTATGTTCGTAGAGCGTCTCAAGAACACGAGGTACAGGGGCGGGGTACAGCGCCTGTACGTGGAAGGCATGGCACTCGAGCTCGTGGCTGCCTCTCTTCAGACCATGTTGCGGATCGACGACCTTTCAAAACGGGGCTTTTCGATTGACCCGAAAGACGAGCGTCGGATGAAGGAAGCCCGCGAGCTGCTGGATTCTCGGTTTTAAAATCCGCCTTCTCTCTCCGAGCTTGCGAAGGAGCTCAGCGTCAGCGTCGCCAAACTGAAGAGGGACTTCAAGCGGACCAATAGCGTGGGTGTATACGAGTACGTCATCATGAAAAGAATGGAATATGCGCGACATTTTATCGATGAGGAGGAAATGAGCTGCAAAGAAGCCGCCAATCTCGTGGGATATCGAAGCCAAAGCCATTTTTCCGAAGTCTTTAAACGCTACTACGGCCGATCACCGAAGGCTTCTCCGAAATACCCGTGATTCCGGGGCATTGAAAGCCCGCCCTACTACTCCGAGGCTGCCCGCTTGCGGACTATTGCCCTTCCTTTCCGCCCGTCCATAACTATCTCTAGAGGCTCGGCCAGGCGGGTACGGGCGCAGTGGGCGGTCCGCCGCTCCGGCGGAAAGGAGGATAGCCAGTGCCAGTCGACGAAGTTCTGTCCCTCTCCGGGGACCGTCAGGAATCCGATGTTCATACTGGTCACGTTGTGGAAGAAGTGGGAGCCGAAGGAAAAATCGACGGGGAAGCCGGGCATCTCGGTCTCGACGATGATGCGCGCGTTCGCGATCTGCGAGTATACCGCGGGAATCCCGAGCCACCTGTCCCGCGTGCCCCATCTCCCGGGACCGATGAGCACGTATTGCCTCCCGAGGGCACGGAGCTCGTGGTCTAGTTCCTCAATCTCCCTTGCCGCGACCTCGGTCACGGAGCGGTCGAAGCGTGTCAGATCGACCCAGACGATATCGCAAATCGTCCCGTCGCGCCCGTTTCCCATGCTTTTTTCCGAGAGTATGAAAGCCTCTTCGGGGTCGGCGCAATCGAACTCGAAGCTCTGTCCCTGCTCCGCCCGGATGAGTGGCTTCAGTTGGAGTAGGTAGAGGGCGGCCTTGCCCGAAGCCTCGTCGAGATTGAGGGCGTATTCGATCTCGACGGGAGTTCCCATCGAGCGGGAGCCTACGTCGAGAACCATGTCGATCGCGCGGGCGAAGGGCAGAGCATCGAACTGGAGGATGCTCGAGAGGTCGACGACGCGCATACCCTTGGGCGCGATGCCCGGCACGAGCCGGTCGTTCTGGGCATCCCAGGTCGAGGCAAGGAGGGAAAATGCGGGATCGCTTTCGGCGACGGAAAGCTCGAGGTCGACCAGGTCGCCATCCTCTCCCCGCCTGAGGTCGGGTTCGGCCGTCTCCATGTCGAGGGCTCGGAAATGCCGCTGCGAGTCGCTGCGGAGCTTGGCGGGCGGCATGGCCTCGAGCTTGGGATAGCGTGGGCAGAAGCGGTACGAGGGCAGGCCCTCCACGACGTAGGATCCTAATCCCAGGGCGGCAACGCAGAGCCCGTCCTCGGGCTTGGCGTAGGAGAGCGGATAATAGTTGAAGGATTGCGCGGTGCCGGAGACGTGGGGATAGAACCACCTCCCGCGCCGACTCCCCACGAGCTCCTGGATTACTACCGCCATCCTCTCTTCCTCGAGGTTGTACTTCGCGAGCTCGAAGTAAGACCTCGACGTGACGGAGAAGAGACTCGCGTAAATCAGTTTTATGGCCGCCGTCAACTGTCCGAGCCGCTTCGCCGAATCGGGGTGGCAGTTCGGGATAATATAGGTGTCGTAGACTCCCGAGAAGGGCACCATCAGCATGTCCTCGAAGAGGCCCGAGGACCGGACGGCCAGCGGCCCCTTAACGGCGGCCACGTAGCGCTCGAGTCTGCGCACGAAGTCCGCGTCCAGGGGCGAGGCCAGGAAGCGCTCCCTCAGCTCGAGCTCCGATTGGGCGTCGTAGTAGGCGTAGGACCATAGTCCGTTCGATTCGAGGAAGCGCTCGAACTCGTCGATTCCCACGAAGGAAGTGCGCGGCACCTTGACGTCGAACTCGCCGAGGTAGCGGGCAAAATCGAGGTTGTCGAGGAGGTTCCGGATAAAGAGGATACCCCGGCCCTTGCCGCCCACCGACCCATCGCCGAGACGCGTCAGGCTGTCCTCGTCTCGGAAAGCCGCCTCGTCGAAGTTGGGAATCGTGCCTCGCGAACTGTCCTTGCGGGCATCGACTAGCACCCGGATGAGGAAACCGCGAATCTCGGAGGCCGTCGCGAAGTCGGCGATCTCGTAGTCGCGCAGGACTTTGGCGAACTCGATCTCGCCCCGCGCGAGGAGCCAGGCCGAGAAGTGGTTGCGCTGGGCGTGGTAGAGGAGCGAGTCCAAGGGCAGGTCCGCCAGCGCCGCTATGAACTCGTCCATCGTGGCGGCTTGGGTCAACGGGGCGCCATCGGGGCTGCGGAAGCGGAAGGGCCCGAAGCCGAGGCTGTCGCGGAGGTAGTCGCCGAGTTCCCGCTCGAGGGATTCGGAGTTTTTATCGGCGTAGGCCGCACCGAACTCGGCCGCTTTTTCTCGGCTTCCGCCTTCGCTCGATTGGATCATGACCGGCAGATCCTTGATCCTGCCCTTGGCCATGCGCAGGAAGTCGAGCCCGGCCAGGGCGTCGGGCTTACCCTTCCGCGGAAAGCTCAGGTCGGTGATCACCGTGAGGATATAGGGCTCGTAGAGTTCGAAGAGCGAGTAGGCCTCCTCCCAGCTCGAGGCGAGAAGAACCTTGGGCCTGGCGCGGGCGCGAAGGAGCTTGTAGGTCTCGCCACCCTTCTCCCCCTCGATGAGGCTCTGAGTCTGCCGCATCGCGACCTGGTAAAGGAGGGGGAGGTAGCGGGAATAGTAGCGGACCGAGTCCTCGATAAGGAGGACTACGCGGATGAGGCCGGTCCTCGTGTCGGCCTGGGCGTTGCGCGCGTCCTCGATATATTTAAGCATCCCCACGAAGAGCTTGGAGTAGCCGTTCCACACGAATACCTTGTCTATGGCGGCAAGCTCGGGCCTGGAGAGGTCGAGGCGCTCGAGACTCGAGTTGTTTGTGACGAGGAGAAGGACCGGGACCGAGGGCCGTGCCTCCTTCATTGCGCTGGCGATCGCCAGCGGCCTCTCGAAATCGAGGCCGGCCATCAATATCGCCAAATCGAAGCCTCTCGACCCGAACAGCTCGAGCGCCGTCTCTTCGGTATAGGCCGAACTTATCCGAGGGACGGTGTTGAGGTTGAGCTTGTAATACTCGCCATAGACCTGCTCGTTGAGGATGCCGTCGGACTCGACGACGAAGGAATCGTAGAGACTTCCGACGAGGAGGACCTCGCGGACGCGCCAGCGCATGAGATCGTGGAAAACGTTGCGCTCCCTGCGTGACGCCTCGTAGGCGTCGACGAGCTCGTCGAAATACACCGCCACCTCCGATATCGAGATTATGCCCGTCTTAACACCCATCCGTAAGGTGGGCTTCAATTAAAAAACAATATCCATGATTTTCTCGCTCGCGCTGTCCGGGCCACCAACCCTGAAAGGGTTGATAGAGGGTCCCAGCAGTAAGAGCAGAGGCATTTCCCGCGAATTTCCTACCGATGTCACTTAGTCGCCCTCGAGGAAGGCTTCCCACTCCGCCATCGCTCCGTCGACCGCGCGACGTGCGCTGGCGATGACATCAGTCTCTATGGGCAACAGCGCGGCCTCGCCGGCGGCGGCGACAAGCCTCGCCTGAATCCCGTCGCGCCTTTCGACGAAATCGGGATCGACGGAGCGGGCGGCGCCGCCTCCGCGCATGGCCCGATGGCGGCCGAGCTCCCAAGCCCGCGCGGAAGCGGGCCCTCCCTCAGCGTAATCGTAGAGAGTCCAGAGCGGGATGAAGACGCCGTTTGCGAGGAGGATGGGCGCGAAGACGGAGAGGCAGGGATAAGAGGCGCCGGTGAACCAGAGGATACCCGCGGCCGGAGCTCCCGCCGGAAGGTATTCGTAGACCATGCTCGCCGTCGTCGCGCTTTTCATGGGGAAGCCCGCGCCGTGTATGCAAGGAGCCGCCATCCCGAGCTTACCCGGGCTTTGGCCCCCATGAGAACGGAGGGCCGCGAGTACGGTCCCGAGGGAGATATCCGGCACGGCCTCGCGCAGGAGAGGCCGCCGGTGCATGCGCGGCGAGCGTCGCCCTTCGTGAAGAGAAGATAGAAGGGGTCCTGGACGTGCTCGCGCCAGGATCCTATTTTCTCGGCCCGGGTCGCTTCGTCGAGGCCCTCGTAATCGGCCCCGATCGAATAGGCATTGGAGATAGTGGCGATGGACGGGGTCGCCTTCCAGGCCCAGCGGCGCCCGGCGGTCTCGACGACGTAGGCTCCCTCCGTGTCGGCAACCATAAAAGAGTTCGAGTAGACGAGGCTTCCTTTATAGGCCCCGTTCCCTCCCTGGTCCTCCTTCTCGACGAAGGCGCAGATGAAGTCGCGGGCATCGGCCGCGAAGTCGGCATGGGCCAGGGCCGCCCTGAGAATGTCCATGCCGAGGACACCCTTCTTCTTGGCCTTGAATCGGGAAAAGACGGCCTCGTTGCCGATGGCGACGCCCTTCTCGTTCACGCCCATCTCCCCGCCCTCCATCCACGTGGGCCGCGAGAGGACGAAGGAATGGCCGCGGTCGGGCCAGGTGAAGCGCCTGCCCGAAACCTGCATCACGGGCGCGGGCGGGCGGCGCGGCACGATGCAGATTGCCTGGGGTTCCGCCGGGTTGCGATCGGAGTTCTTGGCGAACCAAGCGCGGCCGCCGCCGCTCGCCGCCGGACCCGCATACAGAGTGTCGCACATCGAAACCTCCTCACCCTGCATCGACTCTGGGGAACCTCTATTAACCCTTTCAGTGTTGGTTCCCTGAGGGCGAAATCTAAGGAAAAAACTCGTTTTCGAGGAACGAAAACGAGTTTTAAAGATGCCCTATGGCCCATGGCTCCGTCGAGGGCAAGCTCGAGGATTCGGGCGGGTTTGGGCGACGCGCTTCGGCGTCATACGTGTCAGGAGGCCGAAGACAGGGGGAGCCACGACATCCAATCGCCCCTGTTTAGCGAATCGCAACAGAACTCCCCGGTGCCGAGGGAAGGCATCGCGCTCCATGAAGAGAACGCGGCGTGGATCGGCCTAGGGCTGTGACTCTTTTCCTGACTGCAGTGGGCAGGCGGGTGTCACGCGAACCACGTGCCCCGCGGAGCGGTACTCCGCGAAGTGGGGTACGCGGATTCGCGTGACAGGCCCCGCCCAAGGCAGTACTGAAAATGTTCTTTCGCCGCTTGACCGAATGTCTGACGGGGAGTTCTGCCTCATAGGCGTCATGCGCTCCCCCTTTATACGATTACACCACCCCCTGATCCAGCATCGCGTCGGCGACCTTCAGGAAACCGGCGATGTTGGCGCCCGCGACGTAGTTGCCGGGCATGCCGTAGGCGGCGGCGGCCTCGACGCAGGACTGGTGGATGTTCTTCATGATGTTTTGCAGGTGGCCGTCGACCTCCTGTCGGCTCCAGTTCATGCGCAGGCTGTTTTGAGACATCTCGAGGCCCGATGTGGCGACTCCGCCCGCGTTGGCAGCCTTGCCGGGAGCGTAGAGAATCTTCTTCTCGATGAAGAGCTCCACGCCGTCGGGAACGGTCGGCATGTTCGACCCCTCGCCGACGACGTAGACGCCGTTCTTGAGGAGGTTCTGCGCGTCCTTGAGGTTGATCTCGTTCTGCGTGGCGCTGGGGAAGGCGCAGTCGGCCTTGTGGTCCCAGATGGGATTGAAGCCCTTGGCCGAGTCGTAGGGGACGTACACCGCGCTCCTGTATTTTGTCGCGTACTCGGAGATGCGCCCACGGCGGTTGTTCTTGAGGTCGAGGACGAAGGCGAGCTTCTCGGCGTCGATGCCGGCCTCGTCGTAAACGTGGCCGTCGGAGTCGGAGAGCGTGACCGGCTTGGCGCCGAGCTGGAGGAGCTTCTCTACCGTGTACTGGGCCACGTTGCCCGATCCCGACACGAGGCAGGTCTTGCCCTTGAAGGTTTCTCCCCGCGTGGCGAGCATCTCCTGGGCGAAGTACACACAGCCGTAGCCCGTGGCCTCGGGCCTGATGAGGGAGCCACCCCATTTTATGCCCTTGCCGGTGAGGACGCCGACGAACTCGTTGCGGATTCTCTTGTATTGCCCGAACATGTAGCCGATCTCGCGGCCGCCGACGCCGATGTCGCCGGCGGGCACGTCGGTGAATTGCCCTATGTGGCGGCAGAGCTCGGTCATGAAGCTCTGGCAGAATTTCATCACTTCCATGTCGCTCTTGCCGTGGGGATCGAAGTCGGAGCCGCCCTTGCCTCCGCCCATGGGCAGGGTCGTGAGCGAATTCTTGAAAACCTGCTCGAAGGCGAGAAACTTGAGAATGCCGAGATAGACGGTGGGGTGGAAACGGAGACCGCCCTTGTAGGGGCCGATCGCGCTGTTCATCTCGATCCGGTAGCCGCGGTTGATCTGTATCTCGCCCTTGTCGTCGATCCAGGGCACGCGGAAGATCACGGTCCGCTCGGGCACGCAGATGCGCTCGAGCACTTTGGCCTTTCGATAGTGCGGACTCTTGTCGAACACGGGCACAAGGGAATCAACCACTTCCTGGACGGCCTGGTGGAATTCCGGCTCCCCAGGATTCTTCGCTTTTACCTCAGCCATAAAGTCCAATGCGTAGCTCACGAAGACCTCCCCTCCATGTTTCTGTTCATGGAATCACACAACGCGGAAAAATTGCTTCGAACGAACACATGGTAACAAGGTCCGCGGCATCTAGCAAGCGAAATGCGCCGAGAACGGTGTTAAAGGGAAACCGGATCGAGCGGGGAGCATCGCTTTCGTATGGCCGCGACGCTCCGTCTTCCATCCATCAGGATTTCCAAGTGTTCCTGTAGGAAGGTACGCGAGCAGTGGACGGTGGAGCGCGCGGGCGCGATCGAGTAGAGCCAATCCCAGTCCACCGAGCCCTCGCCATTCCAGGGCACGGTGAAGTAACCGATGTTCATGCTCGTAACGTTGTGGAAGAAATGCGATCCGAGGGAGGACTCGACCTTGAACTCCGGCAGGTCGGCCTCGACGATGACGCGTGCCATCGAGATCTGCGTGAAGGCGACGGGCACGCCGAGCCAGCGGTCGCGCGTGCCCCAGCGGCCCGGGCCGACGAGGACGTAGCGCCGGCCGAGGGCGCGCATCTCCTTATCGAGCTCCTCTATCTCCGAGGCTATCGCGAAGGTTGCCGAGCGCTCGAATCGCCTCGGGTCCACCCACACGACGTCCGACACGCTCGCGTCGCGGCCGTTGCCCATGCTGCGGTCGGAGTAGATGAAGCACTCGGCGCGATCCAGGGACTCGATGTCCACGACGGCCTTGCCCTCGCTGCGTATGAGGGGCTTGAGCTGAAGCAGGTAAAGGGCGGGCACGCCGCTCGGCTCGTCGAGGTTGAGGGCGTACTCGATCTCCACGGGCGTTCCCATCGAGCGCGAGCCCATGTCGAGGACCATGTCGACCGCCTCGGCGAAGGGCAGGACGTCGTGCTTGAGTATGTTCGCGAGGTCGATGACCCGCGGGCCGCTCGCCCCGACGCCCGGGGAAAGCCTGTCGTTCGCCATGTCCCAGGTGGATGCGATGAGGCCGAAGCTCGGGTCGACCTCGGCTTCCTCGATATCGATTTCGCATAACGCGGCTTCGTCGCCCGAGAGGATATCGGGCTCGTCGTTCTCCATGTCCAGGGCGCGGAACACGCGCTGGGAGGAGTCGAGGACGCGCTCGGTGGAGACGACGTCGAGCTTGGGATATTTGGGACAGAAGCGATGCGCCGGCCCGCCTCCCACCACGTAGGAGCCCAGGCCCAGTGCCGAGACGCAGAGCCCGTCCTCGGGCTTAAGATAGGACACCGGGTAATAGTTATAGGACTGCGCCGTGCCGGAGACGTGGGGGTAGTACCAGCGGCCGCGCCGTGTCCCGACGAGCTCCTGGATCACCACGCCCATCCTCTCCTCCTCGAGGGCATAGCCGGCCATGTCGAAGTAGGCACGGGTCTTCTGGGAGAAAAGGCTCGCGTAGATGAGCTTAACCGCCAAGGTGAGCTGACGGCCGCGTACCGCCGCGTCGGGGTGGGAGTTGGGGATGATGTAGGTCTCGTAGATGCCCGAGAAGGGCACCTGGAGCATGTCCTCGAAGAGGCCGGAGGAGCGCACGGCGAGGGGCCGGTCGGTGCCGACGACGAATCGATCGAGCTTCTCCTCGAGCCTGTCCGAGAGCTTGGTATCGATGAAGCGCCGGCGAAGCTCTTCGTCCTTCCCCTCGCCCGTCGAATCGTCGCGAAGCGACGATTCGTAGAAGGCGTAGGACCACATGCCGTTGGACTCGAGAAAGAGCTCGAACTCGTCTATGCCGATGAAGGCGGTGCGGGGGATCTTGACGTCTATGCCTTGGACGTAGCGGGGGAAGCTGACGTTGTCGAGGAGGCTTTTTATGAAAATGAGGCCCCTGCCCTTTCCCCCCACCGAACCGTCCCCGAGCCTCGAGAGGCAGTTCTCGTCGCGGCAGGTAGTGGCCTCGTAGTAGGGAATGGCGCCCCGCACCCTCTCCGCGCGCGCCTCGCGGAGCAGCTTGACGATGAAATCGCGCATCGCGCCGGTGGTGCCGAAGTCGCCTATCCTGTAGGGCTTGAGCCGCTCGGCGAAACGCAGCTCTCCGCGGGCGGTCAGCCAGGTCGAGAAGTCGTTTCGGCTCGCGTGGAACACAAGGCATTCCTCGGGCACCTCCTCGAGAAGGCCCATGAACTCGTCGATGTCGCGGGCCTCGGCTACCGGCGCCCCGTTGGGCATCCGGAACAGGAAGGGCCCGAAGCCCAGGCTGTCGTGGAGGAAGCTCGCGAGCTCGTGCTCGAGCGACTCGGAGTTCTTGTCGGCGAAGGCCGCGCCCATGGCGATGGCCCGCTCGCGGACTCCCTCTTCGCTCGATTGGATCATCACCGGGAGGTCGGCGATCCTGCCCTTGGCCATGCGCATGAAGTCGAAGCCGGCCTCCGGATCGGGTTTCCCGCCTCGGGGAAATCGAACGTCGGTTATCACCGTGAGGATGTAGGGTTCGTAGCGATCGAAGAGGGCGACCGCCTCCTCGTAGCTCGAGGCGAGGAGAATCTTGGGCCTCGCCCGGGCGCGCAGGAGCTTGTGGGTCTCGACGCCCTTCTCCGCCTCGATGAGGGCCTGGGCCTGGCGCTGCACCACCTGGAAGAGCAGGGGCAGGTAGCGCGAGTAATAGCGCACCGAATCCTCGATGAGAAGGATGACGCGCACGAGGCCCGTGCGCGTGTCGGAGTCGACGTTCCGCAGATCCTCGACCACCTTGAGCATCCCGACGAAGAGCTTCGAGTAGCCGTTCCACACGAAGACCCTGTCCACCGCCTCGAGGCCCGACCTCAGCGAGCGAGGCTCGCTCTGCGAGCCCCGCTCGGCGCAATCCAATGCGGCGAGGCTCGTGTTGTTCGTCACCATGAGGAGGACGGGCACGCCGGGCCACTCTTCCTTCATCGAGCGCGCGAGGCCGAGGGGCTGCTCGAAATCCAGGCCGGCTATCAGGACGACGAGGTCGAAACGCCCCTCGCGGAACATCTCGAGGGCGGCCTCCGCGGTGTAGGCGCAGGTTATCCTTGGCACCGTGTTGAGGTGGAGCTTGAAGTACTCGCCATATATCTGCTCGGTGAGCACACCGTCCGATTCGACCACGAAGGATTCGTAGAGGCTCGCGACGAGGAGGACCTCGCGCACCCTGTAGCGCATGAGGTCATGGAAGGCGTTGCGCTCGACTCGAGAATTGTCGTAGGACTCGACCAGGTCGTTGAAGTACATTGGTTGATTATGGACGAAGGCCGACGCGGATGCAACATGCGCGGTTCCTGCCGAGGGTGGGTCCCTTCGCAGAGGCGAGAGACCTGTGGCGGGAACTTCAGTGGTACCCGCTTTCTTTGTCAATCCAGGGGCATCGTTCCGGACTACACAGCGATCGAAGCGAGGCCTGACCCATAATGAGATCAACAATATCCACCAGCGCGCCGACGGAGAAATCCCCTCAGCGCTCAGTCATGACCAGGTAGTAGTTCACCTGGAAGCCTTTGAAATTCATCGCCCCTGAGGGATAGTTCGAGGGAAGGCTGTCCTTATCCGTCAGGCTTATGTAATAGATCTGCTTGTCCCTCTTCCCGCTCGTGTCCGCCAGGATGTTTGTGGCCTTGGCGTACTGGACCATCAGCCAATAACCACCCGCGGGCAGGCCGACCGGTCCTATCGGAATCTCGCTTCGGCCCCCTTCCGGGGGGAGGGTCGCGGAAGTCGAGGCGACGAGCTTTCCGGGATAGTCGCCATTGTCATCATAGAGGGCCATCCTGATGTCCGAGCCCGGGCCTTTCGAGATGATGCCGACCTTCACCAGGATTCCCGATCGGACGGCGATCTTCCATCCGAGGAGGTAATTTTCTCCGTGGCTGCTTATATCCGAATAAGGCTCGTAGTTGCCTGCGAAAAAGGCGGCCTTGGCCGGCGCCGCGACCTTGGAGAAGGCAAAGCTCACGCTCGCGTAGGCCACGATGCTCCCCGTCGGCTGGCTGCCCACAACGCTGAGGCCCCTCGTGGCGGAGCGCCCCCAGGAAAAGGGATTGTCCCTGCACGCGTCCAACACGACGACGTTGAGCGCGTTTCTCGCTCCCTGGAGAGTGTCGAGAATGGACTGGGCGGGCAGAGCCTTGTTCTTGAGGAAGGCTTCCGAGGCGATCCGCGCATCGGCGGGGATGAGGTAGTTGGTCCCCCCCGCCTGCACGCCGTGTCCTGCGTAGAAGAAGAATCCCACCGAGTCGGCCGACTGGGCGAGGTCGCTGCCGAGCCTGACGACAGCGTCCTCCATCGAGGGAAGATCGGCGTCGACGAGAAGCTTGACCTTGAAGCCAAGCTCTTTTAATGCCTGGCCCATGTCGGCGGCATCGTTCGCGGGATTCTTGAGCCGCCCGAGCTCGCTATAATTCCCGTTACCGATCACGAGGGCGTAGCGCGGACCGCCGGCCTGGGCCGCGAGAACGTGGATACCAAACACCAGGAAGGCAGCGGAAAGTACGAAGGCGACAGGGCGTCGGGAGCGCATGGATTGCCTCCGCATTACTTGATCTCATCGGAAGTATACAACGCCCGCATGGAGAAATGGCAAGCGCTCCCCTACACCAGCCCTTGGTCTATCATCGCGTCGGCCACCTTCTTGAAGCCGGCGATGTTGGCGCCGACGACGTAGTTGCCCTCGAAGCCGTACTTCCTGGCGTTCTCGACGCAGGCCTTGTGTATGTTGGTCATGATCTCGTGCAGGCGCTGATCCACTTCTTCCGCGCTCCAGAGAAGGCGCATCGAGTTCTGGCTCATCTCGAGGCCCGAGGTGGCGACGCCTCCGGCGTTGGCCGCCTTGCCCGGGGCGAAGGGTATCTTCTTCTCGACGAAGAGCTTCCAGGCCTCGGCGGTGCAGCCCATGTTGGAGGTCTCGACCACCGTGCTCACCCCGTTCGCGATGAGGGCCCTCGCGTCGTCGCCGTTCAGCTCGTTCTGGATCGCGCAGGGCATCGCGATGTCGACCTTCTGCTCCCAGGGCTTGCGGTCCGCGAAGAACTTGGCGTTCGGGAACTTGCGGACGTAGGTCTCGACCTTGTCGCGGTTTATCACGAGCATCTGCAAGAGATAGTCCCACTTGTCCTTCGTGCCGATTCCCTCGGGGTCGAAAATGTAGCCGTCGGGCCCCGAGATCGTGACGACCTTGGCGCCGAGCTGGCTGCCCTTGATGCAGGCGCCCCAGGCCACGTTGCCGAAGCCCGAGACGGAGACGGTCTTGCCCGCCAGGCTGTCGCCTTTTTCCGCGAGCATCTCTTTCGCGAAATAGACGGCGCCGAAGCCCGTGGCCTCGGGCCTGACGAGGGAGCCGCCGAACCCCAGGCCCTTGCCCGTGAGCACGCCGTTCCACTGGTTGGCGAGGCGTTTGTACTGCCCGAACATGAAGCCGATCTCGCGGCCGCCTACGCCGATGTCGCCGGCGGGGACGTCGGTGTCCGCGCCGACGTGCCGGAAGAGCTCGGACATGAAGCTCTGGCAGAAGCGCATGATCTCGTTCTCGCTCTTGCCGTTGGGGTCGAAATCCGATCCGCCCTTGCCGCCGCCCATGGGCAGGCCGGTGAGGGAGTTCTTGAATACCTGCTCGAAACCGAGGAACTTGAGCGTGGAGAGCGAGACCTTGGGGTGGAAGCGTATGCCGCCTTTGTAGGGACCGATCGCCGAATTGAATTGGACGCGATAGCCGCGATTGATATGGTAGCTGCCTTTATCGTCCATCCAGGGCACACGGAACATCACGCTGCGCTCGGGCTCCGTTATGCGCTCGAGGATTCGCTGCGACCTGTACTTGGGCTCGGCGTCGACGAGGGGCGATATGGATTCGAGGACTTCCTCGACGGCCTGTAGGAATTCGGTCTCCCAGGGATAGCGCGTTCTGAGGTCCCCGAGGACCGTCTCGATGTAAGGGTTCATCAGTTCTCCTTTGCATGCATGATTATGCGCTCTAGCGGAGCGCGCTCACCGCGGTGAAGAGTCCGGGCCATTCCTTCTGCGGCTCGGCGGTCGGCGCTTTTGGAGCGGAGAGGGCCAGTACCGCCTGATCGCCTATGTTGACCGTGTCGAAAAAGCCCGCGCTCTTGAGCGTACCTTCGCTCGCCTCTTCGCCGATGGAGGTCAGGCTTATCTCGCCGAGGACGGAGGAAGGCGGATACGAGATGCCGAGGCCTTCCGGCCTGGCCTGTACCGCTCCCTTCTTCACGACGACGAGCTTGGCGTCCGGGCTTAGGCCGTCGGCCTTGCCCAGGTCCACGAGGACGCGGTCCTGGCTCCGCTTGATGAGGGAGCCCAGTGGAGGCAGGGCGGAGATGATGAGATCGGCCGCCCGCGACGCGCAGTTCTTGACTTTATCGTTGCCCGTCCTGTACGACCGGAACGAGCTTGCGGGACTGCCGGTTCGGGCGACGCGCATGTCGGCATCGATCTCGAGGTCTCGCTCGGTCTCCTTGACCGACACTATCGCGAAGTAGTCGGCCTCGGCCTCGCGCGCCGTCTTGAAGGCCTCGGCAAAAGAAAGGACCTTGGGCGCGACGGGGAGGATCGCGGCCCGCGACGAGGAAGCGAGGATGGCCTCGAGGTAGCGGAGCACGAGTTCCTGTCCCGCCGCGTGAATACTCGCTCCCGGCCTGTCGATGTAGAACAGGGCGATCTTATAAGGACGCTTTGGAAGGGCCGTCTCGTCGATGCCCCAGTTCCGGCCCAGAGAATCCACAAGGAGGGATTCATAGGTCTCGATCGAGTCGAGCACGGAAGAGTCCGTGACGCCGTTGTCCCTGAGGAACTTGAGCTCGGAGAGGTACTTGTCGTAGAAACCCCTGGCCTTGAGCATCCCGGCATAGAGAAGCCTCGCCTGCTTGGAGTAGGGATATATCCTGAGGGCCCGCCTGTACTCGAAAAGAGCCTGGTCGTACGAGCTGCGGTCCTCGAACTCCTTGCCGCGGAAGACGTGCCAATCGGCGTATGGGGCGCGCGAGGCGTTCTCGGCTCCTGTGGAGTCGGTTACGACGAACTCGAGCGCGATGCGCGCCACCTCGTCGTCGGGCCGAAGCGACGCCGCGGTCTTGAGGCTGTAAATGGCGTCGGAGCGCTTGCCGGCCCCCTCCTGGGCGAGGCCGAGGGTATACCAGGCCATGCCGTCCTTGCGGTCGCGGGCGACGGCCTCGCGCATGAGGGCGATGGCCTGGTCGTACGAGCGGGAAGCGTACATGAGCGAGCCGAGGAGGAGCCGAGCCTCGGGATAACCGGGTTTCAGATCCAGGGCGCTGCGGGCGTGAAAGGCGGCCGCATCGAAGTCGCCGGCCGCGGCCGCGAGGCTCGCGGCCACATACTGCGTCCTGGGCTCGCTGCCGTGAAAGCGGAGGGCCCTCTCGACGAGGGCCTGAGCGTCGGTCGTCCTTCCCTGGTCGGCGGCGATGAGGGCGAGGGAGAGGAGGACGCGCGCGTTCTGAGGCGAGATCCGGAGGCTTTCTTCCAGGCGAGCCCGCGCTTCGGTCTTCTTTCCCACGGATAGGTCGAGCAGGGAAAGGCCGAAGCGCGCGTCGAGGTCGTTCGGGAGGGCGGCCGAGACCGAAGAGAAAACCTTGCGCGCGCCGGCGAGGTCGCCCAAGCCTATGCGCACGAAGCCCTCGAGGTTGGCGAGCCCCGAGTCGCCCTTGCGGAAAGGGGCCGCCTTGGCGACGTAAGACAGGGCCTGGTCGTACTCGCCGAGCTCGTAATAGCACTCTGCCAGGCCCGAGTAGGCCTCGCCGTAGGAGGGATTCTTGGCTATCGCGGCGAGGTAGTCGTCTATGGCGGTATACCAGTCCTCGGAGAAGCGCAGCATCTCGGCCTGGGCGACGAGGGACCGGGCATCCCCGACCCCCTGCGCCCCCGCCCCGCCGGCCGCCGTCGAGGCTAAGGCAAGGAAAAGGGCGAATGCGAGCGGCGAAAGTTTATTGCGGGACGGGGCGGGCATCGCTCTATTCCTCCTCCGCCGCGGGCCTGCGGCGGGCTATCTTGACCGACGTTATGCGATGCCCCTCCATGTCCTGGACCGTGAAGTCCAGGTCCCCCGAGCTGGCGCGCTCGTAGCGGGCGGGAATTTTCTCGAAGAGGGCGAAGACGAAGCCTCCCAGGGTATCGAAATCGTCGGCGGGCAGGGCGAGCCCGGTCTCGCGGTTGACGTCGTCGAGGTCGGCCCGCGCGTCGCAGAGCCAGGAGGATTCCCCGAGGCGAACGACGTCCTCGCGCTCCTCGTCGAACTCGTCCTGTATCTCGCCCACTATCTCCTCGATGATGTCCTCGAGGCAGACGATGCCGGATACGCCGCCGTACTCGTCGACGACCACGGCGATGTGCACCCTACGGCGCCTGAACTCCTTCAGCAGCGAATCGATCCGCTTGGACTCGGGCACGAAAAAGGGCTTGCGCACGAGGTCGGCGAGCGCGAAATCCCCTCCCCCCACGAGGGCGCGAAGGAGGTCCTTCGCGTAGAGAACGCCCACGACCGAGTCGATGTTTTCGCTGTAGACCGGTATGCGCGAATGGCCGCAGGCCACGACCTTCTCGAGGAGCTCCTCGCGGCCCGAATCGATGGGGAGGAAGACGGTATCGATCCGCGGGACCATGACTTCCTTGACGGTCGTCTCGCCGAGCTCCTGGACGCCCTGGATCATCTCCCGCTTGTCGGCGTCGCGCTCCGCGGCGCGGACGGTATCGGTGGCGCTCAGGCCGTCGGAGGCCTCCCCCCGCTTCGAGCGGAAGAGATTTTGTATCAGCCGGGTCATAATATGGAGTGCCCGCCCTGCGCGGCGAGGTCGCGGATAAGCTCCTCCTGGAGGAGCAGCATGGAGCGCGAGGGATCGCTGTCCTCGTGATCCATGCCCGACAGATGGAGTATCCCGTGAGCGATGAGGCGCCGCAGCTCCTCGTCGCGGGAGATGCCGAAATCCTCGGCGTTGCGCGCGAGGGCGTCCAGGGAAATGACGATATCGCCCGCCAGGAAACGCTCCGCCCCGTCGGGGTCGCGGTAGGAGTCCCCCTGCTCGAAAGAGAGCACGTCCGTCGCCTCGTCCTTGTCGCGATATTGCCGGTTCAGGCCCCGGATAAAGGAGTCGTCGCATATGAGGATCGAGAGGTCCCAGCTGTCCTTGCCCAGGCGGTCGAGGACGGCGAGAACGAAGTCCCTCGCCCGATCCAGCCAAAGAGGCGTCCCTATTCCCTCGACCGAGATCTCGACGGAATTCATCGGAGCTGCTCCTTGAGCTTGGGGTATCCGATGCGCGAGTGGAACTGCCCCGCGAGTATGCGCGTGAAGCTGTTACGTATGGTATCCACGTCCTTGAACGTCAGGTCGCAGCGGTCGAGCTGGCCGTCCCTGACCTTGTCCATGATGATCTCGCGGATAAAGTCCTCGAGCCGGGACGCGGTGGGTCTCTTGAGGGTTCGCGTCGCGGCCTCGACCGAGTCGGCAAGCATGACCACTGCGGCCTCCCTGGACGCGGGAGGCAGGCCCGGGTAGGAAAAATCGTCGGCATCGACCTCCCCTTCGGTCTTCCTCGCCTGGTCGTAGAACCAGGCGATCACCGCGTTGCCGTGATGCTGCGCGACGATATCGACGACGCCCTCGGGCAGGCCGAGGGCCCGCACCTTCTCGGCGCCGAGCTTTACGTGGCTTCGGATGACCGTCGCGGAGAGGCGGGGGTTGATCTCATCGTGCTTGTTGTATCCCGCCTGATTCTCGACGAAGTACTCGGGCTGCTCGATTTTCCCGATGTCGTGGTAATAGGCCCCTACGCGCGCGAGAAGGGTATCCGCACCGATCTCGCGGCAGGCCGACTCCGCGAGGTGAGCGACCGTGACCGAATGGCTGTAGGTCCCCGGCGCCACCGTGAGCAGGCGCTTGAGGATCGGGGCGTTCAGGTCCGAGAGCTCCATGAGCCTGAAGCGGGTCGGCGCGTTGAGCGCCTGCTCCAGCACGGGAAGTATGGCGAGCGCGAGCAGGGCGCAGACGAAGCCGTTTCCCGCTCCCCACAGAGCGGCGAGGAGGGCCCCGCCGGCGCCGTTCGCCCCGGGCGCAGCGAGGGCGGCGCCCAAGACGGCCTCGATCAGGGATAGGACGACGCCCGCCTTCACCAGATCTATGCGCGAGGAGGCCATGCGCACGGAGAAGGCGCCCGCGACGCTCGAGAGGACGCAAAAAACCAGCAGCCTGCCGTCGAGCCCGACGGCCGCCTGGGACAGCAACGCGAGTATCAGGCCGAGGAAAATGGCTAAACGCTGTCCCTCGAGTATTGTCGTGATGATGGCGAAGAGAGCGGTGGGGAGCATGAAGGCGAGCTCGAGGGGCCCCGGTCTCGCGAAACGCCCGACGAGGATGGCTATCGTGAAATAGGCGAAGGTCGAGACGGATATCAGTCCGATCGTGGCCTTGTGGAGCGCGGAACCTGATACGGCCTTGCCGAGCAAAAAGGCGCAGAGGCAGAGCGAGGCTGCCAGGAGCCCTAAGGACCCGACCGCCAGGCCCCAGTCCACGCGCGAAACCGCGCCCCTCGCGGCCGTCAGCTTGGTCGCGTCGATGGCGCTGACGATTGCGCCCTTGCGGACGAGGCGTTCCCCCTTGGCGATCGTCCGAACTACCGGCTCGACCGCGTCCCTGGCCGCGGAGAGTTTATGGGCGCTCTGTTCCTGGTCGAAGAAAGCGTCCTCCACCGCGAAGCTCGAGACGAGACTCGAGGCGAGGGCGGCCAGGGGCCGGGCGAGGCGGCGATCGGCCACCTCCGAGTCGATGGCGTCTCTCAGCGTCTTTAGCGTGACGAGCCGGTTGAAAGGGACCTCGGCGGCGACGGGCTTGCCCTCGTTGAGCGAGCGCAGCTCGACATAGTCGTGGTTGAATGCCTCCAGGCCGGAGGCCGGCGTCGCCGCGACCCCCTGGTCGAGAAGCCGCCTGAGGATGGCGTCAGCGAAGGCGAGGGCCTGGGCCTTGAGCGGCGAGTGCGCGAGGGTGAGGACGTCGTCCTTGGATAGGAGGCCCGGAAAGGCGCTCTGGACCTGCAGGTAGAGCGTATCGCCCGCGACTTTTCGGGACGAAAGGTCGCCGATGAGGTCCTGGAAATCCCTGAAACGCTCGACGGCGCGGGCAGCCGGCTTCCGGTCCACGACGAAGACCGGCAGGACGAGACGCTCCTCCGCTTCTATCCTGAGTCGAGTGGCGTTCTCGTCTATGAAACTGAGCTCGCGATCGGCCGTTATGTCCTTGTCGGCGACGTGGCCAACATCGAAGACCGCGGGCCCGCCGCGCGAGTCTACGGCGCCCGGGCCGAAGGCGAGGAGGAGGAGGACGGCGACGACGGCGCAGGCCGCGAGCAAGATGGTGGTGCGGCCGTCCAATTCCCGCCGGCGAAAAGAGGGACGGCCGATCTTCGCTCGGACCCTTTCCGCGAGTCGGCGGGACGCGGAATACTCCGCGCCGCGCTCGGCCCGTGGGTGGCTATTCGGCCTCATACGCTTCGATAATGCTCCGCACGAGGCCCGACCGGACGACGTCGCGGGAGTCGAGGCGGCAGACGAATATCTCCTCGACGCGGGAGAGGAGCTGAAGGGCGTGCACGAGCCCCGACTCGCCCTTGCGGGGCAGATCGATCTGCGTGACGTCGCCCGTGACGACGGCTTTCGAGTTCTCGCCGAGCCTGGTCAGGAACATCTTCATCTGCTCCTTGGTGGTGTTCTGCGCCTCGTCGAGTATGACGACGCAGTTGGAGAGGTTGCGTCCCCGCATGTACGCGAGAGGCGCGATCTCTATGGCCCGGCTCTCCTCGAGCCTTCGCACGACTTCGAAGGGGACGAGGGATTCCATCGCGTCGTAGAGGGGCCGCAGGTAGGGGCTGATCTTCTGCGCGAGATCGCCCGGGAGAAACCCGAGGCTCTCGCCCGCCTCGACGACGGGCCGGGTGAGGACGAGTTTGCGCTTGGACTTCGAGAGAAGCTCGCGAAGGGCCCAGGCCATCGCCAGGTAGGTCTTGCCGGTGCCCGCGGGGCCGACGGCGAAGGAAAGATCGTGGGCCGAGAGGCCCTTGAGATAGAGGGATTGCGACTTGCTCCGCGGAAAGACCTTGGCGATACCGCCGGGAATCTGCACGCATGAATCCAGGAAGTCGCCCCGACTGCCGTCGCCGCAGGAATCGAGGTCGCCCTCGGGCGTGAGGTCGGCGTGTATCGCTATTATGAGGTCGGGGGTGGGCGCCAAGCCTTCGGCCATGGACTCGATGAGACCTTCGACAAGAAGGCGAAAGAACTCGCGCCTGGCCTCGTCTTCCGTATCGAGGAAAAGCTCGTTTCCGCGACAGAAAATACGGCTCCCGACGAGGCGCTCCATGACGCGGAGATTGTAGTCGTTCGCCCCGCAAAGGTCCGCGAGTACGCTCGTCTTCTCCAGGACAATGCCGACGGTGCCGTCCACTGACTCTCCTGAGCCATATTTTATCCGTGTGGGTGGAAAAAAGCAACAGTATCGCCGGACGAGGGCCCGGGAACCATCAATAGCTGATGCCCGTCGAGTCCTTCGTGATCGTCGTCTTGATATTCTGAATGTCCTTCCAGGCCAGAACGACGGAGATGGAAGTATCGAGGGTATAGTTGTTGGAAATGGCGTTATAGAGGGGCATCGTTGAAATTTCGGCCGAAAGAGTCCAATCGTGGAGATCCCTCACCGCCTTAATGGAAAGGCTCTTGAGCTTGAATAAACTGGTCCTAAGCTTGTCGCTGTCCCAAATCATGAGGGAATCCAGGATATCGGTCACGGGATTCACGCGAAAGCTTTCGGCAGAGAAGCCGCCGCTCGCCAACTGCGAGCCGAATAAATCGGGATAATAGCGCCATGCGGCCGAATTCTGGGATTGGCTCGAGAAGGTGAGACTGAACTGGTCGCTCACCTTGACCGAAGCCGTCAAACCGAATGTGAGCGTCGACTCGGAGAAACGCACGAGGCTCTGGGTAAGAGCGAGGTTGGGCACGATGGACCAGATCGTCGCGCTGGGCGAGGCAGTGGCGCTGTCCGCCGAGGCCCATTGAGGCTTGAGGCCCAGGGATATATCGGTCGGCTGGAAGCTCTGGTCGCCGTAGGAAACCCAGCCGGCGCCGACGACGGGCCTATAGGAGAGCGTCTGATTCTCCGCGAGGGATGCGCTCAAGGGACCCCAGGAAAAGCCGGTCGAGTTGGATACGGGGCCGACGCCGACAAGGGCGTAGACGAAGCTGTCCGAAAGCACGGGGCCGGGCGATTTCCCCACGGAAAGGTTGGTCGTGATCGGATCGTAGGAATAATCCGCGTCCTCGGCCGGCCTGTACATGCGGGACTGGACGCGCAGGGAAGCGAACCCCGCGTCCAGAGCGAGGATGCCCGTATACGAATCGAGGAGGGGCGGGAGGTTGGCCGTGAGGGTGAAACTTTGAGTCAAGCCGCCGGGCCTCGCCGCGAGGTTCAGCGAAACGTTGTGCGCCGTTATCATCGAGGGATCCCATGAAAGCCAGTTCTCCTTGAATGCGGAGGAGCTCGAGTCGTATTGGAGCCCGTAAATAGTCGAGTCCATGTCCCAGCTCAGGGAGGTGGGCGACCAGAGCCACGATGACGCGAAGGGCTTGAAGGTCATCTTGGCGCTCTCGCCGACGCGGCGGATCTTGTAGAGATCGTCGGCCAGCGCATACGAGGCGGCACTGGTCGGGTCGGTATTGAGGATAGGCCGCTCCTGGTTCTGGTCCGTGTAGGTCAGGCTCAGGGAGGAAGAGAAGAAGTCGCCGTATGCGGCGCTAGTGTCCAAGGAGGCGGCGAGACGATAGGAGTAAAGGCTGTAGAGAAGGGCGTAATTGACATCCGAGGGAGAGTTCCATGGATCGCTCTGATAGCGGTCCTCGATGAACATGGATGGGGTAAAGCCCCAATTGGCGGATTCGGCCCATGAAGGAGCTTTGTCGGGAGTCGCGTCCGGCGCCCTGGAAGGAAGTCGGAAATCCGTGCCCGGGGCGGTGGCCGCCTTGGTCGCGTCGACGGCGGTTTCGGCGGAGGAGGCCTCGGAATTAGCCCCGTCTCCGGAATCTACCTCCCAAGGGCTCCGCAAATTGACCGGTGCAACCGGCGTGGTCACCGGCGACACCGATGCTGCGGCTGCCGGTGAACCCGCCGGAGCAGTGCCGGCAGCATTTACCGCGGCGGGTGGAATCGTTTGCGCCGGCTGCCCGAAGAGAGTCCCCCGGAGGGAGGCGGTGACATCGATCGGGCGGAATACCGATGGATAAAAGAATTGCTGGCGGGGATCGTAGGCCTGGAGGGTGGGATCCTCAAGCAGGGTAGCCGGCTTCGAAAGGAGGAGCATAGACATGCCCAAGTGGGAGATGTCTATGGACGAAAGCCAAGGACCCAGCCCCTTGGGCTTGAACGACAGCGAGGTATCCAGTTTGGGGGCGAGCTGTGTCCGAAGGGCGGGTATCGTGCTCGGGTCCTGGCCCGTGCTCGTGCTGAGCAGCTTGGACCAGTCCATGTCTTCGGATCGATTGCGAAAATCCTGATCGAAAAAGGGGTCGGAATAGAGGGGCAGGACGAGGCTGGCGGTAAAACCGCCCGAGTGCAGGGATGTCGAGAGATCGAAGGCGTAGCGAAAGGGCAGGCTGGAATTGAAAAAATAGGAACTGTTCCAGACGCTCGACCAGTTCCCGGCCTCGACATAGGGCGTATATATCCCGGTGCTGAGTGGAAAAAGGGATCGGCTCAAGCCGAGGCCCGAAAAGATATCGGTCTTGTCGAGAAAGGCAAGCTTGGGGAAGGAGCCCTGGATGCCGGCGAAACCCCCGAGACCGGAATATAAGTCGAGCATCGTCTTCAAGGTGCCCGCGTCCTTGGGCGCCGGCCCGGCCACTCGACGGAGGAAAAGGCCCTTGACCTGAGTGGGGCCGGCCGCTCCCGCGTCCTGATAACTCATGATCGAGGTCGTATTCTGTTGGGCGGGCTTGGCGCCGATCAGGTAGACGGTAGTCTGCACGAAGTACCCTTCCCGCGAGCGATACCCGATTACGGGATGGAAGGCCAATTCCTCGCCTGGATAATAGAAGAAGGGCAGCCAGAGGATCGGAACGTTGCCGAGCGAGAAGACGGCGTCCGAGATCGCCCAATCCTTGTCCCCTATGAGCCAAACGCGGCCTGCCCTGATGGCATAATGGGGATCGTCCGCGTCACAGGAGCTGATGACTCCGTCCTTGAGCACCATGACGTCGCCTGACCTCCGCAATATGGTGTCCGCCGATATGACGAGGCCGCGGTCCCCCGAGCCGGCCCCGGCGCCCGAACGACGAATCTTGCCGTCGATGAAGACGCCCGACCAATCGTCGAGATCCACGCTGAGAGCCTCGCCGGAGAAAATCTCCGTCGTCCCGCCCGACTTGCGCTCGTAATACACCGAGCCCCTTGCGGTCAGGGTGGATCGCGTCCGATTGAAAACGATGCCGTCGGCGTGGATGCGATGGCTGTCTCCATTGTCCTCGACGAGGGTCAAAATGACTCCTCCGGAGGCCCTGACTATGCCGCCTTCCTCATCCTCGACCTTCGCGTAGCTGGCCTGCCTCGCCTTCTCGATCGTAACCGTCCTGCCCTTGGCCGCAGCCGCGGGGGCGTGGAGGTCATAGTGCTTATAGAGCCGCGCGCGGAGTTCCTCGACTCCGCCCGAATCCGCGAGGCCGAGCTCGCGGGCGCGGGCGGCGAGCTCGTAGAAACTTGCCGTCGATAATTCGATGAAAAGGGCGTCGCGCCGGAGTTTCGTCTCGGACGCGGCGCCGCTCTCCTCCGTCGGGGGAGAGCCGGCGACCGGAGCATCCTCGGCGCGGATATCGCCGATGCGGACGATGCCGAGGGCAAGGGCACATAGGCAGGCGACGATGACCCGGCAGCGCGGCATTTGTGAGAATACTATACGGACATCGCCGCCGGCGTAAAGGTCGCTCTACTTCAGCGCGTTCTTGAGATACTTGCCGGTGTACGAGCCCTTGACCTTGACTATCTTCTCGGGCGTGCCCGCCGCGATAATCTCGCCTCCGCGATTGCCGCCCTCGGGTCCGAGGTCCACGATCCAGTCGGCCTGCTTGATCACGTCCAGGTTGTGCTCGATCATCACGACGCTGTTGCCCGTGTCGACGAGGCGCTGTATCACTTCCATGAGCTGCTTGACGTCGGCGAAATGGAGGCCGGTGGTCGGTTCGTCCATGAAATACAGGGTCTTGCCCGTGACGCGCTTGGAAAGCTCGAAGGCCAGCTTCACGCGCTGGGCCTCGCCTCCCGATAAGGTGAGGGCCGACTGGCCGAGCTTGATGTACCCGAGGCCGACGGAGAGGAGGGTCTTCATCTTGTGCGCGATGTGCGGAATATGCACGAAAAAATCGCTGGCTTCCTCGATGGTCATATCGAGGACGTCGGATATGCTCTTGCCCTTGTACCTGACGTCGAGAGTGTCCGAGTTGAAGCGGCGCCCATGGCAGACGTCGCAGGTGATGTAGACGTCGGGCAGGAAGTTCATCTCGATCCTGATCGTGCCGTCGCCCTCGCAGTTCTCGCACCTGCCCCCCTTTACGTTGAAGGAGAAGCGGCCCGGCTTCCAACCCCGCGCCTTCGATTCCGGGAGGGACGCGAAGAGATCCCGAATTCCCGTAAAGACGCCGACATAGGTCGCGGGGTTGGATCGGGGCGTACGGCCGATGGCGCTCTGGTCGATGTTTATGATCTTGTCGATATTCTCCAGGCCCTCGATCCCCTCGTAGTCGCCCTCCTGCCAAGATGTACCCATCACCGCGTTGGAAATGACGGGATAAAGGAGGTCGGTGAGGAGGGTCGACTTGCCCGAACCCGAAACGCCGGTGATGCAGGTGAAGACGCCGAGGGGAAGCTCGACGTCTATGCCCTTGAGATTGTGCTCGCGGCAGCCGCGTATGACGATTCTTTTCCCGTTCCCTTTCCTCCGCTCGGACGGCACCGGTATCGAGAGGCCTCCGGCGAGATACTGGCCGGTGACGCTCTTCCGGTTCTTCATCACCTCCTCGGGCGTGCCCTGGGCGACGACGTAGCCGCCGTGTACGCCGGCGCCGGGGCCGAGATCGACGATCCAGTCGGCGGTGCGCAGGGTCTGCTCGTCGTGCTCGACGACGATCAGCGTGTTGCCGATGTCGCGAAGATAGGTGAGCGTGTCGATGAGGCGCTGGTTGTCCCGCTGGTGCAGCCCGATCGAGGGCTCGTCGAGTATGTAGAGAACGCCGACGAGAGAGGCGCCGATCTGCGTCGCGAGGCGTATGCGCTGGGCCTCGCCGCCGGAGAGGGTGGCCGCCTTGCGCTCGAGGGTCAGGTACTCGAGTCCGACGTTGCGCATGAAGGTCAGGCGGGCCGAAATTTCCTTCAGTATCTGCTTCGCGATCTGCCTCTCGGTGTCGCTGAACGCGAGCTGGCCCAGGTAGGCGAGGGTCTCCTCGACCGACTTGACGGAAAGCTCGTTGATGCCGATGCCGCCCACCGTCACCGCGAGGGCTTCGGGCCTGAGGCGGCGCCCCCCGCAGGCCTCGCAGGGCTTCTCGCTCATGAAGCGCTCGAGCCAGGTCTTTATCCCGTCGCTCTGCGTCTCGAGGTAGCGGCGCTTCAGGTCGGCGAGTATCCCCGGGAAGCGCGACTCGTATTCGAATCGGCCGGTTCCCTCCCGGTTTTCGTACCTTATCTTGACCGCCTCGTCGGTGCCGTAGAGGATGGCGTCGAGAACCTTCTTGGGCAGGTCCTCGAAGGCGGTGTCCAGACTGACCTTGAAGTGCTTGGAAAGGGCCTCGAAGCGGCTGCGATTCCACGCGGCGTCGGGGTTATAGGGAATGCAGCCGGCCTCGTTGAAAGAGAGCGATCGATCGGGGATTACGAGATCGGGGTCGAACTCCAGCTTGATCCCCAGCCCCGAACAGGCCGGACAGGCTCCCTGGGGCGCGTTGAAGGAAAAAAGACGGGGTTCCATTTCGGGAAGGGAGATGCCGCACTCGGGGCAGGCTCCCCTCTGGGAAAAGAACTCTTCCGCGGGAGGGCCCGCCGACCCCGAGGCGGCATCGCGCAAGGCGATGACCGTGCCTTCGGCTATCTCGAGGGCGGTCTCCACCGACTCGGCAAGGCGCTTGCGCGAATCGTCCGCCAGCTTGAGACGGTCCACCACGATCTCTATGCTGTGCTTCTTCTGCTTCTCGAGCTTGTATTCGGCCGCGTCTTCCGCCGCTATCTCGCACATCGCTCCGTCGATCCTCGCCCGGACGAAGCCCTGCCTGGCCGCGTCCTCCAATATTTTCTTATGCTCGCCCTTCTGCGCGCGGACCACCGGCGCGAGTATCTGCAGCTTCGTGCCCTTGGGCCAGGAAAGGATGGTGTCCAATATCTGGTCGACGCTCTGTTCGCGGATGACGCGGCCGCACTTGGGACAGTGCGGAATGCCGATCCTCGCGTAGAGGAGGCGGTAGTAGTCGTAGATTTCCGTCACCGTGCCCACGGTGGAGCGCGGATTGCGGTGGGTGGTCTTTTGTTCGATGGAGATGGCCGGGGAGAGGCCCTCGATATAGTCCACGTCGGGCTTGTCCATTCGTCCGAGGAACTGGCGCGCGTAGGCGGAAAGGGATTCCACGTAGCGCCTCTGTCCCTCGGCGAAAATCGTGTCGAAGGCGAGGGAGCTTTTGCCCGAGCCCGAAAGCCCCGAGATGACTATCAGTTTATCCCTGGGCAGCTCGAGATCGATGTTCTTTAAATTATGTTCGCGTGCGCCTTTGATGATCAGCTTATCCATAATGGAAAGAAAGATAGCGCCGGGCGCTCGGGCTCGGCAAGTAGGTACAGCTTAATTTTTGTGTAGGTATACGGAGGCGCGAAAATCGGGTCAGCGGGAGCTTCGGCCGCAGACGGCCAGCATCCTCGTAAAGGAGGCGCTGCCCTGCCGGCGATAGGATCCGAGCCTCTCGTCGCAGGAAGTGCAGGCCTCGATCGAGAGCAGGTGCCCGATTCCGACGCGCTCCGCTATCGAGACGTTGGCCGTTCTGAGGTCGAGATAGCAGGAGCCGCCGCGGCGCGAAACGGATTCTTCACCGAATTCGGCCGAGAAGCGCGCCGCCCTCTCCTCGGATACCGAGTAGCAGCAGGACCCTATGGCCGGGCCGAGTATGGCGGCGATCGAGGACGGCCGCGATCCGTAATGGCTCTCGATCCCGCGCACCGCCACCTCGAGGATGCCCGTGCCTCGCCATCCCGAATGAAGTATGCCGAATGCCCCGGACTCGCGATCGAGGACCCAAATGGGCATGCAGTCCGCTACGGTGACGGAAACGGCGAGCTCGGGTTCGCGCAGCACGAGACCGTCGGCAGGGCCGCCCGGTTCATCCCCGCGAGAAGGGAAAAGAACGTTTCGCGAATGCGCCGGCTCCAGTCCTCGGACCCGAGAGAGCACGAAGCCGGCGTCGAGCAGAAAGCGTTCGCGATTCGCCTTGGATCCGAGGTCGCCGAATTTCATATCGCCCGCATCGGCAAAGGAAATCAGGGCGATGGGCTCCGGCGTTCCGGTCTGACGCGCGGAAAACTGCCGAATGGGAGTGGGCTGTCCTATCGTCGACGCCGAGCCCGGAAAGGCCGCCGCAAACCCGCCTTTAAGTTCGGCTGGGATCGATATCCTGGTCAGGCGCACGGTTCAATTTTCTCGCGAGAGGTCCAGGCCCGAAAGCTCGGTGAGCAGGGACAAAGCCTTCTCGCAGCGGTCTTTGGCGCGGTCGAGGCTGCGCAGGAATTCCTTGTTCGACCTGCCGTCGATAAAGGAAATGTTCGCAAGCGAGTCGTAGCGCCCTCCCGCCTCCCCTTTGAGAAATCCATGGATGATGTTGACCAGAGTCCTCAGCGTCGCGCCCTCCCGTCTGACGATGCGCTCCGCTTCCTCCTCGGCCAGCCGCGTGATCGACAGCGCCTTGCGCCGCTTCGACGCGACGGGACCCAACTCTTTCATCGCCGAATTCCATGATATCCCGATATCCCCTTCCGGGCCGAGCCGCGCGTCGAAAGAAGATAAAAGCTCCGGCAGGCGCATCAAATTGTCGTACGCGTCGGTAAACTCGACCCTGTTGTCCTTACGGTAGAATTCCCCATCCACGAGCACCATCTTTAGCGTCCTGTTGAAATCGCGGAGGAAGGGACCGCGGTAGAACGCATCCAAGAATAAGAGGGCCATGTCGAAACGGAGGGGCAGCGCGATCTCGTTTTCTTCGCTCGAGATATTCTCCAAACTCGTGGGGTCGAGTTCCCCGACGAAGGAGCTTATCTCCTCCATAAGTTCCTTCTTTCGATGTTCCGCCCTCCAGCCATCGAGCTCCTTTTCCATGCTATCTCGCCAGAAGGCCTTGTAGATCGCGAGCCAATCCTCCCCGCCCGGCAGTTCACGCGGCACGTAGGCCGGGTTTCCCGAAACAAGGCGCAGAAGATCGCCGAGGGGAACGGCGGCGTTGAAGGAGCGAATCCTTCCCAGCGCGGATTCCGCCCTGGCGAAATCCTCGCTGAGCACCGAAACGGCGTTCTCTCCCTGCGTACCCAATTCCTCCCGCTCGGCGAACATGAAGATAGCCTCCATGAGCTCGGTCGATGGAGCCTCGGACATGGAAAAAAGTATATTGCCCAGGTCGAGGAGGAGGTCGTGCACTTCGACGAAGGAGACCGAAGGGCTCGAGCCGGGGGACGCGCTTTCCTTGAAAGCCCCGATGAGGCGATCGAAAAGGAAACCGGAAAGGCGTTTCAGGAAGAGGACGCTGCGGAGATCCTGATACATCGAGCGCCGGCCCTTGTCCGAAAGCTCGGAGAATATCTCGTCGAAAGCCGCCAACGCGGCGTTCCGCACAGCCGAATCCTCGACCGTCCCTCGCAGTTCGATCATGGAGGCGGCGATAGCCGCGGGCTCGGTCTCCGACACGATGCGCTCGTGAGTCTTGGGCAGCTCGATCGACCCGAGGAAGGCGTAGAAAGCCGGCCGATCCTTCTCGACGCTGCGGTCCAACGCATCGTAGAAGAAGCGCGCCGCGTCGCGGAGCCCTTTGAGTTCCTCGACGACGCTCCCGAGAAGGAGTCCCTTGCGCCTGTCTATCACGCCGATGTAATTCAGCTCGATCCTACGGGCGATCGCCTTGAGCTCGTCCTCTCGCAGGAGTTCTTCGCGGCTCTTGCCGCTGAAGAGTCCGCGTAGGAAGAGAATGAATCTGGTCATGAGACCGAACTCTTCTTCCTGAACCGCCGACGAGACGGAGGCTCCCGGGGATGAAGACGCGGAGTATAGAGGTTCGCTTGAAACGGGAATGGCCGCCTTGATGCGCTCGAGAAGCGCGTCGCGCTCCGCCGCGGAAAGCTTGGCGACCAGATTATCGAATGAGGAGGAAACCATGGTTGTTATTAAGACTATCGGAGTTGGGTCCTAAAAGCAACGAGAGATTCACGTCGGGTTTCCGTCGACAGGGAAAAGGCTTCGCCCGTGAGGGGATGTTCGAACGCAAGGCCGACGGCGTAGAGGCGAAGGCGTTCGTCGGCCGCGCCCCCGTAAAGGGAGTCGCCGGAGATGGGCAAGCCAATCCACGCGAGTTGGGCACGGATCTGATGACGGAAGCCTCTCGACAGTCTGATTCGAAGCTCGAGGGCCGACCCGCCTTTCATCGGGTCGAAGCGCGTCGAGAAGGCCGAATATCCGAGAATTTCGCTGCGGTACGTCGCTCCCGCTTTTTTAGTTTGCCCCGTGTCGGGGCGAAGGCAGGCGACCCGAGATCCTTTAGGACCGAAGGATCTGAACGAGCAGCTTACGACGCAGGATCCGCCTTTCACAGCGGCATCCAACAGGGCCGCCAGGGAAGCTACGTCCAGGCCCTCCCGCGCCTCGGTCCAGGCATCCTCCGCGACACCGCCGGGGAAGCCTTCTTGGGGGACTGAACCCAAGGGGTAGCTCTCGGACGATACGCCGGAAAAGGCGAGGTATTCCTTATGGAATGTTCCCCGTTCCTGCTGCTGGAGGAGGGATATAAAGGCATCGGTATTCCGTGCGAAAAGCGCGATGCCCGAGGTCTCGTAGTCCAGTCGGTGGAGAAGCCCCCCTTCCGCAAGCGATCGGGCGGTTCTGCCGACCCCCTTGCCCGCTTCCCGAACCTCGGGATAGCGCTCGAATATCCAGGCGCAGAGATCGCCCACGCCGAGACCCGGCACGCTGTGCATCCGCGTCGGTTTGAGGACGGCTATTAGGCTCGAGTCCTCGTAGAGCACACGGGGCTCCAGGAGCTCCTCGCCGATAAGATCCATGCCCAGTTATACACGCGTCAAGACTAAGGAGGGAAGCGCATCAAGCCGATACACTTACTGGAGTACCGAAGCATGAGATCCGAAAACCTGAGGAAAAATCGTCACTCGAAGGTAGATATGACGGAGACCCGGCTCGCGGACCTCGCGAAACGGGGCTCCCTTCTATGGGCGGACATCGAGCATTCGAACCTCGTCGGAATTTTCGGCGCATTCGCCGCCGCGGTTCTGCTTTCGGCGCTTATCGTGTGGCTCATCGAGCGGCGCCAGGCCGAGGGCATGTTCCAAAGCCTTTTCGACGGCATATGGTGGTCCGTCGTAACGCTGGCGACGGTCGGCTACGGCGACAAGTACCCCGTCACCGTCTGGGGAAGGCTCGCGGGAATAGCGACCATTCTTTCCGGCATAGTCATTACATCGCTCATCTCGGGAACGGTCGCCTCGATCTTCGTCGAGCGCAGGATACGGGAGGGAAAGGGATTGCAGGACCTCAGGCTAAAGAATCACCTATTGATATGCGGATGGAATCCCAACGCGGAATCCGTCCTCGCCGATCTGGCGCTGATGGGTGGCGGCAAGGGCGTCCCCATCGTACTGGTCAACTGGATGGAGTCCGAGGCCTTCGACGCCGCGAAGGCGCGTTTCCCCGGTCTGGATCTGCGTTTCGTGCGCGGCGATTTCGCGCACGAAACGGTGTTAAAGCGAGCGTCCGCCGGCAACGCGCGGGCCTGCGTCGTCATGCCGGACTCCACCGGGACCAACTCCTTGAGCAACGCCGACGAACGGACGATTCTCTGCTGCCTCGCCATTCGCTCCCTCAACTCCGACATCGACGTGAGCGCGGAGATCCTCCACCCGGAAAGCGAACAGCACCTGAAAAGGGCCAAGGTCGACAACATCGTCGTAGGCGGCGAGTACTCGGGCTACCTCCTCTCTTCGGCATCGGTGTCGAAGGGCCTGCCGAGGGCCGCGCGAAGGCTCCTCACGGCCGGGGCCGGCCCTCGTCTCATGGAATCCGCCCTTCCGTCCTCGCTCGTCGGCAAGACCTTCGCCGAAGCTTCGTCCTGGTTCCTCTCGAACGGCAAGGGAGTCCTCGTCGGGGTCCTCTCGGAGGAAAAGGGCGTCGCCCTCGACGATCTGCTCAGCGACAGCTCGAGCGCAATAGACGGATTCATCAAGAGGAAGTTCATGGAGGCCGACATAAACCTCGCGGCCGAGACTTCCGCGGGAAGCGAAGTTCGGCTCGCGCCCGGTCCGGATTACCTGTTGAAAGAGGGCGATCTCGCCTTCATCGTAGCGTAGGGGCGGGACCATGGCAAAGAAAAAAACCGATGAGATTTCGCTCCTGCGCAAGGTCGGGATACTGGCCGACCTCGGCGAGGAGGATCTGCGAAAAATCCTCGCGATCTCCCAACGTGTGGCTTTTAAGGCGGGCGAGACCATCATGCGCGAAGGGGAGCAGGGCGAGTCCATGTATTTCTTCGTCGCGGGCGAAGTCGACGTCACGAAGAACCTGACCCTGAAGCTCGGAGATCGAGACTTCGCTACGGCCGAAAAGTCCATGAATAAACTTTCTGCCAACCATGTCTCGGTGTTCGGGGAGATGTCCGTCTTCGGGCCCGAGCCGCGCAGCGCGACGATCACCGCGGGCAGCGACTGCGTCCTCTATAGCGTTAACGGGGCCGAATTCACGGAACTCTGCGACTCCGAGCCCAGGATCGGCCTCTCGATCGTGAGGCGCATCGCGGCGGTGCTCTGCGAACGCGTGCGAAAGGGCAACGGAGACGTCCTCAAGCTCTCGACCGCTCTCAGCATCGCGCTTTCGAGATGATCCTCCCATGAAAAAGCACCAGAGAGCCGCCCATTCCGCCTTTTTCGTCCTGCTGCTGGCATTCGCGGCCTTGCCCGGTGCCATGGCCCAAGCCGCCGCCCCCGCGCGTTCCTTCCACGGCGTCGAGCTCGGGATGGATCGAGAATCGACGATAACGGCCCTCGAAAAGGACCCTATTTTCGCCTATCGAGGCCCCGAAGATCTGTCTCTCCTGCCTTCACCCAACCAGAGCCTGATCGAAGTTGCGGGGCTTTCCTTCGTGCGCCGCGGCTATTTCCAGTTCTATGAAAACAAGCTCTGGGTGATGATACTCGTGCTGAATTCCGACAAAATCGATCATTATTCCATTTATACAAGTCTGGTCGCGAAATACGGCGAGCCTGCCTTTCTCGATCCTAAAGAGTCGCGTTGGGAAGACAAGACGACCCGAATGGCCTTGGAACGACCTCTCACCCTCCGCTACATGGACATGACCATCTACGGCAAGCTCCGGGAGGGAGCAACTGCCAAAGAATCGGCGCAGGAGCTCGATAGACAGGGATTCTTGGGCGGTTTATAGGGCATTTCAAAAAGAGGCCAGACGTAAAAAACGGTTGCGGTCAGGGCGCAGGCATATCATACTGTCCACCATGGTTCCCCTTAGGCTATTTTTGGCCGCGGCTGCAGCGGTCACGCTCTTCGGTTCCTGCGCCGTACTCGGAGCGGCGTCGAAGGTCCAGACGGTGCTTGCGAGCGAGGAAGATCCCGAGATCGCCGCCGCCGCGCTGCCTACCTTCATCATGGCGTCGGAGGCTCTCCTCGAGGCGGACCCAAAGAACCAAGACAAGGCCGTGACGACAGCTTCCTTATATGTCATGTACGCGAACGCCTTCGTCCAAGGGCCCGCCTCCGCTCTTCCGGACGAGCGTTTCGAGGAAAAACAGGCTGCCAACGACCGCGCCGGCGCCCTCTACCGACGCGCTTTCCGCATACTCTCGGCCGCCCTCGACAGGCGCTCGCCGGGAATCGTCGAGGCGGCGGTCAACGGCAAGGCCGACCTCTCCCTAATGCGCAAGGCGGAGGTCCCCCTCCTCTATTGGAGCGCGGTATCGGTTCTCTCCGGATTCGGCCTCAATCCCCTGGATTTCAAGAGCGCGCACTATCTCGGCGCCGCTCCGCTCTTCCTGGCCCGCGCCGCCGAGCTCGACCCGGGATGGAACGGCGGGGCGATATACGGCATCTATCTCTCCTATTACGCGGGCATGCCGAGCTATCTTGGCGGCGATCCTGCCAAGGCGGAGGATGCCTACAAGAAAGCCCTCAGGTACTCCAAGGGTGGCACGGCATCCCTATTCGTCTCTTACGCCAGCTCGATCTGCGTCCCCAAGGAAGACTACGCCGGTTTCAAGGCCGCTCTCGAGAAGGCCCTCGCGATAGACCCGAACGCGGCCCCCGAAAGCCGTCTCGAGACCGTCATCGCCCAGAAAAACGCCCGACGTCTCCTCGCCGAGGCGGACAAGTATTTCATAAGCCCCGAAGGAGAACCAGGACCATGATTCTACGCAATGCGGCACTAGCCCTTTTCCTTTCGGCCCTCGCCTCGGTCGCCGGATTCCCCATTCAGGCCGGCGCCCAGACCCTCACGCTCAGGATGGCGGCAAACGTTCCCGCCAACAGCCCCTGGGACCTCGGCCTCAGGCGCCTGGCCGCCGAGTTCGACCGCGTATCCGGCGGTCGGGTCAAGATAACCTTCCCGCAGAGCGCCCACGTCGCCACCGAATCGGACATCATCCAGAAGATGAAGCTCGGCGTCGACGGCGCCCTCCTCACCACCTACGGCCTCGCCGAGCTCTACCCGGACAGCCTCGCCCTCTCGATGCCCAGCTTCATCCGCGACGACGCCGAATTCGAAGCCGTGCTCGCGGCCATAGAACCCCTATTCAAGGCCAAACTCGGCGATCGCTACGTGATACTGGCCATTTCCAAGGGAGGATGGGCGCGGTATTTCTCGAAGTCGCCCATCGTCTACCCGGCTGACGTAGCGAAGCTGAAAATATCGATAGACCCGAGCAACGACAAAATCATGCAAATCATGCAGAGCGTCGGGTCGAGGACGGTCAAGGGTACCACGGCCGACTTCCTCCTCCAGGTAAACTCCAACCAGGTGGACGCCACCTGCGTCAGCCCGATCTACATCGCCAGCCTCTGGTCGCAGCTCAGGAGCAAAATCGCCTATATTTCCAGTTTCAAGGTCGCGCCTTTCATCGGCTCGATAGTCTTCAACAAGTCGAGTTGGGACAGGGTACCCGCGGATCTCAGGCCCCAACTCGAGCAGGTGATACGCGAGATGGCGAAGAAGATCGGCATCGACAGCGCCAAGCTCGAGACCGAGGCCATAGCCTCCCTGGACGGGATCAAGTCCCCGGCGGAACCGGCCGATGCCGCCCAGAAATGGGCTGAGGTCATATCGCAAAGGCGCAACGGCATCATCGCCCAGATGTTCTCGGCCGATATGCTGGATACCATGGACGCCGCGCTGGCCAAGGTACGGAAGTCCAAGTGACGTCCGACGGCCCCGTGATCCGCGTACTGCGCGGGGTCCTGATCGCGATCGCGTCCATCGCCGTGGCCGCGATAATCACCCTTCCGATCGCCGACCTCGCGCTCGCTCGCATTTTTTGGAAGGGCATAGCGTCGGCCGGGTCGATAGCCGACCACGCAACCCTCGTCCTGGCCTTCGCGGCCGCCGCGCTCGCGTCCCTCGACAAGAGGCATATTTCGCTCGCCGGCGGCGAGAAGGCGCGCAAGGGCCAAGTCCGCGGCGCAGGTGCGCGCGCTGGCGCGGCTGCCCTGGCCTCCTTCGGCGACGTCGTCGCCGTCGCCACGCAAACATGCCTGTTCTGGGCCGCGCTCTCCCTCACGCTCACCGGCTTCGACGCCGCGGCTCGGGTATGGATCATTCCGACGCGGGCCCTGGCCGCGATAATGCCGCTCTGCCTCGCCTTTATGGCCGCCTTCACCATCCGCAACGCAGGCGGGGGTCATCGCAAAGGTCCCAAGGCCGTCGCGGCAATCGGCCTCGTCCTGGGGAGCCTTCTCGCATCCTCAGCCATTCGCAACTTCAGCGCGGCCGCCTTCGGGTCCTCGCCCGCCTTCATATCTTCCATCGCCACCGCGGTTCAGGCCTTCGTCAGCGCCTACGGCCTGTTCTTGGGCTTGCTCATCTTCCTTGCCCTGCCTTTCGGCGCCCCGATATTCACCGTGCTCGGAGGAATCGCCGCCATTCTCTTCGTCGGAAACGGCGCCTTCATAGAGCTCGCGTCCAGCGAGGCCTACGCCCTCCTCAAGGGCGGGACCATCTCGGCCCTCCCCCTCTTCGGGATAGCCGGCATCCTCCTCGCGGAGTCGGGGGCCGGCAAGCGCTTCGTCGCTGTATTTCGCGAGTTCTTCGGCTGGTTCCGCGGGGGCGAAGCGATAGCGGCCGTCCTGGCCTGCGCCGTCTTCAGCACCTTCACGGGGATCAACGGCGTCACCATCGTCGCATTGGGCGCCATACTCGCGACGGTCCTGACCGAGTCGGGAGGTCTCTCGGAAGAGAGGAGCAGAGGCCTCATCACGGCCTGCGGGGACATCGGCCTCCTCATCCCGCCGAGCGCCGCGGTGATCGTGTACGGGATCAACGCGCAGTTCCTCTACGGCCCCTCGGAGGGCTTCACGATAGTGTCTCTCTTCAAGGGCGCCCTCGTGCCGGGCTTCATCCTCATTGGGGCGATGTGCGCCGCGGCCGTCCTCATGTCGCCGCGGCGAGCCCCGCGGGAACGCAGTTTCAGCCCCCGCGCCTCGGTCGGCGCCCTCAAGCCCGCCGCCCTCGAGCTCCTCGTCCCCGCCGCGGCCATAGTCCTCTATTTCACCGGCTTCGCGGGCCTCCGGGAGATAGGCGCCCTTTCGGTTCTCTACATAGCCATCGTCGAATCCGTGGTGAAGCGCGAGCTCGGGCCGCGCAAGCTCGTCGCCGCCCTCGGCAAGGCCTTCCCCATAGTCGGCGGCACCCTGATGGTAATCGCCGCCGCGAGGGGGCTATCGTTCTACCTCATCGACGCCAACGTTCCCGCCGCCTTCACGACCTGGATACAGGCCTTCGTGAGCTCGAAATTCGTCTTCCTCCTCCTCCTCAATCTATTCTTGATAGTCGTCGGCTGCCTCATGGACATCTTCTCGGCTATACTCGTCGTCTCGCCCTTCCTCATCCCCTTGGGCGCGGCCTTCGGCGTCCCGCCCGTCCAGTTCGGCGTCATCTTCATCATGAACCTCCTCCTCGGCTTCCTGACGCCGACGGTCGGCATGAACATCTTCCTCGCGAGCTACACCTTCAAGAAACCGGTGCCGCGCATCGTGCGCGACATGTGGCCATTCCTGATAGTGCAGGTGGCCGTCCTTATCCTTGTGACCTACGTACCCGCCCTCTCGACCATATTCAAGTAATCGGACATACTCCGCAGCCATGGACGGCGTGATCATCTATACGGACGGCGGATGCTCGGGCAATCCCGGCCCGGGCGGCTGGGCCTTCGTAATTCGCCTGCCGGCGAATTACGCGCTCCGCCCGAAGGCGGAGCGGGAAGTAGGGCCACACGCGAGCGACGCGATCATCGATATCCTCGGCTCGGGCGGCGAGGCGATGACGACCAACAACCGGATGGAGCTCAGGGCCGTCATCGCATCCCTCGCCGAGGCCGAGCGCCGGGCGCCGGGCGCTCCAGTCGTCGTGAATACCGATTCCCAGTACGTGAAGAACGGCATCACTTCGTGGATAGCCTCGTGGAAGCGCAACGGCTGGCGCACATCCGACAGGAAGCCCGTGAAGAACCGCGAGCTCTGGGAAGAGCTGGACGCGATTGCCGCCCGCGTAAAGCCGACATTCCTCTGGGTCGAGGGCCACGCCGGCGTCGAGGGCAACGAGCGCTGCGACGCGATGGTCCAGGAAGAGATCGCAAAATTCAGGTAAAGGGGGCGCGCGGCCCCTCCATCGAAACGGAACTCCCCGATGTCGTATCATCAGCGGCGAAGAGCATTTTCATGACTGCCCGAGGTGGGGCCTGTCTCGCGAATCCGCGGGCCCCGCTCCGTGGAATCCATATCACTCCGCGGGGTCCGTGGTCCGCGAGACACCCACTACGCTGCGGCAGTCAGTGAGAAGTGCTACGGCGTTCAAGCGTGTCGCGCCGTGGAAATTTCGCGTACCGCTACAGCATTCCTCATCCGGGAATTCCGCTTCCGAATCATCATATACACTGAATTCTCCGCGTCTCCCACTCGCTACGTCTTCTCCGTGGTCGCTGTGCTCGCCGTGTGAAATATTTCTACCGACAGTAAGCTTGACGCGACGCTCGAACACAGTAAAATAAAGACTAAATATGGGGAAATTCCTGCCAATGGCTAGAATCAAATGTCATCTGGGAAATTTTTGATTATGGAGGTATTGTATGAAATATTATGAACTTCAAATCAATGCGCCCTTTGTTGTTGGATCAGCGAATAATGTGGTACAGCAGATTGAAAACGATCTTCTTGCGGTAGTAAACCATTACAACGATGAATCAGGACCCCCATGTGTTATAGAGGACCGTGGTTTATCTACTGAAACCAAATATTCTCGTTATATAAAAAATATAGTCGATAAAGACAATTCACTCTTAGGCAAAGTAAAAGAGTTAAGGAGAAAGTATCCCGAAATCAACTTTATTCTATTGGCTAGCGATGGAAACAAGTACTAAAAGAAATTAAGACAATCAATTACCCCGCAGCAGAGCTGCGAGGTATGAAAGATTGGTCAACAGTCCTACTCAAATAACGTAAGCTGGCGATCCTCGTACAGCTTTTTATATCCCTCAGGATTCCTTCCCTGATT
>JBEKVO010000037.1:0-38367 GCA_049513895.1 Rectinemataceae bacterium | reverse complement strand
ACAATATGATACATCAAGATCGTTACGTTATGCCTCTTGTGATTATATTCACTCATTCGTAATGTATAGCAGAACTAAATCGCGCAGCAGAGCTGCGGGGAATTAAACCCAAAGAGATTAAAGGCATTCTCTTTTGAACATTTTAGGACAACTTCTCCGAATACATTGTGCATAGTGCCCCCCGAAAATATATTTGCCTTTCCGAGCGGACATTAACCGTTGTGTGGAGAGGCCATTATTATTACACGAAATTGCTAGTTTTGTCTAGCTGTGCAGGCGGCAGTCTAAGAGCACCTGTGTAGAGCCTCGGAGAAAAAAGATCATGAGCAAGTACTCAAACTCAAGCGATATTTTTCTTCGATCTCACTTCACACGGAGCCTATGGAATTTGATTCGAGCTCCGCAAGGGCTGCATCCACCAACGCATATGGATTCCGGGCCGGCCTGTCCGCTCGGAAATGGAAATTACTGCAGAGGGAATCATTTGAGTGACTTGGTCAATCATCCGCATGCGTATTTCGGGTATGGAGACGAGCGTTGATATTCGTTCCCTTTCCCTTGCTATCTCCTCGTCGTTCAATTCACCGTACACTTGGCGAAGTGAAGCCCTTGTCGCTTGGATAAGGCTTAGTTCTGGCGCTTGGGCCTCTAATGCTTCGAACATCGGAGCATCGAAGAAATCGAATAAGGCGACCTCTTCCTTGGTTGAGAAATAGCGATAAAAAGTGCTGAGTGAAACCTCGGCCGATGCCGCGATCTGCTCAACGGTAGTGCCTTCGTATCCACGCTCCCGAAACAGCTGGATCGCACCTGTTGGATCGCGGCCTGTGTTTTTGCCTTCTTTCGTTCTCTGAGTCCGCCTTGTTGCATCCCCTTCGAGCCCTCTATATTCTTTTCAAGCTCCTGTGCCATGGTTGCTCCCAATGAATAAGATGCAAATAGTAAAATACCTTTCCTCCGCAAACCTTCTTATTAAAGGTAGTTCTTAACGAGGATATTTCCCGGATATCCTAACCATGATTTATTAATTTGCCGGTCATTGCCGGCATCTGCACTGCTCGGCGAACTTGTTCCCGCAGTAATAATTAATGCACTGTCGTAAATTGTCAGGTATTCTAACCCGAAGGGTCGGTCTCCCGGATGTCTTGATCGCATCTTTCATGAACACCTGATTGAGCCATGGCTTGCCCCACTTCGGTAGACCGAGGCCATCCTTGCCCTTGATAGCTTGCTCAATCGCACATCGTCCGGTGTTCAGGTCGATAGCGGACCAGCGGAGCGCCCGGATATCAGCGCCCCCGCCCCCGCGCAGAAGAGGAAGGTCAACGCCGTCGCGCCGGAGCGCATATCATCCAGATAGGATCGGATAAACTCCCGCGCCAACTCCTTCGAGGTCTCGCCCGTGGACATCCTGTGGCGCTTGCCGTCCTGGCCCTCAAGCATGAAGTAGTAGACCTTGCTGTCCGGACTATCGGGTCTCCGAAAGGGTTCCGGGTACTTCTTTTTCGCTCCCATGGTCGCCTCCTCCGATCTGCGTCCGATCTGCGTTCAGAAGGTCGGAATACGAAAAGGCCTCGGAGTTACCCGAGGTCCATTTCTTTACCATAAAACAATTTAACACGCTCCCCCGCGCGGGTTCGCCCTCCGGGCGTCGGCATCCTGCCTCCGCACTCCGGGCCGCCTCGCTCGCTGGTGGGCACCATCCATGGCGCCCGTCCGCGCCTATCGGCGCGCGCGCGCTCGGTTCGAACCCGCAAGAAAGAAAAGCCGGAATCGCAAAAGCGATTCCGGCTTTTCTCCCCCGCGCGGGTTCGAACCACGGACCCAGTGGTTAACAGCCACTTGCTCTGCCAACTGAGCTACAGGGGAAAGCTCTCTTCCGAAAGCCCAGAAAAAATACCCCTTGGTCTTTAAAATGTCAATGCCTAGGTCAACGCCTTCGGGCTTTTCCAAGACGCGCAGCCTCGGCTGGGCTCATTTTTTCCTGGTCGTCTTCTTGTTCGCAGCGCCCTTTGCTTTGGAGGGTATCTCGGTCTTTTTGGCGGATGTGGCTTTGTCCTTTGATGCTATGGCCTCCGCCCTGGCCCGAAGGCCTTTGTTCGCCGCGGCCGAGCCGGAAGCGCGCGCGCCCGTAGCACGAGGGCGCGAAACTGCTTTCTTCCTGCCTTTGCCGGCGGTATTCGCAAGATGCTCCTCGTTGCGCGCGGCGGTTGCCGCTCTCTTGGCGAGCTTGGTCACGCCTATTTGGGCCGTGACGGCTTCTTTAGCCGCGAGGCGGACGCCCTGGGCTTTCAGGCCCTTTTCCTCGAAATCGGAGGCGCGAAAGGCTTCTTCCTTGACTTTCATCCGCGGCTTCGGCGCGTAGACGACCGTAAATTCGAAGCTCTCCTCGACGGAGAACAGGAGGACCTCGGCGCCCGCCGGGACAAGGAAGTAATCCTTGTTGTTGATGTACTGCTCGATGCGGCAGCGCTTGATATGGGGGAAGCCGGTCTCGCCGTCTTTATAAATTACGGTAAAGAGATTCTTGAGGAGCTCTTCCTTATCGGCGCTTCCGCAGAAGAGCATGCCCTTGTCGACGAAGAGCTTTTCCGGAACCGTCATCGCGGTGTACACGCCGTTTCGGCGGATCACCAGGATTTTATCGTAGGGAGAGACATGGGAGAGGGTCTCGCCTCCGGAAACCGAGGTGCCCAGATAACCCGTTGCCTCGTCATATCGGAGGGCGAGGTCCCTGCGCGAGGCCTCTTTTACGTCTATCTGGCGGAAGGCCGTGAGCTCGGTGCGTCTCGGCCAGTCCTTCTCGAGACGCTTTGCGATGCCCTCGAGAAATGTAATGGCATAGTTTACCAAGTCGGCCAGGTGCTTGCGCACCTGGGATAGCTTGGCCTTGAGGGCATCCATCTCCTCCTTCGCCTTGTTGATATCGTAGAGCGAGATTCGGCGGATGGGAATCCTGAGCAGGCGCTCGACGTCGTCGTCCGTCACCTGGCGCTTTATCTCTTTCTTGAAAAGCTCGAGGCCGCCCGAGACCGCCTTGCGAACGCCCTCCTGCGTCTTCATCTTCTCGATGGCCTTGTAAACCCGCTCCTCGATGAAGATCCGCTCGAGAGTACGGGCGTGGATCTCGTCCAGAAGCTCGCCCGCCTCGAGCTCGAGTTCGCGCTTTAAGATGTCGAGGAGGCGTTCCGCATGGTGGTTGACGACGTCGGTCGCCTTCATGATGACGGGGAGGTCGTCCTTGATCACGAGGAGGTTGCAGGATATCGACTGCTCGCACTCGGTGAAGGCGTAGAGAGCGTCTACGACATCGGCGGCGTAGACGCCGCGCTGGAGCTTGATCTCGATCTCGACCTTGTCGGTGGTGAAGTCCGAGATCGAGGCTATCTTGATACGGCCGGCCTTGGCCGCGGCCTCCACGCTCGCGATGAGGCTCTCGGTCGTGGAGCCGAAGGGCAGTTCCCGTATGAGGATGCGCTTCTCGTCGGAAAGGTCGAGCTTGGCGCGCACCCGCACCTTGCCCCTGCCGTCTTCGTACTCGGAGGCATCGCAGAGCCCGCCCGTGAGAAAATCGGGCTCGAGCCTGAAACGCCTACCCTTGAGCGAGGCTATCTCGGCCTTGATGACCTCGACCGGATTGTGCGGGAGAATGCGAGTGCTCATGCCGACCGCGATGCCCTCGGCCCCGAGGATGAGGACGACGGGCACCTTCGCGGGGAAGACGACCGGCTCGGTGTTCCGCCCGTCGTAGGACTCGATGAACTCCGTGATCTTGGGCTTGTAGAGCAGATCCTTGGCGAGGGCAGTAGCGCGGCACTCGATGTAGCGCGCGGCCGAAGCCTCGTCGCCGGTCGCGATATTGCCGAAATTCCCCTGCTTGTCGATGAACAATTCCTTGTTCGCGAGGACGACGAGGGCCGAATAGATCGATTGATCGCCGTGGGGATGATACTTCATGCAGTGCCCGACCAGGTTGGCTACCTTGTGGAATTTCCCGTCGTCCAACTCGAAGAGGGAGTGGAGTATGCGCCGCTGGACCGGCTTGAGCCCGTCCTCGAGGTCGGGTATCGCCCTGTCCTTGATGACGTAGGAGGCGTAGTACATGTAGTTGTAGTCGAAGAGCTTCTTGACGTATGCCATTGGGCTATCCTTGCGATGTGGACATTCGACGAGGATTCGACACGGAGATCACGGAGTGGCGATCAGCAAAAAGGGGGAAGGCATATGAGGATCGAACCCCTTTCACCGTACGAATCTCCGGATGCCATCGCGCATCATTACGACATTGAAGTTCAATAACAGCCCCACTGTCAGCCCACTCAATTTCAAGTATGTCAACGGCTGGGCCTCGTGGACTTTCATTATCGCCTCAACCGCTTTCAATTCGACAATCACCTCGCCAGAGATGATAAGATCCGGTTTATATGTGCAATTGACGATTGATCCCTTATACAGGATTGGCAACTCCCTCTGTCGCTCAAAATGCAACCCGGCCTGGGCCAGTTCTCTGCAAAAACACTCTTCATATGCGCTCTCCAGCAGTCCCGGCCCCAGGTTTCGATGCACTTCTACTGCGGCGGCGATGATCTTTTCCGTCAATCTCTCATTTTTCATACACCCTCTTTCTCCGTGCCCTCCGTGGCCTCCCCCATCTCCGTGTCTGCCCGATCAACAGCCGCTCACAGGTCCTTGATGAGGTTCTGCATGATGTACTCGCGACGCTGGGGGGTGTTCTTGCCCATGTAGAACTCCAGCATCTCGGGCACGGCCTTGAGGGTCTGGACGTCGACGCGGACGAGCCGCATGTCCTCGCCGATGAATCGGCCGAACTCGTTGGGGCTGATCTCGCCGAGGCCCTTGAACCTCGTCACCTCGGTCCCCGAGCCGAGAGTCTTCGTCGCCGCGTCGCGCTCCTTGGCGCTGTAGCAGTAGCGCGTCTCCTTCTTCGTTCGCACGCGGAAGAGGGGCGTCTCGAGGATGAATACCCGTTCCTGGGTTATCAGCTCCTCGAAGAAGGTGAGGTAGAAAGTGAGGAGGAGATTGCGGATGTGGAAGCCGTCGTAGTCGGCGTCGGTCGCGATGACGATGCGGCCGTAGCGCAGGTTCTCGATGTCGGCCTCGATGCCGAGGGCCATCATCATATTGTACAGCTCCTCGTTCTTGTAGATCGCGGTTCGCGAGCGGCCGAACATGTTCTCGGGCTTGCCCCGGAGGCTGAATATGGCCTGCGTGTACACGTCGCGGGAGCTCACCATGGAACCCGCGGCCGAGAGGCCCTCCGTCAGGAAAATGGTGGAGAGCTCGCCCTTGGCGTCGCCGAGATGGTACTTGCAGTCCTTGAGGTTGGGGATGCGCAGCTCGATCTTGCGCGCCGCCTCCTTGGCCTCCTTCTTGACTACGTTGAGCTCGGTGCGGAGCTTCTCGTTCGCCTCTATCTTCTCCTGCAGCCGCTTGGCGGCCTGGGGGTTCTTGCGCAGGAACTCGTCGACCCCGCTTTTGACTTCCTGAAGTATCCAGGGCTTTATATCGGTGTTGCCGAGCTTGTTCTTGGTCTGGCTCTCGAAGACGGGGTTCTTGAGCTTGACGGCCACCGCCGCGGCTATGCCCTCGCGGATGTCCTCGCCCTTGTATTGCGCATGGTAGAACTCGTTCACGGCCTTGAGCAGGCCCTCGCGGAAGGCCGAGAGGTGCGAGCCGCCGTCGGAGGTCCACTGGCCGTTCACGAAGGAGAAGTACTCCTCGCCGTAGTTGTTCGTGTGCGTGAAGGCGAACTCGATCCTGTCGCCCCGCCGGTAGCCTATGTCGTACAACGTGGCGTCGCCAACCTCGGCGTAGAGGAGGTCGTGCAGCCCGTTCTTGGAGGAGTAGTCCGTCCCGTTGAAGGAGAGGGTGAGCCCCGAGTTGAGGTATGCGTAGTTCCATATGCGCTTCTCGACGAACTCGGGTAAGTAGGCGTAATCGCCGAAGATCTCGCGGTCGGGCGTGAACTCGACCAATGTGCCGTTGGGCTCCTTCTTCGACTCGGTCTCGCGCTTGTACTTGAGCACGCCTTTCTCGAAACGCGCCTCGAACTGGCGTCCCTCGCGGTAGGCGACCACGCGAAAAAAGGAGGAGAGGGCGTTGACGGCCTTGGTTCCGACCCCGTTGAGGCCTACCGAAAACTGGAACACGTCGTCGTTGTACTTGGCGCCGGTGTTGATGACCGAGACGGCCTCGACGACCTTGCCGAGGGGAATGCCACGGCCGTAGTCGCGGACCGACGCGCGGGCGACGACCGCGTCGCCGTGGCCGGAGTCCCTGGCCTCCTCGATGCGCACGACGATCCGGTCGCCCGCGCCCATGATGAACTCGTCGACCGAGTTGTCGATCACTTCCTTGAGAAGGACGTAGATGCCGTCGGCGTGGTTGCTCCCGTCTCCGAGCCGCCCGATATACATTCCCGTCCGGAGGCGTATGTGCTCGAGCGAGCTCAAGGTCTTGATCTTGGACTCGTCGTATCCTTCAGTGCTTCTTGTCGCCATATCGCGCGAAATGTAGCACGCAAGGGGAGCCTCGGAAAAGTAGGCTAGAGCTTCGAGTACTCGACCGCGATGCGCGCCGCCAAGTCGGCGTTGTTGAGGACGAGGGCGATATTGGACTCGAGGCTCTCGCCGCCCGTGAGCTCCTTGACTTTGGCGAGGAGAAAGGGCGTCACGTCCTTGCCTTTGACCCCCGCCTTCGCGGCGGCGTCCAGCGCGGTCACTATCGCGGCGCCTATCGCGGCGGCGTCCATAGAATGGGCCGCGGGTACGGGATTGGCCACGACCACTCCCCCGCCTAAGCCCAGCCCCCATTTTGCCGCGAGGACGCGGGCTACCTGGGCGGGGCTGTCCGCCCTCTCCTCGAGGCGAAGGCCCGAGCGGCTCGTATAGAAGGCGGGGAACTCGTCGGTTCCAAAACCGATGACGGGCACGCCCTTGGTCTCCAGGTACTCGAGGGTTTTAGGCAGGTCGAGAATGGACTTCGCCCCCGCGCATACGACGGCCACTTCCGTCCTCCCGAGTTCTTCGAGGTCGGCGGAGACGTCCCAGCTGCGCTCGGCGCCTCGATGCACGCCCCCAATCCCCCCGGTCGCGAAAATCCTGACGCCCGCGATGGCCGCCACGATCATGGTCGCGGCGACCGTTGTCGCGCCGTCCCCGCCGGCCGCCACAACGCGGGGCAGGTCGCGGCGGCTCACTTTGGCGACGCCGGCGCCTGCGCGGCCGAGGGCCTCTATCTGATCGGCCGCGAGGCCCGCTTTAAGGCGGCCGCCCAGGACCGCGACGGTGGCGGGGACGGCGCCGGCGTCGCGTACGGCCGCCTCGACGCGGAGTGCGGTCTCGACGTTGCGAGGATAGGGCATGCCGTGCGAAATGATGGTCGATTCCAGGGCGACGACGGGGCCTCCGCGGTTCAGCGCCTCGGCCACCTCGGGGGACAGGTCAAGATACTCGTTCACATTCGATTCCTTTCGCGGTCTCGAGAAGGAGAGCCGCGTCCATATCGGGATTGACGGGCGAATCGGAGGCCGCGGCGAGCAAGGCCGCAGCGACGGCGAGGGAGCAGCGTTCCCCGAGGCTGAAGCCGCCGAGGAGTCCCCACGCGATAGCCGCGCAGGCCGCGTCCCCGGCACCCGACGCGTTGACCGTCTCGAGGCCCAGGGGCGGCCGCGAGGGGAGCCGCGCTATCCAGCTTTCGGGCGCATCGGCTGCCCCCTTGACCGAAACGTCGACGCGACCGGGGCCCTCTGCCCACATGCCCTCGGCGCCGAGGGAGATAAATGCCTCGTCAAGGCCTCGGGCGCGTAGGGCGGCGGCAAGGATGGAGGGAGGAGAGTCCTCGAGACCCGCGAGCAGGGCGGCCTCGGTCCGGTTGGGCTTCGCGAAGGCGAATGCCCCGAGCGACCGTCTTCCCCGCGCGGCTTTTTTCCCCGAAACGGGATCAAAGCCGAGGAGGGGTCGTCCTGCCCCCTTCGGATAGCGTTCGGCGAGCCAATCGATGGAGCTTTCCGGAATATTCGCGTCGACGACGATCAGATCGGCCGAGTCGAGGAGAGGAGCCCTCTGCGCGAGACAGTCGGGCGATAGACGGTCCATCGAGTCCATGGCGGCGATTGCCCCGGCCAAGCTGCCGTCGGAATCGAGCAGGCATACATACTGCGGGGCCGGACTGTCCCTCAACCTGAGAGTGCCGTCGAGGCCGATTCCCAGCGAAGCGCAGGATTCCGAAAGCCGGAAGGAGGGCTCGTCATCGCCCAAAACCGAGACCAGCTCCACCCGCGCGCCGAGCCGAACGAGATTTTCGGCGATATTGCGGCCAACTCCCCCGGGCAGATGCTTGAGCGAACCGGGATTCGAATCGCCAGGTTTATAAGGCAAAAAACATTTTGCCTGAATATCGATATTCATGCCGCCAACTATCGCGACAAAGGGCTTCTGGCTCAAACATGCTCCTCTGTGGTTGATTCTCGTCTCGGCTTCCTTTAGATTACAAGCCCGAGGTTAAGCGTGGACCAGATTTTCGATAGATTCGAGCGATTGTTCAAGTCCTGGGTATCCGGCTCCGCCGACGGCGGCACTCAGTCCCCCCGATATAGCGGGAATTCCGACTTCGACGCCGCCATGGACGAGCTCGACGACTACCTCGATGCGGGCAGGACCGAGACCGAGGCGCGGGAGCGCGATCGGGCGAGGAGGGAGCGCGAGGAGGCGGCCCGGCGGGCGGCGACTTCTTCCTCGGCCCGTCCCCACGGCCCACCCGCGGCCCTCGTTCAAGCCTACCGCAGCCTCGGACTCAGCTATGGAGTCCCCTTCCCCGAGGTCAAGGCCGCCTACAAACGTCTTCTCATGCAAAACCATCCCGACCGCAACTCCGCCACCCCCGAGCAGCTCAAGCGCTCGACGGAGATATCGGTACAGCTCAACGCGGCATATCAGCGTATCGAGACCTGGAATGCCAAGGGTACTTTGGACGAAAACTGAGGGCGATGGCGATGCGGGCCCCCTTTTTTATCAAGCGGACGGCCGAGGCTTCCGAGAATCGAGTTAGACTTATTTGGAGGGGAAGACAGGAATGAACGCCAACCCGCTTGCCGCTTACCGAGAGACCCGCGTCAAGACCGCGAGCCCGGGACAACTCGTCGTCATGCTCTACGATGAGGCGATCAAGCAATCCGATACCGCGATAGGGCTGTTCGGGAAGGACTCGAAGCCCAGGTCCGAGAATATCGAGCGCATCAACGTGGCACTGGGAAAGGTGCAGGACGTCATCACCGAGCTCATGGCCTCCCTCGACTTCGACGCGGGGGGGGAGATAGCCCGAGACCTGTTCGCCCTATACGTCTGGTTCAGCCGGGAGATACTCGAGGCCAACATACACAAGGAAGTCGGCCGGATAACGGCGGTCAAGGCCATGCTCGAGGAGCTCCGCGAGGCCTGGGCCGACGCCGCGTCCAAATCCCAGGGCGGCTCCGCCACGCCCATCGGCGTCAATCTAGCCGGTTAGGGGAGCGGGATATGGCCGCCCGAAGCGATGAGGAGCTGGGGCAGAGGGTCGCGGCGCTCAGGCGTTTTCGCGAGCTTCTCGTGCAACAGAGGGCCAAGTTCGAGAACTACCTGAAGGTCCTCGACCACGAACGCTCGGACATCGAGTCGGGCGACGTGGACAGGCTCGCCGCCCACGTCGAGATCGAAGAGGCGATAGTCTCCGAGATCTTCACCTTCCAGAAGGTGATCGACCCCCTCGAACGGATATACCGCGCGGCCTATCCGGCGGCCGCGGAAGATCCCGACCTTCCCGAGCTTCGGGGCACCCTCGAAGAGCTCAAAGTGGAAGTGCTGCGGCGCAACGCCGAAAACCGCGCCCTCCTCAAGCGCAAGATGGAGATCGTGCGGAGCGAGATCGCGGGATTCCGCAATCCCCTTTCCGCCCGCTCCTCCGTCTACGCTCGCCAGGGAGAAGGCGCCCTCGTCGATATCCAGGGATAGCCAATAGAGGCGACCTGCTCTATTCTCATGGGCATGAAGCGCCCACTTTACGTCCTCGACTCCTATGCGTTCATCTATCGCTCCTACTTCGCCTTCATGAACAGGCCGCTGCGAAACGCGTCGGGCGCGAACGTCTCCGCGGCCTTCGGTTTCTTCCGCTTCCTCTTCGCCCTTTTCGACCAGCATAATCCGAACGCCTTCGCCGCCGTGTTCGATCCGGCGGGCAGGACCTTCCGCCACGACATATACCCCGAGTACAAGGCGACGCGCCAGAAGACGCCCGAGGAGCTCCACGCCCAGGTACCCCTCGTCGAGGAGATACTGCGCGCCCTCGGCGTTCCCGTTCTCCGCGCGGAGGGCTTCGAGGCCGACGACCTCATCGCGGCCCTGGCGACCCGCTCCCGGGCGGAGGGCAGGGAATGCTGGATCGTGTCGGGCGACAAGGACCTCCTCCAGCTCGTCGGGGGCGGCGTCAAGGCCCTCCGCCCCGACTCGAGCTTCCTGTACAAGCCCTATGGCCCGGACGAGGTGGAGGCCGAGTGGGGGGTGGCGCCCGACCGCATTCTGGACTACCTGTCGCTCACCGGGGACGCGTCGGACAACGTGCCGGGCGTGCCAGGCGTGGGCGACAAGACCGCCCTCAAGTTGCTCGCCGAGTTCCATGGCCTCGAGGAACTCTACGCTCGATTGGAGGAGGTCAAACCCGATTCCCTCAAGAAAAAACTCGAGGCGGGAAGGGAGAGCGCCTTCCTCTCCTACAGGCTCATCACGCTGGATACCGACGCGCCCACGGGCATCGCCGACCTCGACGATCTCAAAGTGGATAGTCTCGATAGGGCGAGGGCCAACGCTATTTTCGCCCGTGAAGGGATGAAAAGCCTCGTCGACTCGTCGGGCTCGGCCGGTCGCGCGGGAGACGCGAGCTTGTTCGACACGAAAGAGTCCGAGGCGGTCCGGCCTTCCGCGGCGGAAGAAAGCCGGGCCGGGCCCGGACCAGCCGCGAAGGCGCCGGAATTACTCGGGCCGCCGGAACTCCTCGGCGAAGGCAGCTACGAGACGGTGATGGGCGAGGCGGCCTTGGCCTCATGGGTGGACCGCTGCATCGCCGCTCGGGTCTTCGCCTTCGACTGCGAGACCGATAGCCTGGATGAGCTCGCCGCCACGCCCGTGGGCTTTTCCCTATCCTACGAGCCCAAGAAGGCATGCTACGTCCCACTCGCCTGCCCCGAGAATACCCACATAAGCGAGTCCGTCGCTCGAGGCCATCTGGCCCGCCTGTTTTCCGCCCCTGGCGTCGTCCTCGTAGGTCACAACGTCAAGTACGACTGGCAGGTCATGCGGCGCTTCGGCGCCCCGATGAAGTGCGCGCTGCGAGACACGATGATCGCCGCCTGGCTCCTCGACACGGACAGCCCCTCCCTCGCGCTGGGCGGCTTGGCTGAGCGCCGCTTGGGGAGCGCCGGCATCGCCTTCGAGGACGTCGTGCCCAAGGGCGCCACCTTCGCGATGGTGCCCGCGGACAAGGCGACGGCCTACGCGGCCGAGGACGCGGACTTCACCCTGCGTCTTCACCTCCTCATGGAGGGCGAGCTGGAGGCCGCGGGCCTTACGAGCCTTTACCGCGATCTCGAGATGCCCACCCTGCCCATCCTCGGCGCGATGGAGGCCGAAGGGATCCTCGTGGACTCGGGCGAGCTACGGGCCTACGGCGTCGAGCTCGAGGCGGAGCTCGCATCGATTCAAGCCGATATCTGGAAGGACGTCGGGCACGAGTTCAACATCGCCTCGACTAAACAGCTTCAGGAGGTGCTCTTCGTCGAGCGCAAGCTCGCGACGGGCAAGAAAACCAAGACGGGCTATTCGACCGACACGAGCGTACTCGAGGAGCTCGCCGCCCTCGATATCGTGCCGAGAAAAATCCTCAGGCATCGGAGCCTCGCCAAGCTCAAGAGCACCTACGTCGACTCCCTTGCCGCTCTAGCGGAAGCCTCGGCGCAATCAGGGAGAGCCGGAGCGACGAAGGACGGAACGGGCAGGATACACACGCACTACTCGCAGACGGGAGCGGCTACGGGCCGCCTCTCGAGCAGGGACCCCAACCTCCAGAACATTCCCGTCCGCGAGGAGGAGGGCAGGCGCATCAGGATGGCCTTCACGGCCAGTCCGGGGAATCTCCTCATATCCGCGGACTACTCTCAGATCGAGCTCGTCGTGCTCGCCCATCTCTCGCAGGACCCGGGTCTCCTCGAGGCCTTTCGCGACGGCGTCGACATACACCGCCGCACGGCGAGCCTCCTCTTCGGCATGGACGAAGCCGACGTGACGCCGGACAGGCGCCGCGTCGCCAAGACCATCAACTTCGGCGTCATCTACGGGATGTCCGCCTTCCGCCTCTCTAACGAGCTGGGCATCCCCCGCGGAGAGGCGCAGAAGTTCATCGACGCCTACTTCGCGACCTACTCGGGAGTCCGCGATTTCATCGACAAGGCCGTGAGGGAGGCCGAGGAGCGCGGCTATTCGACCACGATGCTCGGGCGCCGCCGGCCGATTCCGGCCATAAACTCGCGCAACAAAACCGAGAAGCAGGCGGCGGAGCGCGTCGCCGTGAACACGCCCATCCAGGGATCGGCGGCCGACATCGTCAAACTGGCCATGCTGCGCATCGCACCGGCGTTTGGCGCCGATACCGACCACCTCAAGTGCGAGGGCCCGAAGGCACGGCTCCTTCTCCAAGTCCACGACGAACTCATTGCCGAAGCCCCGGAGGCCGCGGCTCCCTCCGTCGCCGCGCTCATGAAACGCGAAATGGAAGCCGCGATCGAGCTCTCCCTGCCCCTGCGCGCCGACGTGGAGATCGCCCGCCGTTGGGGAGACATGCACTGATGATATTGGGATTGACCGGAGGTTACTGCGCCGGGAAAAACGCGGTCGCGGGCATTCTCGAAAAACAGGGATGGACCTGCATCGACGTGGACGCTCTCGGACACGAGGCGGTGGAGCTCGCGCGGGATGCGATCGTCGGGCGTTTCGGGCCCTCCGTCCTCGGGCCCGACGGCCGAGTGGACAGGAAGGCAATAGCCCGCATCGTGTTCGCCGACCCCGCCGCCCTCGCCGACCAGGAGGCGATAATTCACCCGATCGCGATCCGTCTCCTCGATGAACGCATCGCCTCAGCCGAGGCCGAGGCAGGAGCGGCGGGCCGAGAGCCCCGTGTCTGCGTCCATGCAGCCCTCCTCTACCGAGCGCCCCAGGCCAAACGCTGCGACGCGATCATCGAAGTGCGGGCTTTCTTGCTCACGCGCATCCGCCGTGCCCGAGCGCGTGATGGCTTGGGGCTCAGGCGCGCACTCGAGCGCGTCATGCGGCAGCGCTCGTTCTGGTCCCTTCGCGGAGCATCGGGGCGATCCGTTATTTTCCTTTGGAACTCAGGCGGCTTGGACGCACTCGAATCCGCCGTGAACCGTGCGCTTGCGACCAGGCTCGAACCGACGCCAATGTAGGTATTTCGTACTTCGGCCTCGGAAGACATCTTGTAGGAGGTCGAGGGCGCTTGTATAATTCTGCCCATCCGGGAAATCAAGTATGCCGGGAGGGACCGCCCCTCGTCCGCGCCGTCGGCGCGCCAGGCCGGTCCACGGCGAAGGAGAAGGACCATGCGTAATATCACCAAGCTCGTATTGGCGTTGCTGCTCGTAGCGGTAATCGGAACGGCCGCCGTCGCTCAGAGCGCGCCGCCTGCCGCGGGCGCCAACCTCACCATCGGTCTCGTGATGGTCGGCCCCTATAACGACCACGGCTGGAGCCAGGCCAACTACGACGGCGTCCAGTATGTCGTCTCGAAGGTACAAGGCACCAAGCTCGTCTACATCGACAAGGCCAACTCGGCGGATCGGCCCGGCACCACGGTTTCCCAGCTCGCGGAAAGCCTGGTTGCCCAGGGTGCCAAGCTCGTCATTTTCAGCTCGGACGACTTCAGCGACGAGGCCGTAAAATTCGCGCAAGCCCACGCGGACATCTTCGTCATCATGACTTCCGGCGACCAGACCTGGAAGGAGGGCAAGGCCTATAAGAACCTGCCCAACATGATCTGCATCATGGGTCGAATGGAGTACATGAAGATGGTCGCCGGCGTGGCCGCCGCCATGACCACCAAGACCGGCAAGATCGGCTTCCTCGGTCCCCTCATCAACGACGAGACCCGCCGCCTCGCGTCCTCGGCCTACCTCGGCGCCAAGTACGCCTGGGTCAATTACCTCAAGAAAGATCCCGCCAAGCTCTCCTTTAAGGTCACCTGGATAGGCTTCTGGTTCAACATCCCCGGCGTCACCTCCGATCCCACCCAGGTTGCCGACGAATTTTTCAATTCCGGCTACGACGTCGTCATCTCCGGCATCGACACGACCGAGGCCGTCACCGAGGCCGCGAAGTTCGCCGCCCAGGGTAAGACCGTGTGGGCCATTCCCTACGACTACGCGCAGGCCCTCGACGAGGGCAAGGGCGTCTCCCTCGGCGTCCCCTATTTCAATTGGGGTCCCGCCTACGTGACGACGGCCAAGGCCGCGATGGCCGGCACATGGAAATCCCACTTCGAGTGGAACAAGCCGGATTGGAAGAACATCAACAACCCCGATACCTCGGCAGTCGGCTTCAACAAGGGCACCCTCTCCAAGGCGGCCAATGCGGGCGTAGACAAGTTTATCGGCGAGCTCGCCAAGGGCCTCAACCTCTGGAAGGGCCTGATCTCCCTCCAGGACGGCAGCGTTTACCTTGCAAACAAGGTAGCGGCCTCCGATCAGCAGATATGGTACCTGCCCCAGCTCCTCCAGGGCATGGAAGGGCAGAGCGTCTCCAAGTAATAATAATCGTTCATAGAGAAACACGGAGGACGCGGAGGACACGGAGGACACGGAGAAGAGGAGTAAAAGAGAGAATAAGGAGAGAGAATTGCAGGAGATAATCCCCGCCATTCTTGCGTCTTCCTATTTTTGATTCCCTCCTCTCCGTGATCTCCCTATCTCGGTGATCTCCGTGTTTTTTATTTCGGCCGGCAGCTGGGGGAGAAAAGCATGCTGATCGAGCTGCGCGATATCTGCAAGACATTCGGCCCCGTCCGAGCCAACGCGGGCATTTCCCTCACTGTTCCCCCCGCCTCCGTCCTGGGGATACTGGGCGAGAACGGCGCGGGCAAGAGCACCCTCATGAAGATATTGTCCGGTTTCCAGAAGCCCGACTCCGGATCGATTCTCCTCGACGGCGAGACGGCGGCGATCCGCTCGCCCGCCGACGCTCTGGCCCGCGGCATAGGCATGCTCCATCAGGACCCCCTCGACTTCCCGCCCCTAAAGCTCGTCGATGACCTCATCCTGGGCAGCAAGGGCAGCTTGCGCCCCGACCGCAAAAAGGCCGCGGGGGAATTCCGCGAGCTCGCCGTCCGCTTCGATTTCGATCTCGACCACGAGGCCTACGTCGATTCCCTCACGGTGGGCGAGCGGCAGCAGCTCGAGATCCTGCGGCTCCTCTGGCTCGGCGCCCGCGCCCTCATCCTCGACGAGCCGACCACCGGGATAAGCCTGCCGCAGAAAGAAAAGCTTTTCGCCACCATCAGGCGCCTCGCCGCCGAGGGCATGACGGTTCTCTTCGTGTCCCACAAGCTCGAGGACGTCGAGTCCCTCTGCGATCGCGCCGTCGTCCTCAGGCAGGGAGTCCTCGTGGGCTCGGCCGATCCGCCCTTCGATACCAGGCGTCTCGTCGAGCTGATGTTCGGTAAGGAGGTGCCGCAGACGCCTCGGCACAAGATCGACCGCGGCGACGAGGTTCTCGCGGCTCGAGGCCTCTGCCTCGACTCCCTCAGGCTCCAGATAAAGGACCTCGATCTCTCTGTCCGCGCCGGAGAAACCATCGGCCTCGCGGGGATGGAAGGTTCGGGGCAGGCCATATTCCTCGCTTCCTGCGCCGGCCTCGAGCGCGCGGTCGCGGGCTCGGTCTGCATAGAAGCGCGCGAGATGACGAGCCGCTCCCATCACGACTTCAAGCGCGAAGGCGTGGCCTACCTTCCCGCGGCCCGCCTCGAGGAAGGCCTCGTGCCGGGCCTCAGCCTCGAGGACCACTTTATCCTGGCGGAGGGGAAGCGCGGCCTCTTCATCGACCGCCGCGCTGCCGAGATGGAAGCCCTTTCGCGCATCGCGGCGTACAACATCAAGGGCAGGCCCGAAAGCCCCGTGGAGGCGCTCTCGGGCGGCAACCAGCAGCGCGCCCTCCTCGCCCTCCTGCGAGACGAGCTTTCCCTCATCCTCGTGGAGCACCCGACGCGGGGCCTCGACATCGAGTCGACGATCTATATCTGGTCCAAGCTCAAGGAGCGCTGCGCCAGGGGCACCGCGATAGTGTTCATCTCCTCGGACCTCGACGAGATTCTTCAGTACAGCGACCGCGTCCTCGTGTTCTTCGCGGGGAAGGTCTCCCCTCCCCTCGCCGCGGAAGAGCTGGGCGTCGAGGAGCTCGGCCGCCTCATAGGGGGAAAGGGATGGGAAAAATTCGAGAAGGCCGCTCATGCGGAGGCGTTCCATGCCTAATTTGCGGGCCTTCAAGCCCCTGTTCCAGGCGGCCGCCGTCCTCTTGGCCCTCGGCCTCACGACCCTCGTCCTCATCGCCACGAAGGCCCCTCCCCTCGCCGCCTACGCCAACATCGCGCGAGGCGCGGTCGGGTCCTGGGTCGTTGCATTGGACGTGCTCGTCTCCTGGGTGCCCCTCCTACTCGTCACGTCGGGCCTCCTCGTAACCTTTACCGTGGGCCTGTGGAATATCGGCATCGAGGGCCAGATCACCTTCGGCGCCATCTTCACGACCTGGGCGCTGCGCTCGTTCCAGGGCCCCGTCCTGGGGGCTTCCCTCGACCCCGCCCTCGTCATAACCCTCGCGATCATCGCCGGGATGGCGGGAGGCGCGCTCTGGGCGATGCTCGTCGGCGCGCTCAAGACCTTCGGCGGCGTCAACGAGATTTTCGGCGGGCTGGGCCTCAACTATGTCGCCACGGCGCTCAACCTCTGGCTCATCTTCGGCCCCTGGAAAAGGCCGGGCGTCGCCTCGATGTCGGGGACCGTGCCCTTCGACCGAAGCCTCTGGCTTCCCACGATCAGCGAGCAGTCTCGTTTTGCGCCCATAGCCGTCGTTCTGGCGGTCATCACGATCGTGATCGTGTTCGCCCTCATTCAGGGCACGTACTTCGGGCTACGGCTCAAGGCGGTCGGCAAGAACGCCAAGGCCGCCTACCTTCTCGGCATACCGACCTGGCAATACACCATGGCATCCTTCGCGATCTGCGGCCTCTTCGCCGGCTTGGCGGGAGCGATACAGGTGACCTCGGTGTACCACAGGCTCATACCTTCGATATCTTCCGGCTACGGCTACATGGGTCTCATGGTGTCCATGCTCGTCAATTTCAGCGCGGCCCTCGCGGCCCCCGTGGCCCTGTTCTTCGCGGCCCTCAACGTCGGCTCGATCCAGCTGCCGATCACGCTCAAGCTGGATTCCACGCTGGCGGGCGTGCTGCAGGGGACCCTGGTCCTCTTCGTCATACTCGGGGAGGGCGCCAGGTCGCGCCTCATGAAGAAAGGCGGGTCGAGGCCATGAGCGGCGACATACTCCTGCTCGGCCTCGCGGGAGTCCTAGCGGCGGCCGGGCCCGTCGTCTTCGCGTCCATAGGCGAGGCCATTTCGGAGCGCGCGGGCGTCATCAACCTGTCCATGAACGGACTGATCCTCCTCGCCGCGATGGGCGGCTTCGCGGCCGCTCTCGCGACGAAGAGCGTCGTAGTGGGTTTTCTGGCGGGGGCCGCGATAGGCGGCGCGGTGGCGGCGATCGTCGCCTTCTCGAGCATCACCCTTCGTCAATCGCAGGTGGCGGTGGGCTTCGTCCTCACCCTCCTCTGCCGCGACCTCTCCTACTTCCTCGGCAATCCCATAATGGGCCAACCCGGGCCCCGCATCTCGATGGCGCCCATACCCCTGCTCAACGGAATCCCCGTCCTCGGTCCCCTTTTCTTCAGGCAGGACGTGATGACCTACTTGAGCTTCGTCCTCATCGCCGCGGCATGGCTCTACATATACAGGACGAGGCCGGGCCTCGTGCTCAGGGGCATAGGCGAGAAGCCGGCCGCCGCGTACGCACGCGGCGCCAACGTGGACGGCTTGCGCTATCTTTATACGATTCTCGGGGGCGCGATCGCCGGCCTGGCCGGTCCGATGTTCTCGCTCTCGATAAAGGCGGGATGGAAGGGCACGATATCCGGCCTCGACGGCATCGGCTGGATAGCCCTCGCGATAACGATCTTCGGCGGATGGAGCCCGATCAAGGTGGCTCTGGGAGCCTACCTCTTCGCCTTCCTCCAATGGCTCGGCCTCGTCCTCCAGCCCGCCCTTCCCGGCGTGCCCTCACAGGTCCTCCAGGTGGCGCCCTTCCCCCTCATGATACTCACCCTGCTGTTCGTGAACATGGGAAACGCCGAGTGGGTCGCGGCCTCGCTCGCGCGCCTGCCCGAGAAGCCGCGAAGGGCGCTCATGAGATTGCTGCGCGCCATCAACGCCAAGCCGCCCGCGGCTTTGGGCACTCCGTTCGAAAAGGACTAGGGCTTGTCCGGCTTGCTGCCAATCAACGTGATGTTCAGGCCGGCCTGATAGCGCTCGTGGCTCTCGGGATTTTCGACCTTGCCGTTGCAATAAAAACCGACCGAGCCGGACGCGAACTGCTTCTCCAGGGCGACTACCTTGCCCCAGACTTTGCCTTCCGAATCGGCGATGGTGAGTTCCAGGAATTTAGGCGCTTTGGGATCTGTCTTCTTGGGATCGGGCATATGGGCTCCTGGTTTCCAGGGATGATTGGATTATTGAGTATAGCCCATAAGACTTTTTTATTATAGCGGCATCGCAAGGCCTATCCCATTCAAGACTGGGATGGATATTTGAGACGCATAATCTCATCGAGGGTCGAGAATACGAGCTTCCCCCGCTTGTTGCTCGCCGAGGAAAGGGCCTTGATGAGGTCTTCGAATATCAGCGCCGTGCTGGCGAAGCCGTGCAGGAGCACGACGCCGCCCGACTCCTCGCGGGCCTGCTTTACGGTCCGCGCGATGACTTTCTCGGCCGTAAGGTAATCGGGATTACTCGGCTTGTACCTCATGTTCCAGTCGAATGAGGTGATGGTCCAGTTGGCGAGGCATTGCCCTCTGGCGAGAAGGGCTCGGTCCACCGCGTAGCCGGGCGTGCTGTGCGCGCCGTTGGGCGGCCGGAAATAGAGGATCGGATAGTGGTAGCCGAGGACTTTGTCGATCGTGTCCTGGTTGCGATCGAGCTCTGCATCGATCGCAGATCGATTGTCGCGGAAAATGCCTTCGTCGAGGCGCCTATGCCAGAAACTGTGGCTTCCTATCTCATGGCCCTCGTTCACGACGCGGTCCAACAGCTCCTTGGCGCGGGGCAGGCTTTTGCCGCTGCGGCTCACGAAGTAGCTGCCGATTATGAAGAAGACTGCCTTGATCTTGTATTTATTGAGGACGTCGAGCTCCCTCTCCAAATTTGCATTGGGAGAGGCGTCGTCTATCGTGATGGCTACTTCGTTCCTGAAGTCGTAGCGCCGGTAATCGCCCTCGTAGATGCCGGCGACGATCTCCGGAGGAGGCTTGGCGCCCGGGGGCTTTTCCCATTTTTTTAATATTTCGAGTCGCTCGTTCTTAGGGATAAAGGCGGCATCCTGGGGCGCCTGCTGAGCCGCAGTGGGGAAAGCGGCCGCGAGGAGGGTCAGCAAAACCGCGGCGAGCCGCGCTTTTCCGGCTTCCATCTACCTACTCTTATCGGCGCCCCTTGGCGAATAATGACCTTCAGCCAATTTCAAAATACGTCTGTATTTCGAAAGAGCCTTCTTGACCTGCCCTCCTTTAATGCCGATAGAAAAAAAGGTAGGGAATATCGTCCCATGGAGGGCCCGCAATGTCAGCGGAACGCAAGAAACTGCTCTGGATATCCATCTCCGCCTGCGTCTTCGTACTCATCGTACTGGCAGCCGGGTTCTTTCTATTGACACCCGGGAAAAACGGTGCACAGGCACCAGCCGCGGTAGGCAACATCGCCCCGCCCAAGGCTCAAGATCCCCAGGACTTTCTTTCGGCACCTCCGCCTACGGCTCCCCTAACACCACCCCACAACCCGGACGGCAACGTGATTATCGTATACGGCGACAAGCCGAGCGCACCCGCCGCGTCGACCGCGGCACCCTCAGCCAATGCCAATCCCGCTGCGGCGAGCACCGCTCCCGCGGCCAGCCCAAGCTCGGCCGCCCCCGCGAAAACCGCAACCGCTGCCGTCGAGACGGCTCCGGTCATGGCGCCGCCCGCGAAGAAGCCGGTTCAAAAACCGACGACCGTGAAGGTCAATGAGTACTGGATCCAGGCGGCCAGTTTTACGAGCAGGGCAAAGGCGGACGAACTCAAGCAGGGACTGGCCGAGAAGGGCGTCGCCGCCTTGATCAGCGTCAAGGATATAGCGGGCAAGAGTTGGTACCGCATCCGGATCGGCCCCTACTCGGTCAAGGCCGATGCCGACGGATGGCTGGGCAGACTCAAGGACGTCCCCGGCTGCTCGGAAGCCTACGTCTCGAAGATGATCGCTACGAAAGTCAAACAGCAATAAGCCAACGGGCGTTGCGCCGCCGCATCCCTCAGGATTAGAATTGAGGTGGGAAAGGCGGCTCCCATGACCATCAGCAAGGACCTTATAGACGCGGCTCGGGGCGCCCTGCCCTGCGACCTCAACTTGGCCAATTGCTCTCTCGTGGATCTTCTGCGCGGGGAGATTCGAAAAAACGCGACGGTTTCCATCCGCAAAGGCGTCGTAGCGGGCGTCGACGACGGTCTGAGGGCGGACCGAGTGATCGACCTCAAGGGACAATACCTCTCTCCCGGCCTCATCGACTCCCATGTGCATATCGAGTCTTCCCTCCTCTCGCCGGCCGAGTACGCGCGAGTAGTCGCGCCGCGAGGCACGACCGCAGTCGTCGCCGACCCCCATGAGATAGCCAACGTCCTCGGCTACGAGGGTATGCGCTACATGCTCGCCGCGAGCGAGGGCCTCCCGATAGACGTCTACCTCATGGTCCCATCCTGCGTGCCCGCCACCGATTTCGACACGGCCGGAGCGGCGCTCTATGCGGCCGACATGCATCCCTTCATCCGGGAGCCGATGGTCCTCGGCCTCGGCGAAGTGATGAACTACCCGGGCGTCCTCTACAAGGACCAGAGGCTCCTCGACAAGATCGCCCTCTTTCGCGACGCGGCCAAACCCGTCGACGGCCACGCGCCCGCGCTTTCCGGCGGGGCGCTCTCGGCCTACATCGCCGCTGGAATAGGGTCGGACCACGAATGCACCACGCCGGCCGAGGCACTCGAGAAACTTTCCAAGGGAATGTACATCATGCTGAGGGAGGGATCGACCGCGCGCGACCTCAAGAACCTCATCCCCGCGATCAGTCCGCGCACGGCATCGCGATTCCTCGTCTGCTCGGACGACAGGCATGCCAACGACCTCGTGGACGAGGGGCATATGGACCACGCCCTTCGCCTTCTGCTGGCGGGCGGCGTCGATCCGATCGATGCCCTTCGTATCGCATGCCTCAACCCCGCGCGCTGGTTCGGACTTCCGACCTCGGGGGCGATCGCCCCGGGATATAAGGCCGACTTCGTGGTCTTCGACTCGTTCGAGGACTTCAGAGCGCGCATGGTATTCAAGGACGGCGTCCTCATCGCGGAAGACGGCCGCCTCCTCATCGAGCCGCCCGGGGCGAGGCCCCCCTCGCGCGACTCGGTCAACATCAAATGGCTGACGGAAGACGACTTTCGCATCCCCATCGAAGGCCCGACCGCCAAGAGCGACCGAATACGCGTCATCGAGGCGAGGCCCGGCTCGATCGTCACCGGCGAGAAAATCATGGAACCCAAGATCGAGGCGGGCCTCTGCGTAGCCGACGTCTCGCGCGACCTGCTCAAGATATTCGTCATCGAGAGGCACACCGGCTCGGGCAATATCGGCAAGGGCTTCATCACCGGTTTCGGTCTCGGCCGAGGCGCCATCGGCCTCACCATCTCCCACGACTCGCACAACATGATCGTAGCGGGAGTGGACGACCGCTCCATTTTCAGGGCGGCAAAGCACCTCAATAAAATAAAGGGGGGCATGGTCTTCGCCGTCGGCGACGAGATCATACTCGACCTGCCCCTCCCCATAGCCGGCCTCATGAGCGACCAAGGAGCGGGGGAGGTCGTCGAGCGCCTGCGAGCCTTCGAGGAAGTCTTCGCGCGAGAGGGCCTGTCCAACCGCACGCCCCTCATGACCCTGTCTTTCATGGCTCTCCCCGTGATACCCAAGCTCAGGATCACCGATAGGGGCCTCGTCGACGTCGATCGTTTCGCCCCGGTGGGGCTGTTCGCCGATTAACGGATATTCCGTCGGGGGGGCTACAGGACGATCGAGCCGATGATGGGTATGGAAATGAAGTTGCCGACGGCTCCGCCAAGGCTCGCGAAGAAGAAGACGAGGAGAATCCGCGTAATTTTATTTTTATAGAAGCCCCTGATCGAAAGAATGTCCGCCGAAAGGTTCTCGAAGTCCCGGACCTGCGGCTTGCGGGACCAGGCCTCCACGAGGGCCGCCAAGAGGCCGATGCTGAGGAAAGGCTTCAATATCACGACGGGCGAGCCGATGAAGGCGGTAAGAATCGCCAGCGGGCTGCCTAGGGCGAAAATCGTTCCGATAGCCGCTCCCAAGCCATGGATGACGAGCCATTTCGCCAGGAGGCCGAGGCTTGCGGTGGCGCCCAGTTTGACGAAGCCGAGAACGATCAGGCACAGCATGGCGGCGGGGATGATCCAGCCGATGATTGTGCCTATTCGCCGCCGACGCGGCACGGACTCGATGTCCGAGAGATCGGCCGTTATGGCGCCGTCTTCCAGTCTCCGGAGCCATTCGACGATCCCATCGCAATGTCCGGCGCCGACCACGGCGACGATTCTGGATCCCGGCGCCTGGAATATCTTCGTCGCGAGGAAACGGTCACGCTCGTCTATGAGTACTTCCTTGACCGACGGCAGGTAGGATGCGAGTTGGCCCATCATCTCATCGAGGACGCTCTTGTCCTTGAGTTTTTCGATCTCTTCCGAAGAAAGCTTTTCGTTGCTCATGGTCGAGGCTAGGAGAGTGGCCAGGAGCTTGGATTTGTTCCACAGGTTAGAACCCGCCCAGGCCCGCCGTAGCGTCGTCTGGACCTCTCGATCGCAAAAGGAAAAAGGGATCCCGTTAATCCGCGCCTCGTCGACGGCGGCCTTCATCTCGTCGCCCGGGGTTATGCCCAGGTTCTTACCCATGCGTCGTTGAAACGAGGAGAGGACGAGGTTGGCGAGGAGAAGGAAGCCCTTGCCCTCCTTCAGGACTTTTATGATATCCAGCTTTTGCCAGCTCTGATTTTCGGTCATGGTCGCGAAGCGGCCGGCATCGATCTCGACACAGACGTGATCGGGCTTCTCTTCACGAATCGCCAGGCGAACCTCTTCTACACTCTCCGAAGATATATGAGCGGTGCCGACAAGAAGTATCTGTTTCCCGTGAAGTTCCAGTCGGCGAATGTTGTCCTGCATCAGCTGTCTCCCATTGAGTATAGGTCGCATAGGTTATTGCCATCGCTCCGGTGTGTCAAGCGCGAGGCAGGCCTGGACAGGCTGCTCGGAATTATTGGAGACTATCGAAAGGACATTTCATGGTAAACCATGTTCGATCGGCCATGGCTCGCGCCGGAGCGCTGATATTGTTGCCTCTGTTGGCCGCTTGCGCCAGCCAGACCGCCTATATTCCCACGGTGAGCGAAGGCTTCAGGCTCCCGGCCGATTTCAAGATGGTCGGCTATTTCCCGTCCTGGTCGGGTGATCCGAAAACAATCCAGTATCGGGCTCTAACTCATATTTGCTATGCTTTTGCCACGCCCACAATGGAAGGCGGCTATAATAAAATAGAAAATGAGAACAAGTTGATCGCACTGGTGTCCAAGGCCCACGCAGACGATGTGAAGGTTCTACTGTCCTTGGGTGGATGGAATACGGGAGATCCGAATGCCTACGATACCATCGCTGCCGATCCGACCCTGATATCGACCTTTTCCGACAGTACCATGGACCTGATCTCCCGGTATTCCCTGGATGGCATCGATATGGATTGGGAATTCCCGACCGCCTCCACCGCCCGGATTTTCGCCGACCTGCTGCACGCCTTGTCCGAAAGACTCCATGCCGCCGGCAAACAGTTGAGCATCGCCGTCAGCGCCGATGCCACCCATGGCCAGTACTACCTGGACGGCATTATCCAGGATGTGGATTTTTTGAACATCATGGCCTATGACGACGGCTATGGGACTCCGAATGTTCATCACTCGACGTTCTGGTTTGCCCGTGCGGCCCTGGACTACTGGGTGGGAACTCGCCAAGTACCAAAAACCAAGGCCATCCTCGGGGTACCTTTTTACGGTCGCAGCCTGAAAGATCGCCATTCTAAATCCTACTATCTTTTGCTCAAATCCGATCCACGGGCGTCGGCATCCGATGTTTCAGGGGAGTTCGGTTACAACGGATTTGACACTTTGCGAGCCAAAGCGGTCAATCTGGCTCGGGTTCGGGGAGGGGGCATCATGATCTGGCAGCTCAATCAGGATGCCAATGGTTCCAATTCTTTGTTGAACGCTATTTTCGACGCGGTCAAGGAACCGGTGGAGCCAGTCATGAGCCCCGGCACGACCTCGGCCGACAATTTGTCATCGAAACCATGAATGCGTATATTTGTCAGATCACGGTTTAATATAACCAAGGAGTGATCTATGGAAAAAGATTTTCGCGCGATTCGATTTCATGAATATGGCCCCTCCGATCGGCTCGTCCTGGATACGATACCTCGACCCGATCTCAAAGCCGACGAAGTCCTCGTAGAAGTCCATTTTGCCGGTGTAAACCCGGTCGACTGGAAAATCCGCGCCGGCTACCTCAAGGATTATATGCCGGTCCCGCTTCCCTACACGCTCGGCATAGACTTCTCCGGGACCATCGCGGATATCGGTTCGGAAGTTAAAAACTTCCAAAAAGGCCAGGCCGTATTCGGAATCGCGAGCGGGGCTTACGCGGAATACGCCGTGGCTAAAGCCGCAGACATCGTATCGAAGCCCGACAATCTGAGCTTCGAGCTGGCGGCTACCGTTCCCGTCGGCGCTCTGACGGCGTGGAAGGCCCTCGAGGACGCAGGAGTCAAGAATGGCCAGACCGTAGTGGTCCAGGGAGCCGCCGGAGGCGTCGGCCTCTTTGCGGTTCAGTTCGCCCGATTGAAAGGCGCCAAGGTTATCGGAACCGCGTCCTCGAACAACGCGGCCTTCGTGAAAGGCCTCGGGGCTGAAAAGGTCGTGGACTACAAGAAAGCTTCATTAGAATCGGAAATCAAGGACGCCGATGCCGTCATCGACGCGGTCGGCGGCGAAGCCTTGGAGAAATCCTATAGCCTCCTCAAAAAAGGGGGAACCCTCGTCAGCGTCGCGGGTCAGGTATCGGAAGAAAAGGCTAAAGAACATGGAATAAAGGCCCTGGGTTCGGGAAGAGGCCCCGCGGAGCTGCTAAAACAGATTGCCGAGATGCTGGCCAAAAAGAGCATCCGTTCCGAAGTGGGACGAATATTCCCCTTAGCCGAAGCGAAAGCAGCTCAGGACCTCAGTCAAACCGGCCATGGCAGGGGACGCATCCTTTTGCAGACGAAAAAATAGCATCGCGCCGCCATTGTCCAAAAGCAAAGCCGGGCCCATCGCCCGGCTTTGCTTTTAGCGTGCGGCAGGTTCTCTCGAGTGTCGAATAAAAAGGCCGATGGCGAGCCCCGACGCGGCGAGAACCAGTCCCGTCGCGGTGAATACCGAACGATAGCCAAGAGTGGCGGCGAGCGAGGCTCCGAGCACGGGCCCTATGGCGTTCGACGCCGAAGATATCGAGCTCGTGAGCCCGTAAACGCTCCCCTGCTTCCCCGGCTCGATCTGGAGCGCGATAAGGGCATTCGCCGCCGGCATGTCGCCCCCTATGAAGAAACAGCTTATTATTCGGAGTATCAGGAGCTGTAGGGGCGAGTGGACGAAGGCCTGGGGAATCGTGAAGACCGCGGCCGTGACCATGCAGACGACAAGAGTTCTCCGGTAGCCGATGCGGTAGCTGAGCTTGCCGAGGCTCGCCGCAGCTACGGCGCTCGCAAGCGCGCTGACGCCGAGCACGATGCCGGTTGTCGAACTTACGATGCCGCTTCGCGGCGATATGCTCTGGATGAACAGCGGGAGAAAAGGGGCGACGATGGAACCGGCGATCTGGTCGGCCGCGACGACGGCCATGAGCGACCATAGCGCCTTTGAATGAAGCAGGGGGCTGAAATCCGGGACCATGCTTTTCAGCATCGACTTGCGGTTCCGCGGCGGGACGAAATCGTCCTCCGCGAACTTCGTGACTACGATTCCCGCCAGGAGGAGGAGGGCGGACGTGGCCAGGAACGTAACCCGATGGCTGAATATGTCCGAGATGACGCCGCCGAACATCGGACCGAGCGAGGAACCGAGGAATACCGCCATCTGCAGAAGGCCGAGGGCGTAACCGGTCTCGGCGGGCGGTGCGATGGATGCCACAAGGACGGTAGCCGCGGCGATCGTCCCGGTTATGCAGCCCTGGAACGTCCTCAATGCGAGAAGCTGCCATGGATTCGTTACGAAGCCCTGCAGCACGAGAATCACCGCGCCGCCGAACATGGCGCGCAACAGCATGGGCTTGCGCCCGTAGTTATCAGCCAGGCTTCCCCACATGGGCGCCACTATGGCGAAGGTGAGGGAAGGCAACGCATTTATCAGCCCGGTCAGGAATTTGATCCGAAGGGGATCGATCACTCCAAGGTCCTGGAGGTAAAAGGGTATGATGGGGCCCGAGGTCGAGAAACCGGCGATAGCGAGCATCTCGCCCGCCCACACGGCATAGAGCGTCCGCTTCCATCTAGGTCGACTGTTTAAGTTTTGCATACCCGTTGTCACGAGGGGCTTATGGTGAACGTCATAGGACACATGTTATCATCTAGGATATCGATAATATGCCTGATTGACAAAGGAATGTCAAACGGTGGAGGTGGACATGGACGATGCGCAGCGTATCGCGCGGGAAATTCTGGAAATCGCGGACGTCGCAGTTAACGGGGAGCGCCCCTGGGACATCCGCGTGCACAACGAGGATTTCTTCGGCCGCGTCCTTGCCGGCGGTTCCCTCGCCTTGGGCGAGTCGTACATGGATGGGTGGTGGGATTGCGAGCAGTTGGACGAGCTCATCACGCGCATTCTCTCGAAGGACCTTCAGCAAATGGTGCGACCATCATTGAGAGTCTTCCTGCTCTGGCTAAAATCGGTGTTTCTGAATACGCAGCGCAAGAGCAGGGCGTACAACATCGCGGAACGTCACTATGATCTGGGCAATGACCTCTACCGCCTTATGCTCGACAAGGGGATGAACTACAGCTGCGGCTACTGGAAGCGTGCTAAGAATCTCGACGAAGCCCAGGAGGATAAGCTCGAGTTGATCTGCCGCAAGATCCATCTCGAAAAAGGCATGCGGGTCCTGGACATCGGCTGCGGATGGGGCGGATTTGCCCGGCACGCGGCTGAGCTGCACGGCGCGCGGGTAGTCGGCATCACCGTTTCGCGAGAACAGGCCGAGCTGGCCCGGGCCCGCTGTCGGGATCTGCCCGTCGAAATTCGGCTGCAGGACTACCGCGATCTCGACGAGCGATTCGACCGCATTGTCTCCGTCGGCATGATCGAGCACGTCGGCTTCAAAAACTATCGCAGGTATATGCAGGTCGCGGCGCACTGTCTCGCGCCAGACGGCTTATTTCTTTTACACACCATAGGAGCAAACGTATCCTCTCGTTTCAACGATCCGTGGAACGATAAATACATCTTCCCCGATGGAATGCTGCCTTCACTTCAACAACTCACCAAGGCTGCAGAGGGGCTCTTCAAGATCGAAGACGTGCACAGCTTCGGACAATATTATGATACGACTTTACTGGCTTGGAACCGGAACTTTACGGCGGGATGGGAACAGATCAAGGACCGATATGGGGAACGGTTTTCCCGGATGTGGCATTATTATCTCCTGAGCAGCGCAGCTTCCTTCCGTTCCCGGACGGTCCAGCTCTGGCAGATAGTACTCGCTCCGCTCAAGTCATCCCTGAGCTATGAGAGCATCCGGGACTAAAAAATAAAAGGGACGATGATCTTACGCTCGGCGGGGTAGTCGGGAAAATGCTCACGGTACCAACGGTGATTCGAAATTGCCCGAGGAAAAATATTGCAGAACGTGAAGAAGGCAAAGGCCCATGCCGCGACGCTCCGCGTCAGGAGGGCGAAGCCGATCCATTGGACTATCTCGCCGAGATAGTTGGGATTGCTCACGAGGCGGAACATGCCTCCGCGCGGAATCTTGTAACTCGTCTCGCCACCCCTGCGGAGGGACCTGATCATCGCGTCCGAAACGACGTGGAGGGCGAAGCCCCCAAGGAAAAGGAGAAGGCCCGCAGCCCAGCGAAAACTGAAGAAACCGATCGAAGCGGCATTTCCCCTCACGAATAGGTCGTAGCCTATTATGACCCCGTTGTTGATATTGAAGACGAAGGCCGACGCGGCCAGAAACACGGGGAAGGAGGGCCTCGACCCGCGCTGCAGCAACGAGTAGACATAAGTGCGGTAGAGATAATGCGTCTCCCAGAGGCAAAGGGAGAAGATCATACCCGTCGATCGGTTTCCCGAGATGAAAAAAAGCGCCATCGGCGTGAGGACGGCGGGGGTTTCCATGAGGATCCAAGCCGCCTTCGAGTTCATTCGCGGTCCCCACCCCGGCCGCGAATGCTTTCCATACGGAGCGCTCACGAATAAGAGAATCACCAAGGCGCCGAGTCCGGCGAGCGACTGAGCCGCGACGAGCGAGACAAAGGTGCATTGACTCATGCCACTACCATCCTCTGAACAGGGTATGAAGTTCGGGTTCATCTTGCAATCCCGCATCACAATACTCCGAATATTGACTGTCCTTGGAATTTTTAATACTTTTCAATTGGTTAAATTTAGAACGACTAAATATATGACTAGTTCCAGAGATATAAGCGCTCGGGAGCATCGCTGAGTACCTCGGACAAACCGCGCCATCGGCGAGCAGACTGAAAAAAGCCTTTTCACGGCCATGGCGGACATGACGCCCCAAGAGCTTCGCGCGGTCGAGATGGCCATGTCTGCGTTGAGACGCGCTTTTCCCTGGCGAAACACGATCTGGTCTGAGCGAAGGCGGTGCATCGATGTCGATATCAGTCTTGGAAAACCACCCGGCCAGGGCAAGATGGCGCCGAAATAATCCGGGGTCGTTCCTCCTTCTGTGTCCTGTTCTGATGGTATTATCGTGCGCAACCAGTCCTGCCAAGCCGTCGCATGGCTTCGAAAAAGTTGAAACAGGTCAATATTCTTCTTCCGATCCTGGAAGCCTCCTGGAAGCCGATTTTTTGCGAACAATCCCTTCCAGTGAGGAGTGGCTCATGCTCGCCGCGGCATCACCGTGGCTGATAGGCACCGAGATCAAGATGGACGTTCTCAAAAAAGAGGGCTACGCGGCCTGGCGCACATCGCGTCTGCCTACCCTGTCCGAAATACAATCGGTGCGAATCTTGTTTACAGCGCGGCGCCCCGAAGGAAGCCGCGAAAAGCAATCGGGAACGGTCTTTGTTCCCGTAGTTCGTAACGGGCGGCAGCAGAAGCTTTCGTGGGTGATCTTCGCGAAGGGAACCGAAATTCGGCGCGATTTCACTCCATCGCGGGGCAAGGGTCGCGAGCTGCCCTTCATCACCGCGCTGGCTGCCCTCGGCTATGCGGTATGGGTACCCGACTATTCCGGTATGGGCGACGGCCAGGGAATCCACGATTATTGCGTGGCGGAGTCGCTCGCTGATTCGGCCTTGGACGGATTGGCGGCCGCCAGGCGATGGTTGGGTAAAGCGATGGCGGCAGACGGACGATTAGCGTACGCCGAAAGCGGCCGACTTGCCATAATCGGCTATTCCGAAGGCGGCCTGACCGTCATGGGAGCTATCAAGGCGATAGCAGAAGATCGTATCCCGACGCCGGGCCTGAGATTGGAGGTAGCTTATCCCATGGGCGCGCCGCTGAACCTCGCTATCGAGGTTCCTACTCTCGGCAATACGCCACTCGCCATAAGCCATCCCGAGTATCAGGTATTCCTCGGACTCGGGTGGGCCCGAGCCTATCCTGAAGAATCCAAACCAGCCGATATTTTCTCGACAAGGACCATCGACAGGATTGTGCCTCTATTCGACGGAACCAGGAGCGATGTGAACCTTAACCGGCGAATCACGATGATAGTGGGAAAGAAGGCAGGCTCAGTTACCGATGCAGATATCTTTTCGCCCGAATACCTGAGCGCTCTTCGGCGAAATCCCGCATCGCGCGCCTATTATCGAGTCCAGATAGCTGCCCGTCTGGATAATTGGACTCCCCCACAGGGCATATCGCTCATTCTTGCGGCGACTCCATCCGACGAAATCGTCCCCTTCGCCAATAGCCAAAACGAATACGACTGGGCTGCCCGGTATTCTCCGCTGGCCGATGTGACCTTGGTACGATTGGCGAGCAAAGGCCATATCGTTGCGGGGGCCGAGGCATTTCTCTACGCTATCGTCGATCTTGATAGGCGGGAGGCCAGGGCAAAAGCTGCCAGTTCCTTATAACGAGGCCACTACTTGTGCCCGCGCCTTCGGCCCGACTCGATATTGGGGAGAAGCCCCGTTATCAGGCCGAGCAAGGGGAGAAAGGCGCAGAGTCGATAGACATGCTGGATGCCGCTATGGTCGGCGATGCTTCCAAGCACGGCCGAACCGATGCCGCCCATGCCGAAGGCGAAGCCGAAAAAGAGGCCCGAAATCAGCCCCAACCTGCCTGGCAGCAACTCCTGCGCATATACGAGGATCGCCGAGAAGGCCGATGCCAATATGAGGCCGATGATCACCGAAAGAACCGTAGTCCCCGCGAGATTCATGTAGGGGAGGGCCATCGTGAAGGGAGAGACGCCCAGGATGGAGATCCAGATCACGTATTTCCGCCCGAATCGATCTCCGACGGGACCGCCTATCAGCGTGCCGGCGGCGACCGCAAATTGAAAAATGAAGAGATGTAGCTGCGCCGATCGCACCGACAATGAGAAGCGATCGATCAGGTAGAAGGTAAAATAGCTGTTCATCCCGGCCAGATAGAAATACTTCGAGAAAATGAGTACAAGGAGAATAATTACCGAGACGTACAGTTTGGTGCCGGAGACCGATGGTAGATGGTCTCTTGTCCTTACGGCAACCCGCTTCGCCTTAGCGGCGATCGTTCCGGCATACCAGCGTCCTATACCCGAGAGCACCACGATCGCCACCAGGGCAAGAGGAGTGAACCAGATGACGCTCCACCGCCCGCGCACCGATATGACCGCGGCCGCCAACAGGGGGCCGAGGGCGGAACCCGCGTTCCCTCCAACCTGAAAAATGGACTGTGCCAGACCGCGTTTTTCACCCGCCGCCATGTTGGCGACGCGCGACGATTCGGGATGGAATATCGACGAACCCATTCCGATGAGGCTTACCGAGAGCAGAAGAACGCCGAAGCTCTGCGTCCGGGACAGCAAGATGAGGCCGATCAAGGTGAACACCATCCCGCAGGCCAGGGAGTAGGGTTGGGGCCTGCGGTCGGTGATGGAACCCACGACGGGCTGAAAGAGGGAAGCGGTCACCTGATTCGTGAACGTGATGAGCCCCACTTGGGCGTAGCTCAGGTGAAAGTACGTTTTGATGAGAGGATAAATAGCCGGAACTAGGGATTGCAGCGTATCGTTCAGGAGATGAGAGATGCTGATGGCGATCAGTATGGGAAAGACCGTCGCCCCCGCAAGCCGCGGTACCATATCTGCATTCCCTCCTTTTTGGCATCCGGAGCGCCGTATTTTATACTAGAATACAATAAAGCGTGAACGGGGTAAACGCGGCAGAAACCCAAGGAAGGCGGCGCTTTGGATGAAATAGGGAACATCGTATCGACGGTGATCCTCGAATCGAGGATCCGAGGCGAGCGCAGCATCGCGAAATTGAGACTGGTCCTCGCCTTCATTCTTCTCGCAACCATGATTTCCATATTCCTGGAGTCCGTATCTATTGACGGCCTCGCCACGGAACTGCGCAGGCCAATCTATTATCTCGAGGCTCTCGGCCTCTTTCTTTGCGCTCTCGTTTCGATCGTGATTCTGAAAATCACCTCTCAAGGCAGGTACTCGTCCTGGATGCGCTTCATCCCCTCATTCCTGGACGTCTCCTGCGTCTCGGTGACCCATTGGGTGATGTCTTCGACCATCGTGACGTCTCTGGCCTTTACCGGCGCCGTCGCCTGGTTCTACGCGCTGATAATCGCGATGTCCGTATTCAGATATTCCTCGATATCGGTGGTTTTCACCGGGGCATACTCGGCGGCCGCATTGTGCACCATCAATACCTTCATGTACTCGAGCATGGGTAATTTCGCAAAGGGGGCCAACAGGTATATGAACGCCGCCGGGCGCGTAGTCAGGCTGGACTTCGACGACGAGGTCGTAAAGGTGCTCGTACTGCTCTTATTAACCGGCCTGCTCACGGTAGTCAGCGAACGTTTCAAGCAGATGGTCCAGGAGCAGATCAAAGTCAGGATCGACCGAGAGAACTCCGTGCGGCAGGCAAGCGAAGCGGAACATGCCAATGTGGCGAAGAGCGCCTTCCTGGCGAACATGAGCCATGAATTGAGAACCCCACTGAACGCCATCCTCGGCTTCGCGCAGCTCATGGCGCGATCCGGGACTTTGGATCGCGAGCAGCAGGGAAACATCGCCACCATAACCACGAGCGCTACCCAACTTCTGGCCCTAATCAACGGTATTCTCGACATGTCCAAGATCGAGGCGGGCCGCGAAGAGCTCAATCCCAGCGCGTTCGATCTGCACGGCATGCTCGCCGATCTGGAGAGCTTGTTCTCCTTGCGAGCCCGAGAAAAAGGCCTCACCCTATTGGTAGACCTCATTCCGGAAACGCCCCGCTATATCTTTTCCGACGAAGGTAAACTTCGGCAGGTTCTGGTGAACCTGCTCGGAAACGCGATCAAGTTCACCACCGAAGGCGGTGGAACCAGTCTCCGGGTGCGGTCGTCGCGAAGCGAGGCGATGGGGAATGTGCGCCTGTTCTTCGAGGTGGAGGACAGCGGGGTCGGGATCCAAGCGGACGAGATCGGTTCGCTTTTCGAACCATTTGTTCAGTCGAAGAGCGCCTCGGTCGCGCAGGAAGGAACGGGACTCGGTCTGGCCATATGCCGTAAGTACGTGTCCCTCATGGGAGGCGCGATCTCGGCTCAAAGCGAGCCCGGGAAGGGCAGCGTTTTCAGCTTCGACGTTCAGGTCGGACTTGCGGACGAAACCCAGATATCTCGGTCCAAACCGCGACGAAGGGTCAAGTGCCTGGCACCCGGGCAAGCGAAATATCGAATTCTCATCGCGGAGGACCGCGACTCGAACCGGGAGCTCCTCATGAAACTTCTCATGCCTCTGGGTTTCGAGGTGCGAGGGGTGAGAAACGGCGCCGAATGCGTCTCCATGTGGGAGTCCTGGGAGCCTCAGCTGATCTGGATGGACATGCGAATGCCCGTAATGGACGGGTATGAGGCGACGCGCAGGATCAAATCGAGCGCCCGTGGGCAGGCTACCGTCATTATCGCTCTCACCGCGAGCGCCTTCGCCTCGGACCGCAACCTCATCCTCTCGGAAGGCTGTGACGATTTCGTGCGAAAGCCCTTCGTGGAAGAGGATATCTACACGGCCCTGGAGAAGCACCTTGGAGTCACATTTCTCGTCGAGGAAGACGGTGGCAGGCCCGTCGGCGAAGTCGCGCCCCTTGCGCTCATGCGAGAGCTTTTAATACCAGTCGCGGAAACCTGGCGCAGCGGCTTTCGGACGGCCACCGTAGAAGCCGATTACGCCCGCCTTCAACAGCTCCTTTTCGAGTTGCGACCGCTTCATCCCGAGGCCGCCGCGGCGCTCGGCCCCCTGGTGAGCGGTTTCGAATACGAGAAGATTCTGGCCGCCCTGGATGGCAGCGCATAGGACCTTGATTTTTAGGGCTTCGGACATTCGCGTGGAAGAATCTCGCGCCAGGGCGCAAAGCGCGCCAAGAAAATGAATATCCATCCCCAATCCATCCTTGGCGGTCTTGGCGCCTCTGCGCGAAAGAATATAAAGGTGAGTCCTTCCCAAAAAGGATGATGGAATGTGGGTGAACAAAAAACATCTTTTCTCAACCGCTTCAATGTGGATCCACGAAATACTGAAGCGCTTATTTTTTCAACCTTTCATAAATCGCGTCAAACTCCCGGGCAAGATTCTCGAAAACGGGGAGAATGCGGGGATTGAAGTGGGAAGGTCTCGTTCTGCTGTCTCCCTCGATGATCGTCGTCAGGCTCAACGAATGATCGAACGCCGGTTTATACCTGCGCGGAGTTCGAAGCGCGTCATACACGTCGGCAATCGTCATGATCTGCCCGGCCAAGGGGATGGCATTCCCCTTCAGGCCTTTGGGGTAGCCCGTCCCGTCCCAGCGTTCATGGTGGGATCCCGCGATCTGCGCCCCGAGGGAGAGAAAACTATTCTTCGGGTATCGCTCGCAAACCTCATGAAGCGTGCGCAGGCCGATCGACGTGTGGGTTTTCATGATCTCGAACTCTTCGGGGCTGTGCTGTCCCGGTTTTAGCAGTATCGAGTCGGGAATTCCCACTTTCCCGATATCGTGGAGGGGGGCGGCGTTGTATAAGTCGCGTATGAAGGGGTCCGTCAGGGTGTTCACGAACTCGGGTTCCCCGCGAAGGGCATTCGCCAGGGCGATACAATACTCGCGCACTCGCCAGATGTGCATGCCGGTCTCGTCGTCCCTCGATTCGGCGAGCTTCACCATCGCGAAGATCGTGGCGAGCTGCGAATCGGAGATTTCCTTGACCTTCTCTTCCACGAGCTGTTCCAGGTACTGGTTGTATCGTGCCACTTCCGCCAGAGCGCTACGCAGCCTCAGGTGGGCTTCGACCCGGGCCTCGACTTCTTCAATCTGAAAAGGCTTGGTGATGTAATCCACGCCGCCGCGGCGGAATGCCTTTACTTTTTCCTCCGTATCGGTCAAGGCGCTGATGAAGAGGATGGGGATGTCGCGCAGCCACACATCCTCCTTCAGGCGGCGGCATACCTCGAATCCATCCATGTCGGGCATGCTGATGTCCAGAAGGATGATGTCGGGCGGATGACTGGCTGCCGCCTTTAAAGCGAGTGACCCCGAAGGTACGGGCCTAACGACGTAGCCGCGTTCACCGAGCATTTGAGCCAACAAAGTGAGGTTTGCCGGAGTATCGTCGACCACGAGGACATTGCCCCTGGTCGGAGTGGCGGGGCTGTTTGGCATCGGGTTCCTGTTGGCGCTATTGTATCATCCGTTTGGACAATTCTAAAGAAAGTCGACAAAATAATTGAGATACCCTCGAGGATTCTGGTGCTTTACTTGACGCCAAAATCCTAAAATACTATACTCATAATATGAAAATTACGGTCGATTTCCCAGACTCTGAGATCGATGAAATCATGCTTTTCTCGGGTGAAAAGAAGAAAGGCCCCGCCATCCGCAAACTGGTTCAGGATGCCCTCTTGCTGAAACGAAGGGGACAGTACGTGGAAAAGTTCATCTCGGGCGAATGGGGTGTCGAGTTGGCAGGGTTCGAGGAAGAGCAAAAGCAGGACCGAACGGCGGAAAAGCGTCACGAACAGGACTGGCGGCTCTGATGGCATCCTTGATCGACACGAGCATATGGATCGATTTTACACGTGCCCGATCGCCCCAATCGCTCAAGCGTTTCATTGCCCCATACATCCTCGATACCGACGCGCATCTTGCGGAACCCATCATCTTCGAGCTGCTACGCCACGCCACGGATGAGGAATTCGACCCGCTCTCGCGGCAGTTCAAAACTTTCCCCATACTTTCCACGCCGCGCGAGCTCTGGAACGATGCCGTCAAGCTCGGGCGCGCTTGCCGAAAGAACAATACCTCGGTAGGATCCATCGATCTGTGCATCGCCGCCATCGCAATCCATTACGATGCGGAGCTCGTCAGCTTCGACACCGATTATCTTTTCATCGCCTCGGTATCAGAGCTTCGACTCAAGCGCCTGCAGCGACCGCCCGTCTGAAAGAAGCCGAGGCCGTCGCGCACCGCCTACATGAGTCCGAGGACAGCCTCTTCGATCTTTTTCGCCGTCAGGCCAAAGCGCTCCTGGAGGTACTCCTGAGTGCCTACCTCGCCGAACTCGTCGCGAACGCCGATCCGCGCAAACTTGACCGGGATGCCGGCCTCGAGGAGGTTCTCGGCGACGGCCCCGCCCAGGCCCCCCGATGCCTGCCCGTTCTCGCAGGTGACGACCCTCCCCGTCTCCCTGGCAAGTTTGAAAAGGGTTTCGAGGTCGAGGGGCTTCAGGCTGAGGGCGTCGACGACGGCCGCGCCGACGCCGCGCGCCGCGAGGGCATCGGCGGCTTTAAGGGCCTCGCCCACCATGACCGCCCCGAGGGCTACTATCGCCGCGTCCTTTCCGCTTCGCAATATCTTGGACTTCCCGATCTCGAAGCTCTCGCCCGCGGGGTACAGAATATCGGCCGGGCCGCGGGGCATTCTGATGTAGACGCAGCCGTAGACCTCCGCCGCCCGGCGAACGAGGGCCGCCAGGCTCACCGGGTCCGAGGGCTCGAGAATGCGAAGCCCCGGCACCGCCCGCATGAGCACCAGGTCCTCGAAGGGCATGTGCGTGCCCCCGTTGTACTTGGCCGTGACGCCGGGGTCGGTCCCGACGAGCTTCACGTTGAGACGAGCGTAGTTGGCCGAAAGAAAAAACTGGTCGTAGTCCCTCCTGCCGGCGAAGCTTCCGAAGGTCGCCGCGAAGGGAATCCTCCCCGCGGCGGAGAGTCCCGACGCCACCCCCACCATGTTCGCCTCGGCCACCCCGGCGTTGAAGGCGCGGTCTGGGAAGGCCTTCGCGAAGGCTCCCGTGCCAGTCGCCTTCATGAGGTCGGCCTCGAGGATGACGATGTTCGGGTTCTCTCTCGCCAGCTCTATCAGGGTCTCGACGTATGCCGCCCGCATTTCCTTCTTTTCCATGTTATCGCCCTTCCAAAGCCGCGATGGCTTTTCCGGCTTCCTCGATGCCGAAGCTCATGTTGTGGCTCGCCACCTGGCCCTCGCCCGGCTTGAAGCCCTTGCCCTTCACGGTGTCCAAAATGATCATCGAAGGCCTGCCCATTTCGCCCTCGGCCTTATCGATGGCTCTGTCCATAGCCTCCATGTCGTGGCCGTCCACTTCCTGCACGAACCAGCCGAAGGCCTCCCACTTGGCCGCAAGGGAGCGGAGGCCCATGATCTCATCGGTCGTACCGTCTATCTGCATCCTGTTGCGGTCCACGAAGGTCGTCAACCTGTCGAGCTTATAGTGGGCGGCGAACATGGCCGCCTCCCACACCTGCCCCTCGTCGCACTCCCCGTCGCCGATGACGCAGTACACCCGAGAATCGATGCCGCCCAGCCTATTGCCGAGGGCTATCCCGCAGGCCGCGGATATACCCTGGCCCAGGGAGCCTGTGGTCATGTCCACTCCCGGGGTTCTGTTCCGGTCGCAGTGGCTCGGGAGGGCAGTCCCGCCGACGTTGAGGGTCATCAGCCATTCGCGGGGGAAGTAGCCCCTGATGGCGAGGGTCGAGTAGAGGGCGGGACCGGCGTGGCCCTTGGAAAGCACGAACTGGTCCCGATCGACCTTTCTCGGATCGGCGGGGTCGATGCGCAGGCGCTTGAAATAGAGGAGGGCGAGTATATCGACGACCGACATCGCGCCCCCGATGTGGCCGACACCGAGATGGCCTATGGCCTCGATGGTCAATATGCGAATTTCCTTGGCGCGCTTTTCGAGCTCTGCGACCTTTTCCTTCGTCATCGATGCCTCCTACCCCCGGACCTGCGCTATGGCGTAGTCCGCTGCTTCTTGAAGCATCGACTCGGGCGGCTCCTTGATGTGACCCAGCCTCATCAGGTCCTCGGTCAGCGCCCGCGATGCCGCGATGCCGGAGCGAGCCTTCTCGTAGGCCTCCTGCCAGCTC
>JBEKVO010000036.1:0-39327 GCA_049513895.1 Rectinemataceae bacterium | reverse complement strand
CTTTTGAAGCGCTGTAACAATTCCCGGCGTCGAGTCCTCTCCTCTTCGGAAAGAGGAAGCCTGCCTTTATGGCGTGTAAGCCATGATTCGAGGGCCTCGGCTCGGGGTCTTTCAGGGTCGAGTCCTCTAAGCGTCTTCGTTATCGGGATATTCCGCCGTAGCATCGAAACAGTAAAGCACGTCTCCGAACCTATACCCGCCCGCATGATCCGACGCTGTACAGCCGCAAAGGCTATTCTCTCGCGCTTACACACTTCCTCACCGGGAAACCATACGGCACTCGCAAGGCTCGGAGTATCTTCCGGGCAAAGCGGTGCTGAACAGTCTAAATAGTGCGGACAGCTAATCATATTATTATCTTGCATATCGCGCCGTGGCGCGGACCTTCTCGTCAATCTCCGCGGTCAATGGCGCCGTACTCGTTATGCGTTCGTCCCGCGCGAGCTCCCGAAAAAGCGCGCGCATCCGCGAGGCTTTCACGCGGTCCAATGCCCCGGAGGCGAGTCCATCCCGGATAATCTCTTGTGCCCGGTCAAGGCCGAGAGCTTGAAGCCCGAGGGCGGCGAGAGTCCTTTCAAAGCCTTTCGGCGTCATTCCGTCCATAGCTAAACATACCTCCCGCGTCTTTGGAATCTTGAAATAGAAGTCCGCAACTGCCTTGACTGTTAGCCTATAGGGCTCCGGTTCTGCGCTTTCCCATGGATTCAAGAAACGACCATAGAGCCTCTTCAATCCACGCTTCCAACGTAATTCTAGCCGGAGAGCATAGAGGCCTTCCAAGGGGCAGGGCAGCGCATCCGGGGCCATTTCCTCGCCCTTATCATACCCCGAGAAGGACCGCCCGCCATTCGCTAGGGAAACAGTCTCGCCATTGCCATACGTGCTTTTCTTGAAGCGGGGGACCGGTCCCCATGCGGCCATATACTCTCGGGGCGGTTCCTTGACCGGTAGCGTATAGGCTGTTTCAAGCTGATAGACCATACCCGCCTTCAAGTCCAGCCCGCTTTCCGCTTCCAGTTTCCCAAGGGCTTCACGGACCGCCTGCCGGGTTAAGGGAAGCGCGTTTTCCCCATTCAAGTATTTCGGTAGGGAGCCCTTCACGAAGACGCCTTGCGCGCCTTGGATGATCCGCACCCCCCCGAGCGTGCCGAGGTAGCAGCCCTCCCGGCTGAGAGGCCGGAGCCCCGCGAGGCGGTCAAGCGGCGCGAGGGCATCCGGTAGGAACACGCTGATAGAGTCCATCATGTTTCAGAATCTGTAGCCAAGTGGACATTGTTATATGGACTTCCCGGCGGAGAGGGCGGGAGCCCTTCGCCTCCGAGAATGGGCGAGGCCGGAGCGAGCTCTTCCGAGACTCCACCATCCGGACCAGAGGTCCATGCGAGGAAGAGCGTTTCGGCTTGAAGCCCGAGCCCGAGAAAGACAAAGACTGTCAGCGTCCCCGCGAGCTCATCCCGGCGCGTCAGGATTGCGTCCACACGCGGCCCTATGTCCCCGAATCCCTGCCCCGGATGCTCCGGTGAAGGTTCAAAAATACTGGAAACGTTCCGGCCCTTCTCGCCCTTCGCTTTACCAGGGGCCGCGAGTATAAGGCCGCCCTTCCGCGCGTCCGGTGCGGTTCCGGCCTTCATGCGCCAGCGGTTCACGTAAACAATGGGCTCCCCGGTTTTCTTCAAGGGACAAATAAGGGGCGTATAGTATCCCCCCAGCATTTCCGCGAGGTCATGCCGCGTCCCCTGCCCGTCCGTCCGGTGTCGCATGAAGCGGTATACGAAGTCCGGCCGCGTCATGCCCGGCCTCGGTTCAGTACTGAGTCCGCTTTATCGGCGAGCTCATAGTCAGCCGCCCGGCGGCCCCGGTACAGGTAGCCGTCCAGGTCTTCCAGCTTGAAATAAAGCTTCCCGCCCGCTGGTTTGAAGTGTGCAATCTTGCCTTGACTCGTCAGCTTGTACAGGAAGCTTCGGGCTAAACCCAAATAGGCCGCCGCTTCGCTAAGCGTGAGTGGCGCTCCCTCGGGCCTTATTCTCTTTTCGTCCACGTCCCCACCTCCTTGGTGTTACGTGGCGAATCTAGATTTCAATGCTAAATAGTGACATCCCCATTACTTTCTATATTATTCCCCATTTATTCTATTTTGCTTTCTTTATTCGATCCCGGACATCCGCCAAAGAAAAACAGCTACCGTCAGATTTTCTAAAATGCTCGAAAATATACTTCCCCGGATTCGATACTCTGGCCTCCCTTACGGCAGAAAAAATGTCGGACTCAATGACGTGTTTTTTGATTTGCCAGTTTTCCCCGGTGGTAAATATGGAATCCGAATCAAGCATTCTTTGAATAAATGGCGGTACCGCATTTAGGGGAGGTTCACCAATCTTCTCTGGTGAGGAAGGGAGCACAAGCTTTTTAAGCAATGATCTTAATCGTTTCCTCTGCTCATACTCTGGGGCACCGAACCAGTTTGGTACTATCCGAAGGCGATTCCCGAAGTCAAAAGACATCAGTGAATCGCCTATGAGCCGAACAGCCTTCTTCGTATCGCCATCTTCAGCCAATTGGAGAAGTATTTCATCAGCCGTCCAGTAGCGCCCATTTGGAGGAGCGGATTCTTCTTCGCTCATGCCTTCCCCCTCACGTTCAAGTCCAGTTCCGGGAGCCCTCCCACGGCCGAACGCTTCGCCTTGTCTGTTGTCTTCGCGTAGATAGCCGTAGTAGCAATTTTCGTATGCCCGAGCATCCGCGAGACCGTAGAGAAGTCCGCCCCGCCTTCAAGCGACAACGTTGCGAAAGTATGCCGGGCAGTATGCCAGCCTATGGGCTTATCCACCCCCGCCGCCTTCACCCAGCTCTTCAAGTATTGATTCGTGTTCGCCTTCGAGGCGGAGAGAAGCGGAAAGACGGGAGACTCCCGGCGGTGAATCTCCGCGTCATTTATGATTCTCCATGCCGAGTCATTCAAGGGAACGGCTACAACGCGGCCCGTCTTTCCCTGCCGTTTCAAAATCTGTAACGGGTCCCGTTGAATCTCTCCCCATTCCAGGGAGCGAAGGTCAGAGACGCGGAGGCCGGTGCAGGCTCCGAAGAGGAAGGCCCGCCGGACTTCGGCCCCGAGTTCGCCCCCGAGAGGGCGGGCCGCGAGCTTGCCGAGTTCTTCGGCCGTCAGGTAGACGCGGACGGATTCCGGGGCCGTAATTCCTTTGACCGCCTCGGCCGGGTTCCTCGGAAGGATTCTGTCCCGGACCGCGCGCCGAAGGACGAAGACAGCGGCCGCGTAATACTTCCCGCAGGTGGACTCCCCGAGGCCGTCCCGCTCCCGAAGGAAAGACTGATAGCCTTCCAGCCATCTTTCCGTGATTGCGGCCAGGTGAACGTCCCCCGCGTATTCCCGGAGGTAGCGGAGAGACTTAGGCAAGGCATTCTTCGGCGCTTGTTTCTCGGCAAGCTCTTCGGCAAAGGATACAAGGGAACGCTTCCCGGCGCTTGGGTCAAGTAGGCCATGCTCCCCGGATACGAAACGAAGTTCCAACTTCGCCCGGATGATCTCGGCAAGGTGGTACATTTCCCGGTTCATTTTCTCATCAGACCCAAGGGTCAGCCCGAGGGCTTCCCATTTCCGCCGCCCGTTTAGCCGGTAATCCAAGTACAAATGCCCGCGCTTTTCTCGGATAAAGACACCCATTCGGCCCCCTTTTCATTCTTCTTAGCGGGTTCCCTGCCTACCTATGTCTACCATAGGTCTACCATTCGAGGGCAAAAGGTGTCAATATAGGGATAATAAAAGAAAAGGCCCCGGATTGCTCCAGGACCTTAACTTTAGGCTTTATCAAGAATTACCTTGATTTATGTTGACCTTAGAAGCACCGTTAAAGCCTTTAGCAGGGGCAGGACTCGAACCTGCGACCTCCGGGTTATGAGCCCGACGAGCTGCCAACTGCTCTACCCTGCGACGTGATAGGATGAATCTACAGAAAACGTAAAAAAATGTCAATGGATGCAAAACGTTCGGCTGTCCCCGGCCTCTCATCCCTGCATCAGATGTAGATGTAACCTCGTTCTTAAAGAAAGGTTACATAAGGCATAGCAAAAACGAAAAGTACGGTAAAGACGAGGGCGGGAAGAAAATCGCCGGTTTTTAGTTTTTTGATATCCAGGAGATTCAGCCCGATCATCAGCACTAGGGCTCCGCCAATGCCGGTCAGCTCGGAGAGTATAAGGGATGTAACGTAGGGCTTTACCCATATTGAAACGAGGGTAAGGATACCTTGGTAGGCCAGAACGGAGATGGCCGAAAAAGCCACTCCTATTCCCATGGCGCTCGCAAAAAGTACGGAGAGGGTGCCGTCCAGGATACTCTTGGTAAAGAGGATGCTATAGTCTCCCTCGGTGCCGGCCTTGAAGGATCCGATGATGGCCATGGCTCCGGAGCAATAGAGCACGGAGGCAGTCAGGAAACCAAGGGCGAAGGTGCCGCTCTCCTCCCCGCGGGCGAAGCGATTTTTTAGCCTCTCACCGATACGGAGCACTGCGTCTTCGATTTTTATGGCCGTTCCGATCAGGCCGCCGAGAATGAGGGCGAGAGCGAGGGCGAGAATATGGTTGGTCTTTAATGCCATCTGAACGCCGATTACGATGGTAGTGACGCCGGCGGCGGTGACTATTGTCGTCTCGAAGCGTTTGGAGAGGCCTTTTTTCAGCAGTATTCCGATGAATGAACCCGCGACGATGGCGAGGGCGTTTATTACTGTCGCGAGCATCGAGTACTCCGATGTGCCATGGCTCTTATGGCGCGCCGCGACTAATGTCGCGCTTGACCGTGCCGATGAGAGTATAGCATAATCTGCCCACGAGGAGGCAAGCGGGCATGGAAGGCTACGGGTACCTCACTCAATCTGTCGTTCGGATCGAATCAGATGGCGCCAACGTTCCTGGGCCTGTCTTTTGCGCGAATTGCATACATTGCAAGTTAGTTCCCGCACCCGCCGAGGCCGAGGGGAGCTTTCGTCTGCGCGTACGCTGCGACGCAGGTAAATGGCGCAAAAAACTTGGCGACGAGAAGATCTATAAGTACTTTACCGTAGCCCGGCGCAGCATCGAATCCTGCGACTCGTACGAGGATATGGGAGAAGCGATGGAGTTCATGAAGGACCTCCGCAAGCTGCTTCCCACTACCGACGAGCTATACACTCCCTGACGGAAGGTCCCATGAAAATCAGGTTCATAGCCTCCGCGGCACTCGCCGCATCTCTTTTTGTCGCTTGCGCGGGAGCTCCAAAGGTGATCCCCGAGGACTTGAGCGCGCGTGAACTCGTTCAACACGCGCAGGAAGCGACCGACTCGTACAACTATAAAGCGGCAATCGCCTACTACACGGCCCTGGGCGAGCGCTTCGGCTCCGACCCCCTGTACAAGACGACTGCCGATTACGAGATCGCTTTCATAGCGTACAAGGAGGGCCGTTACGCCGAGGCCAAGGAAGGATTCGAGGCGCTGCTCGCCCGTTATTCGGGCCCCGACGGAAGCACGCTCCCCCCCCGCTACGCGGTCCTGGCGAAAAAGATGTTGGAAACGATAGCCAATAAAACGAAAACCAAGAAGTAGCTGCGGATAATTTGAAAGGCCGCCGATTCCCCGGGGAGTCGGCGGCCTTTCAAATTCAGCAAGCTGGATTGTGGAAAATTACCACCACTTAAAGGCTGTGCCCCAGCGGGTGAGGTACCAAACGAAGGCGATCGCCACGACGACGCCGTAGATGTTGAACCAGATGCCGAGGGCCTCGCCGTTCTTACTCGAGGTGTAGCCGTTGAAAAGCGATGCGGCGACGCAGACCACGAAGCCTATGAGGGCTAGGATGCCATACGTGGTGTTGGGAGTCGCGATCGCATCCAGGCACAATACGAAGGTGAACGCGAACAGCAGGACGAAGACGCCGAAGGTTATAAGACCGTTTCTAGCTTCCATACGGCTACTCCTTGAACGAAAGATTCTACGTTAATTGAGGATGAGTATAAACTGGCGCTCGTAAAATGTCCACAATCGTAAAAAAAATAAAGCGGACCTCGATGAATTCTTTCAGGGTTGCCCGATAGACTGCTCGGAACTTAGCTCAGCCACTACAAACTCCCATTCCGCGTTGAGAGCGGTGGCCTCATTTTCGAGCTCCTCCAGCCCGGCGGCGAGACGCTTCATCTTTCCCCCGTCGGAGTAGTTGGCGGACATGCCCATCTCGCGTTCGGCGGCGGCCTTCTGCGCTCCGATGGCTTCGATGCGGGCGAGTATCTCCTCTTCCCTTTTTTGGAGCTTGCGCGTGCGGGCCTTGCGGGCTTTGTCCGCGCCGTAACCCCCGCCGCGGGATTGCGCGCGTATTTGGCCCGACAGCGGAGCGGCGCGGGCACCGAGGCCGGGACCGTCCTCGATCTCGAGCGAAGCCTTTTTCTCGAGGTAGTAGCGGTAATCCCCGACATACCAGCGGGGGCTCGCCCCGTCCTCGAGCTCGAGAACGCGGTCGGCGAGTTCCTCGATGAAGAGTCTGTCGTGCGAGACGAAGAGAACCGTGCCGGCGAATGACCGCAGCGCTTCGAGGAGGACGTCCTTGGAGGTGAGATCGAGGTGGTTGGTCGGCTCGTCGAGGATGAGGAGGTTGGCCGGATGGAGAAGCATCTTGAGGAGGGCGAGGCGCGACCGCTCGCCCCCGGACAGGACGCGAACGCTCTTCTCGATGTCGTCGCCTCGGAAGAGAAAGGCGCCGAGGAGATTGCGTATCTTGGGCAGAAGATCGGTGGGGCAGAGGGACTCGGCCTCCTCCTCGACCGTCCTGTCGCTTACCATGCGCTCCGCCGTGTCTTGCGCGAAATAGGAAGCCTCGACCCCGGAACCGAAACGGATGGCGCCTTCAAACTCGCGGTCGACTCCCGCCAGGATGCGCATGAGGGTGGACTTGCCGGCGCCGTTGGGGCCGACGAAGGCGACCTTCATCCCGCGTTCTATCTCGAGGTCGAGGCCCTCGATGACGCGATGCGCGCCATAGGCCTTACGCAGCCCCTCTATCTTGACGGTTGCCTTGCCGGAATGGGGGGCGGGCGGGAAACCGAAATGTATCTTCTTCATCCCGTCGGGAATCACGATGGGAACTATCTTTTCGAGCTGTTTGACGCGGCTCTGGACCAGGGAGGCCTTGGTTGCCTGGTAGCGGAAACGGCGGATGAAGTCCTCGAGCCGCTGTATCTCCTCTTGTTGCAGCTCCCAGGCGACGAATGTGGCGTCGAGCTCCTGGGCGCGCCTTGTCTCGTAGGCCGAGTAGCTGCCGGGGTAGCGCGTGAGCTTGCCGTTCCACAGCTCGTAGACCTCGCGAACGGTCGTGTCGAGGAAGTAGCGGTCGTGCGAAACGACGAGAACCCCGCCGGCATACTTGCCCAGGAAATCCTCGAGCCAGGTGCGCGCCTCGATGTCGAGATAGTTGGTCGGCTCGTCGAGGAGCATTACGTCGGGGTTCTCGAGGAGGACCTTGGCGAGGGCCACGCGCATCTGCCAGCCCCCGGAGAACTCGAGGGCGGGTCGGTCGAGGTCGCTCTCGCGGAATCCCAGCCCTGCGAGGACGTCGCGGACCCTTTCGCGTCGGCGCCAATATCCCGAGCCCTCGACGGCCTCCTGTATATGCGCGTGCTCCTCGAGGAGGCGAGAGGTCGCGTCGTCGTCGGCGGTGGAGGCCTCGAGAAGCCGACCTATCTCCTCGTGTCGCTGGAGCATCTCGGCCGCGAAACCGTAGGCCTTTTCCGCCTCCTCGAAGACGGTATTCTCGCCCACGACGACGTCGGTCTGGGGGAGATAGGAGATGCGCGCGCCCTTGGTGATGGCGCGTTCGCCGGTATCGGGCTTCATGAGCCCGGCCGCGATCTTCATGAGCGTGGACTTGCCGGCGCCGTTGGGACCGGCAAGAGCGGCCCTCGTGCCCTCGGCGAGGAATATGCTCGCCCCCTTGAGGATGTCGCGCGCGCCGAAGGCCAGGCCGACCTCGGTGAATTGGACAAAGGCCATGCCGTTACTCGGACGCCGGCTCGAGGACCAAGGGCTCGGTATGGGAATCAGCGGCCTGGACTACGAGGCTGGCCGGGAACGGCAGCGCAGGCGCCAGGACCAGGCCCGCGGGGCTGCGCCTATAGAGGAAGTCCAACCACTTCTGCCGGTTTTTTCCTCCCTGCGTCTGGTCGAAGCGGAGCGAGAGAACCCCATTCCAGGATGATGCGATGGAAGAATCCAGGAAGAGCCTGAAGGCGATTTCCCCGTTTTCTCCGGCGTCCGGCGGAACCAGGGCCGCGGCGGCGTCGCCGCGCTTTTTCCAGGTAAAACGCCCATTCTTGTTTATCTCGAGTATGCCGGAGCCGGCATCCCCTTGGGATGAACCCCAATTGCCCCCTGCCCTGTCGACAAAGCCGCTGAGGAGCTTCTGGCGCCGCAACGCCTCCAGGCGGATCGACTCGAGGGGATCGGCGGTGAGAACGACGAAGACGGCGCTCCCTCCGGAGCCGGCCGAGCCGTAGCCTTCGACGGCGGATTCCGGCGAGCTCTCGGCCCTCGCCGATGCATCGGCCGACGATGCGTCGGTCGACGACGCCGTGGACTCGGCGGCCGAGACGGCATCGGCATGCGCGGAGACATCGTCGGCCTTCGCCTCGACTTCGACCCATGAGCAGGTCATGCGTTTGTCGCTCTCGATCTTTATCTTGAGCGGTGTACCTTCGAAGGCGTAGATGCCCTCGGCTTCGGATATCCCCGTGTAATTGAAAACTTGGGAAGCGGCGGGCAACTCGATCCTGATCTGCCTGCGAACCGCGTCGACGAAGACTCCGTACCGGAGCGCGAAGTAATCGAGATCGATCCGGGCGTCGTCGAGCATCTCCTGGAAGTACTCGGGCCGCCAGGATCGGGAGAAAATAAGGTCCACGCGGCCGGAGAGAGCCTGCTTTGCCGAGGCGAGGACGGGCGGCCCCTCCTTGGCCTCGTCATAGAGACGGAGAGCGTAGCTGAAAATATAGCCCTTCGTGCCATCGTCGGCGAGAACCAGATACCATGAGCCCGGCAGAACCTGGCCGCCGGTGCTCACGACCTCGCCCTCGGACTTCTGGAGAACCTTGACCGTCTGGCCCTCGCGAAGGCGGTAGACGCGTTTTGCCCCGTTGGTGGGCTTTTCGCGGAGGGGAAGGCCGTCCCGCGCTGCGATCATATAAAGGCTGACGTTGGCGCCCATGGCCTTGGCCCGGGCCGCGGCCTTGCCGCGCGTCGAATACAGCTCGACCTGCCAGAAGGGAAGCTCGATCTTCTTGCCTCTATCCTTGCCCTTCAGGCCCGGCACGCCCACCACGTAGACCTTCTGTATATTGGACTTGATGTAGACGGGCACGATGGAACCGGCGGCGAGGGGGCCCTCGGGAGCCGTCCATAGAATGAGCCCCCAGCCGAGGCGCGAGGAGCATGAGCCTATGATCGAGGCGGCCGCGAGCGCGAAGGCTAGACCGAGGGCTGCCGCGGTGCTGAAGCGCCTTCTCAGGCGTGGATATCGGCGAGTCATAGGGAGTTCAGTCTACACCGCGGAGCTCGCCTTCCGCAAGGAATGACCGACAGACTCGGGGGAGAGACTTGCGCTATAATTGACATCCGAGACCGTGGAAGGAGAACAGGATGCCCAAGGACGAACGCATTTACGTCGGAGTGGACCTCGGGGGAACGAAGATACTCGCGGTCGCTTTCGATTCCAAGCTAAAGGTTCTCGCAACCGAAAAGGCGAAAACTCCCCGCGAGGCCAACGCATCCTCTGTCGTCGCCGCGCTGACCGAAGCCGTGCGAGCGGTCTTGGATAGGGCGGGCAAGGATCTCGAGCTCGGCGGGGTCGGCGTTTCCGTGCCCGGCCCCCTCGACCGGGCCAAAGGGATAGTGCGCTACACGCCCAACATGGGCTTCAAGGACTATAAGCTGAGCCAGGAGCTCGTCGGGCTCTTCGGCGCCCCCGCCTTCCTCGAGAACGACGTTCAAGCGGGGGTATACGGCGAGCTCAGGGCCGGGGCCCTTCGCGGCAAGATGAACGCGGTAGGCGTCTTCGTCGGGACGGGAATCGGCGGCGGCATCGTCATCGACGGCAAGCTGTACCGCGGCGCCACCGGCTCGGCGGGCGAAGTCGGCCACATGATTCTCCTGGAGGGAGGGGCGGCGTGCGGCTGCGGGAACTACGGCTGTCTCGAGGCCCTCGCCTCGAGGACGGCCATGGCCAAGGAGGCGATTGCCCAGTCCGCGACGGGCAAGGCTCCCGCGCTGTATGCCCTCGCCGGATCCGACCTCCGCAAGTGCCGCAGCGGAATTCTCTTCGAGGCGATCGAGTCCGGAGACAAAGGCGTCAAAAAGGCGGTGGAACGCGCGGCTTCGTGGCTCGGCGTGGGCCTCGCCAACCTCGTGCACGTACTCAACCCCGAGGCCATCGTCGTGGGCGGGGGCGTCGTGACGCGTTTCGGCCAGAAATTCCTCGATCGCGCGATCGCCTCCATGGAGGAACACCTCATGCCCGGCCTCTCCGGCACCGCGTCGGTCCTTCTCTCGGAACTCGGCGACCTCGCCGTTCCGACCGGCGCCGCGTGCGTCGCCCTCGAGGCCGCGGAGGCGGCGCATTGAGCGAAAACCTCCGCCCTTCGCCCTCGGGGCCGGATGGGACGACCCTGACAAACCCGAGGGTCGTCGCGGTCATTGAAATCGGCTCCACGGGGATACGCCTCGTGATCGCGGAAGTCGACGGGACCGGCGGCTTCAAGGTCCTCGACCGCGCGGGCAAGCAGAGCCGCATCGGCCGCGACGTGTTCACGTCGGGCATGGTGAGCCGCGAGGCGGTGCGCGAGTGCATGGCGGTCCTTGCCTCCTTTCGCGAGCTCATCCGCGGCTACGGACTCGCGCCTAAAGACGCCCGCGTCATCGCGACGAGCGCCCTCCGCGAGGCGCAGAACCGGGACACCTTCGTCGACCGCGTCGCGCTCCAGACGGGGTTCAAGGTCACCATCGTCGAGGACATCGAGGAGAACCACCTCATGTACCTCGGCGTCCAGCACGCCCTCCAGGACGAGCGAAAGATACTGTCGCGCTCGAACGCCCTCATCCTCGAGGTGGGCGGCGGATCGACCGAAATCATGCTGCTGCGCCGCGGGCGCATGGCGGGAGCCCATTCCCTGCGGATCGGCACGGTGAGAATCGACGAGCAGGTGCGCGGCGCGGGCGTATCGCACGCCTACCTGCGCCAATTCCTCGAGGACAACGTGCGCACGGCCTGCGACCACCTCAACGCCGAGCTGCCCCTCGAGTCGGTGAAGACCTTCATCGTGATCGGCAGCGACGCGAGGCTCGCCGCCTCGAGGCTTTCGCCGGCGGGGAGCGCCGCTGAGGGCGGCGAGGCCTATTCGATCGTCGACCGCGCCGCCTTCATCGCCTTCGCGGACGAGGTCGCGGGCCTGTCCCCCGAGGACTGCGTCGCGAGGCTCCGCGTGCCCTGGCCCGACGCCGAGGGCATAGGCTCCTCCCTCTCGATCGAGAGGCTCTTTTTGGAGCGCACGGGCGCCGAGACGGTGGTGGTGCCCAACGTGTCCATCCGCGAGGGCCTCCTTCTCTCCACCTCCCTCGGCCCCGACGCCGGAATCGAGGCCGAGATGCGCGCGCAGGTCGTCGCGAGCGCCGCCTCGCTGGGGCGAAAGTTCCACTACGACGAATCGCACTCGCGCCACGTCACCGACCTCGCCCTCGCGATATACGACGTCCTCATGCGCGAGCACGGCCTCGGGAGCCGCGAGCGCCTCCTCCTCGAGGTCGGCGGACTCCTGCACGACGTCGGCACCTTCATCAAGACCTCGGGCCACCATAAGCACGGCGAATACATCGTGGTCAATTCCGAGATATTCGGCCTCAACCGCGGCGACCTCACGATCATCGCGAACGTCGTGCGCTACCACCGCAAGTCGCCGCCCGCGAGCACTCACGTCAACTTCATCGCCCTTCCCCGCGAGGACAGGATCATCGTGATGAAACTCGCGGCGATACTTCGCGTGGCCGACGCGCTCGACCGGGGCCACGACCAGCGCCTGCGCGACGCTGTCTTCGAGCGCCGCGAGGAGCGCTTCGTGATCCGCGCGCCCGGCGGAGCGGACCTCTCCCTCGAGCGGCTATCCCTCGCCGAGAAGGGCGACATGTTCGAGGACGTATTCGGGCTCGAACCCGTCCTCAGCTAAGCCGAGCTCGATGAGCTCGGCTTGGCTTGGCAGTTTCTCGCGCTTGATCCTCAAAGCGCGAGAAACTGCAAAATTCTGGAAAAAGGAACGAAGATGGTAAAAGAGAATTATTACTTCAACCGGGAGCTCTCGTGGCTCGAGTTCAACGCCAGGATTCTCGGAGAGGCCCTCGACAAATCCAACCCCCTCCTCGAGCGCGTCAAATTCCTGGCGATAGTCTCCTCGAATTTCGACGAGTTCTTCATGGTCAGAGTCGCGTCGCTCAAGGCTCAGGCTCGCGCCGGGGACGCGACGCCCGACGGCTCGGGGATGAGCCCCGCCGAGCAGCTTTCCGCCGTGTCGCGGCGCGCGAGGGAGATCATCGACAGGCAGTACGAGTGCCTCGCCGAGATACTGCCCGCTCTCGCGCGCGAGGGCCTGGCCGTGGTGCGGCCCTCCCATTGGACAGGACCCGAGCGGCGCTGGCTCGAGGACTTCTTCTCGGAGCGCGTGTTCCCCCTCCTCACGCCCCTCCGCGTGGGCGGAAACGGCGAGGACGGGCGCCCCGGCTTCCCGTCGACCGGGTCTTTAAGGCTTCATGCGGCCTTCCTTCTCACACGGGACGGCGAATCCGGCCTCGCGATCGTGCAGGTGCCGACCAACCTCGATCGCTTCGTCCGCATGCCCGCCGATGGTACGACGGCGCGCGTGGCCCTCATCGACGACGTCGTCGCGTACTTCGGGCCGAGATTGTTTCCCGGCTGGGTGGTGGCCGAGTCCCTCCTCTTCAAAGTGACGCGCGACGCGGACTTCGCCGTCGACGAGGACCGCGCCGACGACTTCATCGCCGCGATGGAGGAAGTCGTCGTCGAAAGGCAGAATTCCTTCCCCGTTCGGCTCGCCGTATCGGGCGAGTCCCAGGCGATCGTCGAAAGGATCAGGACGGCCATCGGCCTCGAGAGCGACGACGTCTACACCATTTCGGGGCCCATCGACCTGCGCGGCTTCATGGACCTCGCCCAGTCCGATTTCCTCGCGCCGGAGAGGGCGGCCAAGCTGCGCGACCAGCCCTGGCCTCCCGTTCAGAGCTTCGAGTCGCCCGAGGGCGCCTCGATCTGGGACGAGATCGCCGCCGGCGACAAGCTCCTCCACGTGCCCTACGAGTCCTTCGATCCCGTCGTGCGCTTCCTCGAGGAAGCGGCCGACGACCCTTCGGTGCTCGCCATCAAAATGACGCTCTACCGGACCTCGGGCAACTCGCCCATAGTGCGCGCCCTTACCCGAGCGGCGCGCAACGGAAAGCAGGTGGCCGTCGTCGTCGAGCTCAAGGCGCGCTTCGACGAGGAGCGAAACATCGCATGGTCCTCCAGGCTCGAGCAGGCCGGCGCGATAGTCGTGTACGGCATCGCCCGCCTCAAGGTGCACGCGAAGGCCACCCTCATCGTGCGCCGCGAGGAGGACGGCTCCGTGCGCCGCTACCTCCACCTGTCGACGGGCAACTACAACGACCGCACCGCGAAGCTTTACGCGGACCTCTCCCTATTCACCTCCGACGATGACCTCTGCCGTGAGGCCTCGATCTTCTTCAACATGATCACCGGCTACTCCGCTGTGCAGGAACTGCGGAGCCTCGCGGTCGCGCCCTTCGACCTCAAGTCGCGGCTTATCGCCTTGATAGAGCGCGAAGGCCAGCGCTCCACCCTCGAGTCGCCGGGGCTGATCATGGCCAAGCTGAACGCGTTGGCCGACATCGAAGTGATCAACGCCCTTTATAAGGCGAGCCGGGCCGGCGTGAAGATCCTCCTCAACGTACGGGGCATATGCACCCTCGCCCCCGGAGTGAAGGGACTCTCCGAGAACATCACGGTCGTCAGCGTCGTCGGACGCAACCTCGAGCATTCGCGGATAATCTATTTCAACAACGGCGGAGCCGAGGAGATGTACCTGTCGAGCGCCGATTGGCTGCCGCGCAACCTCGAGAAGCGGATCGAGCTCATGTTCCCCGTCCGCGAAGAGGCCGCCCGCGGCCGCATCCGCGAGATACTCGGCGCCTATTTCATCGATACCGCCAAGGCTCATCGCCTCGGTTCCAACGGCAGTTGGAAGAAAGTCCGGCCCGTCGAGGGCGAAGCGCCCTTCTCGGCCCAGGCCTTCTTCTACGAGACGGTCAAACGCCGCAAGACTCTCGCCGAAGCGCCCCAAGAAGAACTGGAGGTTCGAAGGCGCCCTACGTGATCAAGCGCCATCGGACCCGCTGATATCAGGGGCGCTCAGTGCCGGCGCCGCAGGAGGAGCTCGAGGTTCGCCGCCGGCCCACCTGAAAACCGGCGAGCGGTCGACGTACGGCAATGGAGGCTAAAAATGAAGACAGTCTGCGTTCTCCTGGCCGACGGATTCGAGGAAGTCGAGGCGGTTACGCCGATCGACTACCTCCGCCGCGCGGGAATCGAAGTGCGGATCCTCGGCGTGACGGGCGGCACCGTTTCCGGCTCCCACGGGATCAAGATCGAGGCGACCCTCGGGTCCGAGGGCTTTGACGGGGATTACGACTGCATCGTCGTTCCCGGCGGCGGCCGCGGGGCCGACAACATTGCGGCGAGCCCCGCCGCCGTCCGCCTGATCAGGCGGCATTTCGAGGCGGGAAGACTGGTCGCGGCGATCTGCGCGGCGCCGGCGGTCGTCCTGCACGCGGCCTGCGGCATCCTGAAGGGCAGACGCTTCACCGGATATCCGGGCACCGAGACCAAGGTCGAGGGCGCTATTTTCAGCGAGGACCGCGTCGTGATGGACGGCAACCTCATCACCTCGCGGGCCGCGGGCAGCGCGGGGGAATTCGCCCGCGCGATAGTGAGCGCCCTCGAGGGAGAGGGCGCGGCCGCGGGCCTCGCTTCGTCGGTGCTGCTTCAGTCCTGAGCATCTTCCGCGGGAAGGGCTTCCGCGTCGGCGTCCGTCGGCTTGTCTTCGGCCTTCTTCTCCTCGAGAACCTCGTTGCAAGGGATGCGCAGGGCATTGATGGAAATGGCATGGCCGTCCTCTCCCACTTCCACGAGGCAGCCCTGAAGCTCGAGACCCGCGGTGCCGTCCTTGGCCCAGACCGTGATGCCCGATAGGTATTCGCCGATGCGCGTGGCGGGGTCGAGGCCGCCCACCGAGAGAAGGCTTCCCGTCCTGCCGGCGTCCGTGATATAGGCCGTGCCCCGCATCACGCGAGCGTCGGCCGTCTGCGCCTTCGTGTGCGAGCCTATCACCGCCGACACGAGGCCCGACGCGTGATGCGACATGGTCTGTTTCTCGGCGGTCGTGGCCGCGTGGAAGTCGAGTATGATGATCGGCGTCTCTTCCCGGAGTTTGCGCGCGAGGTCCGTGATCGCCTGGTAGGGGTTGGCGAGGTGAACGCGGGAAAATCCCGCCTGGCCCAGGAGCTGCACGACGGCTATCTTGGCCGTCACGCCGGCGGCGCCGCAGGAAAACACTTTATAGCCCCGCCCCGGATTGCCGTAGGGGTAGTTCGCCGGCCTTATAAGGTAGGGCGCCTTGGGCATGTGCTCGACGATATCTCGCTTATAGTAGCAGCACTCGCCCGTCGTTATCGCCTCGAGGCCGAGCTTGCGCAGATAAACCGCGTGCTGCCGTCCGAGTCCCGCCCCGCCCGTGGCCGAATCGGCGTTGCCGACGACGAAATCGGCCTTGAGGTCGCGCCTCGCGGTCGCCAAGAGCTTCTTGACCGTGAAGACTCCGGCCTTGCCGACTATCTCGGCGACGTACAGGATGCGTATGCTCACGCGGACACTGTAGCCGCGGGGAGAGAGAAGAGCCAAGGGGGGAGCACGGCCGAACCACGTTCGCTATCGAGGTCGACACGAGCATCGAATTCGCCTTAAAGCAGGGGGGCCCGCCTCGACGCCCGAGGATCTAGGCAGTCCTCGGCTTGATGGCCCGATGGCCTGCGAAGCGCCCAGGCCCCCTGTCGTCGGGCGCCCCCTGCTCAACTGCGAATCCGATTTTCACTGCCATCCATAGTGTCGCGCGTGGGACGGACATGCAGGCACCATCATCGCCGTTGCTTCGGCTCCCCCTGCCTTCGGTCCCTACTGCTTCTCGTACTGCTGCACCTCGTCATGGACGAACTCGAGCTTTACGCCCGCGAGGCGGAACATTTCCTCGCTCTCGGCCCCGGCGTGATAGCGGCGCTCCGCGACGACGCGGACTATCCCGCAGTTGACGATCATCATCGCGCAGGTGCGGCAGGGCGTCATCCGGCAATAGAGGGTCGCGCCGCCTATGCCCACGCCGCGCTTGGCCGACTGGCAGATCGCGTTCTGCTCGGCATGGACGGTCCGGACGCAGTGCTGGGTGACGCTTCCGTCCTCGTGCACCGTCTTCTTGAGCTGGTGTCCCGCCTCGTCGCAGTGCGGAAGCCCGGCGGGCGCTCCGACGTAGCCCGTCGCGAGTATCTGGTTGTCGCGCGCGATCACGCAGCCGGAGCGACCCCTGTCGCAGGTCGCGCGCTTCGCGATCGCGTTGCAGACTTCCATGAAGTATTCGTCCCAGCTCGGGCGTCGGTATTCTTCGTCGTTCATGCGCAAATGATCCTTCCGTCTTCCGCCGGCGTCAAGGGAGGGAATGGCCATCCGGCCGGATTGCCCAAAAAGCCCTATCCGGTCTACCCTCGACGCGAACGGACTTTTGGAGGAACAATGCGAATCATGCACATCAAGAACATCGCGGCTCTTTGCATTATCACGGCCTGCGTCGTCTCCTGCAATCGAGCCGGCGCCGCGGGCTTGCCCGACGGCCTCTATGCCCGCCTGACCACCGGCAAGGGCGAGGTCATGATCCGGCTCGAGTACCAGAAGGCGCCTCTCACCGTGGGGAATTTCGTCGGTTTGGCCGAGGGCAGGCTGGATGCATCGAAAGGCAAAAAATATTTTGACGGCCTCTCCTTCCACCGTGTCGTAAAGGACTTCGTCGTGCAAACCGGCGACCCCAGGGGCGACGGGTCGGGCGGTCCGGGCTACGAGTTCCCGAACGAGATCGCGAGCGACCTCACGTACGACGCCGAGGGGATAGTCGGCATGGCCAACGCGGGGCCGAACACCAACGGATCCCAGTTCTTCATCACGATGACCGCTACGCCGAACCTGAACGGGAGCTACTCGATCTTCGGCAAGGTCGTCACGGGCATGGACGTCGTCAAGCAGATCGCCCAGGGCGACAAACTCATAAAGGTGGAAATTCTTCGTAACGGATCGGATGCGAGATCCTTCACGGCGGACCAGGCCGCCTTCAACTCGAGACTGACGCCGCTCGTGGCCGCGATCAAGAAGGCCGCGGACGACAAGCGCGCCGCCGACGTCGCCGCCATCAAGCAGAGGTGGCCTGACCTCGTGCCGGACGCCGACGGCATCTACCAGAAGACGCTTAAAGCCGGCTCGGGAGACGGCCCCAAGGTGGGCCAGACCGTTTCCGTGTCCTACAAGGGCATGCTCGTGAACGGCCAGGTCTTCGACCAGTCCGACCTTCACGGCGGGCCCGTCGACTTTCAGGTAGGCGTCGGTAAAATAATCCCGGGCTGGGACAAAGTGGTGATGCAGATGAAGAAGGGCGAGAAGCGCATGATCGTCATTCCGCCCGAGCTGGCCTACGGCTCGCGAGGCACTCCCGGCGGCCCCATCGCCCCCGACAGCTTCCTCGCCTTCGAGGTCGAGCTCGTCAACCTGAAATAGTGCATTCACTATTCACTATTCGCTTTTTCTTCCTTCACCTGCCACTTGCCCTCGGAGTATGCGAAGCGTGCGGCGGGGATTGTGAGAAGCCGTCCGTCCTCTCCGGCCATCTTCACTGATCCGGAGAGGGCGTTCACCTCCGTGACGCGAAAGAGCACCCCGTCGTACTGGAAGCGCACGCCCTCGCTCGGCAGCTCGCGGCGCGCGTCGCGGTAGAAACCGAACTCGTAGGCCAGGCAGCATAGGAGCCGTCCGCAGGGGCCGGAAATCTTCATGGAATTCAGGGAGAGGTTCTGGTCCTTGGCCATCTTGATGGACACGGGCACGAGCTTGTCCGTCACGCCGTGGCAGCAGAGCACGCGACCGCATACGCCGCAGCCGCCCGTCACGCGAGCCTCGTCGCGCACGCCGATCTGCCGCAGCTCGATGCGTATCTTGAACACCGATACCAGGTCCTTCACGAGCTCGCGAAAGTCGACGCGCGACTCGGCCGAAAAATAAAACAGAACTTTCGGCTCCTCGAGCAGGTAATGGGCCGAGACGAGCTTCATGGGCAGGTTGCGCGTCGCGATCTTCTGCCTGCAGGTTTCGAAGGCCTTTCGCTCGCGCTCGCGGTTGGCCTCGACCTTGCCCAGGTCCTCCTCGGTAGCTATCCGCTCTATTGGCACGATCTCGTCCTTGCCGATCTGCCCCGGCTCCTCGACGATACCCTGCAGCTCGCAGACGTCCCGCCCGTACCGCGTCGGCACGACGACCATGACGCGCGGCGCAATCAGCCCTCGCGCTTTTTTAGCGGCAGCGGCATCGTCGGCGGCATCGTCGACGGCGGCAGCATCGTCAGCGTCGGCGTCCTCCCCCGCGCCCGCGGCGACGTCGGTGTCGGTGTCGGAGGCGACTTCGACTTCCGGCTTCGCTGCGGCCGCCTCCGATTGCGGGAAATAGGCGTAGAAGGTCTCGTTCGAGTGAGAGGCCTTGATCCGATACAGCGGCCGCGGAAGCTCCCGCGGGTCGGCCCTCGCACGATGCCGCTCCGGCTCGCGATCCCTAGGGTCTTCGAGGTTTCCGAGTTCTTCCTCGGTTTGGGCGTTATGGTCGTCGCGAAAATCGCTCATTGATGTCTCCTCAGCTGAACAGGTCGACGAGCATTCCGTTGATTTCGTCCACCCGACGCAGTATCTCGAGATTGTCCCGCTGGTTGCGCAAGATCTCCGCCGCCAGCTTCTCCAACGACTTGTCGATGACCGAGACCCGGAAGTAGACGTTCCTCTTGAGGACGTTACGCCCCGAAGTCTTCTGCTCGACGGCGAAGGAACGGTCCACGACGTGGTGAACGAAGTCGCGCACCGCCTTCTTGTATGCCTGGACGAGATCGACGCTTGGGTTTTCCTTGAGCCTATCCCCCGTCTCATGCACCTCGTCGAGAAGCTCCTCGAGGCCCGCCTGGGAGAAACCCATGGAATCGAGAGAGGCGGAAGCCTTGCTCCCCCTGACCTCGTCGACCGCCTTCCCGAGAACGGTCCGGAAGAGCCCCTTGCCCTTCCCGGCCTTCTTTTCCTCCTCCTTACGCCTCGGGACGTAGGAGGGTCCGAACGGAGTGATACCCTCGGGAAAATCGATGCCCGCCACGGCGATCAATCTCCGGGGGGAGATACATCGGCAGGGTCGCCCTCTTCGGACTCCTTTTGCCGTCCCGAAGAGGGTGGTTCCGCGAAGCCCCCCTCGCGGAATCCGCCGAGGAAGCGACGCGCGTCGCCATGACCGCGCACGAAGGCCGCCAAATCTTCTTCGGCGCCCTCGAACCTTCCGGTTACCGCCACGTCGCCGTGCACGACGGTCCCATCCTCGGCTTCGAAACGCGGCGCGAAGACATTGCCTATCACTACGCCTCCCGCGAGGATGCGAAGACGGTCGGACACGTAGACGTCGCCCTTGACCGTCCCGCCTATTATAGCGGATTTGGCGCGGATAGGCGCCTCTACCCGGCCCGCGGCGCCTATGACGACCTTGCCCGTCACGCGCAGGGTGCCGCGTACGTCTCCGTCTATGCGCAGGAGGCCCTCGACGTCTATGTCGCCGTCCACGGCCGAGCCGGCCCCTATTATCGAATTGACGAGAGAGTCTCTCGGTTCTGCCATGGATGGCTCCCGCTGCCTAAGGTCTACTCGGCCGCCGACGCGGCGGCCCTGATGTTGAGAAACTTTAGCGGGTCTATCACGCCCGTCCCGAGGTGCACTTCGTAGTGGAGGTGTGGACCCGTCGTCAGGCCTGTATTGCCGAGGAGACCGATTACCTGCCCCTGCTGGATCTTCTGGCCCTTGGATACCCTGAATGCCATGAGGTGCCCGTACCTCGTAATGAAGCCATGGCTGTGCTGGACAATGATATAGTTGCCCAGGCTCGAGTCGAAGCCGATGGCCACGACGCGGCCATCGGCGGTGGAAACGACGGGGTCGCCCGAACGGTAGGTCGAGATGTCGACGCCCTTGTGTATGTACCACTGGCCGGTAAAAGGGTTCTCGTTCTGCCCGTAATACATCGAGATATGGCTCGCGCCCTTGACCGGCCAGATGTTCGGAATCTCCGTGAGGATCGCGCTCTGGTTCTGGAGAAGCGATCCCAGATCCTTGAGGGGATCGACCGATTTCTCAAGGTAGTCGGTGACGCGTTGCAGCTCGCCAATCTCGTGGACGGAGCCCGAACTCGAGACATCGGACTCGAAGAAGGAAGCGAGGTCGCCGGACTGCGCCGGCGAATTGGGGCTCGCGGGACGGGTGCCGATGCGCCCGAGAGTCCCAGAAAGGGCGCTCTCGAAGCGCTTGGCGGCCGTCACGAGTTGGCTCGTCTGGTCGCGAATCGCATCGAGCCGCCCCTGAGTCGAGACCAAGTCGCTCGAGCGCGACTGCAGTTTATTGGCCGTGTCCGAAAACCTCGCGGCGGAAAACAGAAAGGCGAAGAAGATGAGACCGGCGGCGAGCAGGAGACCTCCGAGCGCGAAAAAGCTCAACTGGATGTTGAGAATTTTTTTCTCGGTATGGGGGATGAGCATTATCGTAAGCTTTTGGCGCCCGGCCGTCTTGACGCGTGAAAAGAAGGCCTTGATCGAGGCGAAAACGGCGACTATACGCGTGAACACGCGGGCATAGAGCGCGTTCTCCATTTTTTTATATTTTCTAAGGGTAGACACCATGGTCTCCTTGGCCCTTAATCGGAGGACAACATCCGTGACGTACCTTATCATTATAATTATCGGCGTGTCAAAGGCAGACCATGCCCTTTCCACCCGGCGGTATTGCCTCGAACGCGACAGAATAGCTATCTTATGCCTTACACCGATATCCTAAGCCATTCTGGAGATACGACATGCCCCAGCACCACTTTAAGACGGAGGTTTCGCGCCTCCTCGATTTAATCGTACACTCGCTATATTCGCACAAGGAGATATTCCTGCGCGAGCTGGTCTCCAACGCCTCCGACGCCATCGACAAACTCCGCTACCTCAGCGTTTCGGACGAAGCCTACAAGTCCATCGCTTTCGAGCCTTCCATAAAGGTGATCATCGACAAAGAGGCCAAGACTCTCGTCATCGACGACAACGGCATCGGAATGGACGAGAAGGAGCTCGAGGACAACCTCGGCACCATCGCGCGTTCGGGCACTCGCCGCTTCCTCGACAAACTTCCCGACGACGCGAAAAAAGACTCCAACCTCATAGGTCAGTTCGGGGTAGGTTTCTACTCGGCCTTCATGGTAGCCGACAAAGTCGTAGTGACGAGCCGCAAGGCGGGCACCGAGACGGCCTTTACCTGGACGAGCGACGGCAAGGGAGAGTACTCGATCGAGGCGGCCTTGCGGGTCGGTCAAGGCACGGAGGTGCGCGTCCATCTCAACGCCGAGGGTCAGGAATACTTGGGCCGCTGGAGCGTCGAGTCGGTGCTCAAGAAATACTCGAATCATATCGCCTATCCGATCTCCCTCGTATCCGAGGAGCCCAAATACAACGAAAAGGGCGACAAGGACGGCGTCGAGCGCAAGGAGGAAGTGGTCAACTCCGCCTCGGCTCTTTGGCGCAGGCCCAAGTCCGAGCTCAAGGACGAGGATTACATCGAGTTCTATAAGTCCTTCACGGGCGCGGGCCTCGGAGGCATAGGCGCCGAAGGCGACGAAGCGGCGCCCCTGCATTGGATTCACACCAAGGCCGAAGGTACGATCGAATACACGACCCTCTTCTATATTCCCTCGAAGGCGCCCTTCGACCTCTACCGCGCCGACTACCGCCCCGGCGTCAAGCTCTACGTAAAGCGCGTCTTCATCACCGACGACGAGAAGGAGCTCCTGCCCGTGTACCTGCGTTTCGTGCGCGGCATCATCGACTCGGAAGATCTTCCGCTCAACGTGAGCCGCGAGATTCTCCAGCAGAACCGTGTGATGATGAGCATCAGGCAGGCGAGCGTCAAGAAAGTCCTCGGCGATCTCGCCGACCTAGCCAAGACGAACGTGGACAAGTACGCGAAATTCATAGGCGAGTTCAACCGGCCGCTCAAGGAGGGCCTGTACTCCGACTATGCCAACCGCGAAGCTCTTCTCGGACTCGTGCGCTGGAAGAGCACCGCCGACATTTCGACCTCCGGAGGCTGGACTAGCCTCGCCGACTACAAGTCGCGGATGAAGGAGGGCCAAAAGGCCATCTACTACATCGCAGGGGGAGACGAGGACAGGCTGCGCAAGTCGCCCCTCCTCGAGATGTACCGCAAACGGAGCATCGAAGTCCTCGTCTGTGCCGAGGAGATCGACGAGATCGTCCTCTCCGGCCTCGGACCCTACGAGGGGCTCGAGCTCAAGAGCGTCAACCGGGCGGGCAGCGAGTCCGAGCTGGGCGAGGAGGGTTCCAAAGGCGATTCCAAGCCCGAGTCGGGAAGCCTCGTGGCGGCAGCCATCGACAAGGCCAAGAAAGCCCTCGGCGAGGCGGTCAAGGACGTGCGCCTGTCCAAGCGCCTCCTGGAGAGCCCCGCCTGCGTAGTCGTCGATTCCGACGACCCGAGCCTCCAGCTCCGCGAACTCATGAAACAGCTCGGGGGGAACGAGATGCCGGAGGTTAAACCCATACTCGAGCTCAATGGCGAACATCCCCTGGTAATGCGCCTGGCGGCCGCCGATGAAGCGGAATCCGAGGACCTCGCGAAGGTGCTCCTTGGCCAGGCCCTCCTCGTCGAGGGGGCCAAACTCGCCGATCCGGCCGACTTCGCCACAAGGCTGACGCGGTTGCTGAAGTAGGGCTTAACTTTCCAGTTCCCGCAGTTTATCCCTGATCGAGGCGGCGCGCTCGTAATCCTCATCGGCGACGGCGCTCTCGAGCTCGGCGCGAAGACGCAGGATCGCGGCCTCGCTCGAGGCCGGCACGACAATACCGAACCCCGGGGAGCGGGCGTCGGAGGCGCTCTCCGATCCCGTCGAGGGGGCCCGCGCCTCGGCTTCCCCCACCTGCAGGCCGGCGACAAGGTTGACCGATATCCCGGCCTCCTCGATGACGCTCTCGGCGATAAAAACGGGGCAGCCGGCTCGCACGGCGATGCCGATGGCGTCCGAGGGCCTGGCGTCGACCACGAGGTCGCGGTCCTCGGCGCGGAGCACCAGCCTCGCGTAGAAGGTGCCTTCACGGAGGTCGTGTATCTCGATTCGGGTCACTTCCGCATGCAATGAGGAAACGACGCTTAAGACGAGATCGTGGCTGAGGGGCCTCGGCACATCGACGCCGCCCATTCCGATCAGGATGGACTGGGTCTCGAGCTGGCCTATGAATATGGGAACCGCGAGCTCGGATCCTTTGGGCCTGACAAGGACGACGTTGCCCTGATCCGTCTGGGCGACGGTCCATATCTCGGCCTCGACGAAGGTTTGCCCCTCCACCTTGCCCCCCTCGATCACAGTATACTCTCCCCGGCCGGCGATGCAACGCAAGGCTTTATGGAAACGCCAGGCTTCTCCTATACTCGAAGGGCCCGTCGACCTCAGGCGGGCCGTGGAGGCTCCCCGTGTCGAGTTACGAAAAGCCCGATTTTTGGGCCTTGAAGGCCAAGAAAGAGGGTTATCCCGCTCGCTCCGTCTACAAGCTCATGGAGATCGATAGGAAGTTCGGACTGATCAAACAGGGCGCCCGCGTCCTGGACATCGGGGCCGCCCCCGGCTCATGGAGCCTCTGGATCCTCCAGCGTCTCTCGGGCAGGGGCTTCCTCGCCGCCGTCGACCTCCAGGAACTGAACATGGCCCCAGCCTACGAAAACTTCCTTTTCCTCCGTGGCGACCTCTATGATGCCGAAATTCGCAGGCGGCTTTTGGCCGCCGGGCCCTTCGGCCTCGTCCTCTCCGACGCCGCGCCCGGGACCACCGGCAATCGTTTCGTGGATCAATCGGCTTCGGAAGCTATCGTAGAGGCCGTAATAGACTACGCCGAGGCCTCGCTCGCGCCCGGCGGCGCCTTGGTGGCCAAGATATTCCAGGGCGGCGCGGAAGCTGCCCTGCTAAAGCGTCTCCGCGGCCTTTTCTCTCAAGCCAAGGCCTTCAAGCCCGAGGCCTGCCGAAAGGGATCCTTCGAGACCTACCTCGTCGCGACGGGGTTCAAGAAAGGCTGACATCATATACTTAAGCCTCGTGGAGCTCGCCGAAGGGCCCTATCAAAGATCCGGGAAGAAAGCGTTTACTTACTTGACTATAGGAATCGGCTTTCATTGCTTAATCAGATGGCCTCAGTGCCAGAGATAAATACAATCGACTATGTGTATGTCGAGTGGAATAATAAGGCCGCAGGCTTCGTAGGCTATGGTACCGTTGGAGTCGCTAGAGCGGTGGAACATTTACGATTGGTAATGGGAGAATTGCAAGTTGCTGACGTCCGGTCTCAAGTCGCGCTATCCCTCATGACGGACTTTGAGAACTACAGTGTATTCAAACCCAACCCCTCCCATGAAACTACTCTCAAAAGCATGCTCGACCAGCTTATTGCATGAGGCACCGCTCTCAAAACCCTGAGGAAGTAGGTTTTTCTGGAGAATAATATCCTCAAGTGGATCAGTCGGCGCGAGGTATGGACCCGCGTGCGAATCAAGAAATTGCGATTGTCCTCTCGTAATATCCCTGCCGGATGTCTCTCCCGCTGGGGCGGGTCCTAACTTCGAGCCTATACCCGCCGGCATCGAGATTGGGGATCTTGCCGTCGACGATGTTGCTTCCAATGCGGCTATACACGGCGATCCGCGTCGCCGCAGGGGATGCTGACGTGCCGATCAGGAACACGCCCTGGTCATTGTCGTTTTTATCGAAGTGAAGGCGGCTTCCGGTGATGTGCAAAATATGGCCGGCAGAGCCTGAGTCGAGCCAACCCGCCATGTCCGCGTTCTCGACACGAATAATCGACGGGATCAAAGGAGCGGGAGCATCGACGACATTGATCGAGGACTCGAGCCGTATACGTTCCAACAGCGAGCGATCCCCGCGGATTTGCATCCGCATATCGTCCGTGCTGATCTTTCGATCCCGAGTCGGAAGGGAACGGTCGCTTTCGATGCAGGGGTAGTGTACGCTTAACTTTATCGCGCCGATAGGAGTCTGAACCTCGCTTCCGTCGGGCAGGTAGAAGACCAGCGCCTCGGCGAGCTGATGAAAGACCGATCGGAGATCGCTTTCCGATAGACCGGTGGTCTTATCCATAAAGCTGAGAAGTTTGTCGAACCCGACTTTGTTGCGATGGGCAACGCGCGGGACGAGGGCCCCATTCTTACGAATATTATCCATTACCAACGCGACTTTAAGAGCCATGATTGTCCTCCACGCTCTTTACGCTCGCGAGATGGTCCGGCGATTGAGGCTCGGTATGAATTATTCTGAAATTGAGAATGGAAATTTTTCAGGCTGAAATCAAAATATTTTGAGTTGAATACCAAAAAGACTGACACGGAGCGAAGATTGACACATTCATCCTAGCTGAGTAGTATGGCTTCACGAGCCACGGGGATCATGGAATGCGGTGAAAATCCGCAACGGTCCCGCCACTGTGACCGGGGATGAGTTCGACATGCGCTATTTTCGCCCGAGACGACGATAGCGCGGCCATTGCAGCCCGCAGGGACTGTGAGAAGGTGTCGAGCGCTCAATTGATCCGGGAGTCAGGATACAGCCCCGTGGCGCGCCGCGACCTGCTTTGCATCTCGCGGAAAAACTTCGTGGGTCGAGGATCTCCGTGAGTATGTCTTCTTCCGTATCCCGGACAGATTTGCGTTCTCCTCGGCCTGCCCAAGCCCGATGCCTAGATGGCTTCAGGGCGAAAGGAAGGAAGCATGCGCACACTAGCATGCATTGTGGCCCTGGCCCTCGCGGTATTAGGTCTGGGCGCCCAAGTATCCGGCACTGCTGAGACTCCCGTCGTCGACGTGGGTCAGGTCGACATGAGCGCCAAGGCCAACAGCCCCATCACGCTGGCACCGGCAGGCAGCATAACCGTCATCACCGCCGACGACATCGAGAAGTCGGGGGCTACGAACGTGGCGGACGCCCTGGCAAACACGCCGGGTACCTGGGTTAACCGCAGCGGACCCGGCGGAGCGGCGGCATCGGCCAGCATAGCCGGCTCGACCTCGAACCAGGTCCTCGTCATCGTCGACGGCGTGCGGCAGAACGACGCTCGCCAGGGAGCGCCGGACATCGCGCAGATTCCCACCGAGGACATCGAGAAGATCGAAGTGCTCAGGAGCGGGGCGAGCGCGGTGTACGGCGCCGACGCCATGGGCGGCGTCATCGTGATAACGACGAAGAAATCGGGCGCGAGGCGGCTGTCCATCAGCGTAGAGGATAGCGCCTACCCGACCGCGGCTTCCCAGAACGGCCCGATGAGCTTCATCGACGGACAGAGCCTGGGCCTCGACGCTGGTTCGAAGCTGGGCCTGGCCGATCTGGCCTTTTCGGCCCAGGCGGAACGAGCCTCCAACGCATACGCCTACGACTCCAGCGGATCGAGTTACATTCGCGGAAACGCCGGTTTTTGGAGCGGAGCCGCCAACCTCTCGGTCGGCCTGCCTATCGCGGACGGCCGTCTCACCGTCCTCGCGGCGGGTTCGTACCAGGACGCTGACGTTCCCGGCTCGTTGAGCTGGCCTTTGCCTCAATCCGAACAAAAAAATACTGCACTTAGCGGAAGCCTGGGCTGGTCGAGCGACGCCCTCGCGGGTGGCGCCCTTGTCCTCGATCTTCAAACCCATGGGGGATTCTCCCGCCTCGACTACATTGACCCAGATTATCCCGGACTGTACGACATGACGAACGGCGGAATCGATTTAAGGGCGAAGGACCTGATCGCGCCGTCGATCGACCTGGGCTTCGGCGCGAGTCTTCTCTATGAAGCGGCGAACAGCAGCACCTTCGACTCTAATCCGAGCGGGCAGCCTACACGGACCTCGCTCGGGGCTTATGTCGAGCCCGAGTTCCGCATCGGCGACCGGTTTAAGATCACGCCCGCCCTGCGCTACGATTGGAACGACAACTATGCAGCTGGACTGTCGGCGATGCTCGACGCCGTGTGGAAGGCCAGCGAAGCGATCGATCTGCGCTTCTCCGGAGGGCGTTCATACCGTGCGCCCGTTTTCAACGAACTCTATTGGCCCTTTCAGGATTATGGTAGCTACGGCACATATCAGGGAAATCCCAACCTGAAGCCCGAGGTCGCCTGGTCGGGAGAAGTGGGGCTCGACCTTCATGCTGGCAGTTTTTCCCTCTCCGCAAATACCTCGGCGCGTTATGTATCGGACCTTATCGTAAGTTCCAGCGACTTCAATAGCATGCCGATCAACATCGATACCGCCTTCATCCCCGACGCGACGGTCGAGGCGTCTTACAAGATCGGTCCGGCGACTCTCAAGGCACATTACGAGTTCCTCTACCCCCTCGACCTCTCGAACGGGCAGACCATCTGGGACAATGCAGTGCTGACGAGCTACTCGCAGCACAAGGCGGGAGGGTCGGCGGATTTCCTTTTCGGTCCCGCCGAGGCGGGAGTCTCAGCAAGCTACTGGAGTAACCGGACGGATTCCTACACCGGCAATACATTGAGCGGGGCGCTGATCGTCGATCTTCATGCGGCGTATAAGCTGCAAAAAAACCTGCGCTTCAACCTGGCGGTAGAGAATCTTCTCAATGCCAATTATCAGGTCAACTACGACTATCCCATGCCCGGACTGAAAGTGAAAGTCGGGGCGAAAATCGATCTCTACTGAGGCTTGCATGGGGCTGGAGATTGGCCGCACGTTGTCGTAGCCAAGCTCCAGCCCTGCTGAAGGAGTAGGCGATCACAGCAGCTTGAGGAATTCGTCGATAGATAGTCCGGATTGTCGAATGATCGCTCGCAGCGTGCCGGTGTCGAGTTCTTTGTGATCAGGGATGACGAGCTGGGTAAACGGATCGCCTTTTTGGAGAACGACATGGCTTCCGTGTTGTCGTATGACGAAAAAGCTAACCTTCTGTAGAGCGAAAATGCATTCACGCCCAGAGAGTCGAGGAAGATGGCTCATACGGCGACGAGTATTGAATCGAACTTTTCGACGGGAACGGGCAGGCCTTGGTCCCCGAGGGCGAGGGTATAGGCTTGGATTGCTTCCTTGATGTTCTCGATTGCTTCTTCCTTACTGTGACCTTGGGAAAGGCAACCTGGCAAACTCGGACACTCGGCTACGTAATAGCCGTCTTCGCCGGGATAGACGATGACTTGGCGCATCATGTACCTCCTGGAGGTATTGTACTACGAATTGGCTCAATACGACCCCCTCACTCCTTGAGCGAGTAATTCACCGCGAGCACCAGCTCCAGCTCGCGTCGGACGATGTTGTCCAGGGGAAAGACCGAGGAGGCGAGGTCGAGGGCTGCGCGGTCGAGGAGGGCAGAGCCCGAGCTCGCGGCGAGGCTCGCCGCGATGAGGCGGCCGTCCCCGGACACGCGCAGCCGCAGCCGCACTATCCCCTCGGCCCCTCGGCGGCGCGCGGCCTCGGGGTAGGTCTTGCGCGCCTCGATGGCCGCGCTGATGTTGGCGGCGAGTTCGGCGCTGAGGTCGCCGCCCGCCCCTTCCTTGGCCGGAGCGGCGGGAACGGCCGCGCCCGACTCGCTCGGAGGCGTCACGCTCGGCGAAGCCTTCGGTAAGGCTACCGGCGAAATCGCCGGGCCGAATCCCTCGATCGTCGCTTCGATATCGGCGAAATAGGCGAAAAAAGAACCGTAAGCTTCTTCCGGATCGAAGTCCATTTTAAGACCGGCGATTCGCAGGCCCGCGAGGCGCGAATAATGCGTATCGTCCTGGACAATGCCGGCGCCGGTCGCGGGATCGAACGGAGGAACATAGGCTTTCAGGCTCTTCCATCCCGTGAAATCCAGGCGGCCGAGGGGAAGCTCGTAGGCTCGCCCGTAATAATCCAGAACGACGACGGAAAGCGCATGATGAAAGTTGCGCCCGAGAGCGCGTACCGAAAGCATGACGCAGCGCGCGTCCACGAATATCGGCGTTGCGGCCGACAGGAGGACGAAAGAGGGCGACCGCCTCAGGAACTCCACTTTCAGACCGAGGACGCGGCCTCCCGCGGAAGCGAAACTCCGAAGGATTCCGTGGCCATCGTCGGCGCTCATCGAGCAGAACCATCCCGATTCCGCGTCGAAACTCTCCTCGACCTCGGTTCGGATCACGGGCAGGCCTTCGCTTTCGCCGTGGGCGTAGAGACGATCGCCCCAGGCGGCGGTCGATGGATCTTCGGCCCTGCCTGAACACGGATGAATTAACGCAGCCGCGAGCGCGACAACGACGAGGACTCGGCCTTGGTTGCGAATTTTGTCAGTCGGGCTCGGAGCCGCTATCAGTCTTCCGCCGCATTGGCCCAGGAGGCTTCCGCCTCGGCTATGCGCGCTACGAGCTCTTCCTTGGATGGGCGCTTCGCGAGAAATCCCAGGAAATCCGGGCTTTGACACAGGTGGGACACCGCCGCGAGCGTAGCCAGGTGGTTTCGAGCGTCGGCCGAGAGGATGAGGAAGAGGACCGTGACCGGCTTGCGGTCGAGGGCGTTATAGGCGACCGGCGACTTGAGGAAGAATACCGCGACCCTCTGCGCGCCGGGATCGGCGAGCATCGAGTTGCGCGGGTGGGGAATGGCCACGCCGTGCCCCAAGGCCGTAGGCATCAGGGCCTCGCGCTCCAGGATCGCGATAAGGAGACTCTCGCGGTCGACGGACTTGGGGAGGGCCATGGCCTTCGTCGCCTCGTTGAGGACCTCCACCGGGCTCGAGCCCGCAATATTGTAGTAAACTCCCCCGCGCTCGATGAGATCGGCCAGGGATACGACGCTCGACATACCAGCTTCCTCCTGCCTGTGTGGCTATACACGCCAATAGCCACTCAACATCGATATTAATGCATCCTGGCCAAAGTTTTATAGTGGTTTGCCTAAAGATGAATTCGCCTCTTGCGAATCGAATTGTGGCAAACCACTCAATAATGCTTACCTTGATTTCGTTCATGCGGAGCATGAACACCTCTGATAGCAAGCATCATTAAGACACAGAACTAGTCGCATCCCTCCATCTGGACACTTCGACCTCGGCGCTGATATAATCGAATTATCTGAGGAACGGGCTTTCCGGTCCCGAGGAATCATCTACCGCTATCCGATCCAGAGGCAGCTCTGATGGAGAAGAGAATCGGCGTCATCGCAATCCTGGTCACCGACACGACGAGCGTCGAGGGCATCAACGATACCCTGCACGCGTACGGCCATCTCGTGCTCGGCAGACAGGGACTTCCCCTTCGCGATAAAGGCGTCAGCGTCATCTCCCTCATCGTCGAAGGCGACACCGACGAGCTGGGAGCCCTCTCCGGCAAGCTGGGAAGATTCCCCGGAGTCAGGGTCAAGTCCATTCTTACACCCTACCAGGAGGGAAATGATGGAAGGACAGAACGCGACGGGAACGATGGTGCGCGAGGCTCCAATTAAAAAGAGCTTTATCGATCGCGAAAAGCTAAAGAGCCTCGCGGATGCGCCGGCACCCGCGGCGGACCAGCTCGAGAAGATATTAAATCACGCATTGGAGCTCCACGGCCTCGGTATCGAGGAAGTCGCCACCCTCCTCCGCGTGGGAGATGCCGGTCAGCGCGACCGCATACTGGACGCCGCGATGCGGGTCAAGGAAGCCATCTACGGCCGCCGCATGGTCTTCTTCGCTCCGCTGTACATCGGGAACACATGCTCCAACAACTGCCTCTACTGCGGGTTCCGCAAGGACAACAAGGAGCTCGTCCGCGCCGTGCTGACCACGAGGGAGATCGAGGAGGAGGTCCGCACCTTGCTCCGCGAGGGGCACAAGCGCCTCCTCATGCTCACCGGCGAGTCGGCGGATTCGCCGCTCGACTACTTCTTCGAGGCCATCGAGACCGCCTACAAAGTCCGCGAAGGCGCGAGCTACGTGCGCCGAATCAACGTGGAGATAGCCCCGCTCTCCGTCGCCGATTTCGCGAGACTCAAGGCGACGGGCATCGGCACCTACGTGTGCTTCCAGGAGACCTACGACCCCGAGCTCTACGCCTATTACCATCCCACGGGGCCGAAGCGGAATTACCTGAACCGCCTCCTGGTGATGGACCGCGCGATGGAGGGCGGGATCGAGGACGTGGGCATCGGCGCCCTCTTCGGCCTCGGCGATTGGCGCTTCGAGGTCCTCGCCATGTTCGAGCATGCCCGCCACCTCGAGGAGAGCCACGGCTGCGGTCCCCACACGGTCTCCGTGCCTCGGCTCCAGCCGGCCCAAGGCTCGGCCATCGCCAACCACGTCCCCCACCCCATAGCCGACGAGGACTTCAAGCTCATGGTAGCCGTCATAAGGATAGCGATGCCCTACACGGGGATCATCCTCAGCACCCGCGAGAGCGAGACCATGCGGAACGAGCTATTCCGCTACGGCGTGAGCCAGATATCCGCCGGCTCGCGCACCAATCCCGGCGCCTATTCGGAGGCAGCGAAGAAGGACCTGGGCGATACGGGAAGCCAGTTCGCCCTCGGCGACCACCGCGACCTCGAGGAGGTCGTGTCCTCCCTGATCGACTCGGGCCACATCCCCTCCTTCTGCACCGGCTGCTACCGGAAGGGCAGGGTGGGGCATGACTTCATGGACCTGGCCAAGCCCGGACTCATCAAGGAGTTCTGCATGCCCAACGGCCTCTTCACCTTCCAGGAATACCTCCTGGATTACGCAAAAGCCGCGACGAAGAACAAAGGCCAGGTCCTGCTCGACAAGCTCGTGGGAGAGATCGAGCGGCCCGAGGTCAGGGCGAGGGCGCGATCCGCCCTCGCTAAAATCGTCGCCGGCGAGCGCGACATCTACTTTTGACGGGTCCGAATGAACGCCGCGGCTAGCGACATCGTCGATTTCTATCGCGGAGCCGGCACCGAGGAACTCGCGCAAACAGCGCGCAAGCTCTGCGAGAAAGTCCACGGGAAGAAAATTCTCCTCCGCGCCCTCATCGAGTTTTCGAACGAATGCCGCCTCGACTGCCTCTACTGCGGCATACGGGCGGGCAACGCCGCTGTCGAGCGCTATCGCCTTTCCGAAGACGGGCTCGCGGCGGCGGCGGAATCCGCCTACGCAGCGGGGCTTAGGAGCTTCGTGCTCCAGAGCGGCGAGGACGGCTGGTACACGACCGATCGCCTGGCCGCGGCGGTGGAGCGCATCAAGGCGCGCTGCCCGGCCGCCGCGATCACCCTGAGCTGCGGCATCAAGCCGCGCTCGCAGTACCGGACGCTGAAAGCCGCCGGGGCAGACCGTTACCTTCTCCGCTTCGAGACCTCCGATCCCGAGCTCCACGCGCGCCTGCGGAACGGCATCAGCCTCGGCCGCAGGCTCCGGGCCCTCGAGGACCTCCGGGCCGAAGGCTACCAGCTCGGGTCGGGCTTCATGGTCGGTCTCCCCGGCGAGACCGAGGAGACGCGGATCGCGAACGCCCTGCTCTGCGCCGAACTCGAGCTGGACATGGTGGGGATAGGCCCCTTCATTCCCCACCCCGCGACACCCCTCGCCGGGTCCAAGCAGGAAAGCATCGAGCTGACCCTCCGGATGACGAGCCTCCTCCGACTCCTCATGCCCGAAGCTCATCTGCCGGCTACCACGGCCGCGGGCTCCCTGGACCCCGAAGGACGTGAGAAAATGGTCCTCGCAGGCGCCAACGTCCTCATGCCCAACATGACGCCGGTTCCGGTGCGCAAGAATTATCTTCTTTATCCCGGTAAGATCTGCATCGACGAGGCCGGCGAGAAGTGTCTGGGTTGCCTCTCCCTTCGCATGAAAGTGGTGGACAGGGAGCTGTCCTTCGATCGCGGCGATTCGCTGCGCCTGCGCGCGGGGGCGGTCGATGGAGGCTAAAGTCTACTTCGGGGAGGAGACGCGGAAGGCCCTCGTAAACTTCGGCCCGGGAGTAACGCCGTCTCGGCTCATCGCGGCCTACGCGAAGGTCAAGCGCGCGGCCGTGGCCGCCGTCCAGGAAGTCGAGGGCCGCTTCGACCGGGAGCTCTTCGCCTGCCTCATCGACGCCTTGGACGAGATTGCGGCCGGAAAGCACGACGGCCAGTTTCCCCTCTCCATCCGCCAGGGCGGCGCGGGAACCAGCTTCAACATGAACCTCAACGAGGTCGCGGCGGCCAGGGCACGCGAGCTCTATCGGGAACGGCAGGGCAGAGAGGCGCCTCCCCTCGACCCCATCGAGGACGTGAACCGAGCCCAGTCCACGAACGACACCTTTCCTACCGCGGTTACGGTGGCGGCCTTCGAGCTCGTGGTCCGACTCGAAGAGGAAATAATCGCGCTCCAGGAGGCCCTCGTCGCCAAGGAGCAGGAATACGAAGCGGTTCTCATCGCCGGCCGAACCGAGCTCCAGGACGCCCTGCCCATTCGCCTGGGGCAGGTCTTCGGGGCCTGGGCGGGCTGCATCGAGCGGGACCGCTGGCGCTTTCACAAGGTGAAGGAGAGACTGCGGACCATGGCCCTCGGGGGAACCGCAATAGGCACCTGCTTCGCCGCCAGCCCCGAGTACGTCTATGCCGCGGAGCGGGAGCTCAGGCGCGCCACGGGCCTTCCCTTGAGCAGGAGCCAGAATCTCCCCGACGAGATAGCCAACCACGACAAGCTGGCCGAGGTGGCCGACGGGATCGGGCTCTGCGCGGGCAACGTGAAAAAAATCTGCGCCGATCTTCTCCTCTATACCTCGAGCCTCTCCGGAGAGCTGCTGCACCCGGAAGTCCAATACGGCTCCACCATCATGCCCGCGAAGTCCAACCCCGTCCTCCTCGAGTACGCGCGGGGCCACGCGATCGCCGCGGAGCACGAGGCCGCGGCCGTTCGGGCCTTCGCCTTCGAGGGGCAGCTCCAGCTCAATCCCTATCTGCCCTTTCTCGCGGACGAGCTTCTCGCCGCGGGGCGCTCCCTCGGAACGGCCCTCTCGGCCCTGTCGCGGAAATTCCTGCCCGTCCTCGCCCTGCGGCGGGAGCGGATCGCCGAGCGCCTCGTCGCCTCGAACGTCCTCCTCAACCTGCTGGCGCCGGTCCTGGGCTACCGTCGCGTCAAGGAGTTAGCCTCCGAACTGCGCGCGGCGGATGGTCCGCGCGGCGCGGGGGGCGAGGCGTCTCGAATCGACGAAGCCGCCGGTCCCCTCGAGTCCTATATCGACCTCGTCGCCGAAAAGAGCGGTCTGTCCCGCGAGGAGATCGCGAGTCGTTTCGACCCGCTCAAGGCGACCGCACTGACCCCCTATCAAGGAGACTCGCCGTGATCACGAGCACGACCCCGAAAGCCGAGCGCATTTCGATAGTCTTCGCCGGCCTGCGCAACTCAGGCAAATCCTCGCTCATGAACCGCCTCTTCCAGCGGGAGGTTTCCATAGTCTCGGCAACTCCCGGCACGACCACCGATCCCGTCGTCCGGCCGATAGAGCTGGGACGCCTCGGGCCCGCCGTGGTCCACGACACCCCTGGCATCGACGACGATGGCGAGCTGGGCAAGCTCAGGGTGGAGAAGGCCCTGTCGGCCCTCGCGAACGCCGACATCCGCGTCCTCGTCACCCGGGCCGACCTCGCCCCCTCCCCCGCCGAGGATCGCCTCATCGCGTCCCTGCTCTCCGACGGCCGCCCTACCCTCGTCGCCCTCACTTTCGACGATCAGGCGCATAGCGCGGAAAAGGAAGCGTGGCTCGCCCGCGGGAAAATCGAGGCTCCGACCCCGATAGACAATATCGCGGGCCGCGGCGCGGCCGAGCTCCGCGAGCGGCTCATCAGTCTCGCGGACAGGGTCGATCCGGAGCCGGGAGTCCTCGAGGGACTGGTGCGCGAAAACGAGCTCGTCATCCTCGTTACGCCCATCGATCTCGGGACGCCCAAGGGCAGACTCATCCTTCCCCAGGTGGAGAGCATACGCGATCTCCTGGACAGGGATTGCGCGGCCCTCGTCGTAAAGGAGCGCGAGCTCTCTCTCTTCTATTCCCGATTGCGGCAGCCCCCCTCCCTCGTGGTCACCGACAGCCAGGCCTTCAGCAAGGTCGCGGCCGACATTCCCGAGGACCAGCGCCTCACGTCCTTCTCCATCCTCCTCGCCAGGAAGAAGGGAGACCTCGCGACCTTTCTCGCCGGAGTCGAGGCCATCGGCGACCTGAGCGAGGGCGCGAAGGTCCTCGTGCTCGAAGCCTGTTCCCACCATCGCCAGGCCGAGGATCTCGGCTCCGTGAAGATTCCCCGCCTCTTCCGCCAGCTCGCGCCGCGGGCCGCCAGCTTCGAATTCTCGCGGGAGCTTCCCGATCCCGAGGCCCTGCGCGAGTATGGCCTCGTCATCACCTGCGGCGGCTGCATGCGCACGCGGCGCGAGGTCATGGGCCAGATCGCCCGCATCCGCGCCGCCGGCGTGGCCGTCACGAACTACGGCATCTTCCTGGCCTGGGCCAACGGCCTATTGCCCAGGGCGGTGGAGATGTTTCCGGAGTACCGACTGTTCAAGCGGGAAGAAAAAAAGAAGGCAGGAGTTCTGAACTGAAGTTCCTGTTGGGCAGAAACCATGGATGTTTTATAGGAATTCATACTATCCAGAAAAACGATTTTCAAAATCGATATAGGTAACGATGTCGATCCCTCGAAAAGGATTTAAGACGAGAAGGTCGTTATCTCCAGTAATAAAGATGTCCGCGTGTCCGTTTACCGCGATATCAAGAAGAAAGTCATCGTTCTCGTCGCGGCAGGCCCGAACACGCTCGCGAATATCGACCAACTCAGCGCTCGCATAAAGCAAGTTGACCAGCTCATCAGCCTGTACTTCGGTGAAGTATTTGCGGAAATTAAAACGAGTCGAAACGTCGTTCAATTCAGCTAGTTGTTCAGATGAGGAGAGAATTTGGATATCGCTTCGTTTGAAAAGATCCTTCAGTACCGCGAGTTTGCGTCCAATGAGATAGCTGATCCAGAGGTTTGTATCAACGACGACCCGCGGCATGCCGTTCCTGCCTGACAACCTTTACTTCGGCCTGAATCTCCTCGTCGCTCAACGGGAAATTTGCTACTCCTTGCTGGAAGCGCTCGATTCGGCCTGCAACCGTCTGACGATCCAAATAAGCGGCCAGCCGTTCTTTGTCTGCCTCTGGCATTTGATCGATGATCGCCTGAATCTGGTCGAAACCGAGGTTGATCTGTACCGGGGATTGTGTCTTCATAGGCGTAGTATGCTCCTTCTTAATACACCGACCGAAGCTCCATGGAATCGAGAAAGAGATGGAAAGGCTTCTTGAAATTCACGAGCTTCTGTTCTCATCGGATGTCGACGTTCATGGGCATAGGCTACAGAATTCGCCGCATACTCGCGACCGCGCTTGCCCAGAACCCGGGCGATGGGTCCTCGGTGAGCGTCGCGAATTCCTCAGGAGTATACACAAGCAGGTCGAGAGCGGCCGCTAGGTCGTAGAGATCCGGGTAGTCCAGGGCTCGTTCCGTAAAGATCTTGTCGGTCTCCGCGACGAGCATTATATCCACGTCGGAATCGGGGCCGAACTCGCTCGTGCCATAGGAACCGAAGATGTAAGCGGCCTTGACCCGCCCCGCGAGTCTCGCCCGGAGTTCCGCCTCGAACTGCTCGGGCCTCCTGCCGCACAGAGGATCGCGCTCGTTCCAGACAATTATAGGATCACTCACGGACTTCGATCTCGGTTCTGGCCCGATCCACGAAGGCGAGCGCGAACTCAAGCGCGTCACTAGCCTGCCGCTCTACGAAATACTCGAAGGGCGCTCCGGTAGCGAAGGCATCCGGATAGCGCGTCGTAATATAGTATTGATCGAGGATTCGCGCCTTCTCTTCGAGCTCCCCATCGATGTCGAGGGTTTTCGCGATCTCGCGGGCCGAATGGCTCTTCACCTGAAGAGCGCCCCGAGCGAGGGCGATGGCCTTCAGGCTTTTCTCGGCCACTTGCTGAGCCGTGAAGCATACCGATGCCCAACGTTTCACATTGTAGGCATCCTTCGCCCAAGCCAGCTCCTCTTCCGCCTGCCTGAGCCAATCGCGCGCCCTCGATTTCATTCAGCCCCTCGTCTATAGAGTGTCTTGCCCACCCGCTCGATATGGGAGAGCAACTCGGCGTTATCGATCCGCTGCCGAATCGCCAGATCGATCTTCCAGGGGAGTAGTAGATCGTCGAGCTCATTTTCGATTCGCATTAGCGTCGGGTAGTCGAGCTCGGACGCATCGAGGCAAAGATCGATATCGGATCCGTTGCGGAATGTCCCTTTGGCGCGGGAACCGTAGAGGACAATTCCCTTCACACGCGTTTCGCGCGATATGGCCTTCAGCAAATTATCGAGGCTTTCGTCGGGGATGCCGAACTTCATGAGCCTAGCGCCCTAAGCTCCATGGAACCGAGGAAGAGACGGAATGCCTTCCTGAAATTTGCGAGCCTCTGTTTCCAACGGATATCGACATCCATAACCCTAGTATAGCTCAATCCACCGGCGGGTAAAGCCCCATCGGCAGCCCAAAGCGTTGGGTCCCTTGACGGTTTGTCACGATAGCGTTACATTCCATCAATGAAGGTCAGTGAGGTCCTAAAACGCATTAGGGCGGATGGCTGGTTTCTATCTAGGACGCGTGGCGACCATCGGCAGTTCAAGCATCCGACCAAGCCGGGGCTCGTGACCATTGCCGGGCATCCGTCCGACGAAATCGACCGGGGCACACTTGGAAGCATACTGAAGCAAGCCGGCATTAAGGAGTGATTGTGGACTACCTGATAGTACTCGAGAAGACGCGAACCGGATTCTCCGCCTATGCCCCCGATCTTCCCGGATGCATCGCCACCGGCAAAACCCTGGATGAGGTTAGAAAGCGCATGCGCTCCGTACTTGAGTTCCATGTCGAGGGCCTTCGCCTCGAAGGGATACCGGTCCCACGGCCGCGTTCGCGGGCTGTCTTCTTCGAACTCGAGGACGAGGGATTAGTAAAAGGCGAGCGACGGGTCGAGACACTTTATGACATTAAAACCTTCGCCGCAAAAGCCGGAATATCCGCATCGACCGCCCGCGTATATGCCCACCGCTATGGCATCGGTCGCAAGCTTGGCCGCGGATGGGTCTTCACCGACGCCGACCTCACAGCGCTCCCCGCTGCCCGTGCGTAGCAGTTCGAAGTCTCGTTTCATTTTTTACACAAAGTAGGTATAACAGCTCAATCCACCGGCGGAGTTACCCCCATGGCACGTAGCTCTTCGTCCTCGTTGGGGGCGGGTATTCTGGTATCGTCGTTGGCGAGGATACGGATGATCGAGCGCGCGTAGGCAGGATACCAGTCCGATTTCCGTTCCTTTTCGCCCATCTCCTTGAATCCCATCTCGAGTAAATACTCGATTACCGCCTCTTCTTCCGTTTGACCTGGCTTAAGGTTTACCATTACTCCACCTCTCGATGTAGGATCGGTAATTTTCCACGCAATCGGCAATGGATGCATTCAGGCCGGTGCCCGGATCAAAGAACCCATACTTCACCACTCGTTTCTTGCCTCCCGATCTAGCCAGAACATCTTTATGCACATAGCCATGGAAACAGTCGTGACGAAGCAATTCGCGCCATTTCCCATCACAGAAGTACTCGAGCTTGACCACAAACCTGAGAACCTCTCCTTTTCTTGTACTGAAGTATACAACCAGCCTGGTAACCCCATCAAGATAATAGAAGTAGGAGGCATTTGCGCTGTCAGCCTTTTTCGATGGGCTTTTCGCCGGGGCACGAAACAGCAGCCGCCCAGGTCGGCTTGAAGAGATGATCCAGGACAATACATCATCACACTCCGGGGAAACT
>JBEKVO010000035.1:0-39519 GCA_049513895.1 Rectinemataceae bacterium | reverse complement strand
TCGTGTTGCTCCCCGACCAAGCGCACCGCCCGCTCCCGTACCTCGGGGGAAAACCTGTTTGCTTTGCCCATAACCATAACCTCGCAAAGATTTTGGTCTCCGGCAAACCCGGGGCGGTTCACTTCTACGGTCGGTTTTTTCTTGGGAGGATCATATGAATTGCATCGACAAGAAAACGGTCCTCCTCGTCGAGGACCAGTTCCTGATTTCCATGGCCGAAAAGATGGCTCTCGAGCGATATGGGTATTCCGTCCTCACGGCGATCTCGGGCGAGGCGGCCGTGGAGCTCGTAAAAGGGAATACATCCATGGACTTGATACTTATGGATATAAATCTGGGAACGGGCATCGACGGCACGGTAACCGCCGAGACGATCCTGAGGTTGCGGGATATCCCTATATTGTTTTTATCGAGTCATACCGAACCCGAAATAGTCGAGATGACGGAAAAGATAACGTCCTACGGCTATGTCGTGAAAAATTCCGGCATAACGATTCTCGACGCGTCGATAAAGATGGCGTTCAAGCTCTTCGACGCGAATGAAAAGACGAAATCGGTCAACTACAAGCTCGAGGCTACGCTCGACGCCTTTCCCGACCTGCTATTCGAGGTGGGCCTCGACGGACGCTATTACGACTACCATTCTCCTCTTGCCGAGCCCGAAACCCCGCCGGCAGAGGAGTTCATTGGAAAAAAAATTCCTGACGTCCTTCCTCCTAGCGTAGCCGGCACCGTGATGTCCGCCATTCTGGAGGCACATGAAACGGGCATTTCGATCGGGAAGCAATACGAGACATCCGGACCCGAAGGAAAACGCTGGTACGAGATCTCCGTTTCGCGCAAGGTCAGCGCTCCCATCGAGCCGCATTTCATAGTAACCCTTCGGGACATATCCAAGCACAGGCTCACCGAAAAAGCGCTGGCAGCCTCGGAAAACCGCTATCGCCGCCTCTTCGAGACGGCGAAAGACGGTATCCTCATACTCGACGCGGAAACCGGCAAGATTGTGGACGTGAATCCGTTCTTAGTCGAGATGCTGGGCTACTCGAAGACGCAATTCATCGAGAAGGCGATTTGGGAAATCGGGGTCTTCAAGGACGTCGTCGCCAATAAGGAAAATTTTTTCGAGCTGCAGCAAAAGGAGTATGTCCGTTATGACAACCTGCCGCTGGAAACCGCCAATGGCGGAATCGTCGAAGTGGAGTTCATCAGTAACGTATATCTAGTTGAGAATAAAAAAGTGATACAATGCAATATAAGGAATATAACCGACCGGAAAATAGCGGAAGAATTGATCCATACGCTCTTGGCCGAGAAGGAACTCATCCTCAAGGAAAGCCATCACCGAATTAAGAACAATATGGCCACCATCTCCAGCCTCCTATCGCTTCAGGCCGAGGCCCTAGATGCCCCGATCGCCAAGGCCGCGCTGGAAGATGCCGTGAGCCGCATCCAGAGCATGATGAAGCTTTACAATAGGCTGTACCAATCCGTCGGGTTTAAGTCCCTGTCGGTCTTGAATTACCTTCCTTCGCTGATAGACGATATATTGGTGGACTTCCCGTATCGCAGGTCGATACAAGTCACGAAAATAATAGACGACTTCATGCTGGACGCGAAGATACTGCAACCGCTTGGGATAATAATCAACGAGCTCTTGACGAATATCATGAAGTATGCGTTCTCGGGAAAGACCCTCGGGTTAATCACGGTGTCCGTCTTGTCCAAGGGCGATCGCGCCATCCTCAGCATCGAGGATAACGGGAACGGCATGCCCGAATCCATCGATTTCACGAACTCGCCGGGCTTCGGGCTGATGCTCGTGAACATGCTGACGAAACAACTGAAGGGTAATATCCGAATCGAGCGCACCGGGGGAACCAAAATCGTCATGGAGTTCGATACGCTGGCGGAAGAACCGCGGTCAGCGCCTATACCCTTAGCGCGCTGACCTTGCAGACCTGCGGTCAGCGCCCATACTCTTAGCGCGCTGACCTGCAGAATCTCGCTTTTTTTATTGCGAGATTCTGCTTGAATCAGAATCCCTCTTGGGCAGCGGTCAACGCTTCTGTCCGCAATGCGTTGACCATGCAGAACCGCGTTAAAATCCCTTTTGCGCAGTTCTGCTTATTATCTCTTCTTGGTGGTTCTTGTCGAGGTCGACGAAGTAGTCCGAGTAGCCGGCCACGCGCACGAGGAGGCTCCGGTAATCCTCGGGCTTTTTCTGCGCCTCGCGCAGGGTCGCCGTATCGACGACGTTGAACTGTATGTGGTGGCCGCCCATTCTGAAATACGTGCGCACGAGACTGCTCAGCTTGCCCAGGGCCTCTTCGCCCTCGAGGGCCTCAGGCAGGAAGCGCTGGTTGAGCAGGGAGCCGCCGGTCAGCGCAACGTCGATTTTGGCGAGCGATTTGGCGACGGCGGTCGGTCCCTTGCGGTCCGCGCCCTGGGCGGGCGAGGCGCCGTCGGATTCGGGGAGACGGGCGTGCCGGCCGTCCGGCGTCGCCCCGGTCTTGAGACCGAAATACACGTGGCAGGTGGTGGACAGGATGTCTACGTGGTAGGTCCCTCCCCGGGGCGAAGGCCTGCCGTCTATCGCCGCGTACCAGCTTCCGAAGACGCGTCGGGCGATCGCATCGGCCACGTCGTCGTCGTTGCCGAAGCGCGGAGTCTTGTTCGAGAGGAGGAGCCTGAGGTCTTCCCTGCCCTTCCAGTCCGAGGCGAGGGCGTCCATGAGCTCATTCCACGCGACGTCGCGTTTATCGTACACGTGGGTATTTATGGCCGAGAGGGAGTCCGTCGTCGTGCCCAGGCCGCAGCACTGGATGTAGTCCGTGTTGTAGCGCGCGCCGCCGTTGTAGTAGTCCTTGCCCCGGGAAATGCAGTCGGCCACGACCGACGAAAGGAAGGGAGCCGGCGCGTACTCGGCGTACATGCGGTCGAGATAGTTGGACACCCGCACCTTAACCCCGACGACGTAGGCGAGCTGCCGCTCGTAGGCCGCGTACAGCTCCTCGAAGCCCGCGAAGCTCTCCGGCCTGCCCGTCCTGACGCCGATCGCCCTTCCAGTGACGGGATCGACGCCGTCGTTGAGCGCGAGCTCGAGTATCTTGGGCGAGTTGAGGTAGCCGTGCAGGAGGTATGCCTCCTTGCCGAAGCAGCCGGTCTCGATGCAGCCCGAGCTGCCGCCGCCCCGCGCGTCGGCGAGGGTCTTGCCCATGCCCACCTGCGCCATCACGATCTCGTCGGCGTTGAAGAACGAGGGGTAGCCCGAGCCCCGGCGAGCGACGCCGCAGGCCGCCTTGAGGAGCCGCTCGGGAGTCCTGGCGGAAAGCTGGAGGTTAGCTTGGGGCTGGAGGAGCTGAAGCTCGTCGAGCACCTCGAGGGCGATGTATGAGACCTCGCTCGAGGCATCGGAGCCGTCGGGCGAAAGCCCGCCCAGGTTGATGTTCGTGAAGTCGTTGTAGGTCCCGCTCTCGGCGGCCGTGACGCCGACCTTCGGCGGCGCCGGCGTGTTGTTCACCTTGATCCAGAAGCAGGAGAGCAGCTCCTTCGCGCCCTCGCGATCGAGGCGGCCTTCGGCGAGATCACGCGCGTAGAAGGGCGCGAGGTGCTGGTCCAAGTGGCCGGGGCTCATCGCGTCCCAACCGTTGAGCTCGGTTATCGTGCCGAGGTGGACGAACCAGTAGGTCTGCAGCGCCTCCCAGAAATTTCGCGGCGCCTCGGCGCTCACGCGCGTGCATACCTCCGCGATCCTTCGCAGCTCGGCGGCGCGGGCTCCGTCGCCTTCGGAGGCGGCCATGGCTTCGGCCAAGGCCGCATGGCGCCTCGCGAATATAATCGCGGCCTCGCAGGCTATGTCCATGCCCTTAAGCTCCTCGTCCTTGGCCAGGGCCTCGGGATCGGCGCCCCAGTCCAGGGCGGCTCGGGCCGCCGTTATCTCGGCGCGCCTGGAGCCGATGCCCTTCGCGTAGATGGAACCGTCGAGGGAGGTGTGGCCCGGCGCGCGCTGCTCCATGAACTCGGTGAAGAGCCCCGCCTCGTAGAGCGCCTTCCAGTCCTCGGGTATCTCGGCGAAGGCTCGGTCGCGCATGCTCCGGCCGCGCCAATAGGGGATCACCAGATCGCGGTAAAGCGCGGCGTCGGCCTCGGAGACGGCGTAGCTCGTCATGGGACGCGAGTCGAGAATGCTCAAGTCCTCCTCGGAGTGGCAGGTGAGCTCGGGAAAGGTGGAGACGGCCTTGGGTACCGGCCCCCGCTCGCCGACGATGAGTTCGCCCTCGCCGATGTAGATGGTCTTCTTCTCGCAGAGGTTGCGGAAGTTCATCGCTCGAAGGACGGGTGTCGATACGCGGCCCTGCCATTCCTTATAAAACTCCGTCGTCAGCGCGGCTCTCTCGGCCGAAAAGCTCGGCCTCGCGTTGAAGCTCTCCTCGCGCAGACGCTTCACTCTCTCGTTCATCTCATCCTCCGATCGTGCCGGCCAGTCCGGCCTTCTGGAAAACCCTCATCGCCTCGCTAGAGACGGCGGGCGTCGGCTCGTGCGCGTCGCCCATGGGGTAGGCCTCACCCCTGAGAGCGTATTTGCCCCTGCCCGAATCGTGGTAGGGCAGTATGTGCACCTTGATTTCCGCGCCGAGAGACGCCGCGTAACGCGCCGCCGCTTCCAGGTCGCTCGGCCCGTCGTTGACTCCGGGAACCAGCGGCACCCGGAGGGCGATGCTCGCCCCGGAAGCCGCGAGGGCCCTCAGGTTGTCCAAAATGGGAAGGCTCGAGACGCCGGTAGCGGCCCTGTGCCGCGCGTCGTCCATCAATTTGAGGTCGAAAAGGATGAGATCGGCGAGCCCTCCCGCCTCGAGAAGAAGCTCGCGGCTCGCCCAGCCGGAGGTGTCCAGCGCGCTGCGGATGCCCTCGGCCCTGCATGCCCTTAAAAGATCGAGGAGAAATTCCGGCTGCGCCAGGGGCTCGCCCCCGGTAAAGGTCGCGCCCCCCCCGGAATCTTCGTAGAAGGGCAGGTCCTTGCGGAGCTCGGCCATCACTTCTTCGACGCTCATCCGCCGCCCCACCAGCTGTAGCGCCTCGGCGGGGCAGGCCTCGGCGCAGGCGCCGAAGGCGGTACAGGCCGCGCAGATATCCGAACCCGCCTCTTTCCTGGGGTCGAGGCCGAGGGGACAGGCCCGTTCGCAGGCACCGCATGAGACGCAGCGATCGGACCTGCGGAGAATCTCGGGCTTGGACGAAAGGCCCTCGGGGTTGTGGCACCAGAGGCAGCGCAGGGGGCAGCCTTTGAGGAAGACGGCGGTTCGAATTCCCGGTCCGTCGTGGATCGAATACTTGCGTATATCGAAGACCAGCCCCGAGGTCATCGCCCGGCTCCGCCCGCGGCGAAGTAATAGGTGCGGATGTAGCGCTCCTGCACCTCGAAATTCCAATGCACGTCGCGGATATAGGCGGCCGCGCCCTTGAAATCGCCATTCCTCAGGCGGGCGGTGATCTCGGCGTGCTCGGCCGTCGAGTCCAGCTCCCACTCCTTCACGTACTCCGAGCGGCGGGGGAAGTCGTAGAGCCTTTCCTTGAGGGTGCGCACGTGGAGGATCAGGTCCTCGTTGTCCGACAGGTCGAGGTAGACGTCGTGGAAGGACAGGTTGGCCGAATAATAGGTATCGAAATCGTCGGCCGAGAGGGACTCGGCCATCGCCCTCCGATAGCCGTCCATGCGGTCCGCGTCTGAAGTGCGGAAGCGCAGGGCCATCCGCTCGACGACCGAGGCCTCGAGGGCGCCGACGATCTGGTAGATGTCGCGGATGGCCGCCAGATCGAGGATCCTCACCATCACCCCCCTACGGGGGTACACCGTGACGAAGCCCTCGAGCTCGAGCCGTATCATCGCGTCTCGTAGCGGCGTGCGGCTCATCCCCAGCTCCCGCCCCAAGGCCGAGAGGTCTATAAACTGTCCGGGCCGCAGGGCGCCCGAATTGAGGCGCCGCTTGAGGTCCTCATAGACCATGGCCGAGAGCGAGGTGATGTCGAGGTCGGAGTTTTTTTCGCTGTCCATCATCCGAATTGTATCACTGATATATCAGTTGTGCAATGGACGCACGACGCTAAACAGTGCTAAACAAGGATGCAAGCCCTAACTGAGGAATTCCCGGATAGACTCCACGACCAGGGCGTGGTCATCCTCCTGAGGCAGGCCAGAGACCGTTATCGTGCCCACCAGGCCCGTACCTTCGAGGAAGACGGGGAAAGCCCCTCCGTGGGCCGAGTACTCGAGGGGGCTCACGCAGTATTTCTCCTCTATCCCGAGGCCCGCCAGCTTGAGCCTTATGCCGACGAGGAAGGACGAGTGGCCGAAACGCTCGACCACCCTCGCCTTGCGAATGGCCCACTGGTCGTTGTCGGGGCTGGTGCCGTCGAGGGCGCAGTGGAACAACTGCTGGCCGGCCCTTCGAATGTCCACCGTCACGGCCTGGCCCCGCGAGCGGGCCTTTTCGGCTATCGCCGCGCCGAGGGCGATAGCCTGGGTGTTGGAGAAGGTCGGGAAGCGAAGCTCAGCCTCCTGCGCCTCGATTTCGGCGACGAGCGATTCGAGCTCCGACCTTTCCATCACCTGCCTCCCATCATCGACGCGACGTCGGTCTCGGCGTCGCCAACTCCCATTATACCGAATTTTTCGACGAGGACGCCAGCGATGCCGGGAGAGAGGAAGCCGGGAAGTGTCGGCCCGAGGCGTATCTTCTTGAAACCGAGGGAGAGGAGGGCCAGGAGGACGAGGACGGCCTTCTGCTCGTACCAGGCTATGTCGAAGGAGAGAGGCAGATCGTTCACGTCCGCGAGGCCGAACGCTTCCTTGAGCTTCAATGCGATGAGGGCGAGCGAGTAGGAGTCGTTGCATTGCCCGGCGTCCAGGACCCGGGGTATGCCGCCGATGTCGCCCAGGCCGAGCTTGTTGTAGCGGTACTTGGCGCAGCCCGCCGTGAGGATGATCGTGCCCTGCGGAAGCTCGGAGGCGACGTCGGTATAGTAGGACCGGATCGGCTGCCTGCCGTCGCAGCCCGCCATCACGACGAAGCGCTGGATGGCTCCCGACTTGACGGCGACGACGACCTTGTCCGCGAGGGCGAAGACCTGGTCGTGGGCGAAGCCGCCGACGATGGTTCCCCCGAATCCCTGGGGTTCCTCGAGAGCCTCGGGGGGCGGGCATGTCTTGGCGAGGGCTATGAGCGAGGAAAAGTCCTTCATCCCCCCCGCTTCCCTGTCCGCGACGTGGGCGCAGCCGTCGAAGCCCACGACGCCCGTCGTGAAAATCCGGGATTTTTGGCCCTCGCGGGGCGGAACGATGCAGTTCGACGTGAAAAGGATGGGGCCGTGGAATTTCTCGATCTCAGGGCCTTGGGACCACCAGGACCCGCCGTAGTTGCCGTAGAGGTTATCGTACTTCTCGAAGTAAGGATAATAATGCGCAGGCAGCATCTCGCCGTGCGTATACACGTCGACCCCCGTGCCCTTGGTCTGCTCGAGGAGGTCGTGGAGGTCTCGCAGGTCGTGGCCCGAGACGAGAATCCCCGGTCGGCCGCGTACCCCCGTCTTGACTGTCGTGACGCGGGGAGAGCCATAGGTCCCGGTGTTGGCGCCGTCGAGGAGGGCCATCGCTTCCACCCCGGCGGCGCCCGTCTCGAGGACGAGGGCGGTCAGCGCGTCGGCGCCCAGCGAATCGTCGGTGAGCCTGCCCAAGGCGCTCAGCATGAACGAGAAGATCTTGCGCGAGGACTTGCCCAGCATGTAGGCGTGTTCGACGTAGGCGGAGATGCCCTTGAGGCCATAGAGGACGAGGGCGCGCAGGCTTCGGAGGTCCTCGTTCGCGATCTCCAGCCAGCCGCCCTTGTCGGCCGCGGCAAGAGCCCTCACTTCGGAGCTGTTGGCGGCCGTGAATACGGCGGCGTCCGGCAAAACGTCCCCAGAGGCTACTCCCGCTCCGGAGAGAGCTGCGCGTATCTTGTCGCGCCTCGCCACCGCGGCGAGGATATTGGTGACAAAGTAGTCGGCCGAAAAATTGGCATTGGTGATGGTGGCGAAGAGGCACTTGGTCACGAAGAAGGCAGTGCTTTCGTCGAAGAGGCCCCGCTCCTCGGACCTGGTTGCCCAGAAGCCTATGCCTTTGCATGCATGGAGCAAGAGGTCCTGCAGGTTGGCCACATCGTTGGTCTTCCCGCACACACCCTTTGCCAACGCGCATCCCGAATTCCTCATGGTCTCTTGGCATTGATGACAGAACATCCTGCACTCCTTCGGCGGACAGACACCGCCTTATTTACCGAAACTGGCCGCGAGTGCGGCGATCGAAGTCGATTTCAGGGCCGAGCGGACCGCCTTCGCGACGCGCTCGCACATGACCTTGATAGCGCATCCGCCCTTGTCGCAGACCGTTTTTCTGAACAAACACTCCCGCGCGGGCAGTGGGCCCTCGACAAGCTCGAGCACGTCGAGGCAGCTGATGCCCGAAGCCTCGCGCGCGAGCACGAAGCCCCCCGCCGCCCCGCGCGTCGACGAGAGAAGGCCGCCGCGCACGAGGGTTTGCAGCACCTTGGCCAGGTAGCTCGGGGAGACGCCGAGCTCGCGCGCGCAGAGCGCGGCGGTAACTCGGCCGCCGTCCGATGCCGCGAGGGCCAGGGCGTGTATCGCGGCGTTGCTCTTGTCGGAGACATTGACGATCCTATCCAAGCCCACCCCCAATTAGGATTGCGGAGTCCGATATAGTAATAGATATATTTTACACCTTAGTCAAGCCCGAACGGGAGGGCCTTCGCAATAGTATACGCATGGCCCCGTGCGAAACGCCGGGCCCTTGTACGATCAAGCCCTGATGCGTTCCACCGAAAGGCAACGCCTGGTTTCCGGATCGATGGTGAAGAGAACTCCCGAGATAAAGGCATCGCCCTCGGCCGATTCCATCTTGATCGGCATCTGCGTGAGGCCCCTCCTCACGCAGATATCCACTTTTACGCCAATAACCGAATCCAAGGGGCCGCTCATCCCGATATCGGTGATGTACCCTGTTCCCTTGGGCAGTATGCGCTCATCAGCGGTCTGCACGTGCGTGTGCGTTCCCGCCATCGCGGCGACGCGCCCATCCAGGTAAAAGCCGAGAGCTTCCTTCTCCTCGACGGATTCGGCATGGAAGTCCACGAGGACTATCGCGCCCGGGGCCTCGGCCTCGATGGCGGCGAGGGCGGCGTCGGCGCCGCGGAAGGGGCAGTCGATGGGCGTCATGTCCTCGCGCCCCTGCAGGTTCAACACGGCCCAGGAGACTCCGCCTGCCTCGAGGATGGCCGTGCCGGTGCCCGCCGCCCCTGGCGGGTAGTTGGCCGGCCTGAGAAGCCGCGGGTTCGCCGCGAGGAGCTCGGCCGAGCCGGGGCGCTCCCACACGTGGTTGCCGGTCGTTATTACCTGAACCCCGATGGAGAAAAGCCGGTCGGCCTCCTCCTTGCCGATGCCGAAGCCGCCCATCGCGTTCTCGCCGTTGGCGATCACGATATCGGCCCGCGTCGATCTGACGAGGGGTCCCAGCCCCGCGAACAGGGCCTTGAGTCCCGGTTGGCCGATCACGTCCCCTATCATAAGAGCTTTAACCACTTGGTTTGCCAATTCCTACCTCTTCCTAAAACAAAAAAGGGCCAACCGCTTGGGCCAGCCCTTTCTGATGTTTCTTATACACACTTCCCGCATTTTGTACAAGTGGCTTTTTCTAAAGCGACTATTCTTTCAACATTCATGGGTACCTATTCCGCTGAATTCTGCTGGCGCGTATCGAGTCTGAAGCATCGGACACGGTGAGCCGCGACCTTTACAGGGGCCAGTCCAACCGGTTCCTTTTCAGGATGATGAGCGACTCATGCCCTTTTATCGGAAAATCCCCAGGCGGCGGCAACTCCAAATCGGGATAAACCCATTGCGTTCTCCCCATATCATCTTGCATGCATTTCCCCCTTACAGAAGGATTTCATTTATTTTGCCGATGGGATTGGAAAGAAGCTCGTACCCGTTTTCACGGACCACGATACCGGTTTCCCACCTGATACCAAAACTCGGGCCTGAAACGAATGTATCCACCTGGAAGGTCATGCAAGGCTGGAGGATATAATCCGAGCTTGATTCCATCCAGGGAGCTTCTACCTCTATCATTCCCGTTCCGTGGCAGGGGCCATATACGTGGTTTTCTTTTTTCCCTGCTTTTACATACATCCCGTAAAATTTTTTCGCGACATCGCTTGCCCTTACACCAGCCTTGATCTGCTCATATGTCCACCTGTGCATTTCAAGGCAAAATTCTACCAGGCTCCGCTTCTCGCCTACAAGTGGCCCCATGCTTATAGGGATGCCGATACTCGGGGAGTACCCTTCGACCTTCGCAGAAAGGTTCAACTGTACGAGGTCTCCGGGCATGATCTCGCGATAGGTTGAACGCGATATTGCATGACGGGTCGACTTCTCACTGAACACGTACATCGGCAACCCTTCGTATTCGGCCCCGTTTTCATATATCGACTTCTGGGCGATGCCCACAAGCTGCAGCTCGGTCATGCCCGGCCTGATGGCGCTGATGACATCCCGGGTAGCGATTTCGGTTATCCTGAATCCCTCCCGCATGCAGGCGAGCTCATTCTCGGACTTTATCGCCCTGAGCTGCCGCAGGATATCGTCTGCACGTATTATTTCGGCATCCGGGAAATTGGCTCTGATACCCGCCAGCTGGACCGGGTTGGTTACGAGATACCCGGCTACACCCACCTTGAGTTTCTTCCCGGCAACTCCGAGAAAATTGAATACATCCTTCAAGGTATCCGGTTTGAGTTCAGGGTATGCGGGATCCGCAGACTCCCTGTATTCAATGAGTGTGAATATATCCTTCAAGACGCTCCGGTCTTCCGCATACTTTGTGCTTTCGGGTCCGACCATCAGAGCGGCTTTTCCATTCGGGGCGATCGCCACGCCGGATGTTTCGAACAACGGCCAGAAATTGGAAAAATAACGCACATTGGAATAATCCGATTCGTTGCAGTTCGAGATGAGGACATCGAGCCCGGCATCGCCGACAAGTTTTGCGGCTTTTGCGATTCGCTCGAAATATTCATTCTCGGGGATGCTGATGCGTTTGCTCATTTTGCCCTCCAAAAAATTAGAAACTTTTTCACGAGACTCTCCGGGCTTGACGGAACACACATCATGCGAATGTAATTAGCCGGCCCCATTGATCGGTACTTCATCCAACGTGTCGCTGAAACCGCAGGCATAACGCATAGTGACGCTGCTCCCGGGCATCAGATGTTTTATATTGCCTTTAGCCTTTTCACGCTCGAATCCCTCGGGACCGGCCGTCGAAGGCAGGTGGAATCCACAGGCGCCGCGGTCCGCATTATGGGTTATCCAAATCACATGGTGATCGAGCACGGGTGTTTCCTGGCTTACCCAACGGCTCGTGCCGTCGCTGCAGACCAAAATCGATCCGGCGGATTCACCCGCACCATCCCTGTAATTCACGATGGCGACCAATTCGGGTTCATAATTGACCTTCTGCTCTATCTGTTTGATCGATTCGGGGTTAGCGGATAAACCGGGGATTATCTCATTTCGAATACTGACATGCTTCGGATCGAAAGGAACCGTCGACATTATTTTCTTCGCGACCGAGAAGGGGAAGTTGATGTGTGCAAGATACATGTAATCCATGATACCGGCCGTCGGATTCTCCAGACGCAGCTCGGTATGCAGCGACAAGCCATCGGATGATATACGTACTGACGGAAAACAATGATACTCCGCGACAAAAGGAACATGCCAATGAAGACGTCCATTCAAGGATAATACCTCTTGCCTGTCTTCCTGTATTATTTCAATCCATGCTTCATCGAACCTGGCAAGTGGAAGCTCGCCATGCTGTGGATGTGTATCATTTGCAGCAGGATTGCCCATCGCGGTCATGCCGCAGTGGATCAGGAAAGCCCCGTAGTTCTGAAGGAAGCTCCTTCCATACGAAGGCTCCTGCACGAAGCCTTCGAATTTCTGGCTCTTCCCATCGACGCCCCAATCCCATATCTGCTGTCCCAAGTATGGAAGCCAAATGATCTCGCCGCGGCCCGCTCGAATTCGGATGGCCTCCACGCCCGACCGGTAACGGAATATGTCGACGGAGTAAGATGAAGATTTCAGAAGCTCATGTTCCTTCTCGGTGAACATGGAGGGATCCAACAAGCAGATTATGGAATCATCTCGTTGCATGTAAACTTCCTTTTCGCATTACATGCGGTCAAACACTTGTGCAAGGTCCCTGCAGGTTGTAAATTCGGCTCTCATGTTCTTCAGGGCGGAAATCAGGATGTCCAGCTGTCTTAGCGCATAGTCGCCGCAATTGCGCACGATGAACGGATCCGGTTTTACATACCCCTCTCCGCTGTAGATTTCCCCTTGTGGCATCTCGGCAAACTCCCATGGGTGGAAATAAAAACAGAGAACCGGAGCGTTATCCAGCTTTCCCTTCGCATATTCGAGAAAATTCCTGATATGTTCCAAGAGAGATTCCGCGCCTTCAGTACGAAACAGGGGCCACTGGTCCCGATCACGACCATACTGGTCGTGAGATTCCATGGAAAGATCCGCGAAATTGGGGATTTCAAGGATTTTCATTTCGCCTTTTTCGGTCCAGTCGAGAGCTGCCGGATGATATGGCTCCAACTGCTTCCGGAAATAGTACATCGGGTAGGAAGAATCGACGCGTATGTTCAGCCTTTCCAATACATTCACTACATGCGTACTTCCGAAGAGCCGTGGGGAACGAAATGATGTCGGTTCGATACCAGTCGCATCCCAAACCATTTTCTTGGCGATGACTAGCCGGTTCTCCAGTTCCTCGGGAAGCAACGGATAAACTCCGGGGATGGGAAACAATGCTTCACCCACCGTTTCGTGATACAACGAGTGAAAACCCGTCTCATGCCCGGCTTGCGCTACGCTCTTGGCCATTTCCGGGTTGTCCCTCGCCGTAACTCCAACCCAGAAGAAAGTTCCCTTGATATCGTATTTTTCAAATAGTTCAAGCAGCAGGGGTGTGCCCTCCCGAACGCCCCGGTACTCCGGTGTCCAGCTGCCGATATCCGTTTCCATGTCTATGCCAAAAACTACTTTGAACCGCATTTGATTCTCCCTTGAAGATCAGCCGAACATGTGAATTCGCGGTCTTATAACCATAGCCAACCTAAAGCTTCTATACCGGAACAAATGACTGCATCGTCCGGATCCTCGGCATGTCTTATGTTATGAATTATGCGTTTTATCTCATGATATGGATACATACAGCTCTTTACACCTGTTTCACACACCGGATTTATATCGAAGAACATATCCTTTACCAAATCAAAATCCTTTTCGTTATAATAGAGAATCTCGTCCAAATATTTTTCCTTTTCTTCGGGTGAGACAGCGCCCTGATATTTTAAGGAAGCAAGCACCATATCGTATATTACCGCATTCCTGCGCTCTGCATTTTCTATTCTATTGAAATGCGGAATATATTGTTCGAGGTCAGGGGTTTCCTCGATTTTACGAGTTATGCCGCGAATCTGTTCAAGAAGTCCAGGATGGCGTAATTTCGCCTGGATGATCTCCGGGATATCCGCATCTGTGACTTTGTTCTTCTGGAATGGAAATGGCGTCTTGTAGAGCGGCATTTGACTTTCGTGCAGGGTAAGTATGCTTTTCAACACTGCAAGAATTCTTTCCCCAAGCTCTTCCCCGAAGGCAATTTCGCAGGACAGTTTGAAGAAGGCATCCTTATCCATTTTTGAGCCCCATCCATAATTGCCATGGGCCCATAGGAACATGAACATCCCATACCACTCAAACATGAATCCATTTATGCCGCCGACCCCTTCTTCGGCGCTTGTAATGTGCTGTTCAATATCGCGTTCTATTACCTGAACATTTGCCTCGTCTTCGTACCGTATCATGTTGGATTCGAATATTCTAAATAATCTGCCCATCGTCGAAGTGATTGAATTTGCCTCCGTGTCCCTGCCCCAAATACGGTCTTTCCCAAAGGCGGCAATCCATTTCTTGAACTCCGTCCGGGGAACGTACAGCGCAGGAGCCCAGAACAACTTGATATCCCTCGGCATGCTCTCTACGCATCCCGTTAAAAAATCCGTTTCCTTTTCCAATGGCGGCTGTCTGAAGGCACGGATGCCCATGACTGCTTCCGGATTTATTTTACGCACTTCCTTATATATTTGATCTAATAGCCACATATTGGCTTTATGCTTCGCTTCGACCGGAGAATGTGAGGTTTTCCCCCAGCGTTCAAGGCATCTATCGCAATTGCAAAACCAGAAACCCTCTTCGCTTTCCTCGAGTGTAAAACCATCAAAACCGAGTGCTGCAATCTTTCTCATGCTTGAAATAATATATTTTATATTTTCTTCATCGCTTAAGCATATCGAATCGAAATCATTCATGAAACCGGAACCGGAAGGCTTGACCATCCGTTTTTCGGGATGTTTTATGCTATACGCTCCATTGTAGGAATTTAGTCCAACATAGGCAAAAATATTAAAATCAAGTTTATGTGCCAATGCGATAAAATCCGCCAGATAATTGTCTTCGATATTCGGATGGGTATAGTGCACGGTTAGCCATCTTCCATTTTCCTTGTTCCAAATTTTTACTGGCACGTCTTTGAAAACCGTTTCGGGGTACTCACTCAATTCGAAAGGCCAATACCCATACATGACCATGTTCATTTGATTTATTTTGTTGTCGATGCAAACATTCAGGAACTTCACCCATTCGTCATAACCCCAAAGTTGCATATCAAAGCCGATTCTGCCATATCCTGCGTACCATGAAAATGTCGGCGCTACGGCACGATGTTCCACCGATGGCCAGTCGGTAATCTCACACAACGGCAAAACGAATCCGTCGACCCACCTCGAAAGCAGTTGTTTTAACGAAGTAATTGCATAAATATATCCTGCTTTTTTTTGGTATTTCAGGATAATCTTGTTTTTTTCTATTTTAAGATAGTACCCTTGTTTCAGGAATAAATCCTCGTTTTCCGTATCAATGCCGTCAAGGTTCTGAATAGCCGTGATTTCAATACCATTTGCGCCGCCATCTAAAAATACTTGAAAATCCTTACGAGCAATGAATCTCAGTCTCATAATTTCCAGATAATCATTCTTTTCTGTTTCTGAAAGGTCGGGAAAGTTGACTGAAAAACTCTCAAATACTTTGGTGCATCCGATATTTTCCGACACCCTCTTAGGTTCCGGTAGGAGCTTCACCATCGCCATTCCCCTTTTTCAGGTTACACAACCTGGGAATTATTCAAAACTCCAGTTCGTAGAGCGTTCCGATTGGCGCGGACAGAACTTCCACGCCTCCCTCCGTAATTGCGATACCCTTTTCCCAGCGCACGCCGAACTTGTCCGTCGAGATAAACGTATCTATCTGGAATGTCATATTTGGCTTGAACGAATAGTTTGAAATCGTCTCGACCCATGGCGCCTCGACTTCGATCAAGCCGGTGCCATGCATGGGGCCATATACGAAGTTGTCTTTATACCCATTGTCTACATAGAGTTTGTAGAAACTCTTTGCGACGTCGGCCGCGATAATTCCCGCTTTCAACTGTTTTTGCGTCCAGTTGTGCGCTTCCAGCCCGAACAGCACGATTTCACGGCGTTTACCGGTGAGCTTGCCAAGAATGACGGGATAGCCGATGGATGCGGAATAGCCGTCGATCTTCGCAGACAGATTGAGCTGTACTATATCGCCCTTCTCGAACTTACGGTACGAGGATCGGGAGATCGCATGCCTCGTCGACGCTTCGGAGAATACATACATCGGCAGGCCTTCATACTCCGCTCCCTGCTCGTATATCACTCTTTGTGCGACACCGACCATCTGTAGTTCAGTCAAGCCGGGCTTGATCTCGATTATTACCTGTTGACTTGCAAGCTCGGCTAAGCGATAGCCTTCTTTTAAACAGGCGATTTCGTTCTCGGATTTGATGGAGCGTAGCTCAACCATGATATGGTCCGCCCTGACTATATCCGCATCAGGGAAGGCCTCCCTGATGCCCTCCATGATTACAACCGAAGTATCGAGATAGCTCGCAACCCCGACTCTGAGCTTCTTGCCAGAGATGCCCAGACCTTTGAATACATCGTTATAAGTATCTGCCTGAAACTGTGGATATGCGGGGTCCGCGCTCTCGCGGTAGTCTTTCAATACATACAGCTTGTCAAGCTTGTTACGGTCGCCGCCGAAAGCTCTGCTCTCGGGGCCCACCATAAGTGCCGCTTCGCCCGCGGCGCTGACGGCTACGCCACATCGTTCGAACAACGGCCAGAATCCCGAAAAATACCTCGTATTTGCGTAATCCGCTTCATTGCCATTCACGATTAATGCATCAAGTCCCTCGCGGCGCAGGATTTCCGCCGTTCGTCGGACGCGCTCTTTGTACTCGTGTCTGGGTATGCATATATCTCCGTGCATTTTACTTCTCCCCTCCCTTGATTTGTAGAATCTTGTGTTTCGTCTTGATCACGTCTCTCTTGGTATTTGAATCGATAAGAACTACTACAATCAGGATTGCGCCCTTTACGACCCACTGCCAGTACGTATTTATGCTTAAAAGAACCATTGCGTTGCTTATTACCTGCAGGAATAAGGCTCCGATGACGACACCGAACACGCGTCCGCGTCCACCGGTCAGCGAAGTGCCACCCAGAACGACGATGGTCATGACATCGAACAGCAGTTCGTCTCCCAGCGTCACATTGCCGGCCAGCGTCTTCGCAGTTAATCCGAGAGAGCCGATGACCGTTAAGATCGCGCTGAAAATGAAGGCCAAAATGCCGATGAATTTCACGTTGATTCCCGAAAGTCTGCTCGCTTCCAGGTTGCCTCCGACCGCAAAGAAGCTGCGGCCGAGCGAGGTGTGTGACGAAATAATATACAAGATAATCGCCAATATAAACATCAATATGACAGGGAATGGCACTATTCCTACATATCCGGAACCCAAGAAATTAAACCCCTCGGGCAAACCGGAGATGGGAAGACCTCGGGAATACAGATAATTGATCCCTCTTACTACATTCATGACGACCAGCGTCGCGATGAACGAAGGCATTTTGCCGTATATAACCAATGCGCCGTTAATCAGTCCTATTATGACCCCGATTACCAGTACAATGGAAATAGCCAGCCAAATCGGCAAACCCATTTTAACGACAAATCCGGCAAAAAATATGGATGCCATGCCGATTATTGCCGATATGGACATATCCATCTGCCCTATCAATATTACGAAGAATTCCCCCATCGCGATTATGGCCGTGAAGGATGCCTGGCGTAATATATTCATTATATTACTCGTAGTTCTGAATTTACTCAGCAATAGGCTGCAGATTAAAACTAACGCCAATAGCAGGATCAGTATTATCCAATCCTTGAGAAACAGCTTCCATCCGCCATTGTAGCGTTTAGCTTTTTCCTCGATATTATTACTATCCATTTTCGCTCACCCCTAGCAGACTGTTGATGATGACTTCTTGAGTTTTTCTCTTTCCTTCGACGATATCCATGATCGAGCCTTCGAACATGATGTAAACCCTGTTGCACAGCCCTATCAGCTCTTCCAATTCGGGGGATACAAGAACGACGCACTTGCCCTGTTTTGTCAGTTCGTTGATCAATTTATAAATTTCGAACTTGGCGCCGACATCTATTCCTCTTGTTGGTTCGTCCAACAGGATGATCTCAGAATTCCGGAGCATCCATTTGGCGATGACAATCTTCTGCTGATTGCCGCCGGAAAGGTTTTTGACGTTCTGCCACAGCGAGTAATAGCTTAATTCCAATTTTTCGTTGATGTCAAAAGCGGCTTCAGCCTCCGCTTTATGATCCTGGAAAATCTTGAATTTCCTGAATTTATCCATGGACGGCAGTGTCGTGTTGTCTTTTATGTCGAACAGCATATTCAGTCCCAACGCTCTTCTTTCGTCGGGTATGAGTCCTATACCCAGCTTTATTGCCTGCTGCGGATTTTTTATAGTTACCTCTTTCCCTTTGACGAAAATCCGGCCATCGATAATTTTATGGTTGCCGAACACGGCATGTACAAGCTCGGTTTTACCGGCACCTAACAGTCCCGCAAGTCCTATGACTTCTCCTGCCCTCACGTGAAAACTTATATCCCTGAATGCCTTCGGTGCCGTCAGTCCCTTGACCTCCAGCATCATTTCTCCGAAAGCCTCATTGACCGGCGGGAAAGCCTGAGTCAGCTCACGGCCGATGATCATCTTGATCAGCTGTAACTTGTTTATGTCAGCGACGATTCCGCTGTTTACATGGCGTCCATCGCAAAGCACGGTGTAAGTATCGCAGCATTCGAATATCTCGTTGAGTCTGTGGGAGATATAGATGATGCCCATTCCTCTTTCTTTCAAGATTCGGATGATCCTGAAAATATTCAGGATATCCTTTTCCTGAAGAACGGAAGTCAGCTCGTCCAATATCAAGACTTTCGACTCGGACAGCACCGCTTTGGCAAGTTGGATGATCTGTTTTTCAGCGGTGCGCAGATATTTGACGGGAACGTTCAGATTCACTTTGCACTTCAGGAAATCCATCAGTTCTCTTGCTTTAATGCCGAGAGCTTTCCAGTTTATGACGCCAGACTTGGTCTGGTAATGACCGATAAAAATGTTCTCCAAACCGGTCATATCGTTCATCAACTGGAATTCCTGATGAACGACCTGAATACCCATTTTCTGGGAGTCTTTTACCGTGTATGTCTGAATTTTTATTTTCTTTCCATCTACATATAATTCGCCCTTGGTCATGTGATTTTCACCGATGATGCACGTGGATAATGTTGATTTACCGGCACCGTTTTCACCGACCAAACCATGACATTCGCCAGGCATCAGCGTAAAACTTACGTCGTCCAAGGCTCTTACTCCCGGAAACTCCATCGTGCAGTTTTTGACCTGTATTAATGGCGATTTTTCACTGCGGAGCTTTTCGTCCGCTTGAAAACCACGAATCATGTTGATTGTCTCCACCACTTTCCGATTGAAGCCGCTTCCGACTCAAAATTGCTTTTCATGAACGGATAAAAATAATGTGGGTGGGGATGTGACTCCTCACCCACCGTATCATGGTCCAGTCAATATCAATTTACCCAGCTTACAGCCAGGACCATTTCTGCCAATTGTAATTTTTTATATTGGCAGGTGTAATTCCCTCTGGTTGCGGCAGTTTATATTCAGCGGGCAGTTTCTCCTTTTTCACCAGTGTCCTGTACATGGCATCGGTAGCCTGATAGCCCAGAACGACCGGATCCTGCAGAACCTCGCCTATCCATGCCGGGTTTCCTTTGGAGAGGAAGGTCAAGACGTCCTTGTCGCCTGCAATTCCGATAAATTTAATTTCGGTCCTCTTCTGGGATACGGCGGCATTGTAGGCGCCGACGACTTCCGCATCGTTGTGGCCGCTGACGACATCAATTACCGCTTCTCTCTGGAGAACGTTCTCGACCAAATCCTGGGAAGAAGCCCGGCTGCCCGCAGCTGCATCGCCTTCATCAATTATTCTCGCCTTCGGGAATTTAGCCAAGATCGTGTCTCTGAAGCCATTGAACCTGTCCGCGGAGACCTGGCCGGATGTCGGGCGTGATACAAAGAGGCACACCGGATTGTCTTTCCCCAATGTCTTCAGGTAATCGACGGCGATTTTCCCGGCGGTTACGCCCAATGCCTTCATATCGTGACCTACGAAGGTCGCCCATACCGCATCAGATGGTTTTGACGGCTGCTGTTTGTAGTCGCCGATAACGAACGGGATACCCTTTGCTACATTCTGCTTTATCGTCGGTATCGCCGAGGATGCATCGGCCGGGAACAGGATAATCCCTTTGGCGCTGGCTGCAAGGAGATTATCGACGTTGTTCAACATCGTCTGAACATCCGAGTGGGAATCCTCGAACTGGAATGTGAAGTTCGCGTCTTGATGATCTGCCGCCCACTGCTTGCAGCCATCGATTACGCCCAGATACCAAGTGTAAGCCGTCAACTCCATGATGCTTACGCCCACGAGAGTCGGTTTGGCACTCTTCTGTGCCCACGTGCTTGTCGATGCGAGAAGGAAAATTGCCAGTACCACTGCTCCTACTCTTTTCATAGACACCCCCGTTTTAATAGCTTTATTGCCGATTCATTGATTGCCAACGTTGTCGACAACGATTGCTATCATATATCCCTTTTCTAATTTGTCAAGTTTTATTTTTCCGGATTTTCGTGATACAAAGATAGAGGCTTTGTTCAGGTCACCTAACCCGTTGTTGGCAAACTCGAAGCTTTTCAACAACCTGCCATGCATTTGCTCGAAAACCTGAAGATTTTCTACACACCTGCGAAATTCGATGAAATGTCCTTTTTTTCAAGTCAACAGGTTCTTGACAATCGTCATCGTTGTCGACAACGATGTATATCGTATAATTTTCATTATGAAGCCTCAGGAAAAAGCAGGGGAACTTATTTTGCGCTCCTACAAACTGCCACTATATTTAACTCTGATTGCATTTGCGATCTCCGCAAATACGGTACCGCCCCTACTCTCTACGTTGTCCCTTGAACTAGCACTGCCAGCCTGGACACTGGGCGCGGGGATTACCTTACAGTATATATCATTTTTTGCAATATCATGGCTGGGTGGGATAATTGGCGATCGCCACAGAATTCCGCGCCGAGTCATGATACTGTCAGGCCTTTTCATCCTTACTCCGGCTCTTGCGCTGGCGCCCTCCATCATCTCCTCCCTGTCGACGATCCTCTTATGGATGTGCATTCTCGGTCTTGCGGGGGGTCTGGTCGAGACATTCGCCTCCATCAGCCTGATGGAGAATTCGCCTTCGGATTCGAGCAAAACTCTCTGCCTTTCCCAGGCCTTCTACGCTCTTGGAGCCTTCATTGCACCCCAAGCAGCAAGTTCCTTTCTTGAGCGCTCCGGCGGATGGAAATCCACCTTTACCTTTTTCGGAGCGCTGGCAGCAGCAACGACCATTTTTTTTATTGCCTTCGGCCGGGGCATTGCACCGCCTTCGGACCCGTCGGGAGCGATGGCTATATCTGGAAAAAGAGATACCAGGTTGACAGTGCAAGGGCACTCCGCCTTTTCCTTCCGCTTATTGATCTTCGCCTATGTTACGGTTGAGGCGCTCTGCGGATCCTGGATGCCCTTTATACTTGAAAGTCGACGCGGCTTCAGCGCCGAGAAGGCGGCATCCACGGCAAGTTTCTTCTGGTTCGGCATGATTGCGGGCAGGGTTGCGGTTGCTTTTTTGCCCGATCGGCTGACACTTCGTCCGGCGATCACGGCATCCGCCATCCTCGCGACAGGCGCCGCCCTTGCCGTTCTCTTATTCCCCGGTTCATCCCTCATTTCACTCGCCATCATGGGTTTCGCCATGGGTCCGATCTGGCCGATAACCGTGAGGATGGCCGCCGCAGCTTTGCGCTCAGGCTCCCTTACGGCTTCTGTCATCGCCACCGGTGGGCTGGGTGCGGCGGCCGGGCCCCTCCTCGGAAGCATGCTCCTCGCCGGGGGACTTGCACATATTTACTTTCATGTAGTAACAATTCTATGCTTGTCGGTTGCCGCCATCATCTCGATCGCATTAACCCCGAAAAGGAAGGTCGAATCATAACAACACTTAAAGACATTGCAGAAGAAACAGGGTTTTCGATCAAAACGGTTTCACGCGCGATCCACGACCATCCGGATATCAAGGGTGAAACGAAAGATATCATTATGGAAGTCGTCCGCAGGCTGGGATTCACGCCGAACTGGGCGGCACAGAGCCTCAGGAACAAGCACACCAACACGACCGGCTTCATCATACCGAACATCACGAACGGATTCTTCGGCGAAATCGGCATGACAATCGATGCTTTCTTCCGCGCGCGCGGTTACTCGACGCTCATCTGCTTCACATCGAATTCGAAGGAAAACGAAATCGCGTCCATCCAGTCCCTTCTCGCGAAAAACATCGACGGCATCATCCTCGCACCGATCGGCAATCAGGGCGAATACATCGATCTCATACCGAATCTCGGTGACACCCCACTGGTCCTCATCGATAATCGCTTGAGCGGACCGCCGCGCAATTACGTCCTTCAGGACAACGAAGGCGACTCATGCCGTCTCGCGGCGCACATACTCGGACACGGCAACCGGCGCATCGGATTCATTACCGGTCCCCTGGAAGAGTCCTCATCCCGCGAACGTTTCGCCGGCTTTCGCCGGGCGCTCGACGAAGCCGGCATCGTTTTTGACGACAGCCTGGTCCGCAGCGTCGACTGGGAGATACGCAGCGGATACGAAGCTACGATGGATCTCCTCGGCCAGAGGGGGGTCTCGCGGCCTACTGCCATAATCTATGCGAACTCCCAGCTTCTGCTTGGTGGCTACAAGGCCATCCGCGAGAACGAGCTCTCCATACCTTCGGATATTGCGGTCGCCTCGTTCGAACATCCCGACGTCATCGACGCACTCTCTCCACGTCCCACAACACTAAAAAAGGTCGAGATGCGGATAGGAACGGCCGCTGCCGCGATGCTCCTGTCGCTCATCGAGTCCAAGGAAAACATGGCACCCCGCGAAGTCCTCATCCCCAGCGAGCTCATCACCGGAGAATCATGCGGGTGCACGGTCCGACCCTCCCCAAATTACTAGATTTTTTTTAGAACTTCCGTGATTTGGACATTAAAATGGAGCTGCCCTTTTTAGGACAACTCCATTATTCGACAAAACATCAACTGCGTTTACCGTGCGTACTCGACGATCCGCGTCTCGCGGATGATCGTGACCTTAATCCTGCCGGGATAGCGTAGATCGTTCTCGATCTTCTTGGCGATGCTCTTGCAGAGCTCCTTCGCGCCCTCGTCCGAGACCTGCTCGTTGTTGACCAGGATACGGAGCTCGCGGCCAGCCTGGATGGCGTAGGCCTTGTCCACCCCCGAGAAACTCTCGGCGATGTTCTCGAGGTTCTCGAGACGCTTTATGTAGTTGTCCAGAGTCTCGCGCCGAGCGCCGGGGCGGGCGGCCGATATCGCATCGGCTATCTGAACGACGACGCTCTCGATGCAGATCGGCTCCACGTCGTTGTGATGGGCTCCGATCGCGTTGACGATCCGCGGGTCCTCTCCCAGCTTGCGCACGAGCTCCATGCCTATCTCGGCGTGATTCTGGTCGCCGTCGGTCTCGATGCCCTTGCCGATGTCGTGGAGGAGGGCGCCGCGCTTGGCTATCTCGCGGTTCACGCCGATCTCGGCGGCGAGCATGCCCGCGATGACCGCCACCTCCTTGGAATGGGCGAGCACGTTCTGCCCGTAGCTCGTCCGGTAGTGGAGGCGGCCGAGGGCCTTTATCAGCTCGGGGGCCATGTTGTGCAGGCCGATGTCGAAGACGACCTTCTCGCCCTCTTCGTAGATCTTCTGTGTGATCTCCCGCGTGACCTTCTGGACTATTTCCTCTATCCGGGCCGGATGGATGCGGCCGTCCGCGATGAGCCGCTCGAGGGAAACCCGCGCTATCTCGCGGCGTACGGGATCAAAGCAGGAAATGACGACGGCCTCGGGGGTGTCGTCTATGATCACGTCGACCCCGGTGAGGGTCTCGAGGGTGCGGATGTTGCGGCCCTCGCGGCCGATTATTCGGCCCTTCATCTCGTCGGAGGGCAGGCTGACCGAGGTGACCGTGACTTCGGCGGTTACCTCGGTGGCGATACGCTGGATCGTCGTGACCAGGATGTCCCGCGAACGGCGCTCGGCGGAGAATTGGGCTTCCTGCTCGATCTTGTTTATAATGATCTGAGCGTCGTGCTTGGCCTCGTTCTCCAACCCCAGGATGATGAGCTTCTTGGCCTCCTCGGCCGATAGGCCCGAGATGCGCTCGAGTTCCTGCCTGTAACGCTCCTCCTGCCCGGCGAGATCCTCTTCCTTTTCCGTAGCTGACTTGAGCCTGGCTAGTAAGGCCTGCTCCTGGCGATCTAGAGTCTCTATTTTTTTATCGAGTGTCTCTTCCTTCTGCTGAACCCTTCTCTCGTAGCGCTGAAGTTCGGCGCGTCTTTCCCGTATCTCCCGTTCTTGCTGGTTGCGATCTCGAATGAGCTGATCTTTCGCCTCTACCAGGATTTCTTTTTTCTGAGATTCGGCCTCTTTGACCGCGTCCCTTTTAATCCGCTCCGCCTTTTGTTCGGCGGCGGCGAGTTGGAATCTGGCGTAAAGCCAGCGGATCATCCATCCAAGAAAAGCACCAGTAAGAAGAAGGGCAGCAACCCATAATGGTGGCATGGTCTCTCCTACTTCTACATGGCTGTAGGTTTCGATTATATGGAAGAGCCTAATTTTGTCAAGGATAAGGACAAAATCATTATTAGTAGCAATTAAGATTGACGAGTTTCAACTTGACACTGTATAGTTCGATTGGATTCCCGGATGGGTTTCCGCGCACTTTCGGAGGGATGAGTTCACCTTCTCGAGTTTTAAGGTAGAAAACCGGGTCCGCATCGCTGTTCCTACTCGTAAGCAGCGGCCAACAAATCCGGCGGTCGGGTTTGTAAAAAACCGCGGTCTGAGCCTCGTAGGTAAAGAAAGAGTCCGTCTCTCTCTCGCCTCGCCCGTTTTAACTCCTTCAAGACAAAAGGGACCTCAGAACGGCCTTCCAGAAAGCCGCCGTACGTCCGCCCCGGGCAAAACTCGGGTCGCGGGCGCGCCCGCCATAGGCGGGCGAATCCGGCTCCACTAGCGCAAGCGAGCGGGGCCTATGAGGGTTCTTTCGCATGTCTAAGAAGGTTTACGTCGGCAACATGAATTACTCCACCACTGAGAACGCTCTCAGGGATCTTTTCGCCCAGTATGGCGAGGTCGCGTCGGTCAACATCATCGTCGATCGCTATACGGGCAAGGCCAAGGGCTTCGGGTTCGTCGAAATGAACACCGAGGAGGAGGCTCGCACCGCCATCGAGGCGCTCAACGGGTTCGAGTTCATGGGCAGGCAGCTCCGCGTGAACGAGGCAGAGGATAAGCCGAAGCGGGACAACTTCCGCCCCCGCAACTACTGAGATCTCGTTTCCCGCCAAAACGAGCTCGCTCGGCGAGCTTCCGCGGGGAACCGGACCGCGCGAGGCCGCCGCGCGGTCCGTTTTTTTAAGCCGCGCATCAATCCATACCTCTCGGCCCGCGTCGAAGCCGCGATAGCCATCGCCCGCGCTAGCAGGCACTACCATCACTTCCTATCGGCTCCACGTCGAAGACGCGTGGCCGCCGCGCGGTCCGTTTTTTTAAGCCGCGCATCAATCCATACCTCTCGGCCCGCGTCGAAGCCGTGATAGCCATCGCCCGCGCTAGCGGGCACTACCATCACTTCCTATCGGCTCCACGTTGAAGACGCGTGGCCGCCGCGCGGTCCGTTTTTTTGCCCGCGCTATTCTTTCGCCCTCAGCCACACCCGCATCTCGCCTCCCGGCGCGCGGTTGCCCCACTGGTGGTAGGGAACCATGCGGATGAGGGTAGGCTTGAGCTCGGGCCGGGCCGCCTCGCCGTAGGGCATCCCCTGGCCCGGTCGCGCAGCGTCGCGACGCGGAGCTTCGCGATACCCACTGGCCTCGACGACCACGGTCCCCCCCATGATCTCGGGATCAAAGGCCGAGCGCAGGGAGGCCCTGGGGTCGAGGAGGAGGGAATGCAGATCCTCGCCGTTGTCCACGGACTCGGCGCAGTAGACGAGGGGCCCCCGCTGCACCGCCGCCTTACCCGCGAGCTCGGCGATGCGCGTATCGGCATACAGGATCCTCGGCTCCATGGCCAGCTCGAGCTCGATCCTGCTGCCAGGCTTCCAGAGCCGCCTCAGCTCGAGGTAGCCGCTGGAGAGCGCCCGGCCGGCTACGGGGAGGCCGTCGACCGCGCAGGAGAAGGAGCCGCACCAGCCGGGTATCCTGAGCTTGATCGAGAATTCGAGCTCCTGGGCCGGGTCGACGGCGAGGGCTATCGCACCCGACCAGGGATATTCGGTCCGCTGGGACAGGGTGACCCGCGTGCCCCCGACGGCCACCTCGGCCTCGCTCTCTGCGTAGTGGTGGACCCAGACCGCATCGTCCGAGACACCGTAGAGGTAGGAAGCCGCGGAGGCCACGAGCCGCGCGATGTTGGGCGGACAGCAGGAACAGCCCAACCACTGGACCCTCTGGCCCTTCACATGCTCGTGGTCCTGCCGGCAGGCGACGACGCCAGGGATCACCTCGAGGGGATTGACGTAGAAATAGCGCCTGCCGTCGAGGGAGACCCCGCTCAGGGCGCCGTTGTAGAGGACCCGCTCGAGCACGTCCGCGTAGCGGGAATCGCCCTCGATCTCGGTCATCCGCGAGGCCCAGAACGCGAGCCCGATGGAGGCGCAGGTCTCGGCGTAGGCGGTGTCCGAGGGCAGGTCCCAGTCGGCGGTGAAACGCTCGCCGTGCCCCTGGGAGCCGATCCCGCCGGTGACGTACATCCGGCGCGAAACAAGGCTGTCCCAGAGCCTGCGCAGCGACCGCAGGAGCTCTTCGTCGCCGGTCGCGGCATACTCCTCGGCCATCGCGGCATACAGGTACACCGCCCGCACCGCGTGCCCGGTGGCGTCGGCCTGGGCGCGCGCGCGCTCATGGTTCAGGAAATAGTCGCGCCCGAACCATTTCGTGACCGCGATCTGGAATGCGAGCGGCTTCTTGCCGTCGAAGGAGGAAGGGTCTCGGCCGCGCTCCTCGACGAAGAAGGTCGCGAGGTCCCGGTAGCGGGGCTCGCCCGTCGCGCGGTAGAGCCGGAAGAGGGCGAGCTCGATCTCCGGGTGGCCGCAGACACCGCGGATCTGGCCCTCGCCGGCGCCGAAGGTCCTGTCGATGCAGTCGGCGTAGCGGCGGGCCACATCGAGGAGGCTGTCCTTCCCCGTCGAGGCCTCGTGGGCCACCGCCGCTTCGATAAGGTGGCCGGCGCAGTAGAGCTCATGGCCCCAGGCGAGGTCGACCCAGCGCTTTCCCGGCTCGGCGACGATGAAGTAGGTATTTACGTATCCGTCCGGCAGCTGAGCCTTGGCGATGAGGCGGATGACCTCGTCGACCTTCGCCATGAGCTCGTGATCGGGATGGTGCGAGAGGCTGTAGCTCGCCGCCTCCAGCCATTTGGCGACATCGCTGTCCTGCCAGACGTTGCCCATGAAATCGCCGCTCGCCTCCCCGGCCGCGATGCGGAAGTTCTCCACCGCGTGCGAGGGCTCCGCCCCCGGGACCTCGTCGTTGAGCGCGAGCCATTGGTAGGGCAGCATCTCCTCCGCGACCATATCGATCTTGCCGGCCCAGAAACCGCCGGTTATACGTACCTCGTTCAATTCCAGCCTGCGAACGCTTATCATCTCTTCTTCCTTGATGGTTAAGACTTGAGCCCGGAGAGCACGATGCCCTCGATGAAGTACTTCTGGCCGGCGAAATACAGGGCAACGGCCGGCCCGACCGACATGCAGGAGGCCGCCATGATCGCCTTGTAATCCGTGCCGTATCCCGCCCTGAAATTCGCGAGTCCCTGCGAGATGGTATTCTGCTCGTTGCGGGAAATGTAGATGAGGGGCCCCAGGACGTCGTTCCAATAGAGGATGAAGGCGAACAGGCCCACGGAAATCAGCACGGGCTTGATAAGGGGCAGGAGAATCCGGGCGAGTATCCTGGCGTGGCCAGCCCCGTCTATCCAGGCCGCCTCGTCGAGATCCTTCGGTATCCCCATCAAGAATTGCCTGCAGAGGAAGATGTTGAAGGCTCCTCCGCCGAGGAAGGCGGGGAAGATGAGGGGAATGAAGCCGCTGGACATATGCAGAGCCGTCCAGCCCTTGAAGATGGGAATTATCGTGACCGTGCCGGGCATGAGCATCGAGGCGATGACGAGGGTGAACCACAGCTTCTTGAGAGGGAATTCGATCCTCGCGAACGCGTAGGCGGCCATGGTCGATGTCGCAAGTATTCCGAACACCGAGGGTATGGTTATCGTCAGCGTGTTGAGCAGATACCTGCCGAAGGGAAAGATCGAGAGGGCGGAGGGGTAGTTGTCGACCCTCCAGGTCTTGGGCAGGAAGGCCGGGGGGTACCGGTATATCTCGATATTCCCCATGAAAGAGGAACGGAGCATCCAGAAAAAGGGGAAGATGCAGGCAAGGGCCATCAGCGCCACGACGGCCGAGAGAAGCAGGTTCTTCGGGTTCCGGGTTCTCATGGTTCTCCTCACTCGCCCTCGTAGAACATCCACTTCCTGGAAGTGGCGTAGACGATCGCGGTCACCGCGGCGATGAAGGCGAAGAAGATGAGCGAAACCGCCGCGGCGTAGCCGAAGCGGTTGTTCTGGAATCCCTGCCTGAAAATGTAGTAGACCATGTAGAGCGTCGAGGAGTTGGGCGCTCCCTTGGTGATCGAATAGGCGGGGACGAAGACCTGCAGGTTGGCGACTATGCTCGTCATGACGTTGAAGAGGATGACGGGCGAGAGGAGGGGCAGGGTCACGTTTCGGAACTTATGCCAGACGTTCCCCCCGTCGATCTCGACCGCCTCGAGGTAGGTGCGGGGGATTCCCTGCAGGCCGGCGAGGTAGATCACGATGAAGTTGCCGAAGCCCCAAATGGTCATGAGGCCGAGGGCGGGCGTCGCCGTGGCCTCGTCGCCGAGCCACATTACTTTGTCGATGCCGATCAGGCCCAGCGCGTAGTTGATGAGGCCGAAGTTGGCCTCGTACATCCAGGCCCAGACGATGGCCGCCCCGATGCTCGGCACGATGAAGGGCAGGAAGAAGACCGAGCGAAACAGTCCTCTGCCTATTATCCTCTGATTGATCAGAAGGGCGACGAGGAAGGCGTAGACGGTCCCGATCACCACCGTGAAAAGGGCGAAGTACAGAGTGGCCAGGACGGAAGTCGGGAAGAACATGTCCTCGGTGAATATCTCCTTGAAATTTCCGAGCCCAATATAGGTCGGAGCCTTGAGACCGTTCCACTCGGTGAGGCTCATCCCCACGACGCCGATGATCGGAAGAAAGGTATAGAGCAGGAGCCCGAGGATGGCCGGCGTCAGGAACAGGTACGCCGCGAGGGCGCTTCGGGATTTGTATCTCGTCATGTTTGAGGCCCTCCCACGTGCCGATAGCCGCGATCGCGATCCTCGGGCCGCCGGGGCTGCCCGCTCCCGGCGGCGGCTGCTTTACTTCGCCTTATGCTCGTCGAAATATTTCTGGAGCCTTGGCATTATCGACGCGATATACGACTTTGCGGTCGTCTTGCCGTTCCACACGGCCTCGATGCCGGAGCTGAGGATATCGTCGAGGCCCTGGTAGCCGTTGAAGTAGTACCAGGGAACTTGGACCGCGTTATTCATGGCGTAATCGATGACAGCCGTCTTGTACTGGGCAAAGGGAGGCCTGGGCGGGTGGTCCGCCCACTCGCGCATGGCCGCCTCGTTTGCGTACCACTTGGCCATGACGGGCATGAGGATGCCGCCGGTGATGAGGCTCCACTGGTTCTTCTCGTCGGCCCACCACTTGATCCACTCCATAGCCTCGGGTAGGTGTTTGCTGCTCTTGAAGATGCCAAAGGGGGCGCCCGTGTTGTAAGTGACGGCCTTCTTCATTTTGGGCAGGACTCCGACGCCGTATTCGAGGCCATCCTTGAGGGAGTTGTTGAGCGAGACGCCCATCTCCCATTGGCCGGAGGTGGACATGGCGACTTTGTTCGTGAGGAGGGTCAGGTCCAGGCTGGGCATCGCGGCCTTGTCCGCCACGGAGGGAGCGACCTTTTCCTTGATGTAGAGGTCGGCGAGGGTCTGCATGGCCTCGACGGACTCGGGCTTGTTGATCCACAGCTCCTTGCCGTCGGGGCTCATGAGGCCGCCGCCGTTGGAGTAGCACACGATGGGCCACATCCACCAAAGCCTGTTGAAGTCGGCGCCGAAGGTGACGATGTTTTTCGCATCGAAGCCGGCGTCGTTAGGGGTCTTGCCGTTTTTGTCCACGGTGAGCTTACGGGCCGCGGCGATGAACTCCTTCCAAGTCCAAGCCTTACCGGCGGAGGCGGGGGGATAGGGCAGCTTGGCCGCGTCGAAGAGCTTCTTGTTGTAGTAGAGGAGAAGGACTTCGTCGCCAGAGCTGTAACCGACCGCCTTGCCCTTGTAGGTGAAGGTCAGGGACTTGAGAGGCGCGGCGTCGGCGGGATACATCGTGCTGACGTCGGCGAGGAGATCGTTGGCCGCGAACTCGATGGTCATGGCCTCGGAAAGCTGGGTGCAATCGGGAAGCTGCCCCGCCGCGGCCATCGTGTTGACCTTGGTTTCGTAGCCGTCGCGCGGGATGGCGATCATAGTGACTTGTATCCTGTCCTGCGAGGCGTTGAACTTGTCGATGAGGACCTGGTTGCCCTGGGCCTCGGACTGGGTGGTGTTGTACCAGCACATGTAGCTGATCTCCACTTTCTCCGCGACCGCGAAGCCCGCGAAGGCGATCGCCAAGAGGGCGATGACGATAATCTTCTTCGAAAAAGTCATTCTGGTTTCTCTCCTTCATTTCGATACCCAATCGGGAACCGGATATCTGTGCGCTCGACCGCCTTCACGGCTATAGGGAACCCACCTTGATATGCACAATCGCGGTTCCATATAATCGTCGCACCCGACGGCTTGCGGTTTCGGGGTTTTGCTACCAGGCGGATCCCGAAACTGCGGCTGTTGGCCTTCAGTCAAAGTCGGCTGCGCCGACTTTGACTCAGCAGTTTCTGCTTCACAGAAACTGCTCGAAACTTCGTCAGCCAAGCCGATTTGGCTTCGCGGTTTCGCTTGCGCGAAACCACTTGGTTGCCTGAATTAGCCGACTTTGACTCTGCGGTTTCCGCGACGCGGAAACCGCTCGATAGATCTGCTAGCGTTTCACCTCCTTGCACGATTCACGGATGATCAAATCGATGGGATATTCCATCTTCACGAAGGGCAGGGATCCTCCCTCGATTCGCTCGAGGACGCGCTTGATCGCGGAGCGGGCCATCTCCCGCGAGTAGATCTTCATCGTCGTGAGCGGCGGCGATGAGTGTCTCGCGAGCTCCGTATCGTCGAAGCCGACGACGCCAATGTCCTCGGGGACGCTCAGGCCATGCTTGGCGAGGGCGGAAAGGACCCCTACCGCAAGCAGATCGTTGGCGCAAAAGACGGCCGTGATGTCGTGGCGACGCTCTATCAGCTTGTCCATCGCCGTATAGCCCGCCTCGGCGGACCAGCCCTCGCCTTCGCAGGCGAGGCTATCGTCGTCGGCGAACCCGTCGCCGGCCGTCCTCATCTCTTCCTTCCACGCGGCGAAGCGCACCCTGGCGGACTCGAGGTCCAAGGGTCCGTTGACGATGCCGATGCGCTCATGGCCCAGTTCGCGCATGAATCGGATCGCCTTGCGCACGCCGGCGCCGATATCCATGGTCACGCAATCCAGGCCCGCATGGATCGCGGTCGGGGCGAGGAGGGCCGCCGGGACCCCCGAACGCACTACCATCTCGAGGAAGGCCGGATCGCGCGCCTCCTCTATCACGACGCCATCCACCTTGTCGAGGAAGCTTCCGAAGGCGGCCACCTCCTCGGAGCTGCTCTCGTCGAGGTAGGAAAAGAGCATGTGCCTACCCGAACGGACGCTCTCCTCTTCGATGCCCGCGAATACGTCGAAATAGAAAGCCTCGGAAGATATCGGCTTTCGAAGCGAGCGTCCCTTGCATACGACATAGCCGAAGGTGCCTTTGACGGCTTCGCGGCGGGCCTGCGCCGAATCGGGGCGACGGCGGACGAAAGTACCCTGTCCTATCTTGCGCTCGAACATTCCCCGCGTCGTCAATTCCTGTATCGCGTTCCGAACCGTCGTCCGGCTGACGTCGAGCTTGATCGAAAGATCGCGCTCTGAGGGGATCTTCGAGTCGATGGGCCATTCGTTGGATTCGATCTTACCCAGGATAAAATCCGCAACCTGTGTCTGTATGGAATCCTGAACATTACGCCGAATGGTATCTAATGGTTCTATTTCGAGCGTCCTCTTTTCGGTGGTTGATACCATATATAACCATATTAACACTACATTCTAGTCTGTCAAGGGGGAAATTAAACAAAATCGAAAGGCACGCACTCTCTGAAAATCCCCTATTCTAATGCCTTTCCCGTGTCTTTCCTTTCCCAGACGGAAAAAGAAAGGGTATTGGGGATTATTATTGGTATTGTTTGGTATCAGCCCATTAAAGAGTGCCCCGGCCGAATTCTGAGGTCAACGCGCTCAGGATGTCCTTGAAACGCTGCGGTATGGGCGCCGTAAAGAGAGTGGGGTCGTCTCTTCCCGGCAGAGTGATCTTCAGCCTATAAGCATGGAGCATGAGGCTCGCGTCTGGAAAGCGTCCGTCCTTCTTGCTATAGATCGGGTCACCCAAAATCGGCGTTCCAAGACCGGACATGTGTACGCGAAGCTGATGGGTGCGCCCCGTCTTGGGCCGAAGCGAGACGAGGGCATACCGGGTGGCATCGCCCCAGAAAGCGAGTACGCGGTAATCCGTTACGGCGGCCTTGCCACCTTCGGGAACCGCAGCGAAGCGCTTTCGCTCGCGGGGGTCGCGGCCCAGACGGTCGTTTATGCGGCCCGACGGGGGGGAGGGCAGGCCCCGCGTTATCGCAAGGTATTCCTTGCGCGCCAGCCTTTCCTTGAACTGCTCGGCGAGAAAGACCTGCGCGCCGAGGTCCTTCGCGACGACAATGACGCCGGAAGTGTCTTTATCGAGGCGATGGACTATGCCCGCCCGCAGCGCTGGAAGCTCGGAGTCAGCCTTCGCCGCTGACGGCGGCAGGGCAGCGCGACCGCGCTGCGCGATAAACAGAGCGGCGTTGGCAAGGGTGCCGCTCATATTGCCTGCGCCGGGATGGGTGACCATGCCCTGCGCCTTGTCGACGAGGATGACGCGCTCGTCCTGATAGAGGATAGAGAGGGGGATGTCTTCGGCCTCTATGGAAGTGGGGTCCTCCTCTGTCCAGATCAGCTCGAGGCTATCCCCTGCCTTTAGGGGCCGCGAGGGCTTCGCTTCGGCGCCGTTCACGCGGATGACCGCGCCCCTTGCCTTGATCTGCGAGCGGCTCAAGACTCCGGCGGTCTCCGCGACATAGACATCGGCCCGTGCCGAGCCCTCCGGTCCGACAATCCCCCGCCAGTAACGCGGCCCGCCGTGCGGCTCGCTTCGCGGAGCGGCCCGCGGATCAGGCGCAGGGGCCACGGCCTTTGACAAAACCTTCTTTGCCTTCTTCACCATCTTTTTATAGCATGGATCGACTATCTCCATCGCCACGCTTTACCCGACTCATATATATTAGTATTTTTCTAATATAAGATTTCCCCTATTAATAGGGAGTCATCGCCTAAAGGAGTTTTTATGTCATTCAACGTTCCCGATCTGAAATATCCCTTCGAGGCCTTGGAGCCCTACATCGACGCCGAGACCATGCGCATCCACCACGACAAGCACCACGGAGCCTATGTGGCGAACCTCAACAAGGCCTTGGATGGAACCGAATACGCGTCGTGGGCACCCGAGGTACTCGCCATGGATTGGGCCAAGCTGCCGGAGGCAGTGAAGACGACGGTGAGGAACAACGGAGGCGGGCACTACAACCATAGCCTCTTTTGGGAGTTCATCGGCCCGGGGGCAGGAGGCAGGCCGAGCGGAGCCCTCGCCGCTGCAATAGAAAGGGACCTGGGCGGATTCGACGCCTTCAAGGCCGAGCTGACGAAGGCGGCGATGGGTCGCTTCGGCTCGGGATGGGCATGGCTCGTCCTCGGACCCGAAAAAAAACTGAGCGTCCTATCCACGGCCAACCAGGACAATCCGATCGCCGATAGCCGCGTACCCCTGCTCGGCGTCGACGTGTGGGAACATGCGTATTACCTGAAGTACCAGAATCGACGTGCGGATTACCTCGAGGCTTTTTACAACGTGATAGAATGGAAGGCGGTGGCCGCCAGATTCGCGAAGGCGATGGGCTAGGCTTGCACTAAACCGAAGGCGGCGTCGTGAAAAGCGGCGCCGTTTTTCTACATTTTTGTGGGTACTGAAAATCAGGCATACATAGAAGAAGTATCCTATTTCACAAGTGTGGGGCTTCTCTCGTAGTAAAGAAGCTTTGCGAGGTCTGTATACCAAAACCCTGGATCGATTATATTGTTTTAATTCCTTACATTTAAATAAAATAGCTACTATCGACATAGCGAAATCGCTAAATTGCTCACAATTCTAATCCTCCCACGAATAGCGGCACGAATCTTGCGTAGATGGCATCTAACAAGGAGCATCAATGACGGCAACACCAATTCTTAGCGGCGGCAATACCGCGTGGGTCATCATGGCCACGGCCCTGGTGATGTTCATGACAGTTCCGGCCCTCGGGCTGTTCTACGGCGGCCTCGTGCGCAAGAAGAACGTGCTCAGCGTGCTCATGCAGTGCTTCATCACTTTGGCCCTCGTCTCGGTCATCTGGGTCGCCTTCGGCTATAGCCTCGCATTCAGCGACGGCGAGCTCTTTCCAGGCCTGCTTGGCGACTTCAAGTGGGTCTTCCTGAAGGGCATTACTCCGAATCAGCTTTCGCCTTATTACATCTCGGATCCGATCGGCAGAATCCCCCATTTATCCTTCGTCATGTTCCAGTGCATGTTCGCGGTGATAACGCCTGCCCTCATCGTCGGGGCCTTCGCGGAGCGGATGAAATTTTCGTCCTTTCTCGCCTTCACCGCACTGTGGGAAATTCTGATCTACTGCCCCCTCGCCCACATGATCTGGTCCCCGAACGGCTGGCTGTACAAGCTCGGCGTCCTGGATTTCGCCGGGGGCACCGTCGTCCACATCAACGCAGGCTTCGCGGCCCTTGCCGCCGCCCTCGTGATAGGCAAGCGCAACAACCTCAAGGCCCTGCCTCCGCACAACCTCCCCTATACCCTGATCGGGGCGGCGATGCTCTGGTTCGGCTGGTTCGGCTTCAACGCGGGCTCCGCGCTCGCGGCCGACGGCATAGCCGCGAGCGCCCTGATGGCGACCAACGCGGCGGCGGCGGCCGCCGGCCTGGCCTGGCCTCTCCTCGACAAGCTGGTGAACAAGAAATCCACCATACTCGGCGCGGCCACGGGCGCAGTGGTGGGTCTGGTGGCGATCACGCCGGCCGCCGGCTACGTCAACGTAGGCGGGGCGCTCGCTATCGGCGCGATAGCCAGCGCCGTCTGCTTCGTGATGGTCACCGTCGTAAAGGAGAAGTTCGGCTACGATGACGCGTTGGACGCCTTCGGTTGCCACGGCGTGGGCGGCCTCGTCGGGGCCCTGCTCACGGGCGTCTTCGCCGACCCCGCCGTGTGGAAGGGCTCCGGCGCCTCCTACGCGGGGGCCCTATACGGCAAGCCCTCCCAATTTTCCCTTCAGCTCCTCGGCTCGGGCGTGAGCATGACGGTCGCCTTCGGCGGGACCTTCGCCCTCCTCAAGCTCCTGGACGCCGCCGTCGGCCTCCGGGTGGACGCGAAGGACGAGGCCATCGGCCTGGACATATCGCAGCACCACGAGCGCGCCTATACGGTACTCGAGTGAGGGGCTGCGCCCCTCACTCCCGCGATTGCCGATTCCCGCGCGCAATCGCCTTAAATTCGGCAAGGAGCTGGGTATGAAAATGGTGATAGCGATCATCCAGCCCTACAGGCTCGAGGAGGTGAAGCAGGCGCTCTACGCCGCCGACGTCAACTTGATGACCGTCTCCGAGGTGCTCGGACACGGCCGTCAAGGCGGCCAGAACGAGGTTTACCGCGGCAACAAGGAGACCGGAAATTTGTTGAGGAAGATTCGGCTCGAGATAGCGGTCAACGAGGCCTTTGTCGAGCCGACTATCCAGGCGATCCTCGGAGGGGCGCACACGGGCGAGGTCGGCGACGGAAAGATTTTCGTCTACGACCTCACCGAGGTGGTGCGGATCAGAACAGGCGAGCGGGGAACCGTCGCTATAGGATGAAACCTCCCCTATTCTCCCACAGGACCGATGCCGGGGACCATTCGCGGCCCGGCATCCTGCTCGTCCTCGGCAGTGACGCACCAGTAGTCGCCGCGGCCGGGCCTCGTCGGGCTCGGGTAATGCTCGACGTTCCATAAAAAGAGGCCCCGCGCCGACGCGGTCGGCCCCGCGAGAGTCCGGTCCCTCGAGCGGAGCACGCGCTCGACGCGCTCGGCCGCCCCGCCGGCGTCATCGGCCTCGTAATGCAGCAGCGAGCCGACGAGAGAGCGCACCATGCGCCAGAGAAAGGCGTTGGCGGCGATCTCGTAGACGAGGAAGTCGCCCTCCCAGCGGAAGGACGACTCCGTCACGCAGCGCCACGGGCTGGCCGACTCGTCCTTGGCCGACGAAAAGGACGTGAAGTCCCTCTCGCCGAGGATTCTGCCAGCGGCCGCGTTGAGCGACTTAAGGGAGGGCCTGCGGCGCAGGTAGTGGCAGTATCGCAGCCGCATCGGGTCGGGAGAGGGCGAGCAGAGGATGAAGTAGCGGTAACGCCGAAGCCTCGCGTCGTAGCGCGAGTGGAAGTCGAAATCGGCCTCGGAAGCGGAAAGGACGCGGAGGTCGCGCGGCATGAGCTTATTGAGGGCGGGGAGAAAGCGCCCGGCCTCGATGGACGCGATATCCGTGTAGAAATTGGCCACTTGGCCCATCGCGTGGACCCCCGCGTCCGTCCTGCCCGCGCCCACGGTGGGGACGCCATGGCCGTGCATCCGCTCGAGGGCAGCCTCGAGCTCGCCCTGCGCCGAGCGGGCGTTTTTTTGGCGCTGCCATCCCCCGAAATCCGTGCCGTCGTAGGAGAGGATGAGGCGTATGTTGCGCTTACTCCTCATCCTCGTCTTCGTCCTGGTGAAGTTCCTTCTTCAGCGCGTCGTAGAGGTCGCGGACTTTATCCACGAGGGGTCCTGGATTCGACCTGCTCTTGCGGCCTATGCCGAACATCTTGGCGATGGTCCGCTTGCTGGCGTCCAGGAGCTCCATGCGCTTGGCCTCGTCCTCGCGCGGGCCGTATTTCAGCTCGAATATAGCGGAGAGGTAGAGCACGCCCTCGAAGCCGTAGTTCTTGTCGGTGTCCGGCCCGAGCCACTTCACCGTCGTCAACTGTTCCTTGCCCTTCTGCTCGAGCTCCACGGCGAGACGGTAGAGGAAACGCGCCTTTCCGTAGAGCAGGCGCGCCACGTAGGCGTAGTTCTCTCCGGGCTCTTTCACGTCGAGATACCCGCAGAGCCAGGCCGAACGGAGGGCGCTGATGCCCTGCTTTATCGCGGGGCTGTACTCCTTGGACAGGTGCTCGTAGCAGAACATCGCGAGATAATAGGATGCGGCGCCCTCTTTAAGGCTACGGGGCGAGTTGAAATCGGCGTTGTTGAAAACGCGCTGCGTCGCCTCGACTCTAGCGGCGGTCTCGTCCTTCAGTATGCCGGCGACCTTGGAGGGAATGCCGGGGAAATCGGACTTGAAGGCGGAGTACCAGCAGGAAGGGCATACCGTAAGCTCGTATATGAGAGGATGCACCTCGCCGTAGTTGTGCGTCGGCAGGTAGGTCCTGTGCAGCTCGTCGGTGAGGTCTCCCGCGTTGACGCGGCCGGAGAAAAGCTCCTCTCTGTTGAACGAAACCTCGCAGACCGGGCAGACGATGGGCTCCTTGGAGATGAAGGTTACCTTCTTCTCCTTTTCGCCTTCGGGTTTCTGGGCGTAACGGACCATGTTTCTCACCCCTCGATGATCGCGATCGCGATCGCGTTCTCGCCCTCGTGCGTGAGCGAGACATGCACGCGCGCGCCGCCGACCGCGCCGAGGCGCGCCAGGGCGCTGCCGTGCAGCACTATCTCGGGCCTGCCGCTCGGGTCGTTCACGACTTGTATGTCGCCGAGCCGTATGCCCGCCAAGCCCGTGCCCAGGGCCTTGCCGAAGGCTTCCTTCGCGGCGAAGCGCGCGGCGAGGGAGAGGGACTCCCCCGCTCCGCGCCTCCGCGCGTCCGCGGCCTCGGCGGGATGGAAGAAGCGTTCGACGAGGCCGGGCACCGATTCCCAATGGCGTATCCGTCCGACGTGGACCACGTCCACGCCTATTCCGAGGATCATCGGCTCCTCCCTTCCAGGGCCCCCGCCGCGACGACGGTAACCTGGATCGTTTGCGGCTCGTAGTATTCGATCGTGAAGCCGTCGGGAGCGCGCGGCTGCACCTTGACCTGATAGCTCCCCGGCTTTCGCAGGCCCGAGAGGTCGACGAACAGAATGCCCTGAGTAGGCGAGAAGCCGGTGATGTCCGTCGTGGACGAACGAATGCGCAGGCTGCCGGTCGGAAGCGCCTGGGCGAGCGAGAGATCCCCGGGCAGACCCTCCGCCGCGACGGCGATGCCCTGGAAGCTTCGTATCGCGAGCGAGCGCTGCACGACGGCTCGGAATTGCACGCTATCGGACCCGGTGATGGCGACGAGGCTCTCCTTCTTGATGACGCGCGTCTTGACGACGAAATCGGAGTTGCGCCCGGCCAGCTCTATGAAATCCGTCTGCACGTCGCCGACCCGCGCGACGGCGCTCGCCGGTCCCGACACTTCGATCTGGAAGGGCGTGAGGTCGAAGGATAAGAGCTCGTAGCCCGGTTCCAGGAAGCCCTTGAACGAAGGCGTGACGGGCACGACTCGGGTAACTCGCCGCTCCATGGAAACGGCGACGTCGGTGGGATCGGTCCGTATCTCCAGAGGATCGACGCCGAGGGCCGTGCCTTTGCGCTCCACTTGCACGGGCGCTCTGTACTGCCCCTCGGCGCGGTATACGGTGAGGTCGAGGCTCGCCCGCACGTCGTCCTCCTGGATCGAGGAGAGGGCGTTCGGCTCGCCTCGAAGCGTCACGCGCACCGAGCGCGGGCTCTGGCTGGCGAGCACGTACTCGTCGTTCATCGAGACGGCGAGGGGGACCGAAATGTACCTGTCCTCGAGGCGGTTGAGCCTATAGAAGAAAAACAGCAGGAGGGCCGCCGCGAGGGACAGCACCTTGACCGGCCAATTGGCCAGAAGGCGCCTGTACAGTCCCTTATTCTGCATCGCTCGTCTCCTCGGCCACGTCGGCCACCTCGGCCGAGCCCTCGGGAAACTCGAGGAGCTCCCCGAGGCGCCGCCTGACCTGCTCGGGCGCGAGTCCGTAATAGAGCTTGGACTCGTAGGCGAGCGAGAGGGCGCCCGTCTCCTCGGACACGATGAGGACCACGGCGTCCGCTTCCTCCGAAAGGCCGAGGGCGGCGCGGTGCCGCGTGCCGAAGCTCTTGCGGATGTCCTGCTGCTCGGAGAGGGGGAGGAAGCAGCCGGCGGCGGCGACGCGGCCGTCCT